>NZ_GL636096.1 GCF_000186465.1 Streptococcus australis ATCC 700641 | reverse complement strand
CTCTGAGGTGCTCATTGAAGCACTTTGGGACGCTGAGGTACTTGCTGATTCTGACGCGCTTGTTGAAGCACTTTGGGATGCGCTAGTACTTGCGGATTCACTCGCACTTGTAGACGCACTTTGGGACGCTGACGTACTTGCGGATTCGCTCGCACTTGTAGACGCACTTTGGGACGCTGACGTACTTGCGGATTCGCTCGCACTCGTTGAAGCACTTTGGGACGCTGACGTACTTGCGGATTCACTTGCACTTGTAGACGCACTTTGCGATGCTGAGGTGCTTGCTGATTCAGAAGCACTTGTTGAAGCGCTTTGCGATGCGCTAGTACTTGCTGATTCGCTCGCACTTGTAGACGCACTTTGCGATGCTGACGTGCTTGCTGACTCTGAGGCACTCGTTGAAGCACTTTGTGAAGCGGACGTACTTGCGGACTCGCTCGCACTTGTCGATGCGCTTTGCGATGCGCTAGTACTTGCTGATTCGCTCGCACTTGTTGAAGC
>NZ_GL636095.1 GCF_000186465.1 Streptococcus australis ATCC 700641 | reverse complement strand
ATTATGTGACTTTCAGTCCGTCTCGCTCCGTTAGGTGCGAGACAAAAGAACCACCTGCTATGCGGGTGCGCATCGAAGGTTATACCAAAAAAACTCCAAACGCGATACAATAAAGGTGTTCAAGCCAATTGTAAAGCGAAAGGAGAAAAATATGGCCCAAAAAGCACATAGTTTATCACACACAAAATGGATGTGTAAATATCATATTGTGTTCACCCCTAAGTATAGACGAAAAGTGATCTATAATCAATATAGAAGTAGTTTGGGAGAAATATTCCATCGATTATGTAGTTATAAAGGTGTTGAGATTATTGAAGGCCATTTAATGCCAGATCATGTTCATATGTTAGTGAGCATTCCGCCTAGAATTAGCGTTGCAAGTTTCATGGGATATTTAAAAGGTAAAAGTGCTCTAATGATGTTTGATAAACACGCCAATCTGAAATATAAGTTTGGAAATCGACATTTTTGGGCAGAGGGATATTATGTGAGTACGGTTGGACTTAATGAAGCCACAATAAAGAAATACATTCAGGAACAAGAGCACAAAGACATTGCTTTAGATAAGTTGAGTGTAAAAGAATATGAAGATCCCTTTAGGGATAGTGGCAAGTAGTACGTATGCCTCTTCGAGAGGCTTGTGACGAGTCAAATGCAATAAGGCTTGAACAAAGTGAAAGCCAGCGTCTTTAGGCGCTGGCTGGTAATTTGGGCTTATAGCCCTGGTACAAACCACCCGTTTGACGGGTGGTCATGATT
>NZ_GL636094.1 GCF_000186465.1 Streptococcus australis ATCC 700641 | reverse complement strand
AAATCGGGAAGACAGGATTCGAACCTGCGACACCTTGGTCCCAAACCAAGTACTCTACCAAGCTGAGCTACTTCCCGAACTAAAGCTTACGCTTTATGCACCCTAGAGGAGTCGAACCTCTAACCGCCTGATTCGTAGTCAGGTACTCTATCCAGTTGAGCTAAGGGTGCTCGTTCTTATTCAATTCTTACATAGTCTTGCGACCATGCACCCTAGAGGAGTCGAACCTCTAACCGCCTGATTCGTAGTCAGGTACTCTATCCAGTTGAGCTAAGGGTGCTTCTTCTCCAACCTAAGTCTATGCCGAGGACCGGAATCGAACCGGTACGATCGTTACCAATCGCAGGATTTTAAGTCCTGTGCGTCTGCCAGTTCCGCCACCCCGGCCTCCTCAAGCGAACGACGGGATTCGAACCCGCGACCCCCACCTTGGCAAGGTGGTGTTCTACCACTGAACTACGTTCGCATCTGTTTCTTTATATAAAAAAATGCCGGCTACATGACTTGAACACGCGACCCTCTGATTACAAATCAGATGCTCTACCAACTGAGCTAAGCCGGCTCATTATTATTCTTTTATGCGGGTTAAGGGACTTGAACCCCCACGCCGTAAAGCGCCAGATCCTAAATCTGGTGCGTCTGCCAATTCCGCCAAACCCGCTATAATGACCCGTACTGGGCTCGAACCAGTGACCCATTGATTAAAAGTCAATTGCTCTACCAACTGAGCTAACGAGTCGTATCATTATCTTCTAGAAACTAAGTTCCTACGGTCCCGACGGGAATCGAACCCGCGATCTTCGCCGTGACAGGGCGACGTGATAACCGCTACACTACGGGACCT
>NZ_GL636093.1 GCF_000186465.1 Streptococcus australis ATCC 700641 | reverse complement strand
GACTTAAGAATGCCAAAGAAAGATTCCATCATACCGTTATCTGGGCTATTTCACTTACGTGACATAGATGGTTGAATTCCCTTATTCTTTAAAAAATGATGATAGAAATCGTGTTGGTATTGCCATCCTTGGTCACTATGGAGAATTGTATTTTCGTAATGGTTCGCTGTAAAGGCTTGTTCTAGCATAGCTTTCATTTGTAGTAAGTTCGGCGAAGTAGAAAGATTGTAGGAGACAATTTCGCTGTTAAAGCCATCTAAAACTGGTGATAAATAAAGCTTTTGGCTGCTTGCTGGAATGGCAAATTCTGTCACATCTGTGTAGCACTTTTGCATTGGTTTGATTGCTTCAAATTGACGTTGAATAAGGTTATCTGCTTTCTTGCCAACCTCTCCTTGGTATGAAGAATACTTCCGTTTACGGCGAATTCGAGCCGTTAAACCAAGTACTTTCATAAGACGCAGCACCTTCTTATGGTTCACTACGAAGCCATGATTTCTCAATTCAAGAGTCATTCTGCGATAGCCGTAATTTCCTTTATGCTCAGTATAAATTGACTGAATTTCAGCTTTAACTTCATCATCCTTATCGCTTTGATCCAGCTGTTTTAAGTGATAATAATAAGATGAACGGGCAAGCTTAATAATCTTTAGAAGGATATCTAAAGAAAACTCTGTTACTAATCCTTGAACAATTTCCGTTTTTCTTCTTGCTCTTTTTCTTCCTTCAATCGGAGTTCTCTCAACTTTTTTAGAATGGCATTCTCCGCTCTCAAATACTCATTTTCTGCTTGAAGACGTTCTAACTCTGTCATTTCTTCAGGTTTCTTCTTTGGCTTGCGTCCCATTTTAGGTGCTCTCCCTCTTGTTTTCTCAACAATAGTATACCCATTTTTCTTGTATTGTGCCAGCCAATTTGGAAGCATTCCTTGGTTTGGGAGAGCATAATCTAGAGACACCCTTATTTGTGAACGACCTTCAAGCAGAACTTTATCAATAATTTCTCGTTTTAATTTAGGAGAATAATAACGATTCTTCCCCTTTTTGACGAACTCTATACCGTAACGATCAATCAATTTAATCATGTACCTAAGATTAGGAATATTTATTCCGAATATATTTGAAAGCTCTTTGAAGCTTCGCCCTTGTTTTCTAAGTTCATATATCTGAACCTTATCCTTATATGTCAATTTCATAATAAAACACCCCAAAAGTTAGATTTTTTCTGTCTAACTTGTGGGGTGCGGTTCA
>NZ_GL636092.1 GCF_000186465.1 Streptococcus australis ATCC 700641 | reverse complement strand
GGTCGTGATATACTAATATAGTTGTCGCGAGAGAGCGACAAAGACCTTTGAAAACTGAACAAGACGAACCAATGTGCAGGGCGCTATAACGAAGGTTATAGTAACTGAACAATAAAAAAACAATAAATCTGTCAGTGACAGAATGAGTTTAAGACAAACAATTATTTTAATGAGAGTTTGATCCTGGCTCAGGATGAACGCTGGCGGCGTGCCTAATACATGCAAGTAGAACGCTGAAGGAAGGAGCTTGCTCTTTCTGGATGAGTTGCGAACGGGTGAGTAACGCGTAGGTAACCTGCCTGGTAGCGGGGGATAACTATTGGAAACGATAGCTAATACCGCATAACAGTAGATGTTGCATGATATCTGCTTGAAAGGGGCAATTGCTCCACTACCAGATGGACCTGCGTTGTATTAGCTAGTTGGTGAGGTAACGGCTCACCAAGGCGACGATACATAGCCGACCTGAGAGGGTGATCGGCCACACTGGGACTGAGACACGGCCCAGACTCCTACGGGAGGCAGCAGTAGGGAATCTTCGGCAATGGACGGAAGTCTGACCGAGCAACGCCGCGTGAGTGAAGAAGGTTTTCGGATCGTAAAGCTCTGTTGTAAGAGAAGAACGAGTGTGAGAGTGGAAAGTTCACACTGTGACGGTATCTTACCAGAAAGGGACGGCTAACTACGTGCCAGCAGCCGCGGTAATACGTAGGTCCCGAGCGTTATCCGGATTTATTGGGCGTAAAGCGAGCGCAGGCGGTTAGATAAGTCTGAAGTTAAAGGCTGTGGCTTAACCATAGTACGCTTTGGAAACTGTTTAACTTGAGTGCAGAAGGGGAGAGTGGAATTCCATGTGTAGCGGTGAAATGCGTAGATATATGGAGGAACACCGGTGGCGAAAGCGGCTCTCTGGTCTGTAACTGACGCTGAGGCTCGAAAGCGTGGGGAGCAAACAGGATTAGATACCCTGGTAGTCCACGCCGTAAACGATGAGTGCTAGGTGTTGGGTCCTTTCCGGGACTCAGTGCCGTAGCTAACGCATTAAGCACTCCGCCTGGGGAGTACGACCGCAAGGTTGAAACTCAAAGGAATTGACGGGGGCCCGCACAAGCGGTGGAGCATGTGGTTTAATTCGAAGCAACGCGAAGAACCTTACCAGGTCTTGACATCCCTCTGATCGCTCTAGAGATAGAGTTTTCCTTCGGGACAGAGGTGACAGGTGGTGCATGGTTGTCGTCAGCTCGTGTCGTGAGATGTTGGGTTAAGTCCCGCAACGAGCGCAACCCCTATTGTTAGTTGCCATCATTCAGTTGGGCACTCTAGCGAGACTGCCGGTAATAAACCGGAGGAAGGTGGGGATGACGTCAAATCATCATGCCCCTTATGACCTGGGCTACACACGTGCTACAATGGCTGGTACAACGAGTCGCAAGTCGGTGACGGCAAGCTAATCTCTTAAAGCCAGTCTCAGTTCGGATTGTAGGCTGCAACTCGCCTACATGAAGTCGGAATCGCTAGTAATCGCGGATCAGCACGCCGCGGTGAATACGTTCCCGGGCCTTGTACACACCGCCCGTCACACCACGAGAGTTTGTAACACCCGAAGTCGGTGAGGTAACCTTTTAGGAGCCAGCCGCCTAAGGTGGGATAGATGATTGGGGTGAAGTCGTAACAAGGTAGCCGTATCGGAAGGTGCGGCTGGATCACCTCCTTTCTAAGGATAAGGAAACCTGCACGTTCGTCTTGTTTAGTTTTGAGAGGTCTTGTGGGGCCTTAGCTCAGCTGGGAGAGCGCCTGCTTTGCACGCAGGAGGTCAGCGGTTCGATCCCGCTAGGCTCCATTGGTGAGAGATCACCAAGGATGAACATTGAAAATTGAATATCTATATCAAATAGTAACAAGAAAATAAACCGAAAACGCTGTGAATATTTAATGAGTTTTCTAATTTTGAAAAAATTAGGTTAATAAGGTTAAGTTAATAAGGGCGCACGGTGGATGCCTTGGCACTAGGAGCCGAAGAAGGACGTGACAAACGACGAAATGCCTCGGGGAGCTGTAAGTAAGCTTAGATCCGGGGGTGTCCGAATGGGGAAACCCAGCAGGTGATACCTGTTACCCATATCTGTTAAGGATATGAGGAGGAAGACGCAGTGAACTGAAACATCTAAGTAGCTGCAGGAAGAGAAAGCAAAAGCGATTGCCTTAGTAGCGGCGAGCGAAACGGCAGGAGGGCAAACCGAAGAGTTTACTCTTCGGGGTTGTAGGACTGCGATGTGGACTTAAAGATTATAGAAGAACTACCTGGGAAGGTAGGCCAAAGAGAGTAATAGCCTCGTATTTAAAATAGTCTTTATACCTAGCAGTATCCTGAGTACGGCGAGACACGTGGAATCTCGTCGGAATCTGGGAGGACCATCTCCCAACCCTAAATACTCCCTAGTGACCGATAGTGAACCAGTACCGTGAGGGAAAGGTGAAAAGCACCCCGGGAGGGGAGTGAAATAGAACCTGAAACCGTGTGCCTACAACAAGTTCGAGCCCGTTAATGGGTGAGAGCGTGCCTTTTGTAGAATGAACCGGCGAGTTACGATATGATGCGAGGTTAAGTTGAAGAGACGGAGCCGCAGGGAAACCGAGTCTGAATAGGGCGCTTTAGTATTATGTCGTAGACCCGAAACCATGTGACCTACCCATGAGCAGGTTGAAGGTGCGGTAAAACGCACTGGAGGACCGAACCAGGGCACGTTGAAAAGTGCTTGGATGACTTGTGGGTAGCGGAGAAATTCCAAACGAACTTGGAGATAGCTGGTTCTCTCCGAAATAGCTTTAGGGCTAGCGTCGACATTAAGATTCTTGGAGGTAGAGCACTGTTTGGGTGAGGGGTCCATCCCGGATTACCAATCTCAGATAAACTCCGAATGCCAATGAATTATGGTCGGCAGTCAGACTGCGAGTGCTAAGATCCGTAGTCGAAAGGGAAACAGCCCAGACCACCAGCTAAGGTCCCAAAATAATTGTTAAGTGGAAAAGGATGTGGGGTTGCACAGACAACTAGGATGTTAGCTTAGAAGCAGCTATTCATTCAAAGAGTGCGTAATAGCTCACTAGTCGAGTGACCCTGCGCCGAAAATGTACCGGGGCTAAAACAATTTACCGAAGCTGTGGATACCTATTATAGGTATGGTAGGAGAGCGTTCTATGTGTGAAGAAGGTATACCGTGAGGAGTGCTGGAACGCATAGAAGTGAGAATGCCGGTATGAGTAGCGAAAGACAGGTGAGAATCCTGTCCACCGTAAGACTAAGGTTTCCAGGGGAAGGCTCGTCCGCCCTGGGTTAGTCGGGACCTAAGGAGAGACCGAAAGGTGTATCCGATGGACAACAGGTTGATATTCCTGTACTAGAGTATGTAGTGATGGAGGGACGCAGTAGGCTAACTAAAGCGTGCGATTGGAAGTGCACGTCTAAGCAGTGAGGTGTGAATTGAGTTAAATGCTTAGTTCTATAACATTGAGCTGTGATGGGGAGCGAAGTTTAGTAGCGAAGTTAGTGATGTCACACTGCCAAGAAAAGCTTCTAGCGTTAAACATACTCTACCCGTACCGCAAACCGACACAGGTAGTCGAGGCGAGTAGCCTCAGGTGAGCGAGAGAACTCTCGTTAAGGAACTCGGCAAAATGACCCCGTAACTTCGGGAGAAGGGGTGCTGACTTAGGTCAGCCGCAGTGAATAGGCCCAAGCAACTGTTTATCAAAAACACAGCTCTCTGCTAAATCGTAAGATGATGTATAGGGGGTGACGCCTGCCCGGTGCTGGAAGGTTAAGAGGAGTGCTTAGGAGTAATCCGAAGGTATGAATTGAAGCCCCAGTAAACGGCGGCCGTAACTATAACGGTCCTAAGGTAGCGAAATTCCTTGTCGGGTAAGTTCCGACCCGCACGAAAGGCGTAATGATTTGGGCACTGTCTCAACGAGAGACTCGGTGAAATTTTAGTACCTGTGAAGATGCAGGTTACCCGCGACAGGACGGAAAGACCCCATGGAGCTTTACTGCAGTTTGATATTGAGTGTCTGTGCCACATGTACAGGATAGGTAGGAGCCATAGAGATCGGGACGCCAGTTTCGATGGAGGCGCTGTTGGGATACTACCCTTGTGTTATGGCCACTCTAACCCGGATAGGTGATCCCTATCGGAGACAGTGTCTGACGGGCAGTTTGACTGGGGCGGTCGCCTCCTAAAAGGTAACGGAGGCGCCCAAAGGTTCCCTCAGAATGGTTGGAAATCATTCGCAGAGTGTAAAGGTATAAGGGAGCTTGACTGCGAGAGCTACAACTCGAGCAGGGACGAAAGTCGGGCTTAGTGATCCGGTGGTTCCGTATGGAAGGGCCATCGCTCAACGGATAAAAGCTACCCTGGGGATAACAGGCTTATCTCCCCCAAGAGTTCACATCGACGGGGAGGTTTGGCACCTCGATGTCGGCTCGTCGCATCCTGGGGCTGTAGTCGGTCCCAAGGGTTGGGCTGTTCGCCCATTAAAGCGGCACGCGAGCTGGGTTCAGAACGTCGTGAGACAGTTCGGTCCCTATCCGTCGCGGGCGTAGGAAATTTGAGAGGATCTGCTCCTAGTACGAGAGGACCAGAGTGGACTTACCGCTGGTGTACCAGTTGTCTCGCCAGAGGCATCGCTGGGTAGCTATGTAGGGAAGGGATAAACGCTGAAAGCATCTAAGTGTGAAACCCACCTCAAGATGAGATTTCCCATAACAATATGTTAGTAAGAGCCCTGAGAGAAGATCAGGTAGATAGGTTAGGAGTGGAAGTTGTGTGAGCAATGGAGCGGACTAATACTAATAGCTCGAGGACTTATCCAAAAAGTAACTGAGGATATTTACAGCTGGTTAGATTTTTGTTAGAATATAGGTATTCAATTTTGAATGTTCATCATTCAGAGTTAAGTGACGATAGCCTAGGAGATACACCTGTACCCATGCCGAACACAGAAGTTAAGCCCTAGAACGCCGGAAGTAGTTGGGGGTTGCCCCCTGTGAGATATGGTAGTCGCTTAGC
>NZ_GL636091.1:2034350-2121533 GCF_000186465.1 Streptococcus australis ATCC 700641 | reverse complement strand
TTTTTTCCGCCATAGCTCAGTTGGTAGTAGCGCATGACTGTTAATCATGATGTCGTAGGTTCGAGTCCTACTGGCGGAGTCAGTACCCGAAAGGGTTTTTTTTTTATTTTTATGAATACATTAAAAAAAGGTTCTTTCGAACCTTTTTTCTTAGTTAAAGAAAACATTGTATAGAGCTTTAATAGCTTGTTTTTCTTGTTCTTGATTGACTACAAACATGATGGAAACTTCGCTGGATCCTTGAGAAATCATTTGGATATTAATGTTGTTTTCTGATAAAGCTTTTGTAGCTGTTGCTGTTACACCAATTTGATTTTTCATATTCTCTCCTACTATCATGATAATGGAAAGATCATGCTCAATTTCGGCATAGTCCACCTGTAAATCTTGGATTAAATGTTTTAAAATTTCTTGTTCCTTAATTGGGGTTAATTCTTTTGACCGAAGAATGACTGATAGGTCGTCAATTCCTGTTGGCATGTGATCCCAACTAATATTCAAATCTTCTAAAATTTGTAATAATTTTCTACCAAAACCGACTTCTCTATTCATCAGGTATTTGGTGGTATTAATGCTGACAAATCCTGAGTCTCCTGCAATTCCAACAACTTTTACATTCTCATTGGTATGGTTCAGCACAATCTTGGTACCTGGATGTTTTGGATTGTTGGTATTCTTAATCACCATTGGAATTTTTCCACGATATGCAGGAACAAGTGCTTCATCATGGAGGACACTAAAGCCAGCATAGGCTAATTCCCGCATCTCTTTATAGGTTAGTTCAGGAATAGAATGTGGGTGTTTAATAATCCCTGGGTGAGCTGCAAAAATACCATCGACGTCCGTAAAGTTTTCGTAGAGATCTGCTTTAACTCCGGCTGCAATAATAGATCCTGTAATATCAGAACCACCTCTTGAAAAAGTACATACTTGGCCTTCTTTAGTAATTCCAAAGAATCCAGGGATTACTAAAATTTCATTATGGTTTCTGAGTTCTTCAATCTTATCGTAACTAGAAGGCAGAATGCGAGCATTACAAGGTTCACTTGTTACAAAGATACCTGCATCTTTTGGATGGATATATTTTGCTTCTAAGCCCTTTTTAACAAAGTAAGCTGCAATGAGTTTCGCATTGTTGTTTTCTCCAGCTGCTAAGAAGGTATCATATAAGAAGGTGTTATCGGATTTGGGAAGTGTTGCAAGGGAAATGATATCTCTAGCAATTTCTTCGATAATTTCCTCGTTTAAGTCTAACTCCTCTGTAATAGAACGATAGCGATTAATAATCCATTCTTGACTTTGACTAGTATCTTTTCCGTTGGTATATTCTTTATAATACTTGATGAGGGCATCGGTAACTTTTGTGTCCTCAGCATTGCGTTTCCCTGGAGCAGAAACGACCACGTATTGACGGGTTTCATCTTCTTTAACAATATTGAATACTTTTTCTAGCTGGGTAGCAGATGCTAACGAACTACCACCAAATTTAACTACTTTCATGTGGACTCCTTTACAAAACTTACTTTAAATTATACCAAAGATAGAGCTTGGTTACAATCTAAAATAGCACTGCTATCAAGCAAGTCTTTCGGCTGAGACACTTTGTTATGAAAATGTAATTTACTTCTCAAAGTAGTTGTGCTAAAATAATATAAAAATAAATAAGTTCAACTATCAAACAATTTGAACAGCTAATTAGTAAAGAGGTGGCTTATGGTGTTCGAAACGATTATATATTCTGTAGAAGAGGATCTCGCATCTATTGTTTTAAATAGACCTGAGGTTTCAAATGGTTTTAACATTCCAATGTGTCAGGAAATCCTTGAAGCATTAGAATTAGCTGAGAAGAATCCAGATATTCGTTTTATTTTATTTAAAGCAGTTGGTAAGGTTTTTTCGGTTGGTGGTGATTTAGCAGAGATGAAGCGGGCTGTCGATGCCGATGATATCGATTCGTTAACGCAAATTGCGGAATTGGTAAATCAAATCTCTAAAAAAATGAAGCAACTTCCAAAACCTGTGATTATGGTTGCAGATGGTGCGGTTGCAGGAGCAACTGCTAATATGGCAGTAGCGGCAGATTTTTGTATTGCTTCTGATAAAGCCAAGTTTATTCAAGCCTTTGTTGGAGTAGGTTTAGCTCCTGATGCTGGTGGTCTTTTCCTTTTAGGAAGAGCCATTGGTTTGAGTAGAGCAACTCAGTTAGCGATGACTGGTGAACCATTAGGTGCTGAAAAGGCTCTGGAATATGGCGTTGTGTATAAGGTTTCTGAAGTAGATAAATTAGACAAGACTGTTAACCAACTTCTCATAAAGTTAAGACGTAGCTCAGACAATTCTTTTGCTGCGATTAAAGAGTTGGCCTGGTCTAGCATGCTGACTGACTGGGATCGCTATGCTGAAATTGAGTTGAGATTGCAAAGAAATCTATCTTTAAAAGAAGACTTTAAAGAGGGAGTTATTGCCTATTCAGAACGTCGACGTCCAAAATTTATAGGAAAATAAAAACGTAAAATTTTTATGTTTTTGTTGTTGGGACTTGCTATTTGGTTTGAATTTTGATAAAATTCGATTATCAAAGTAATGAATAGGGGGTGTGGTTTTTGAATTTTCAACTAGTCAATGATTACCTTACATCCATTTTTAACAACGTTTTAGTCATCGAAGAAACTAGTTTACGTAGCAGTCGATTTAATGATGTTTCTATTAAGGAAATGCACACAATAGATGTCATCGGCTCAACACCAAACGCAACTCCAAGTGATATTTCGCGTTCGTTAATGGTTACGTTAGGTACAGTCACAACCAGTTTAAATAACCTTGAACGAAAAGGTTATATTGAACGAACCAGATCTGAAGTTGATCGTCGGGTTGTCCATTTGAGTTTGACCAAAAGAGGAAAACTCTTGTATCGGCTTCACCAACAATTTCACAAGCGAATGGTCAATCAAATTATCGATGGGATGTCTCCAGATGAACGGAAAGTGATGCAAAAAGGGTTGCAGAACCTTTATCGTTTCTTGGAGGAGTTGAAATAATGACTTTTGCAAAAATTAGTCAGGTAGCCCATTATGCGCCAAGCCAAGTGATTTCCAATCAGGATCTTTCTGAACGGATGGATACCAGTGATGAGTGGATTGCTAGTCGGACAGGAATTAGGAAGCGTCATATTTCTCAATCAGAATCAACCAGCGATTTAGCTACGGAAGTGGCTCGTCGCTTGCTTGAAAAAAGTAGTTTACAAGCGGATCAGTTGGATTTTATCTTTGTTGCTACGATTTCACCGGATTCCATGATGCCATCTACAGCTGCTCGTGTTCAAGCTAAAATTGGTGCCTCTAAAGCCTTTGTTTTTGATTTGACCGCTGCTTGTAGTGGATTTGTCTTTGCGCTTGCGACTGCTGAAAAGTTTATTCGCTCTGGCCAGTACAAACGAGGAATCGTTATCGGAAGTGAAACCTTATCGAAAGTGATCGATTGGGAAGATCGGACAACAGCAGTCTTATTTGGGGATGGTGCTGGCGGTGTTTTATTGGAAGCTTCCGAGCAACAAACTTTTTTAGCAGAAAGTCTGTTTTCAGACGGTTCCCGTGGAGAAGTTCTTCAATCATCATCTGTTGGTTTATCTTCACCATATTCTGATAAGGAAGAAGATAAAAAATATTTGTCAATGGATGGGAGAGCAGTCTTTGATTTTGCCATTCGGGATGTGGCTAAGAGTATTAAAAATATGTTAGCAGATGCTCCAGTGCCTGTTGAAGAGATTGATTATTTTCTTCTGCACCAAGCAAATGACCGTATCTTAGATAAAATGGCTAAGAAAATCGGGGTTGATCGGGAAAAACTTCCTGCAAACATGATGGAATATGGTAACACGAGTGCCGCAAGTATTCCAATTTTATTATCGGAGTGTGTCGACCAAGGACTGATCAAATTGGATGGAAGTCAAACAATTCTTCTGTCTGGATTTGGTGGAGGTTTGACATGGGGCTCACTTCTTGTTACAATCTAGTTAAACATGTGGTAACACATTTTAAAAATTTTTTATTATTTTAAGGAGGCCAATCATGGCAGTATTTGAAAAAGTACAAGAAATTATTGTTGAAGAACTTGGTAAAGAACCATCAGAAGTAACACTTGAGTCTACTTTTGAAGATCTTGAAGCTGATTCATTGGATTTGTTCCAAGTGATTTCAGAAATTGAAGATGCATTCGACATTCAAATTGAAACAGAAGAAGGCTTGTCAACTGTAGGTGACCTTGTTGCTTACGTAGAAGAAAAAACTAAATAATAATGGATGAGAGTATCGAAAGATATTCTCTCTTGTTTAGGTAATAGTTTGACGCTCAAAGCAAAGAACCGCTTTCAAACTATTACTTAAGCGAAAACGAGGAAGGTATTATGCAAACACGAATTACAGAATTATTAAACATTAAATATCCAATTTTCCAAGGTGGTATGGCTTGGGTCGCTGATGGTGATCTAGCGGGAGCTGTATCCAATGCGGGTGGTCTTGGGATCATCGGTGGAGGAAATGCACCTAAAGAAGTTGTCAAAGCGAATATTGATCGTGTCAAATCCATTACTGACAAACCTTTTGGAGTGAATATCATGCTCCTCTCTCCTTTTGCAGATGATATCGTTGATTTGGTTATCGAAGAAGGGGTTAAAGTTGTTACCACTGGTGCAGGGAATCCTGGAAAATACATGGATCGTTTCCACGAAGCTGGCATTACCGTTATTCCAGTTGTACCTTCAGTAGCTTTAGCAAAACGGATGGAAAAACTAGGTGCGGATGCTGTGATTGCTGAAGGAATGGAAGCAGGTGGGCATATTGGTAAATTGACTACCATGACCCTGGTTCGTCAAGTGGTCGAAGCTGTTTCTATTCCAGTTATTGGTGCTGGTGGTGTGGCTGATGGTGCTGGAGCAGCTGCAGTCTTCATGCTTGGAGCAGCTGCTGTTCAAGTGGGAACACGATTTGTCGTTGCTAAAGAATCAAATGCTCACCAAAACTTTAAGAATAAAATCTTGAAAGCTAAAGACATTGATACAGTAGTGTCTGCGTCAGTTGTTGGCCATCCAGTTCGTGCGATTAAGAATAAATTGGCTTCTGCTTATAACCAAGCTGAAAAAGATTTCTTGGCAGGTAAGAAGACTCAAGAAGAAATTGAAGAATTAGGAGCAGGTGCTCTTCGCAATGCTGTTGTGGACGGAGACGTTGATAACGGATCTGTGATGGCAGGACAAATTGCAGGTCTCGTAAGTAAAGAAGAAACCTGTGCTGAAATCTTGGAAGATATCTATTTTGGAGCTGCTAAAGTCATTCAGAAAGAAGCAGCTCGCTGGGCAGATGTCAAATTCTAACAAGTAAAGGAAAGGAAGAGAACAGTGACAAAACGTGCTTTCTTATTTGCTGGTCAAGGTGCCCAAAAATTGGGGATGGCTAGTGACTTGTATGCAACTTATCCGATTGTTAAGAAGACATTTGATACTGCAAGTCAGATTTTGGGCTATGATTTACGAGGATTGATTGATTCTGATGAAGACAAGCTCAATCAAACACGCTTTACCCAACCGGCTATTTTGACAACTTCAGTAGCTATTTATCGTCTATTAGCAGAAAAGGGTATTACACCGGATATTGTTGCCGGTCTTTCTCTAGGAGAATATTCTGCTCTAGTTGCTGCAGGTGCTCTTTCTTTTGAAGAAGCAGTCGCTTTGGTAGCTAAGCGGGGTGAATTTATGGAAACAGCTGCGCCTGCTGGAAGCGGAAAGATGGTAGCTGTCATGAATACTGATCCTTCCTTGATTGAAGAAATCTGTCAACAGGCTTCTGAAAAGGGAGTCGTAACACCAGCTAACTACAACACTCCTGCCCAAATTGTGATTGGTGGAGAGGTTGAAGCTGTGGACTATGCTGTTGAACTCTTACAAGAAGCAGGGGCAAAACGGTTGATTCCTCTGAATGTCTCTGGCCCCTTCCATACGGCCTTACTTGCTTCTGCTAGTGAAAAACTAGCGACTGAACTTGAGAGAGTTACTTTTAAGGACTTTAGCTTGCCTTTGGTTGGGAATACAGAAGCAAAGATCATGAAATCAGACGAAATCAAAGCTTTATTAGCTCGCCAGGTGATGGAGCCCGTTCGTTTCTATGATTCGATTGCAACGATTCAAGAGTTTGGAGTAGATGAAGTGATTGAAATTGGTCCAGGTAAGGTCTTGACTGGTTTCTTGAAAAAAATTGATAAAACTCTTCCAACGAAAAATGTTGAGGATCAAGCCAGCCTTGAAGCCCTACTGAACGAATAAGATGAGGTGACTATGGAACTGAAGAATAAAAATGTATTTGTTACTGGCTCAAGTAGAGGCATTGGATTGGCTATTGCGCATAAATTTGCGTCAAAAGGAGCCAACATTGTCTTAAATAGTCGTGGAGAGCTCCCTGCAGGTCTAGTGGATGAATTTGCCTCATATGGTGTGAAGGTAGTTGGCGTTACTGGGGATGTATCCCAAGCTACGGAAGCGAAACGAATGGTCGCGGAAGCGATTGAAGCACTTGGCTCAGTAGACATCCTTGTTAACAATGCTGGGATTACCAATGATAAGCTCATGTTAAAATTGACGGAAGAAGATTTTGAGCAAGTCTTGAAGGTGAATTTGACTGGTGCTTTTAATATGACACAATCAGTCTTAAAGCCGATGACCAAGGCGCGTGAAGGTGCTATCATCAACATGTCGAGTGTTGTCGGTCTAACAGGAAATGTTGGACAAGCTAACTATGCAGCCTCAAAAGCTGGTTTGATTGGTTTTTCTAAATCGGTAGCGCGTGAAGTAGCTGGAAGAAATGTCCGAGTCAATGTCATTGCTCCGGGCTTTATCGAATCTGATATGACAGAAGGACTTCCGGAAAAAATTAAAGAAATGTCTCTCGCTCAAATTCCGATGAAACGCTTTGGAAATACAGAAGAAGTAGCAGATGTTGCAGTCTTTCTTGCGACTCAAGAATATCTAACAGGGCAAGTCATCGCAATTGATGGTGGCTTAACCATGCAATAAAAAGAGGTAGGTTTGAAATGAAATTAAATCGTGTTGTTGTAACAGGCTATGGCTTGACATCTCCAATCGGAAACACTCCAGAAGAATTTTGGAATAGCTTAAAAGAAGGAAAGATTGGAATTGGTCCGATTACAAAATTTGACCACAGTGACTTTGCTGTTCATAATGCAGCTGAAATCCAAGATTTCCCATTTGATAAATACTTTATCAAAAAAGATACAAACCGCTTTGACAACTACTCATTATATGCTTTGTATGCCGCTCAAGAAGCTGTGAATCATGCAGGTTTAGACGTAGAAGCTATTGATAAAGATCGTTTTGGTGTCATTGTTGCTTCTGGTATCGGTGGTATCAAAGAAATCGAAGATCAAGTGATTCGTTTGCATGAAAAAGGACCAAAACGTGTCAAACCAATGACTCTTCCAAAAGCTTTGCCAAATATGGCATCTGGTAATGTTGCTATGCGTTTTGGAGCTAATGGAATTTGTAAATCGATCAACACGGCTTGTGCCTCTTCCAATGATGCGATTGGGGATGCTTTCCGTGCCATTAAGTTTGGTTTCCAAGATTTGATGTTGGTAGGTGGTTCAGAAGCTTCTATTACGCCATTTGCAATCGCCGGTTTCCAAGCCCTAACAGCTCTTTCAACAACAGAAGATCCAACTCGTGCTTCTATTCCATTTGATAAAGATCGGAATGGATTTGTAATGGGTGAAGGATCAGGAATGTTGGTGCTTGAAAGTTTGGAACACGCTGAAAAACGTGGTGCAACCATTCTTGCTGAAGTCGTGGGCTACGGTAATACCTGTGATGCCTACCATATGACTTCTCCACATCCAGAAGGTCAAGGAGCTATCAAGGCAATGAAGTTGGCTTTGGATGAGGCAGAAATTGAACCAGCTCAAGTTGATTATGTCAACGCCCATGGAACCTCTACTCCAGCAAATGAAAAAGGAGAAAGTGGTGCAATCGTTTCTGTATTTGGTAAAGAAGTTCCAGTATCTTCTACAAAATCATTTACAGGTCACCTCTTGGGAGCAGCAGGGGCAGTTGAAGCTATTGCGACAATTGAAGCAATTCGTCATCAATATGTTCCAAAAACTGCTGGAACACAAGAGTTATCAGATTATATTGAAGCCAATGTCATCTTTGGTGAAGGGCAAGAACGTCCGATTTCCTATGCTATTTCCAATACATTTGGATTTGGAGGACACAATGCTGTCTTAGCCTTTAAACGTTGGGAGGGATAAAGTGAATATTCAAGAAATTAAAGACCTAATGAGTCAATTTGACCAATCCAGTCTTCGTGAATTTAGCTATCAAAATGCAACGGATGTGCTATCATTTAGTAAAAATACTGGCAGTGTAGCTAGCTCGCAACCTGCTACTCCAGCTCCTGTAGTTCAGGAAGTGGCGCCCGCTGTTGAAAGCTCTGTTGTTCTCGCAGAAGAACCAGCTGCTCCGTCAGCTCCAGAAGTTGCTCCAACAGTAGCAGCAGAAGGGGAAGTAGTTGAAAGTCCTCTTGTCGGTGTAGCTTATTTAGCTTCAGGTCCAGATAAACCAGCTTTTGTTCAGGTTGGAGATAGCGTTTCAAAAGGCCAAACTTTATTGATTATTGAAGCAATGAAAGTCATGAATGAAGTTCCTGCGCCAAGAGATGGAATCGTCACTGAAATCCTTGTTTCAAATGAAGAAATGGTCGAGTTTGGGAAAGGATTGGTACGGATTAAATGATCGATATTCAAGCTATTAAAGAAGCTCTTCCACACCGTTACCCTATGTTATTGGTGGATCGCGTCCTCGAAACAAGTGAGGATACGATTGTAGCCATCAAGAATGTGACGATCAATGAGCCTTTCTTTAATGGGCACTTTCCAAGCTACCCAGTTATGCCAGGTGTTCTCATTATGGAAGCTTTGGCACAAACTGCCGGTGTCTTAGAATTATCCAAACCAGAAAATAAAGGGAAATTAGTCTTTTATGCTGGAATGGATAAGGTTAAATTTAAAAAACAAGTCGTTCCGGGAGATCAGCTCGTGATGACGGCTACCTTTGTCAAGCGTCGTGGTTCGATTGCGGTCGTGGAAGCAAAAGCGGAAGTCGATGGGAAATTAGCTGCTAGCGGGACCTTAACATTTGCAATTGGTAACTAGGGAGGTTTCTATGTTCCGAAAAATTTTAATCGCGAATCGTGGTGAAATTGCGGTCCGGATTATTCGAGCTGCTCGTGAATTAGGAATTGAAACAGTCGCTGTCTATTCAACGGCTGATAAGGAAGCCTTGCATACCTTACTAGCGGATGAAGCCGTTTGTATTGGGCCTGCCAAGTCAACCGATTCTTATTTGAACATGAATGCTGTTTTATCTGCAGCTGTTTTGACTGGATCAGAAGCTATTCACCCAGGATTTGGATTTTTGAGTGAAAATTCGAAGTTTGCCACCATGTGTGAAGAAGTCGGAATTAAGTTTATCGGACCATCAGGATCTGTTATGGATATGATGGGTGATAAAATTAATGCCCGGGCACAAATGATCAAAGCAGGTGTGCCTGTTATTCCAGGATCGGATGGTGAAGTTCATACAGCTGAAGAAGCCTTGGAAGTTGCCGATCGGATTGGCTATCCTGTTATGCTGAAGGCATCAGCTGGAGGTGGCGGTAAAGGAATCCGTAAAGTAGAGCGGGCAGAAGACCTAGTTCCCGCTTTTGAATCTGCTTCGACAGAAGCTAAGGCGGCCTTTGGTAATGGAGCCATGTACCTAGAGCGCGTCATCTACCCGGCTCGTCATATTGAGGTTCAAATCTTGGCTGACCAATTTGGACATGTGGTTCATTTAGGTGAGAGGGATTGTTCGCTTCAGAGAAACAACCAAAAGGTTCTCGAAGAATCTCCGTCCGTAGCAATTGGTAAGACGATTCGAGATCAAATTGGCTCTGCAGCCGTCCGCGCAGCAGAATCTGTTGGCTATGAAAATGCTGGGACAATCGAGTTTCTTTACGATGAAGGAAAAGGCGAATTTTACTTCATGGAGATGAATACTCGGGTTCAAGTTGAGCATCCCGTGACAGAATTTGTCACAGGAATTGATATCGTGAAAGAGCAAATTAAGATTGCTGCTGGGCAAGAATTGTCTGTCCGTCAAGAAGATATTCAAATTTCTGGTCATGCTATTGAATGCCGGATCAATGCAGAAAATCCTGCCTTTAACTTTGCACCTAGCCCAGGAAAAATCACCAATCTCTATCTTCCAAGTGGAGGAGTCGGCTTGCGCGTGGATTCTGCTGTCTATCCTGGCTATACGATTCCACCTTACTACGATAGTATGATTGCCAAAATCATTGTCCATGGAGAGAATCGTTTTGATGCCTTGATGAAGATGCAACGCGCCCTCTATGAGTTGGAAATTGACGGTGTAATGACTAACAGTGATTTCCAATTGGATTTGATTTCAGATTCGAATGTGATTGCTGGTGATTACGATACCGCCTTTCTGATGGAGACATTTTTACCAAATTATCAGAAAAATCAATAAGCAATGAACTTTGTAAATGTGAGATTCATTTTCACAAGGAATGAACGGGCACAATTACAAAGTTCTTTTACCAAGTAAGGAGAAGTTGATGGCTTTATTTTCTAAAAAAGATAAGTACATTCGAATTAATCCCAATCGGTCGGCCATTGAAGCACCTCAGCCGAAACCAGAGGTTCCAGATGAGTTGTTTTCTCAGTGTCCGGGCTGTAAACATACGATTTATCAAAAGGATCTAGGAAGTGAACGTCTGTGTCCTAAGTGTGGTTATACCTTCCGAATATCTGCGGTAGAGCGACTTCAATTGACAATTGATCCAGGAAGCTTTATTGAATTGTTTACGGGTATTGAGACCAAGGACCCGCTTAAGTTTCCAAACTACAAGAAGAAATTGGCGGCTGTTCGTGAATTGACAGGACTTGATGAAGCTGTGCTAACAGGAACTGCAAAGATCGGGGGCCATCAAGTGGCTCTCGGTATTATGGATTCTAATTTCATCATGGCTTCTATGGGCTCTGTGGTCGGTGAAAAGATTACGCGTCTATTTGAATTGGCGACAGAAGAAAAGCTCCCAGTTGTGCTCTTTACCGCTTCTGGTGGAGCTCGGATGCAAGAAGGAATCGTCAGTTTGATGCAGATGGCTAAAATCTCTGCAGCTGTTCAAAGACACTCAAAAGCAGGCTTATTTTATCTGACAGTTCTAACAGACCCAACAACAGGAGGGGTAACGGCGTCATTTGCAATGGAAGGAGATATTATCATTGCAGAGAGTCAAGCCCTTGTGGGATTTGCAGGTCGAAGAGTGATCGAGTCTACCGTACGGGAACAGTTGCCAGATAATTTCCAAAAGGCTGAATTTTTGCAGGAGCATGGCTTTGTGGATGTGATTGTCCAGCGTAGTGAAATGCGTTCAACAATCGCAGACTTGTTAGCCTTTCATGGAGGGAAGTAATGACAAGAATAACACAAATTATTAAAGAAGCTCGTGACCAAGGACGTTTGACAGCTCTCGATTATGCACATGGAATTTTTGATAACTTTATCGAATTGCATGGAGATCGGAATTTCCGAGATGACGGTGCAGTGATTGGTGGAATTGGTTGGCTAGGAGAACAAGCGGTGACGGTGGTCGGGATTCAAAAAGGAAAGAATCTTCAAGACAATCTCAGTCGAAACTTTGGTCAACCCCATCCTGAAGGCTATCGAAAAGCCTTGCGTCTGATGAAACAGGCGGAGAAATTTGGTCGTCCAGTAGTAACCTTCATCAATACCGCGGGTGCTTATCCGGGTGTTGGCGCTGAAGAACGAGGACAAGGTGAGGCTATTGCCCGTAACCTCATGGAAATGAGTGACTTAAAAGTTCCGATTATCGCGATTATCATCGGAGAAGGTGGCTCAGGTGGGGCTCTTGCTTTAGCTGTAGCAGACAAGGTCTGGATGCTTGAGAACTCCATCTATGCAGTTTTGAGTCCAGAAGGATTTGCCTCTATTCTCTGGAAAGACGGAAGCCGTGCCATGGAAGCAGCTGAATTGATGAAGATTACTTCGCATGAGTTGTTGAATATGGATATTGTGGACAAGGTGATTCCGGAGCATGGTTTTTCCAATGGCGAATTACTAGCTCAAGTGAAGAAGGAAATCCAAGCAGAATTGAAGGAGCTACAAGCTTTGCCTCTCGAAGAACTTCTAGAGCAACGTTACCAACGTTTTCGTAAATATTAAAAAACTGAGCTTGCTATTTGCAAGACTCAGTTTTTTCTTATTTTGGTGCGATGACTTCAGCGCCACCCATGTATGGACGAAGGACTTCAGGAATGGTTACAGAACCATCTTCATTTTGATAATTTTCAAGAATAGCAGCAACGGTACGTCCAACAGCCAATCCAGAACCGTTCAAGGTGTGAAGAAGTTTGACTTTACCATCTGCTTCGTCACGGTAGCGGATTTGCGCACGGCGGGCTTGGAAATCTTCTGTGTTGGAACAGCTTGAGATTTCACGGTAGGTATTTTGCGCTGGAATCCAGACTTCCAAGTCATAAGTCTTAGCAGCTGAGAAGCCCATGTCTCCCGTTGAGAGAGCCATGACACGGTATGGAAGGTTGAGTTTTTGAAGGATATTTTCAGCGTTAGCTGTCATCTTTTCCAATTCTTCATATGATTCTTCCGGTTTGGCAAATTTAACCATTTCAACCTTGTGGAATTGGTGCAAACGAATCAAACCACGAGTATCACGACCAGCAGAACCAGCTTCAGAACGGAAAGATGGACTCATAGCAGTAAAGTAGATTGGTAGATCTTTACCATCAATGATTTCATCACGGTAGTAGTTGGTCAGTGGAACTTCAGCAGTTGGAATCAAGACATAGTTGGTGTCGCTGAGTTCAAAAGTATCTTCCTTGAATTTTGGATATTGACCAGTACCAAACATAGAATCGTGGTTGACCATGTAAGGGGTGATGACTTCTGTGTATCCTTCCTTGCCATGCTCATCCAACATAAAATTGTAGATAGCACGTTCTAAGCGAGCTCCAAGCCCCTTGTAGAAGAGGAAACGAGCGCCAGTGACTTTACCACCACGTTCCCAGTCAAGGATGTCTAAGTCTTCTCCAAGGTCCCAGTGAGCTTTTGGTTCGAAGTCAAACTCGCGAGGAGTTCCCCAACGGCGAACTTCTACGTTATCGTCTTCATCAGCCCCAACAGGCACACTATCAGCAGGGATGTTTGGAAGAGTCGTAGTAAATTCTGTCAATCTCGCATCAATTTCTGCCAATTCTGCATCCAAGGCTTTGACCTCTGCAGAAAGAGTTTGCATGGCAGCAATCTTATCATCTGCATTTTCTTTGTTGCGTTTGGCTTGGGCGATTTCAGCAGATACTGTGTTACGCTCAGCCTTGAGGCTTTCTACTTTGACCAAGATGTCACGTCGCTTGGCATCGATTTCTTTCATTTCGTTCAAGATGGCAGTATCTACACCGCGTGTCGCTAATTTTTCAGCAACTGCATCAAAGTCTGTACGAATTCGTTTAATATCTAACATAGCTTCTCCTTTAACAAAAAGCACACCTGTTACAGTGTTGGAGTGGCAGGGCCACGGTTCCATCCAACTTCACAGGTGTGCACTTGATTTGATCTTCAATTTTTTGATAAACGGTAGAATTTCAATTAAGTCCTCTATCTGCTCACAGCAACCGCAGACTTTCTGAAAGATTTCCTTAATTTACTTATCCGTTTTCGTTTATTATACAAGAAAAGGAGCTATTTTGCAAATAGATTTTTAATTTTAGCTGCGATGGTTTGGATCAAGGTCGGTAGCTTGACAATTTTATCATTTCCAAGGTGTTGACGGGCAATTTTTAAGATTTTACCCGAGTCTTTAGAAGCAAATAGAAACT
This sequence comes from Streptococcus australis ATCC 700641, assembly GCF_000186465.1. GTDB lineage: Bacteria > Bacillota > Bacilli > Lactobacillales > Streptococcaceae > Streptococcus > Streptococcus australis. The sequence goes on along the minus strand of NZ_GL636091.1, from coordinate 2,107,553 downwards.
TGCTTTCCTTGGTGTAAATTTCAAAATGGCGGCTAATTTTACGCCCGGATACGTTGGCTCCGATCTGTTCGATTTCTTTCCAGGGAATTTGGACGTAGTCTTCTACATTAGCATCCGCATAAAATTCAAAAGCGACATTCCCAACTAGGATTTTTCCAACCTTTCCACCAACACCTAGATAAGAGACACCAGTGGTATGGAATTCCACGGTTTTATTCTGTGATTGCGCCATGTGATCCTCCTGTAACAATGTTCATTTCATTATACCATAATAAAAAGAAGGTCGAAACCTTCTTTTTTGTTGATCTTTGCTTACATCAAGCCAGCAACGTGTGCCAAGACACCGATTACAAAGAGGGCGATGATGATAGTGATTGGAGATACTTTCTTCTTAAGCAACCACATACAAGCGAAAGTAAGAAGCAATCCCATCAAACCAGGAATCAATGAATCCAAGTTTTGTTGGAAAGTCGTAACTTTTTCAGGTGTTTGAGATAGACCTGAACCAACTTGAGCGAAGGCTTCTTGGATACCCTTGTATCCTTCAGGAAGTTTATCCCAGTGGATATAAGCTTTGTCGTCTAATTTGACAGAAGAAACATTAAAGATGAATTTAATAGATACCCAACGTTCTACCAAGACAGCAAGGATGAACATCCCGAGGATAGAAGCTCCTTTAGTGATATCTTGCAAGATCCCACCAGACATATCTTTGGTAATTTCAGAACCTGCTTTGTATCCAAGTTCTTGGGTGTACCACAAGAAGGACATACGAATCGCATTCCAAGCAAAGAAGAAGATAAGTGGACCAAGGATATTACCAGTCAAGGCAAGAGATGCACCAAGTGCTCCAAGGATTGGACGAACTGTAAACCAGAAGACAGGATCTCCGATACCCGCCAAAGGTCCCATCATACCAATCTTAACCCCTTGGATAGCGGCATCATCAATCGCAGCGCCATTTGCTTTTTCTTCTTCAAGGGCAAGAGTTACCCCGATGATTGGAGCAGCTACGTATGGGTGAGTGTTGAAGAACTCCATGTGACGCTCAAGAGCAGCCGCTTGGTCTTCTTTCTTCGTGTAAAGTTTTTTGATAGCTGGGATCAATGAGTAAGCCCAACCCAAGTTTTGCATCCGTTCATAGTTCCAAGAACCTTGCAAGAAGGTTGAACGCCACCAAACTTTTTGACGATCTGATTTAGATAATTGTAATTTTTCAGTCATGATAGTGTCACACCTTTCTTAATAGTCTTCAAGGATATCGCCGATTGGGTCATTAGAAGTAGCAACTCCGCCACCTCCATTGCCACCTTTCTTAGAGAGAGAAAGGTAGATCAAGGCAAGTGCAACACCAATTGCACCAAGAGCAATCAAGGTCAATTGGCTAACGGCAGCAAGAGCAAAACCAATGGCAAAGAATGGCCAAACTTCACGGCTTGCCATCATGTTGATAACCATGGCGTAACCAACGGCTACGACCATACCACCACCGATTTGCATACCGTCTGACAACCAAGCAGGCATCGCTTCAAGAGCACCTTTAACAGTGTCAGCAGGGATCATCAAAAGAAGGGCTGCAGGAATGGCGATACGAAGACCTTGAAGGAGAAGGGCTACAAAGTGAGCGCGTTCTACGCCTTTGATATCACCTTTTTTAGCAGCAGCGTCAGCAGTGTGGACCAAACCAACGGAGAGAGTACGGACGATCATTGTCAAAAAAAGACCAGCAACTGCAAGTGGAATAGCTACACCTTGAGCCACAGCGATTCCTTTAGAGCTAAAGTCACCACCAAGAACCAAGATAATCGCAGCGGCGACTGATGCAAGAGCAGCGTCGGGTGCAACTGCGGCACCAATGTTGGCCCAGCCAAGTGCAAGTAATTGAAGGGAACCACCAAGCATAACACCGGCAGTCAAGTTACCTGTTACCAAACCGATTAAGGTACAAGCAACAAGTGGTTGGTGGAATTGGAATTGGTCAAGGATACCTTCAAGACCTGCTAAGAAGGCAACAACGACCACTAATACCATAGAAATAATAGACATGTTTAAAATCCTTTCGTAAGTAATCGATTATTGAACGTTAGCTTTGTTAATTAAGTCAAACAAATCTTTCTTAGAGTCATTTGGCACTTTACGGACGTCAAATTCTACTCCAAGATCACGCATTTTTTCAAATGTAGCCACATCCTCTTTGTCCATTGACAAGACATTGTTAACCATGGTTTTACCAGTTGAGTGGGCCATTGAACCAACGTTCAAGGTTTTAATCGGAACACCACCCTCGATGGCACGAAGGGCATCTTGAGGTGTTTCAAACAAGATCAAAGCATGTGTTTCACCAAAGCGTGGATCTTTTGCAACGTCGATCAATTTTTGAATTGGGACAACGTTTGCTTTCACACCATTCGGTGCTGCTTGCTTGATCAACTCTTTACGGAGCTCATCTTTGGCAACTGAGTCTGAAGCTACGATAATTCGATCCGCTTTTGAATCAGGTGTCCAAGCAGTTGCGACTTGTCCGTGAAGTAGACGAGTATCTAAGCGGGCAAGGTTAATTTTGAGTTTTCCGTCACCGATCACTGTTCCTTCTGGAATAGCGGCTTGGGCAACAGGAGCAACTGAAGCAGTGCTTGCTTCTTCGACTGGATTCAATTCTTCTGGAAGAGCTTTGATTCCATCTTTAGATTCTTTGATGATGTTTGCAGCAACTTTATCAACGCCAGCAGTTGCATCCATTAAACGCTCTGTATAAGCTTGAATCAACATCGGCAGGTTCAATCCAGTGATGATCGCAAATTTACGATCTGGATTTTCTCCCATAACGCGACTCGCTTGGTTAAATGGAGAACCACTCCAAAGGTCAGCCAAAACCAAGACTTCATCTTCTGCATCAAATGCGGCAACAGCAGCATTGAATTTAGCATAGAGATCATCTGGGCCTTCACTTGGCATGAACGTAACCACTTGAACTTTCTCTTGATCCCCAAAGATCATCGAGCCGGATTGGTGGATCCCAGCAGCAAATTCACCGTGGCTAGCAATAATGATACCAATACTCATTATTGACATTCCTCCTTATAAATTTGTTTGACTTTCAGTTTAAGAAAACTTTAAGCTACTTTATTATAAATCGTTTTCACACTTAAGTCAATTTTTCTATCAAAATTTACAGGTAAAAGAGGATCTTTGTTATATTAATTTATCCCTATAGAGCACCTATTCCTACTGGTTTATCGCTAAATGATTCCATGAAAACAGCGCTATATATGCTATAGTTTGTAAGCGAAGGTTAGTTATGAAATTGTGGAAAATCAGTCATGAATCAAACAAGTAAAATAAAAATATAACAAACTGGTTGATGGATCTATTAAGAGTACTAAAAAAAGACCAGCCCAGTTGGGCTAGTCCTGTAGGTTCAGTTATTTAGTTTGTGAAGTCAAGTACCATACGTCCTTGAATGGTTCCAGCTTCCATTTCTTCAAAGACTTTGACAGCATCTTCTACTGGACGTTTTTGAACGACAGGGACTACCAAGCCTTCTGCACCAAATTGGAAGGCTTCTTCCAAGTCTTTACGAGTTCCTACTAGAGAACCGATGACTTGGATACCATCTAATACCGTTTTCACAATGCTGAGATCCATCATTTCTGAAGGAAGTCCAACTGCGATAACGCGGCCACCTGCACGAACAGAATCTACTGCTTGGTTGAAAGCTACTTTAGAAACAGCTGTTACGACAGCAGAGTGAGCGCCACCATTTGTTTTTTCTTTGATCAATCCTGGGACATCTTCGACTTCGCGACCGTTGATAACAAAGTCTGCACCAACTTCTTTAGCTAATTCCAGTTTGTCATTGTTGATATCAATAGCGATGACATGAGCGTTGAAGACTTTCTTAGCATATTGAACAGCCAAGTTTCCTAGTCCACCAGCTCCGTAGATGACAATCCATTGTCCTGGTTCTGCTTTGGCTTCTTTGATGGCTTTGTAAGTTGTAACACCTGCACAAGTGATAGAAGAAGCTTGTGCTGGATCTAATCCTTCAGGTACTTTCACTGCGTAATCTGCAGTAACGATACATTGTTCAGCCATTCCTCCGTCAACAGAATAACCAGCATTTTTTACAGTACGGCAAAGGGTTTCGCGACCGGTTGTACAGTATTCACAAGTTCCACATCCTTCGAAAAACCATGCGACACTGACACGATCTCCAACTTTTAGGCTCTTGACATCTGGAGCGACTTCTTTCACAATTCCGATTCCTTCGTGTCCAAGAACACGGCCTGGCACTTTACCGAAGTCTCCGTGAGCGACGTGCAAGTCAGTGTGGCAGACACCACAGTATTCGATTTGAACAAGAGCTTCCCCTGTTTCAAGTGGACGCATGTCTTTGTTTGCAACGATTTCAACACCAGTACCTTCTGGATTTACAACAACAGCTTTCATTTGTTCCTCCTTAAGAGCTTAGTTGAATTAGAGACGGTAATAAAACGAGAAGTAACATCACTTGAATCATTATCGTATGAAACGAGCTAGGCTCCTTTTTTATTTTTGTTATGTTAATTTTATCACAAACCTTGTCAATTGGCAAGCGTTTACATAGAAAATTTTCTGAAAATAAACTTAACTAGTTAAATTATTTTCAGAAAAGGTCCCTATAAGGTCCAGTATGTTTGAGAAAACAAAAAGCTTGAATCCTTTCTTGTAAAAGGTGATTCAAGCAATTCTCTTTATTTATAGGAGGAGTTTTTCTAATTGACGAGCAACGCCGTCCTGATCATTTGTATACTCGGTTTGTTTATCGGCATAGGGGAGGAGGACAGGATTGGCGTTTTTCATTGCATAACCAGTTCCTGCAAAAGCTAACATGTCTGTATCATTTTGTTCGTCTCCAAAGGCAATCAGATCTTTCCGATCAAGTCCGTAAGTCTCGAGGAGATAGTTAAGGGCAAAGGCCTTATTGACCCCTTTTGGAGCGCACTCCAGAATGTTGAGGGGTCCACCCCAGCTATTGATTTCTAGCTCGTGATGGTAGTAATCACGCATTTCTTCGGCTAAAGCATACTTATCTTCAGCGCGTGTTTGAAAGAGGATGGCATTCGGATTTTCGGTAACTTTACGAGCTTCGAATTTTGTTTTGGAGGAGATTTTTGAAACCCCAAATAAGGCGGGATCAATAGTATGGTGGTAGGTATGGGTGACATAGAACTTATTGCGATACTCTCCTGCAATAAAGTCCGCTTGGATGTCATTTTCTCTCTCAACCATATCGAGGAGGTATTTTTTATCAAGGGTCATGGATAGTTCTTTCGACCATTTTTTATTTGGAATATGAGTGAGAGCGCCATTAAAGTTAATCATGGGACTTTCCAATCCCAATTCCTTATAGATATGATCTGCCATTCGATAGGGACGCCCAGTTGTAATAATGACCTGGTGGCCTTGTTCACTGACTTTTTGGATAGTTTCAATCGTATAGGATGATAATTTACTCTCAGAATTTAATAAGGTGCCATCTAAATCGACAGCGATTAGTTTCTTATTCATAGGAAGAATCCTTTCATTTGTATGGTTTTTCGAACTCTAAATAAGGAATGTTTTATAGAGTATAGAGCACCATATTTTAAGACGAATGCTACCATTATACCAGATAAACAGGAAAATTTCAGTCTTTCGAATAGAAGATGATATGACACGAAAGATTGTCCAGATGAATCTCTTGTAAAAGTGAATAATATTTGATAAAATATTGGTATTGTTCGTGATTGAGTCGCGAGCAGATTTATTTTTTTTAAGGAGTTTATTGGAAAAATGGATAAGTTTTTCAAACTATCTGAACACGGAACGACGGTTCGTACAGAGGTATTAGCTGGTTTAACGACCTTCTTTGCCATGTCTTATATCTTGTTTGTAAACCCTCAAATGCTTTCCCAAACAGGAATGCCTGCTCAAGGAGTATTTCTAGCAACCATTATTGGTTCAGTCGTTGGGACTCTCATGATGGCTTTCTATGCGAATCTGCCTTATGCCCAAGCACCAGGTATGGGCTTGAACGCCTTCTTTACCTTTACAGTGGTATTTGGGATGGGCTATTCTTGGAAAGAAGCTTTGGGAATGGTCTTTATTTGCGGACTAATTTCATTGGTTATTACATTAACCAATGTTCGGAAAATGATTATTGAGTCAATTCCAAATGCTTTGCGTTCAGCTATCTCAGCTGGTATCGGAATTTTCTTGGCCTATGTCGGAATTAAAAATGCTGGCCTGTTGAAGTTTTCAATTGATCCACATACTTATACGGTGGCAGGAGAAGGGGCTGACAAAGCGAATGCAGCGATTACAGCAAATTCTGCAGCGGTCCCAGGACTTGTTAGTTTCAATAGTCCGACAGTCCTCCTTGCCTTGGCTGGCTTAGCCATTACTGTTTTCTTTGTCATCAAGGGCATTAAAGGAGGAATTATCCTTTCTATCCTTACGACAACAATCCTTGGTATTGTATTTGGCATTGTTGATCTTTCAACGATTGACTTTGGTAGTACCCATCTTGGAGCAGCCGTTAATGATCTTGGCAAAATTTTTGGAGCTGCACTTGGTTCAGAAGGATTAGGTTCTTTGATTACCAATACTTCTCGTCTTCCTGAAACCTTGATGGCCATCTTGGCATTCTCCTTGACAGATATCTTTGATACGATTGGTACCTTGATCGGTACAGGAGAAAAAGTCGGAATCGTGGCTACAAATGGTGAAAATCACCAATCCGCTAAATTGGATAAAGCCCTTTATTCAGACCTTGTAGCCACATCTGTTGGTGCTATTGCAGGTACTTCGAATGTGACGACTTATGTTGAGTCAGCTGCGGGAATTGGAGCTGGTGGACGGACTGGTCTGACAGCCCTTGTAGTAGCCCTCTGTTTTGCAGTGTCAAGTATCTTTAGTCCTCTTCTTGCCATCGTACCAACTGCAGCGACGGCACCGATTTTAATCATCGTTGGGATCATGATGTTAAGTAGCTTGAAAAACATCCATTGGGATGATATGGCAGAAGCTGTACCAGCCTTCTTTACCTCTATCTTTATGGGATTCAGCTATTCCATCACAAATGGGATTGCAGCAGGTTTTATTACCTATACAGTAACCAAATTGGTCAAAGGTGAAGCCAAAGAAGTTCACAGTATGATTTGGATTTTAGATGCCTTGTTTATCTTGAACTTTATCAGTATGGCCTTGCATTAGAATGAACATAGAGGAAAGCTTGGACAAAAAGTCCAAGCTTTTTTTGATTGTCTCATGTGAGGCAGGAGGTTGATCGACTAAAAATAGTGGGCAATAATCAATTATTTTTGGTATAATGGAGGAATGAAAAGTCAAAATGAACAAGAGTTGATGGCCCTCGGGAAACAGTTGGGTCAACGATTAGAAAAACAGGATGTCGTGATTCTGACGGGAGATCTGGGGGCAGGGAAAACAACCTTTACAAAAGGCCTTGCTCAAGGTTTGGATATTCGTCAGATGATCAAAAGTCCCACTTATACTATCGTGAGAGAATATGAAGGTCGCTTACCCTTGTATCACCTGGATGTTTATCGTATTGGAGATGATCCAGATTCGATTGATTTGGATGACTTTTTATTTGGTGAAGGGGTGACCGTTATTGAGTGGGGAGAATTGCTAGAGACCAGTCTTCCTGCTGGATATTTAAAGGTTGAACTGCTCAAGGACGGCGACGGACGTGAGATACGCTTGTCAGCTGTCGGTGAACGTGCAGAACAATTAAAGGACTCATTTCTAACTTCTGTAGGAGCTTGAAGATGGAACAGGTATTGGATCTCTTTTTAAAAGAGGCTGAGGCTTCGGATGCAGAGCGTTTACTCGACTTTTTTAAAGCTGTAGCGACTGAATCTGAGTTCATGACCTTGGCTCCAGAAGGGCTTGGGATGACCAAGCAAGAGTTGGAAATATTTGCTGAAACACAAGCACAAACAGGCAATCAATTATGTCTCTTATTATACTTGGGTGAGGATCTGGTAGGTGTCTTAAATATTGCAGCGGATCAAAACAGAGCCTTGCGCCATATTGGAGATGTCTTTATCGTTGTTCGGAAGGCCTATTGGAATAAAGGCTTGGGTCGTATTCTTCTAGAAGAAGGAATCGCATGGGCAGAAGGTACCAACCTCCTTCGAAAGTTAGACCTCAGTGTCCAAGTTCGAAATGAACGGGCCATCCATCTCTACCAAACGCTAGGATTTGAAATTGAAGGTCTCCGCAAGAGAGGCGTATACAAGGAAGGGGAATATCTGGATGTTTACCTAATGGGCAAACTGATAGATGGACAGAATCAATGATTAAAAAAATTCTATTAATGTTTTTTAGTTTGTTAGCTGTAACGACAATCGGGCTTGGAGCCTATGGGCTGACCATCCTCAATCAGTCAACAAACACGTTGAGTAAGACCTTTAAAGGCATTGGCGATGAAAATAATGTCATTGCAGAAAACAAACCGATGACCATCTTGCTCATGGGGGTTGATACAGGGTCAGGTTCACGAGAGGATCAGTGGGTAGGAAACAGTGATACCATGATTCTGGTGACGGTGAATCCACAGACGCGTGAAACAACGATTATGAGTTTGGAACGGGATATCTTGACCAATATCACGAAGGATGGAGAAACTGTCCAAGCGAAGCTGAATGCGGCTTATGCTCAAGGTGGGGCAGAGTTGGCCATTGAAACCATCCAAGATTTGATGAATATTCATATTGACCGTTATGCGATGATCAATATGAAAGGTCTCGTCCAACTGGTTGATAAGGTCGGTGGTATCACGGTAAACAATCCATTTGATTTTGATATTTCAATCGAAGAAAATGAACCGGAATACACAGCGAAAATTCCACCTGGTCGTCAAGAGATTGATGGAGAGCAAGCCTTGGTATATTCACGGATGCGTTATCAAGATCCAGAAGGAGACTATGGCCGTCAAAAACGACAACGGGAAGTTATCGAAAAGATCATCAAGAAAGTATTGACTCTGGACGGTTTGAGCAACTATCAAGGAATTATTGAAGCGGTTAGTGATAATATGCAGACCAATATCTCCTTGGATACGAATAGCTTGATGCAGTTGATGGGTTATCGAGATGCCTTGAAGAACATCCGTATGGAACAGTTGAAAGGGGAAGATGCCACCCTAGCGGATGGCGGAAGTTACCAAATCGTTACTTCAGAGCACCTGCTGAAGATGCAGAATATCTTGCGTAAAAGTTTGGGCTTATCACCTTTAAGCAAGCTCAAAACAAGTGCCGTTCTATTGGATGGCGACGAAACTGGGGGAGCTTCTTCATCAGAAAGTGGCGAAAGTCCAGTAGAGGCGAGCCAGGATACAGGCGGAGGCTATTATGATCCTTCCTATGCTCCAGAAACTTCTGTCAGCTCAGAAGCAGTGACACCCTATCAACCGACAGTGACACCTTATACGGATACAACGGTAGCTGGTGCTGGAGGAAACTAAAGTCAAATACTTCTATAAATAAAAAGGTTTTGAGACGACTATCTCAAAACCTTTTTGTTTATTCATGATCGCTAGATTTCTCAGACCAAATAGTTTGGATTTGTTCTACAGAAGCGTTGGCTTGCTGAGAGAAGACCCTTGCTTTATAGGAAAAGTCTTCCAGTAGTTGATTTAAAAGGACTCTTTGCTCTTGGATGATTTCAATATTCTTTTTGATTTTTGAAAGGTTTGATTGGATTCCATCCGTTAGTTGTTTGGTTTCGTTGAATTCATTTTTCAGTGGTTCACGATTTTTAACAAGTTGATAGCTGATGGTTGCTCCAGTCGCAAACCAAAATAGATCTCTTAATTTCATAGTAAGCTCCTTTTTAATGGTTTGAGATATCCTTGGCTAATTGGGCAAGGTGTTCGAAATCAGGTTCGTGGGCAATGAAATCAATCTTTAGGTCGTCTTCTTGAGAGTAGCGTGGAAGAATATGGACGTGGGTGTGGAAGACAGACTGACCCGCAATTTCTTCCATGTTACTAATGATATTCATTCCTTGAGGCTGTGTAGCACCTTCCACTTTTTTGGTGACTCTTGAAACGATGTTAAAAAGATCAGCTGTTTCATCTGGTGTCATCTCCAATAGATTACGGGCGTGTCTTTTTGGAATCACGAGGGTATGGCCTGGAGTGACCTGAGAGATATCTAAAAAAGCAAGAAAATGGTCATCCTCGTAGACCTTAGAAGCAGGAATTTCTCCGGCAACAATCTTACAAAAAATACAATCCGAAACCATAAATGCACCTCAATTTCGCTAGATTTTGTTATAATATAAGAACATTATACCAGAAAGCTAAGAAAATATGTTAGAAATAAAAAACCTGACAGGAGGCTATGTCAATATCCCTGTCTTAAAAGATGTTAGTTTTGAGGTTGGTGATGGTCAATTAATTGGATTGATTGGCTTGAATGGAGCAGGGAAATCAACGACCATTAATGAAATAATTGGCCTATTGCGTCCCTATGCTGGCGAAATCCGGATCGACGGTTTGACTTTAGCTACTTCTCCAGGTGCTTATCGCCAAAAAATTGGTTATATTCCTGAAACACCGAGCCTTTATGAAGAGTTAACCCTGCGTGAGCATATTGAGACAGTAGCGATGGCCTATGACTTGGATCAGGAAGCAGTTTTTGCGCGTGTGACTCCTCTCTTGAAGCAATTCCGACTAGAGGAAAAATTGGATTGGTTTCCTGTCCATTTTTCTAAGGGGATGAAACAAAAGGTCATGATTATTTGTGCCTTTGCTGTTGATCCAAGTTTGTTTATTGTCGACGAGCCTTTCTTAGGTTTGGATCCAGTTGCGATCTCAGATTTAATTCAATTATTGAAGGTGGAAAAAGAGAAGGGAAAATCTATTTTAATGAGTACCCATGTGCTGGATTCTGCTGAAAAAATGTGCGATGCCTTTGTCATCCTCCATAAGGGACAGGTCCGTGCTCAGGGGACTTTAGAGGATTTGCGGACAGAATTTGGAATGGCAGATGCCGATTTGAATGAGATTTACCTTGCACTAACAAAAGAGGCGGACCGATGATAGAAGTACTACAAAAGAGGAAGACGACCTTTCGCAATCAGTGCTTAAAATATTCTCGCTATGTGTTTAATGATCACTTTGTCCTCTTTCTCCTGATTTTTCTAGGCTTTTTAGCGGTTCAGTACAGTCAGTTTTTGCGTTCCCTACCAGAAGATAAGAGCCTTCTCCTCCTTGTACTTGCTCTAGCTCCTTTGCTCCTGCTTCCAGTTGGTTCTATCGCTACCTATTTTGAGAAGCCAGACATGATTTTTCTCCTGGCAAAAGAAGAGGAATTGAAAGGCTATTTGAAACAACAGACTATACGAGCGACTATTTTCTGGGGGATTTTGCAAACTCTTGTACTTGTCCTGTTTGTCCCTTTGGCCTTGGCTTTAGGACTGTCTTTGATCATTGTAGTGGTTTATTTGTCTATTCTCTTCTTGTTGAAGGTTCTTGTTTTTCAAGGGAAGGGCAAAAGATTCTATAATCAGGCGGGTCTTGATTGGAAACGAATCGTAGAGTTGGAAAATCTGAGAAAGCAAAGGATTCTAAGATTTTTCGCCCTTTTTACCACAGTAAAAGGAATGACGAATAGCGTGAAACGGCGGGCTTACTTAGATAAGCTGACAAGCATGGTTCCGAAAGTCAGTTCCAAGACTTGGAACAATCTGTATCTCCGTTCTTATCTCAGAAATGGAGATCTGTTTTCCATGAGCCTGCGTCTATTAGGACTAGCAATCGCTGTCTTTGTTTTCATCCCGCAAACGCTAGTAGCAGTAGCCGTCGCGGGGCTCTTGAATTATTTACTTGTTTTTCAATTGCTCGGACTCTACAAGGCCTTTGATTATCAATATTTGACGCGACTCTTCCCCTTGGAAATCAGTGCTAAAACACGAGGGCTTCTTCAAACGGTTCAATCGGTGACCTTGTTTGTGGTTCTTGTCGAGGGAGGAATGGGATTACTGGTCTTTGAAGACAAACTTCTCGTCCTGGCCTTGCTAGCTTTCACAGCCCTTTTAGCCTATGGTTATGCACCTTTCAAGGTGAGACGATTAGTTGACGAAACGCTTTAAAATTAGTAAAATAGATGGGAAACTTTTTACGGAGGAAGAGATGGACTCGAACGAAAAAGAGCTAACGTTAACCCCAATTGCTGGTAAAAGCGGAAAAGCCTTTATGGGGACTTATCCAGATGGGGGGAAAGTATTTGTCAAAATGAATACGACTCCAATATTAGCAGGGTTAGCTAAAGAACAAATTGCTCCACAACTCTTATGGAGCCGACGCTTACCTGATGGAAATGTGATGAGCGCACAAGAATGGTTAAATGGAGAAATTTTAACTCCAAATGGGATGGGGAAAAAGCAAGTGGTTCATATCCTGACTCGTTTGCACCGTTCACGCCCCTTGATGACGCAATTGAGAAAGTTGGGCTACACAGCTGAGTCGCCATTGGATTTATTGAATTCTTTGAGCAGTCAGTTGCCAATTGCTTTGCGTCAAAACAATTATTTGCAATCTGTATTAAAGAGTTTACGACAGACTGTTCCAGCTTTTCGAGAAGATTATGCAACCATTGTTCACGGAGATGTCCGTCACAGTAACTGGATTGAAACGGATAGTGGATTTATCTACTTGGTAGATTGGGATTCTGTCCGCTTAACAGATCGGATGATGGATGTGGCTCATGTTTTAAGTCACTACATTCCAGATTCCCAGTGGCAGGATTGGTTGGTCTATTACGGCTATAAGTACAATGAAACTGTATTTAGTAAATTGTACTGGTTTGGTCAATACTCTTTCCTTTGTCAGATTGTAAAATACTATGAAAACAATGATTTAGAGAATGTGAACCGGGAAATTTATGCCTTGCGTAATTTCCGGTCAAAATATGGGAAGGAAGCATGAGAGTTAGAAACCGTAAAGGTGCAACCGAATTATTAGAAGCCAATCCGCAATATGTCATTTTGAAGCCAGAAGAAGCCAAAGGGAAGTGGCATGAGATTTTTGGAAATGACCATCCTATTCATATTGAAGTGGGGAGCGGTAAAGGTGCCTTTATCACTGGAATGGCCAAACAAAATCCAGACATTAACTATATCGGGATTGATATTCAAAAATCAGTATTAAGCTACGCTTTGGACAAGGTGTTAGAAGCTGACGTTCCCAATATCAAGTTGCTTTGGGTGGACGGAGATAGCTTGACCAATTACTTTGAAGACGGTGAGATTAATCAATTGTATCTCAATTTTTCAGATCCTTGGCCGAAGAAACGTCATGAAAAACGTCGTTTAACCTACAAGAGTTTCTTAGATACCTTCAAACAGATTTTGCCAGAGCATGGGGAGATTCATTTCAAGACGGACAATCGAGGACTCTTTGAATACAGTTTGGTGAGTTTTTCTCAGTATGGAATGACCTTGAAGGGTGTCTGGCTAGATCTTCATGCTAGTGATTTTGAGGGAAATGTCATGACCGAATATGAAAAGAAATTCTCAAGTAAGGGTCAGGTCATTTATCGGGTTGAAGCACAATTTTAAAGTCTAGTTAAGGATTGACGTCTCCTGAAAAGGAGGCGTTTTTCTTTTGGATGGTAGCTATATGAATGAGGAAGGCGAAATTCTTGCATTTCGACGGAACTTGTGCTAAAATATTTAAAACGAATAGAAAAGGAGAGGCGAAGACATATCTTCGCCTCTTGTCTGTGAGGAGGTGTTGTCCTATCGCAACAATTGTTGAATTAGTAACAGAAATTCTTCAACCAGCCATCCAAGCTCCATTTGAATTGGTGGATGTGGAATATGGAAAGATGGGAGGAGATTATGTTCTAAGTATCTTTGTTGATAAGCCAGGTGGTATTACCCTGAATGATACAGCCGATTTAACAGAAGTGATTAGTCCTCTGTTGGATCAGATTCAACCAGATCCATTCCCAGAACAGTACTTCCTAGAAGTGACGAGTCCTGGTTTGGAGCGTCCCTTAAAAACCAAAGATGCAGTGGAAAAATCTCTGGGTCAATATATCCATGTCAGCTTGTACAAGGCAGTTGACAAACAAAAGGTCATTGAAGGAACACTCGTTAAGTTCGAAGATGATCAATTGACCATGGAATACATGGACAAAACCAGAAAGAAAACCATTGAAATCCCCTATAGTCTTGTATCAAAAGCAAGACTAGCTGTCAAATTATAGCAGAAAAGAAAGGAAGGCTCTTAGTAGCCTAAGAGCAAGAAAAGAATGAGTAAAGAAATGCTAGATGCTTTTCGCATCTTGGAAGAAGACAAAGGAATCAAAAAAGAAGATATCATTGAAGCTGTCACAGAATCATTGCGTTCGGCTTATCGGAGACGGTATGGTCAAGCAGAGAGTGCTGCTATCGAATTTAATGAAAAGACTGGTGACTTCCGAGTTTATACCGTTCGTGAAGTAGTGGATGAAGTATTTGATAGCCGCTTAGAAATTAGCTTGAAAGATGCTCTTGCGATTAGCTCTGCCTATGAATTGGGAGACAAAATCAAATTTGAAGAAGCACCTGCTGAGTTTGGTCGTGTCGCAGCCCAATCTGCCAAACAAACCATCATGGAAAAAATGCGCAAGCAAACTCGTGCGATTACCTACAACACTTATAAAGAACATGAAAATGAAATTATGAGTGGAACGGTTGAGCGTTTTGATAATCGCTTTATCTATGTAAATTTAGGGTCTATCGAAGCTCAATTGTCTAAACAAGACCAAATCCCGGGTGAAGTCTTCCAATCTCATGATCGCATCGAAGTCTTTGTCTACAAAGTAGAAGACAATCCTCGTGGGGTCAACGTTTTCGTAAGTCGTAGCCATCCAGAAATGATCAAACGTTTGATGGAACAAGAAATTCCTGAAGTCTATGATGGAACAGTTGAAATCATGAGCGTGGCGCGTGAAGCTGGAGACCGCACTAAGGTTGCTGTACGTAGCCATAATCCAAACGTGGATGCGATTGGAACCATCGTTGGTCGTGGTGGATCGAATATCAAAAAGATTACTAGCAAGTTCCACCCAGCTCGTTATGATCAGAAATTGGATCGTATGGTCCCAACAGAAGAAAATATTGATGTCATTGAGTGGGTTCCAGATCCAGCAGAATTTATCTACAATGCCATTGCGCCTGCTGAGGTCGATCAAGTCATCTTTGATGAAGAAGACAGCAAGCATGCCCTTGTGGTAGTACCAGATAGCAAGCTATCTCTTGCGATCGGTCGTCGTGGTCAAAACGTGCGCTTGGCAGCTCACTTAACTGGCTACCGGATTGATATCAAATCAGCTAGTGAGTACGAAGAAATGGAAGCAAGTCAAGAACCTGCTTTTGAAGAAGTAGAAAGTGATTTGAATTCTGTAGACGAATAGGGAGGGAATCATGGTAAAGACAAGAAAAATCCCTTTACGCAAGTCTGTCGTTTCAAATGAGGTCATCGATAAACGAGATCTCTTGCGAATCGTAAAAAATAAAGAAGGTCAAGTTTTTATCGATCCAACTGGGAAAGCAAATGGTCGTGGTGCTTATATCAAACTCGATAACGAGGAAGCACTTCAAGCCAAGAAGAAGAAAGTCTTCAATCGCAGCTTTAGCATGGAAGTGGATGAAGCTTTCTACGACGAATTGATTGCTTATGTGGATCACAAGGTGAAAAGAAGAGAGTTAGGCCTTGAATAAGCAAAAAGTCAGTAATTTATTGGGATTGGCTCAGCGAGCAGGGAAAATCATCTCTGGAGAAGAGTTGGTCATCAAGTCTGTTCAAGAAGGAAAGGCTCGTTTGGTCGTTCTAGCAGATGATGCAGCTCCCAATCTTACCAAAAAAATCACAGATAAATGCCACTATTATGGCATTCCGGTATTAACCGTGTTTTCAACACTAGAATTAAGTACTGCCATTGGTCGCTCACGAAAGGTAGTGGCCGTGACAGATGCTGGATTTTCAAAGAAAATGAGGTCTCTTATGGAATAGAAGAGGAGGACAGCAATTGTCTAAGAAAAGATTGTATGAGATTGCCAAAGAACTAGGCAAGGAAAGTAAAGAAGTCGTCACACGGGCGAAAGAATTAGGGTTGGAGGTAAAGAGTCACGCTTCTAGTATCGAAGGTGAAGCGGTTGAGCGTTTGGTCAATAGTTTTACATCAAAGGCGCCCCAAACTCCTAAAGTGACGGAAGAAAAACAAGTAAAAGCTGCACCGGTTGCAAAAGAACCTGTTGCAAACCAACCAGAAAAGACAACGGAAACAGTGGCAGCACCTGTTGTGAAGCCAAAGAGTCGTAATTTCAAAGCGGAACGTGAAGCCCGTGCAAAAGAGCAGGCGGAACGTCGTCAACAACAAGGAAATCGACCTAAGAAACAACAAAACGACCGTCGGGATGGGGATCGTTTCCAAAATCGTAATGAGCGAAAAAATCAGGGAAATGACCGCCGGAACCAAGGGAATGATCGTCGCCGTGACCAAGCTGGCAACGGTCAAGGACGTCCAAATCCTGTAAATGGCGCTCCGAAGATTGATTTTAAAGCCCGTGCGGCAGCATTAAAGGCAGAGCAAAATGCGGAATATGCACGTGGTAGCGAAGAACGCTACAAGCAAAACCAGGCAGCCAAGGTAGAGCAAGAACGTCAACAACGTCGTAAGCGTGAAGAGGCAGTTGCGACTGAAGTTGTCGCTCCACAGCCAAAAGTAGAACCAGCGAAGGCAACTCAAGTAGCGGCTCCAAGTCCTGCAGCAGTTGATACACGTCGGAAAAAGCAAGCTAGACCAGACAAAAAACGTGAAGATTTTGATCGCGAAGAAGATGGTCCAAGAAAACAACAAAAGAATCGAAGTAGTCAAAACCAAGTGAGAAATCAAAGAAATAGTAACTGGAACAACAACAAAAAGAATAAAAAAGGAAAGAATAACCGCAATGAAGCTCCAAAACCAGTAACAGAGCGTAAATTCCATGAGTTGCCAAGTGAACTTGAGTACACAGATGGAATGACGGTTGCGGAAATCGCAAAACGGATTAAGCGTGAGCCTGCGGAAATCGTTAAGAAACTCTTCATGATGGGAGTGATGGCGACACAAAACCAATCCTTGGATGGCGATACCATTGAACTTCTGTTAGTGGATTATGGAATTGAAGCCAAGAAAAAGGTTGAAGTGGACAATGCGGATATCGAACGCTTCTTCGTCGAAGATGGCTATTTGAATCCAGATGAATTGGTAGAGCGTCCACCAGTTGTCACCATCATGGGACACGTTGACCACGGGAAGACAACCCTTTTGGATACCCTTCGTAATTCACGTGTAGCAACAGGTGAAGCGGGAGGAATCACCCAGCATATCGGTGCCTACCAAATCGTGGAAAATGGCAAAAAAATTACCTTCTTGGATACACCTGGACACGCGGCCTTCACCTCTATGCGGGCGCGTGGTGCATCTGTTACGGATATTACCATCTTGGTCGTAGCGGCAGATGACGGGGTGATGCCTCAGACTATCGAAGCTATTAACCACTCAAAAGCGGCTAATGTCCCAATCATTGTGGCTATTAACAAGATCGATAAACCGGGTGCCAACCCAGAACGTGTCATCGGTGAATTGGCAGAGCATGGGGTTATGTCAACTGCCTGGGGTGGGGATTCTGAGTTTGTAGAAATCTCTGCCAAGTTCAACCAAAATATCGATGAACTTTTGGAAACGGTCCTTCTTGTAGCTGAAATCCAAGAACTCAAGGCAGATCCAACAGTTCGTGCCATCGGTACTGTTATCGAAGCTCGTTTGGATAAAGGTAAAGGTGCGGTCGCAACCCTTCTGGTTCAACAAGGTACTTTGAATGTCCAAGACCCAATCGTTGTTGGTAATACTTTCGGACGTGTCCGTGCCATGACCAATGACCTTGGCCGTCGTGTGAAAGTAGCTGGACCATCTACTCCAGTTTCTATCACTGGTTTGAACGAAGCGCCAATGGCGGGTGACCACTTTGCGGTTTATGAAGATGAAAAATCTGCGCGTGCAGCCGGTGAAGAACGTGCCAAACGTGCGCTGATGAAACAACGTCAAGCAACCAACCGTGTCAGCCTTGAAAATCTCTTTGATACTTTGAAGGCTGGAGAAGTGAAATCCGTTAATGTCATCATCAAGGCCGATGTACAAGGTTCGGTTGAAGCCCTTGCTGCTTCCCTTCAAAAGATTGAAGTGGAAGGTGTGAAAGTGACCATCGTTCACTCAGCAGTTGGTGCCATCAACGAATCAGACGTTACCCTCGCAGAAGCTTCAAATGCCTTCATCATTGGATTTAACGTCCGCCCTACGCCTCAAGCGCGTCAGCAAGCAGAAGCTGACGAGGTAGAAATCCGTCTTCACTCAATCATCTACAAAGTGATTGAAGAAATGGAAGATGCTATGAAGGGAATGTTGGATCCTGAGTTCGAAGAGAAAGTCATCGGGGAAGCAGTCATTCGTGAAACCTTTAAAGTCTCTAAAGTGGGTACTATCGGTGGATTTATGGTCCTCAGTGGTAAGGTCACTCGTGATTCCAAAGTTCGTGTCATTCGTGACGGTGTCGTGATCTATGACGGTGCTCTTGCAAGCTTGAAACATTATAAAGATGATGTCAAAGAAGTGACCAACGGTCGTGAGGGTGGTCTCATGATTGAAGGCTACAATGATATCAAGACTGATGATACCATCGAAGCTTACATCATGGAAGAAATTAAAAAATAAACTGTTAACTAGGAAGTAAGAGAGGTAATCTCCCATTTCCTAGTTTTTAAAGACAGAGCAGAAAGGAGTTCCTATGGCAAGTCATTTTCGGACAGACCGAGTCGGTATGGAAATCAAGCGGGAAGTCAACGAAATTTTGCAAAAGAAAGTTCGTGATCCGCGTGTCCAAGGCGTCACTATTACGGATGTTCAAATGCTAGGCGATTTGTCGATGGCTAAGGTTTACTATTCGATTATGAGTGACCTGGCTTCAGATAATCAAAAGGCTCAGACAGGGCTGGAAAAAGCAACAGGAACCATCAAGCGCGAATTAGGTCGGAATTTAAAATTGTACAAAATTCCAGATTTAACCTTTGTCAAAGATGAATCCATTGAATATGGAAACAAGATTGACCAAATGTTACGCGATCTTGATAAAAAATAATGAACAAAACGATAGATTCTGTAGAGTCTATCGTTTTTTTATGGCAAAATTCAGAAGAAATTTCAAAAAAAACTTGTGCCGAAGGGGTGGATGTTTTAAAATAGAGTGAGTAAACTTTTATCGAATGATGATGGAGGAAAAGGAATGTCCATTGATTGGCAGAACATTTTATTTAACTTCTTAGGTGGTTTGGGACTATTTTTATATAGTATCAAAACTATGGGTGATGGCTTGCAACAGGCTGCAGGGGATCGCCTTCGTTACTATATCGACAAATATACCAGTAATCCATTTCTAGGGGTGCTCGTAGGGATTGTCGTGACTGCCCTTATCCAGTCTAGTACCGGGGTAACTGTTATTACGGTTGGATTAGTAAGTGCCGGTCTATTAACGCTACGCCAAGCAATTGGGATCATCATGGGGGCCAATATCGGGACGACGGTCACTTCCTTCATCATTGGTTTCAAGTTGGGAACATATGCCTTGCCCATTATGTTTGTCGGTACAGTCTGTCTCTTCTTTACCAAGAATCGGATAGCTAACAATATTGGTCGGATCTTGTTTGGGGTTGGGGGAATCTTTTACGCCTTGAACCTCATCAGCGCAGGGATGAGTCCTTTGAAAGACTTGCCAGAGTTCAGCCAATATATGGTAACCCTTGGGAAGAATCCAATCCTCGGAGTGCTAGCTGGAGCCATTATCACAGTCTTGATCCAGGCTTCTTCTGCAACGATTGGGATTCTGCAAGGTCTCTACTCCGGTGGATTTTTAGATCTTAAGGGAGCATTGCCAATTTTATTTGGGGATAACATTGGGACTACCCTCACCGTTATCATTGCTGCCATGGGAGCCAATGTTTCTGCCAAACGGGTTGCAGCGACCCACGTCTTATTTAATGTCATCGGGACCATTCTGTGTATCATCTTGTTGGGACCATTTACAAGTATGGTTGAGTTCTTCCAAGCTCAGTTGCATCTCTCACCTGAGATGACGATTGCCTTTTCACATGGTGCTTTTAATGTGACCAACACCATCGTTCAATTCCCATTCATCGGAGCATTGGCTTACTTTGTGACGAAATTGATTCCTGGTGAGGATGAAGTGGTCAAATACGAGCCACTTTACTTGGATGAAAATCTGATTACCCAAGCTCCTTCGATTGCCTTGGGAAATGCCAAAAAAGAACTCTTGCACTTAGGAGCTTATGCTGAAAAGATTTTTGATTTATCTTATCGCTATATTTTGAATCAAGAAGAAAAGCTAGCTGAAAAAGGTCATAAAACAGAAGAAGCGATTAATACCATCGATGATCAGTTGACCAAGTACTTGATCCGCTTGTCCAGTGAAGCTTTGAGTCCAAAAGAAAGCGAATCCTTGACCAATATTTTGGATTCTTCTCGAGATTTGGAGCGGATTGGAGACCACGCAGAAGCCTTGATCAACTTGACGGACTACCTCATTCGGAAGAAAGTTGTCTTTTCTGACAATGCTTTGGCTGAATTAGAAGATATCTACCAACAAACGGCGACGTTTGTTAAAGATGCACTTCGAAGTGTAGAAGAGGATAACCAAGAGTTGGCCGCAGAGTTGGAACAGCGCCATCAGGCGATTGAAAAACTTGAAAAGAAATTGCGGAAGACCCATATTTCTCGTCTGAACAAGGGCGAGTGTACACCTCAAGCAGGTGTGAACTTTATTGATATCATCTCTCACTATACCCGTGTCGCAGACCATGCCATGAACTTAGCTGAGAAGGTACAATTGGAGCAGATCTAAAAAAACGAAAAATCCAGTTCTTTAGGACTGGATTTTAGAATGTAGACAAATTTTTTTCATAAAATAGCTAGAAAATTTTTTCAAAAAAATAATTTGTATTTTTAATTAATTAAACAAATTTATTACTTTCCGCTGTGAGAAAAGTGGCTGAAGCGCTAAAGTTTCAGCCACTCGGGAGTTTTGAAACTTTAGGTTCAAAACTAAGTCATGGAACTTCCTGGATTGCTGAAATCATCCACTGGATAATTTCACCTAACGTCCGTACTCACCTAAGGAAAGTTTTAAAGAAGACTTTATATTCAATCTGAAATCCAGCTCAAAAAAACTGGATTTTTTATCGTATTTATAGAAAATATTAATATATTTAAATAAAATAGGTCTATACCATTTACAAATACAGTACAAAGGATTATAATGTGTATGAATATATCGGTAGAAAAAGAAAGGAAATCACCATGACAACTTATATACAAGCAGATCAATTCTTTTATCCCCATGGCATTCGTAAGGGAGGATATCTAGAAATTGTCGATGGCAAATTTGGGAAACATGTAGATCAGCTACCAGAGGGAGCTACTGTTTTGGACTATACAGGCTATAGTATTGCTCCTGGTTTGGTCGATACGCACATCCATGGATTTGGTGGAGTTGACGTTATGGACAACAACATCGAGGGAACCCTTCATACTATGAGTGAGGGGCTCTTGAGCACAGGGGTCACTAGCTTTTTGCCAACAACCTTGACCTCTTCTTATGAGCAATTATTAGCAGTCACTGAAAACATTGGAGCACGATACCAAGAAGCGTCTGGTGCTAAGATTCGTGGTATTTACTTTGAAGGACCTTACTTTACAGAGAAGTACAAAGGGGCACAAAATCCAGCCTATATGAAAGATCCTCGGATGGATGAATTCCGTGCATGGCAAAAAGCAGCCAACGGCTTGCTCAATAAAATTGCCCTTGCTCCTGAGCGAGATGGTGTAGAAGACTTTGTCCGCACAGTAACAGGAGAAGGGGTAACGGTTGCGCTTGGTCACTCCAATGCAACCTTTGACGAAGCTAAAAAAGCAGTGGATGCTGGGGCTAGTGTCTGGGTGCATGCCTATAACGGAATGCGCGGTTTGACGCACCGTGAGTTGGGAATGGTTGGGGCTATGTACCAACTTCCTCATACTTATGCAGAGTTAATCTGTGATGGCCATCACGTTGATCCAAAAGCCTGCGACATCCTTCTCAAACAAAAAGGAGTGGAAAATATTGCCTTGATCACCGACTGTATGACAGCTGGTGGATTGGAAGATGGCGACTACATGTTGGGTGAATTCCCTGTTGTCGTAGAAAATGGAACAGCCCGTTTGAAATCGACAGGGAATCTGGCTGGTTCGATCTTGAAGCTTAAAGATGGATTGAAGAATGTTGTTGAGTGGGGCATTGCCAATCCTCATGAAGCGGTCATGATGGCAAGTCTCAACCCTGCTAAATCTGTCCATATTGATGATGTCTGTGGCCAAATCCGTGAAGGGTATGACGCTGACTTTATTGTATTGGATAAAGATTTAGAGTTGGTAGCAACCTTCTTAGACGGTCAAAAACGATTTGAAGCCTAATGGTGAAAAAGAGGTTCAACTACGAATCGCTTGCTTTCGCCAAACTAAAAATTGAATGTATCCCATAAGCTGAGATGAAAGTCTCAGCTTATTTGAATAGGATTCCTTGATCTAACCATTTGTCTCTTTGCTCCGATACATGGTATAATGAAAGTAATTGAATCGCGAGGTAGTTTTATGAATAAGATAAACGTACGTTTTTTATTGATGGGCTTGTTTTTCTTTATCTACGGTATGTTGCGCCGTAGTCCCGTCATCCTAGTGGCAGGTAGTGCCTTTTTACTCTATGCTTTCTTTAGCAAATCGATGGTGCAGCCGAAGGAAAATATCTTTAAGCCAAAGTTGCGCTTGAATGCGAAGACTTCTAAGTCAGGTGAAAAAACAAAGGAAAGTGACGGGAAATAAGATGAAGAGCTACAAACTGAATGACGGACGCCACATTCCTGTACTTGGTTTTGGTACTTGGAAGGCGAAAGATGGCGAGGAAGCTTATCAAGCAGTAAAAGCAGCCTTAGAAGTGGGCTATCGCCATATTGATACAGCAGCCATCTATCAAAATGAAGAAAGCGTCGGAAAGGCTATCAAAGATAGTGGTATTCCAAGAGAAGAGCTTTTTGTAACGACCAAGTTGTGGAATAATCGTCACACCTATGAGGATGCTGTCAATGGCCTAAAAGAATCTTTGCACAAATTGGGACTAGATTATATCGATTTGTACCTCATCCACTGGCCAAATCCTGTGACTCACAGAGAAAATGAGGCCTGGAAAGAACGGAATCGTGAGGTTTGGAGAGCCATGGAAGATATGCAGGCAGAAGGAAAAATCCGTTCTATTGGCGTAAGTAACTTCCTGCCCCATCACCTGGATGCTTTGTTAGAGAGTGCCAACGTTCTTCCGGCGGTCAATCAGATTCGCTTGGCCCCTGGAGTCTATCAAGAGGAAGTAGTCCGTTATTGCCGTGATAAAGGAATTTTATTGGAAGCTTGGGGGCCATTTGGCCAAGGAGAGTTGTCTCAAAATGAGACAGTCCTTACATTGGCTAAACAGTATGACGTGACACCAGCCCAGCTTCTGTTGGCCTGGAGTCTAGCAGAAGGATTTTTACCTCTGCCCAAGTCAGTGACTCCTGAACGCATTGCAAGTAACCTACAATGCTCTGCGATTGCATTATCCCCAGAAGATTGTGACCTTCTTCGGAAGATCCCAGTAGAGGCAGGAGCACCGAATCCAGATACCAAAGACTTTTAGGATTGTTTGTTTTTAATAGACAGTGAGAATTTGCTCTCACTGTCTTTTTTGTGTAACGAGACGAAAAACGAATGATTTGTTTTAAATATCTAAATATTTGGACATCGAAACCATTAAAAAGCAAACAAAAAACAACTAATTAAAGATATTGTACGGAAATATTACAATTTGATAACAAAGTTAATGTTGAGTGAATTTTCTGAAAAATTAGGAGTATAATAAGAATAATTTAGTATATAGGGGGAATTTTATGAGTAAACAGCGTTTCTCATTGAGAAAATATAAGTTTGGTGTTGCATCGGTGCTATTAGGATCTGTTCTTGTCTTTGGAGCAGGGAATGTAAGTGCTGATGAAGCGAAACAGCCAGAGACTGCAGTCGTTGCATCTGCAGAAGCAAATCAAGCATCGCCAAGTGAGTCTGCGTCTCCTGTAACGAATCAGGCAAGTGAGCAGACTACAGGCTCAGTAGTTGAAAATGGTAAAGTTGTTGACGAGCCAGTCTCCTCAGACAAAGGGGCAACAACTCCATCTGTCGAATCAGATAGCCAAGTCCTTGCGCAGGAAGCAAAAACAGAGGCTCAAGCTACTGAAAAGCAAGCGGAAGTCGTAACTAAAACCGAAGAAAAAACTGTAGAAAAAACTGCAGAAAAAACATCCGAAGGACAGGAAAAAACAGAAGCAAAACCTTCTTCAACAGAGGAGAAGAGTGAGGCTAAACCTGTAACGGAAGTACGTACTGAAAAGAAAGCTGAAGATAAACCATTAAGTATCAGCAGCAATACGATTATTAATGTGCCCCAAACTTGGGAAAAAGGCTACAAGGGTGAAGGGACTGTTGTTGCGGTCATTGACTCTGGTTTAGATGTCTACCATGAAGTATTGCGGATCTCAGATCCTACAAAAGGGAAGTTCAAAAATCAAACAGAATTAGAAGCTGCAAAAAAAGCAGCGGGAATTGACTACGGAAAATGGTACAACGATAAGGTTGTCTTTGCCTATGATTATATGGACGGAGATGACAATATCAAAGAAAAAGACCATGATTCACACGGTATGCACGTAACAGGTATTGCGACTGGGAACCCTGACAAAAAAGCTGGGGATGGCAACTACGTATATGGAGTTGCTCCAGAAGCCCAAGTGATGTTTATGCGGGTTTTCTCTGATCGTAGTGGATCGACCAGCGATGTTGTCTATGTAAAAGCGATTGATGACGCAGTGGCATTGGGAGCCGATGTCATTAACATGAGTTTAGGGTCTGGGACAGGATCTACAGTGAATGCTAGTCCTGCTGTCAGAGAAGCGATCCAACGAGCACGCGCCAAAGGGGTTAGTGTCGTCATCGCTGCGGGTAATAGCAATACCTATGGATACGGTTATAACAACCCAAGTGCTGAAAACCCTGATTATGGTGTCGTGGGTAGTCCTTCAACCGTAGAAGAGTCTATTTCTGTTGCCTCAGTAAATGATTCATTCGTAACGGAAGAAGTCTTTACAGTGCGTGGTTTGGAAGACAATGCCGACTTGGATAAAGGGAAGTTTACCTATACAGCGGCTGAAACAGATGCCAATTTCGAAAATGGGAAAGAATATGACTATGTGGATGCTGGTTTGGGGCGTGAGAGTGATTTAGAAAGTCTCGATTTGACTGGTAAAGTCGCCCTCATCAAACGTGGTGAAATCACCTTCTCAGATAAGGTCGCTAATGTCTATAAAAAAGGAGCGATTGGAGCCCTTATTTACAATAGTGTCGAAGGCGCGAATGTCAAAATGGGCCTCGAAGGCGATGCGAGAAAGATTCCTGCGGTATTTATTTCTAAGCGGTATGGAGAAGCGATCAAAGACAAAGACTACAAGATAGTCTTTGATGGCAGTCTGGATAACCGTCCAAACCCTGACGCTGGGAAGATGTCTGAATTCTCTAGTTGGGGAGTCTCAACGGATGGACAATTAAAACCGGATGTCACAGCACCTGGTGGATCGATCTTCTCTTCACTAAATGATAATAGCTATGGCAGTATCAGCGGAACCAGTATGGCCTCTCCTCATGTGGCTGGGGTATCAGCTTTGGTGAAGGAATACCTTCAAGCTCATCATCCAGAACTTTCACCAGAGGAGCTATCTGCAACGGTTAAGGCCTTGATCATGTCGACTGCAAAACCGCACTTCAACAAAGAAACGGGGGCCTACACTTCGGTACGTCAACAAGGGGCAGGGATTGTAGATACTGCTGCAGCTGTCTCGACAGATTTATATGTAACGAATGAAGATGCTTACCCAAGCGTAACCCTTGGTAATGTAGAAGATCGATTCAGTTTTGATGTGACCGTTCATAATATTTCTGATACTGACAGAGAGTTGAAGATGATTGTGAATACCACTACCGACGATGTAAAAGACGATCACTTTACCTTGAAGCCACGGAAATTAACAGAGACAGTATGGCCAAATGTCACCGTAAAAGCCCATAGCAGTCAGACAGTGACGGTGACTGTCGATGCATCTAAGTTTGCAGAAGAATTGACTAAATTGATGCCGAACGGTTACTTCCTAGAAGGATTTGTTCGCTTTGTGGATCCAGCAGATGATGGCGATGTGGTTAGCATCCCATTTATGGGCTTCCGTGGTTCTTTCCAAGATATCCCTGCGGTTGAAAAACCAATCTACAACTTGGTAAGAGAAGGGAAATCAGGATTCTACTATGATGTCCCAGAAACCAAACACGTGCCATCGAATGCAAACGTCACCTCTTTAGTTTCAAACGTGAATGATGTGCTCTATACGACTGCTAAGAAGGAAACAGCAGAACGAAGCCCAATCGTTCTTGGAACAGTGGAAACACCAGAAGGTTTGAACGTCCTCCATTTGGATGCTGATGGCAATGTCCGTCTGGCTATTTCTCCAGATGGAGATGGGAACAAAGATTACGTGCAATATCGTGCAGTCGTCTTGCGAAACCTAAAAAATATGAAAGCAGCTGTCTACAAGGCAGATGATCAAGCATTTGCTAATCCAATTTGGTCAAGTACAGGATCTTTCTCTGCTCGTAAGAATTATTTTGACGGACGTGGGAAACGATCTTATCTAGTCGACAATACGGCTTGGGAAGGAACGGATGCCAAGGGTGAAAAGGTAGCGGATGGTCACTATGTCTATGAAGTTCGCTATACGCCAGCCGTTCCAGGAGCAGAAGAGCAAGTTGTTCGATTTAATATCCAAATCGATACCCAAAAACCAGTCTTGACTTCAGGTTATACGACCAAGAAGGATGGGGTAGAAACCTTCTATGCTCGTAAAACAAAAGATATTGGCAACGGTGGAATCTTACGAGAGCAAGTCTTCTATGTCAAGGCCTTTGATGAAGAAGGGACCCTCGTTAAAGAGGGGAAAGACGCCCTAGGGAAGACTAGTCGCTTTGAAAACCGTGTCTATTTAACGGCAAATGAAGATGGTGGCTATACTCTTCCAGAAGGAATCAGTAAATACTTACTTTACTATGTGGTAGAAGACTACGCTGGAAACCGCGACTTTGCTTCTCTTGCTGATTTTGCTGGTACTGAAGATAGTGGCCGGATTAAGGTGTCAGTCCTAGATGCCGATACACATAAAGAATTAGATACCGATTTTGTCTACCGTATCAAGGATGATCAAGGACAGTATGTCAACTTAGACAAAGGGAAAGAAATCAATTTCCTTAAGTTTGGTAGCTACGTGGCAGAACTCTTTGCCTATGACAAATCAGATCTGAAACTCGTCAGCGAACGAACTCAGAAATTTGAAATCACTGCAGAGGACAGCTTTAAGACCATCGAATTCTTGGCCAAAGAGATTGTCACTGCACCTTTGAGCCTGGTCTTTGATCAAGCAGTACCAAGAACAACACCAGTTGTCTTGAAAAATCAAGCTGGTGAAACCTTTGTTCTTCCAGTTCAACGCTATGGCAAGAACGCTTTTGGAAAAGATGTCCCAGTTGGAACCTACACGATTTCAGTCAGTCTACCAACAGGTTATGAGTTGTTTGAGGATGCACCGACTGTGACCGTTCTAGCAGACCAAAACAATCTCGCAAAACTTTCTGTAGTCATTAAGACCCAATTGTTGCAATTGTTGGCTCAACAAGCTAATTTGACCAGCACTCCACAGTACTTTAATGCAACGAGTGAAAAACGTTTAGCCTATGATGCAGCTTATCAAGAAGCTCAGAAAGCTCTTGCAGCTAAGTTATCACAAGCAGAAGTTAACCAAATCTTCTCAAATCTTGGATTGGTTACGAGTCAATTAGACGGAAAAGAGTCTGATTTTACAGCGCTAAAATCAGCCATTGCTGCCTATGATGTAGCCTCAAAAACAGGTCGTTATGCCAACGCTAAGGATTCCGCTCGACGTGCCTTTGACCAAAGCTTTAAGGCATTGGCTCTCTTGCTCGTCCGTGAAGGTGTGACACAAGAGCAAATCAACCAAGCACTTGCAAATTATCAAGCAGCTGATCAACAGCTAAATGGTAAAACAACTGATTTTTCAAGTCTTAAGAAATTGATTGCGGCAGAACTCCAGTTCCAAGCTAAGAACGCTAAATTTATCTATGCAGCAGATAAGGTGAAGGTAAACTACCTACAAGCCTTTATCCGCGCTCAAGCTGTACTGGCTAATCCTGGTGCCAGTCAACAGGAAGTCAAGGCGGTATTAGCTGAGGTTAAAGCTGCTAAGAAAAAATTAAATGGGAAAAAACCAAAGGTTGTAAAACGCCCATAACAGTCACCTTTCTTTGAAAGGATTTGCGACAAGTCTGAAACACCTGTTTCGGACTTGTTTTTGGTTTACACTAGAGTAGAAATCTGCTATAATACTAGTCAAGAAAGAAAGGCTTATGGCGTTTTTTTAGCGAGCTTGGGATAGTGAAAGCCAAGCAGAACAAGATAAGCAAGTGGCGCTTTCTCTCAGTAAAAAACTGAGTACAGTAGAATAAAATGAAGTAATAAATTAGGGTGGAACCGCGTTTTTGACGCCCCTAGGTCACTTGACTTAGGAGCAAAGACACGGTTTTTTTGTATCCAAAGTCGCAAGAATTAAAAAAGGAGAAGAAGATGTCTAAAAAACTAACCTTCCACTGCGTTAGTGGCAGAGACCTCCTTACAGTCGGACTGCCTCACGCTCAGCACTAGGGTGCCTGAGCTAGACGCAGTACTAACTCGTCTTGCCTCGTATAATCAACGAGGCAGACTCGTGTCGCAAGAAATTATAGAAAAAAGGAGTAAAACATGTCTAAAAAATTGACTTTCCAGGAAATCATCCTTACTTTGCAACAATACTGGAATGACCAGGGTTGTATGCTGATGCAGGCGTATGATAATGAAAAGGGTGCGGGAACCATGAGTCCTTACACCTTCCTTCGTGCCATTGGTCCTGAACCATGGAATGCGGCTTATGTAGAGCCATCTCGTCGTCCAGCAGATGGTCGTTACGGGGAAAACCCAAATCGTCTTTACCAACACCACCAATTCCAAGTGGTGATGAAACCTTCTCCATCAAATATTCAAGAACTTTACCTTGAGTCATTGGAAAAATTGGGGATCAATCCTTTGGAACACGATATTCGTTTCGTTGAAGATAACTGGGAAAACCCATCAACTGGTTCAGCTGGTCTTGGTTGGGAAGTTTGGCTTGACGGTATGGAAATCACTCAGTTCACCTACTTCCAACAAGTCGGTGGTTTGGCAACTGGTCCTGTTACCGCTGAAGTTACTTATGGGTTGGAGCGTTTAGCTTCTTATATCCAAGAAGTAGATTCTGTTTACGATATTGAGTGGGCTCCAGGGGTAAAATACGGAGAAATCTTCCTTCAACCAGAATACGAACACTCAAAATACAGCTTTGAAGTTTCTGACCAAGATATGCTTCTTGAAAACTTCGAAAAATTTGAAAAAGAAGCAGGACGTGCTTTGGAATTGGGCCTTGTTCACCCTGCCTATGACTACGTTTTGAAATGTTCACACACTTTCAACTTGCTTGATGCTCGTGGAGCAGTATCCGTTACAGAACGCGCTGGCTACATTGCCCGCATCCGTAACTTGGCTCGTGTCGTAGCCAAAACCTTCGTCGCAGAACGTAAAAAACTTGGTTACCCACTTCTTGACGAAGCCACACGCGCAAAACTCCTAGCAGAAGAGGAAGAATAAAGAAAGCTTATTAGATGGGATTGGCTGATAGAGCAATCCTACAGAACCAGTTGCCGCAGTGATAAAGATATCGTTAGAGAAACTAACGATACCAGGCAAAATTGGAGACCTTAGGATCCAATTTTAGCAATGAAACGACGAAGTCGGTTGCTTGCGTGCCAATCACATAAGGCAAACTGGAAAAAAAGATATTTTTCGGAGAAAAAACATGACAAAAAACTTATTAGTAGAATTAGGACTTGAAGAGTTGCCAGCCTACGTTGTCACACCAAGTGAAAAACAACTCGGTGAGAAAATGGCAGCCTTCTTGGATGACAACCGTCTTTCATACGAAAGCATTCAAACCTTCTCAACGCCACGCCGTTTGGCTGTCCGTGTGATTGGTTTGGCGGATCAACAAACAGATTTGACCGAAGATTTTAAAGGACCTTCTAAGAAAATCGCCTTGGATGCAGATGGAAACTTCTCAAAAGCGGCCCAAGGATTTGTCCGCGGGAAAGGCTTGACAGTAGATGACATCGAATTTCGTGAAGTCAAGGGTGAAGAGTACGTTTATGTCACGAAACACGAAGCTGGTAAACCTGCCAAAGAAGTCTTGGCTGGCGTTCCAGAAGTGCTTGCTTCATTGACCTTCCCTGTTAGCATGCACTGGGCTAACAACAGTTTTGAATACATTCGCCCAGTTCACACCTTGATCGTTCTTTTGGGCGACGAAGCGCTGGATCTTGATTTCTTGGATATCCAGTCAGGTCGTGTGAGTCGTGGACACCGTTTCCTTGGACACGAAGTGGAAATTACCAATGCGGATTCGTATGAAGAAGACCTTCGTACCGTTTACGTGATTGCTGATAGCAAAGAACGTGAAAACATGATTCGTGAGCAAATCAAAGCGATCGAAGCAGAACAAGGTGTTCAAGTTCAAATCGAAGAAGGACTTTTGAATGAAGTCTTGAACTTGGTCGAATACCCAACGGCCTTTATGGGAAGCTTCGACACCAAATATTTGGACGTTCCAGAAGAGGTTTTGGTGACATCAATGGAAACACACCAACGTTACTTTGTTGTACGTGACCTTGATGGTAAGCTCAAACCAAACTTCATTTCAGTTCGTAATGGTAACGCTGAGCACTTGGAAAATGTCGTTCGAGGGAATGAAAAAGTCTTGGTGGCGCGTCTCGAAGATGGTGAATTCTTCTGGCGTGAAGACCAAAAACTTAAGATTGAAGACCTCGTTGCTAAATTGGCTAACGTGACCTTCCATGAAAAAATTGGTTCTCTTTCAGAACACATGGCGCGTGCTGGTGTCATTGCAGCGTCACTAGCTGAGCAAGCTGGTTTGACTGCTGAAGAAACGGCAGCCGTAGCTCGTGCAGCTGAAATCTACAAATTTGACCTCTTGACTGGTATGGTCGGAGAGTTCGATGAATTGCAAGGAATCATGGGTGAAAAATATGCCCTCCTTGCTGGTGAGGATGCTGCGGTAGCGACAGCTATCCGTGAACACTACCTTCCTGATTCAGCAGACGGAGCTCTTCCAGAGACTAAGGTTGGTGCTATCCTTGCCCTTGCGGATAAATTGGATACCCTTCTTTCCTTCTTTTCAGTTGGCTTGATTCCATCAGGTTCCAATGACCCATATGCGCTTCGTCGTGCAACACAAGGGATTGTTCGGATCTTGGATGCCTTTGGTTGGCATATCCCTATGGATGAGTTGATTGACAGCCTTTATGGACTTTCATTTGATAGCCTTTCTTATGACAATCAAGCAGAAGTGCTCAACTTCATCAAGGCGCGTGTGGACAAGATGATGGGACGCACAGCAAAAGATATCAAAGATGCTGTTCTTGCTGGTTCAAACTTTGTCGTGGCAGATATGTTGGAAGCAGCTGAAGCTCTTTCAGAAGCTGCGAAGACGGATGGTTACAAGGCAGCTGTTGAATCCCTCTCACGTGCTTTCAACTTGGCAGAAAAAGCAGATGCTTCAGTAGCGGTCGATGCCAGTCTCTTTGAAAATGATCAAGAAAAAGCTCTTGCTAAAGCAATTGAAGAGCTTGAATTGGCTGGTGCAGCTAGTGATAAATTGGCACAACTTTTCGCTCTTAGCCCAGTCATCGATGCCTTCTTTGACAATACCATGGTGATGGCAGAAGATGAGGCTGTTAAAAACAACCGTTTAGCCCTTCTTGCAGGTCTTGTAGCGAAAGCTAATGCTGTCGCAGCCTTCAACCAATTGAACACAAAATAAGTACCTGGTAACAGGTAGAAAGTAGGTTTTATTATGACACCTGAAAAAATCGCTCGAATCAATGAGCTTGCTAAAAAGAAAAAACAGAAGGTTTGACGCCAGAAGAAGAAGTGGAGCAAGCAAAACTTCGTGAAGAATACATTGAAGGATACCGTCGCTCCGTTCGCCACCATATCGAAGGAATTAAAGTGGTGGACGAAGAAGGAAATGATGTAACACCTGAGAAACTACGCCAAGTGCAACGGGAGAAAGGTTTGCACGGCCGTAGTTTGGATGATCCTGAATCATAAATAGATAATAGAAAACTCGATCAGAAGTTGAACTGATCGAGTTTTCTTGTTCTATATGGGCTAGTCTGAATCCTTATCTCTATTTTTGTAGTTTTTCCATTGATTTTTAAATATCCAAATGGAGACGGCAAGAACGAAGGTTGCTGTCCAAAAAATCCAAGGGACAGGGGTGCGTAGGAAAAAGTAAACGGCAATAAGGTCGGCCACTAGCAGGCCAAGGAGGAGGTGTTTCTTATCTTTCATGGAATTATTGTATCACAAAATGCTTCTCTAGGTCTATTGGTTGATAGGATGAGCTTTTGAAGAATAGTAACTTTTTACCCGAAAATGATGAGCAGATAGAGAAGAGAATCTCAAGTGCATCCTGGTCAGATTTGTGGTAAAATAGATAGGATATGAGTAAAGAATTTCATCATGTAACGGTCTTGCTCCATGAAACGATTGATATGCTGGATGTAAAGCCAGATGGAATCTATGTGGATGCCACTCTAGGTGGAGCCGGCCATAGCGAATATTTATTAAGTCAATTAAGTGAAAAAGGACATTTATATGCCTTTGACCAGGATCAGCATGCGATTGATAATGCGGAGAAACGATTAGCTCCTTATGTTGAAAAGGGCATGGTAACCTTCATCAAAGATAATTTCCGGAATCTTCAAGCACGTCTACAAGAATTGGGAGTCAATGAGATCGATGGAATTTGTTATGATTTAGGAGTTTCTAGTCCCCAGTTAGATGAGAGGTCTCGCGGTTTTTCTTATAAAAAAGATGCTCCTTTGGACATGCGGATGAATCAAGAAGCCTCTTTGACGGCTTATGACGTGGTCAACAACTATGATTACCACGATTTAGTTCGAATCTTTTTCAAGTATGGGGAAGATAAGTTTTCCAAGCAAATTGCTAGAAAGATCGAACAAGCGCGTGCGGTAAAACCGATTGAAACGACGACAGAATTGGCTGAAATCATCAAATCGGCAAAACCTGCTAAGGAACTAAAGAAAAAGGGGCATCCAGCCAAACAAATTTTTCAGGCGATTCGAATTGAAGTCAACGATGAATTGGGAGCGGCGGATGAATCAATCCAGCAGGCCATGGATTTATTGGCAGTTGGTGGTCGTATCTCAGTCATTACCTTTCATTCCTTGGAAGATCGTTTGACCAAGCAATTGTTTAAAGAAGCTTCTACAGTAGAAGTACCGAAGGGCTTGCCTTTCATCCCAGAGGACTTAAAACCAAAAATGGAATTAGTCTCTCGAAAACCGATTCTTCCAAGCCAAGAAGAGTTAGAGAAGAACAACCGAGCTCATTCTGCAAAATTGCGGGTTGCTCGAAAAATTCATAAGTAAGAGGAAATAAACATGGCAGATCAACCATTACGATCTCGGGGCAGTCAATTGCAAGATCGTATTCGTCGCTTTACCAGAGTAGAAAAAGCTTTTTATGGCTCGATTGTCCTAACAGGGATTATTCTCGCTGTCAGTATTATTTTTATGCAGACGCGGATTTTACAAGTGCAAAGTGATTTGACAAACCTCAATACGGAACTAAAAACAAAAGAGACTGAACTAGAAGATATCCGACAAGAAGTCAATGAGTTGACTCGATATGAACGCTTGTCTAAGTTAGCTAGTTCTCAGGGGATGACCCTCCAAAAAGAAAATCGAAAAGTGGTGAGTTCAAGTAGCGATGAGTAAATTAAAGAAGAAAATCATTCGTTATTCCCTTAAAAAAAGAAAACTTCCAGACCAAAATCGTCGGCAAGTAGCTAAGAATTTAAGTTTGCTTTCCATTCTTGTTTTCTTCATATTTCTCATTAATTTTGCAGTTATTATAGGCACAGATAGCAAATTCGGAAAAAATTTATCTGAGTTATCTCATCAAGTCCATCAGAAAACAGAGATTGTTCCAGCCAAACGAGGAACAATTTATGACCGAAATGGAGCTGTCATTGCTGAGGATGCGACGACTTATAATGTTTATGCGATTATCGACAAAACCTATAAATCGGCAAAAGGTGAAGTTTTATACGTTGAAGAAAGTCAATACAACCAAGTAGCAGACGTTTTTAATCGTTATTTGGGCATGGAAAAAGACTATGTCGTCCAACAACTGTCTCAAAAGAAGCTCAACCAGGTTTCTTTTGGTGCAGCGGGGAACGATATCAGCTATAGCAATATGGATGCTATCCGGAGTGAACTAGAAGCTGCCAACATTAAAGGTGTTGATTTTACGACGAGTCCAAACCGGAGTTATAAAAATGGGACCTTTGCCTCTCAATTTATCGGTCAAGCTCAATTGATAGAAGATAAAGAAGGCAATAAAACCCTGCAGGGAACAACGGGAATCGAAAAATCCTTGGATCGCATCCTGGGTGGTCAGGATGGCGTTGTGACCTATGAAAAGGATCGCAACGGAAATATTGTGCCGGGATCAGATAAGGTTGCCGTGAAGACCGAAGATGGGAAGGATGTCTACACAACCCTTTCTGCGGAACTTCAAACCTATCTCGAAACGCGTATGGATGTCTTCCAAGAAAAGGTGAAAGGTAAATATGTCAGTGCGACCCTGGTCAGTGCCAAAACAGGGGAAATCCTTGCAACGACGCAACGTCCAACCTATAATGCAGATACCAAAGAAGGCTTGGATATTAAGAATCTGAGAACCTGGAATACCATCCTTTATCAAGATCAATATGAACCGGGTTCAACGATGAAGGTCATGTTATTAGCTTCGGCGATTGATCATGGAACCTTCCCAGCCTATAATGAGGTATACTACAATAACGAACTACAAGTAAAAGATGCAACGATCCGTGACTGGGATGTCAATAAGGGCTTGTCAGAAGGTCGCTATATGAATATTGCCCAAGGTTTCGCCTATTCAAGTAACATTGGGATGACCAAGCTTGAACAGAAGATGGGCAATAATGTCTGGATGAATTACCTCAAACTCTTTAAGTTCGGACTTCCTACACGTTTTGGAATGGGAGACGAAGGTTTTGGAGGCCTACCAGGAGATAACTATGTCACTCAAGCCATGTCTTCTTTCGGTCAAGGGATTTCGGTGACCCAAACGCAGATGTTGCGTGCATTTTCTGCCATTGCAAATGATGGGGAAATGTTGGAGCCTAAATTTATCAGTGCGATTTACGACGGCAAGCATGAAACTGCTCGTAAATCACAAAGAGAGATTGTCGGCAATCCAGTACCCGCTTCGGTTGCCCAACAGACCCGTAATTACATGATTACGGTAGGGACTGATCCTCAATTTGGTACCCTCTATTCATCGGATGGTCCCATTATCCAAGTAGCTGGACAAAATGTTGCTGTTAAATCGGGGACAGCCCAAATTGCGACGGCTAACGGGTATTTGGATGGAGAAAATAACAATATCAACTCCATTGTAGTCATGACGCCTGCCGAGGATCCAGATTTTATCATGTATGTGACGGTTCAACAACCTGAGATCAGCTTTAGTCCGACCAGTTGGCAAGAACTAGTCAATCCAGTCTTGGAAGATGCGGTTGCTTTGAAGGATGAGTTGAATCTAGTAACGGAAACCAAAGCCTTGGATGGGGTCACGAAAGAGGACACCTATAAGATGCCGTCGGCAGAATCCTTGTCGAAAGAATTGAACTTGAAGCAGACCATCAGCCCAGGTGGCTTCGCAGATGAACTGCGTCGCAATCTGATCCAGCCTGTTGTCCTAGGAACTGGAAAGAATATTAAAAAGATGTCTGTATCAGCAGGAACGAAATTAAAAGCAAATGAGCAAGTGTTATTATTAACAGATGACTTGGATTCAGTTCCGGATATGTATGGATGGACCAAGGAAAATGTTGATAAATTTGCGGAATGGACGGGCATTGAGATCACCTATAAAGGGGAAGGTTCTCGTGTGAGCAAACAAAACGTCAAAGTAGAAACTGCTTTAAAGAAGACGAAGAAAATAACAATTACATTAGGAGATTGATATGTTACTTGCTACCCTAGTAGTATCATTTATTCTAACGGTTATTGGCATTCCTGCCTTTATCCGTTTCTATCAACGGGCCCATATTTCGGGCCAACAAATGCACGAAGATGTGAAGCAACACAAAGCCAAAGCAGGCACTCCAACTATGGGGGGAGTGGTCTTCTTGATCACTTCAGTTTTTGTCACCCTTGTCTTTAGCTTCCTAACTGGGAACTTTACGCGTCCTGTTCAATTGATCCTCTTTATTTTGGTCTTGTATGGAATCGTCGGTTTCTTGGATGACTTCTTAAAGGTCTTTCGTAAGATCAATGAAGGGTTAAATCCCAAGCAAAAATTAGCCCTGCAATTGTTGGGAGGGATCATTTTCTATCTCTTCTCTGAACGCCATGGAGCTGGTAGTCTTCTCAATGTCTTTGGTTGGGATATCTATTTGGGACATTTCTATATTGTATTTGCCTTGTTCTGGTTAGTTGGTTTTTCAAATGCAGTCAACTTGACGGACGGGATTGATGGCTTGGCAAGCATTTCGGTAACCATCAGCTTGATCGCTTATTCCATTATCGCTGTTTGGCAAAGACGAATCGATATCCTTTTTGTGACCATCAGTATGATTGGAGCTCTATTAGGTTTCTTCGTCTACAATCACAAGCCGGCCAAGATTTTCATGGGAGATGTTGGAAGCCTAGCCCTAGGTGGGATGCTTGCGACTCTATCCATGGCTCTCCACGTAGAGTGGACCTTGCTCTTGATTGGGATTGTCTACGTCTTTGAGACTAGCTCTGTCATGCTCCAAGTCTCCTATTTCAAATGGACTAAGAAACGGACAGGGGAAGGACGGCGGATCTTCCGCATGACGCCTTTCCATCACCATTTAGAATTAGGTGGTCTGTCTGGTAATGGACCTAAATGGTCTGAGTGGAAGGTCGATGCCTTTCTCTGGAGTGTTGGTGCAGGAATGAGCGCCTTGACCCTCTTGATCTACTATTTGACCAATTCATAAGTCATGAATCATAAAAGGTTGGGATTGCTATCTCAGCCTTTTTGGCTGTGGAGGAATTGCTGTCCAAAAGAAGAGCGGGAAGAAGAGTTTTCTGATATAATAGTAGAGATGACGAAAGGATAAGAGAATGAAATTTACAGATTTTAAGTTTAAGGACTATATTCAAGAGGCCTTAAAAGAGATTAATTTTATCGAAGCAACAGAAGTTCAAGAAAAGCTGATACCGATTGTTTTAGCAGGCCGTGATCTGGTCGGTGAATCTAAAACAGGATCAGGGAAGACCCATACTTTCCTCTTGCCAATTTTTCAAACCTTAAATGAGGATAGTAGCCATGTCGAAGTGGTCATCACAGCACCTAGTCGAGAATTAGCTACGCAGATTTACCAAGCGGCTCGTCAGATTGCTAGTCACTGTGAAAAAGAAGTTCGGATTGCCAACTACGTTGGGGGAACTGATAAGGCTCGTCAAATCGATAAGCTCCAAATAGCCCAACCCCATATTGTCATTGGGACACCTGGACGGATCTATGATTTGGTCGCTTCTGGAGACTTGGCTATTCATAAGGCTCACACCTTTGTGGTTGATGAGGCGGATATGACTCTCGATATGGGCTTTTTGACGACGGTAGACAAGATTGCATCCAGTCTTCCCAAACAACTCCAATTCTTGGTTTTCTCTGCTACGATTCCGCAAAAGTTACAACCCTTCTTGAAGAAATATTTGTCTAACCCTGTCATGGAGCAGATCAAAACCAAAACGGTGATCTCGGACACCATTGATAACTGGTTGGTATCGACAAAAGGGCGCGATAAAAACGAGCAGATTTATCAACTGACGCAGGCTCTTCAACCTTATCTGGCAATGATTTTTGTGAATACCAAGGACAGAGCGGACGATCTGCATGCTTTTCTGGTAGAGAAGGGGCTCAAGGTCGCTAAAATCCATGGGGGGGTTCCTCCACGGGAGCGCAAGCGAATCATGAACCAAGTCAAAAACCTGGATTTTGAATATATCGTGGCAACGGACTTGGCAGCGCGTGGGATTGATATTGAAGGGGTCAGTCATGTCATTAACGATGCCATTCCACAGGACTTATCCTTCTTTGTTCACCGCGTTGGCCGGACTGGTCGGAATGGCCTTCCTGGTACAGCCATCACCCTCTATCAACCGAGTGATGACTCAGACATTCGGGAGCTTGAAAAATTGGGCATCCAGTTTGTTCCTAAGGTCTTGAAGGCTGGAGCTATCGAAGATACCTATGACCGGGATCGTCGGGCTAATCGTGAAAAACGCCAGGAAAAACTCGACATTGAGATGATCGGCTTGGTCAAGAAGAAAAAGAAAAAAATCAAACCAGGCTACAAGAAAAAAATCAAATGGGCCGTGGACGAGAAACGTCGCAAAGCCAAGCGAGCTGAGAATCGTGCTCGCGGTCGAGCAGAAAGAAAGGCGAAACGCCAAACCTTTTAGTGATAAAGAAATTTAAAGATTTTCATAAAAATTAACTATTTGGTCGCTGATTTATTTTGTGATAGACTATCTATAGATAGTCTATTTTTTTGCTCTTAGGGGAGACGTTTGCTTGAGATCACATCAGGCCTGAAGCATGATTTACGAACGATCAGTAGCAAAACTCAGCATTTTAACTGTAAATATGATAGAATGATTCATTATCGAGGGAGGAAGTAACGAAGATGTTTACAACTACTTATCTGGTATCTGGCTGGTACGAAGAGTTTTTAAAATGGATACCAGAAGGAGAAATCTTTAACCTACGCGTCGTTTTTGAAGCTATTCCAGGAATTTTAAAAGAGCTTCCAAATACGATTTTGTTAACCTTGGCAGGAGCCTTTTTTGGTTTATTGCTAGCTCTATTGTTTGCCATTGTCAAGATCAATCGGGTAAAAATCCTCTACCCGATCCAAGCCTTGTTTGTGAGTTTTTTAAGAGGGACACCAATTTTGGTCCAGTTGATGCTGACCTACTATGGAATCCCGCTCCTATTGAAGGCCATTAACCAACAATATGGGACAGCCTTTAATATCAACGATGTGCCAGCCCATTTATTTGTCATTGTAGCCTTTGCCTTCAATGAGGCAGCTTATGCCAGTGAGACCATTCGGGCAGCGATTCTATCTGTTGATGCGGGAGAAATCGAAGCAGCGAAGAGTCTCGGGATGACCAATGCCCAAGTTTATCGTCGAATTATTATTCCAAATGCAGCAGTGGTTGCGACTCCGACCTTGATCAACTCTTTGATTGGTTTGACCAAGGGGACTTCTTTGGCCTTTTATGCAGGAGTTTTGGAAATCTTTGCCCAAGCCAAGATTATGTCGGGGAATGACAGTCGCTACTTTGAGCGCTTTATCTCTGTTTCATTGATCTACTGGGCCATTAATATTTTGATTGAACAATTGGGACGTTGGATCGAACAGGTACTCTCTATCAAAGATCCAAAAATTGTTACCCAAACCTTGCAAGAGGAGGAACGAGCAGCATGATTCGGATTTCACAATTATCAAAATCTTTTTCCGGTCAAGTGGTCCTAGACCATCTCGATTTGGAAGTTCAAAAAGGGGAAGTTGTTGCCTTGATCGGTTCTTCTGGAGCTGGGAAATCAACCTTCTTGAGAAGCTTGAACTATCTGGAAGCTCCGGATAGTGGCAGCATTGAGATCAATGGGGAAAAGGTAGACTTTGAAAACATCAGCAAGGACGAGATCCTGACCCTTCGAAGAAAGCTAGCTATGGTCTTTCAACAGTTTAATCTTTTCAGCCGCAAGACAGGCTTGGACAACGTCAAGGAAGGACTAATCGTCGTCAAAGGCTTATCCGACCAGGAAGCGACCAAGATTGCCAAAGAAGAACTCGCAAAAGTCGGTCTGTCGGACCGCGAAACCCATTACCCTCGTCATTTGTCAGGAGGGCAGAAACAGCGGGTGGCCTTGGCACGTGCCCTAGCCATGAAGCCGGAAGTCCTCTTATTGGATGAGCCAACTTCAGCCCTCGATCCGGAATTGGTCGGAGAGGTAGAAAAAGCTATCGCAGCAGCAGCTCAGGCAGGTCAAACCATGATTCTTGTCAGTCATGATATGAGCTTTGTTTCCCAGGTGGCAGACAAGGTCTTGTTCCTCGACAAGGGGAAAATTATTGAATCTGGGACACCAGAAGAGATAATGAAAGCTCCTAAAGAAGAGCGGACAAAAGAATTCTTTGCTAGTTACAAACGAACATTTGTTTGATATAATATATAAGAGCTCGAGTCTGGAACGCGATGTTTCAGACTCGGATTTTTCTTTGAGTAGGTGCCTCAGGAAAAGATGAATAGTAGTAGTTCATTTTTCCGCGAAGATAGAAGTTTCAACTTGATCCAATAGTGAACGAAACGAATCGGCATCTCGTCCCCTCATTCCAATCTTGGATACTAAGGAGATCTTATGTTAAACCAATTGCTATCTCTCTATATCGAGAGCCTAATCATCACTTCAATTGGGGTGTTGGTTGCTTCAGCTATTTGGATAGGCTTGCGAGCGGCTCGTAAGACGGATAAAACAGCTAAGGAACGCCAGTTACACCTCTATGATATTTTATTGATTGATATTATGACAATTCCAGTCCTTACCTTTGCAGTCATTGGAGTTCTGTTTATTCTTCGAGCAAGATAATTGCAAAATGGTTCAATTGGAGTTAGAATTAAGATAGTTACAACAAAAGGAGAAGCTTATGTATGATACACTGATTATCGGCGCAGGACCTGCGGGAATGACTGCAGCCTTGTATGCAGCCCGCAGCAATCTAAAGGTTGCCTTGTTAGAAGCTGGAATTCCTGGCGGACAGATGAACAATACGTCCGATATCGAGAATTATCCAGGCTATGCCAATATCAGTGGACCTGAATTGGCTGAAAAAATGTTTGAGCCACTAGAAACCCTAGGTGTGGAACACTTGTTCGGTAGAGCCGAAAACATTGTGGATCAAGGAAGCTACAAGGAAATTACGACAGATGATGGCCTCTTGCAAGCCAAGACCGTTATTATTGCGACTGGTTCTAACCATCGCTTGTTGGGAGTTCCAGGTGAAGAAGAATTAAATAGTCGTGGGGTTTCTTATTGCGCTGTCTGTGATGGTGCCTTCTTCCGGGATGAAGACCTCATGGTTGTTGGTGGAGGAGATTCTGCGGTTGAAGAGGCAATCTTCCTGACTCAGTTTGCTAAGTCTGTTACCATTGTTCATCGACGCGATGCCCTACGTGCCCAAAAAGTTCTTCAAGACCGAGCTTTTGCCAATGAAAAGATTCACTTTGCTTGGAATACAGTGGTCGAAGAGATTAAAGGGGATAACCGTGTGACCAGTCTCGTCTTAAAAGATGTTCAAACAGGTGAGGTTCGCGAGCAAGCAGCTGGTGGTGTCTTTATCTATGTGGGCTTGGATCCTGTCAGTGACTTTGCCCAAGACCTCGGTATTCTAGACGATCAAGGTTGGGTGATCACGGATGATCACATGAAGACCTCCGTGCCGGGTGTCTTTGCGGTTGGAGATGTCCGCCAAAAAGATCTTCGTCAGGTTACTACAGCTGTTGGGGATGGCGCTGTCGCCGGTCAAGAAGCTTATAAATATATTACTGAACACGAAGAATAAGAAAGAAGAAAGGGATGTTCGTCTGATGGAAAGAGGCGAAGATCCCTTCTTTTTTACGATAAAAAATGAGGCTTAGCCCGGATTAAACTCATGTGGTCCTGCTTAAAATGTGCTATAATGTGTTTAAAATTATTTTGGACTGTGCCAGTTGACAGAGCGTGACTGGTGCCACGACGTAAGAAAAAAGAAGAGGGATCAAACATGTACCCAGATGATAGCTTAACTCTCCATACGGATTTGTACCAAATCAATATGATGCAGGTTTACTTTGAGCAAGGCATCCACAATAAAAAGGCAGTCTTCGAAGCCTATTTCCGCCAGCAACCTTTTAAAAATGGCTATGCCGTCTTTGCAGGTCTTGAGCGCATTGTTAACTATTTGAAGAATCTACATTTTTCAGAGTCGGATATTGCCTACTTAGAATCCTTGGGCTACGAAGGAGCCTTCCTGGATTACTTGAAAAATTTCAAAATGGAATTGACTGTTCGTTCTGCCAAAGAAGGGGACCTAGTCTTTGCCAATGAGCCGATTGTCCAAGTAGAAGGACCGCTTGCCCAGTGTCAGTTGGTCGAAACGGCCCTCCTCAATATTGTCAATTTCCAAACCTTGATTGCCACAAAAGCCGCTCGAATCAAGGCTGTGATCGAAGACGAACCTTTGATGGAGTTCGGAACTCGTAGAGCACAAGAAATGGATGCGGCTATTTGGGGAACCCGTGCAGCCGTTATTGGAGGCGCTAGCGGGACCAGTAACGTACGTGCAGGAAAACTCTTTGACATCCCTGTCCTTGGGACCCATGCCCATGCCTTGGTGCAGGTCTATGGCGATGATTATAAAGCCTTCAAGGCCTATGCTGAGACCCATCGCAACTGTGTCTTCCTAGTGGATACCTATGATACATTGCGTATCGGAGTTCCGGCTGCGATTCAGGTGGCGCGTGAGATGGGAGATCGTATCAACTTCCTAGGAGTGCGGATTGACTCTGGAGATATTGCCTACATTTCGAAAAAGGTTCGCCAACAGTTGGATGAAGCTGGTTTCACAGAAGCGAAGATCTATGCTTCAAATGATTTGGATGAGAACACCATCCTCAACTTGAAGATGCAAAAGGCTAAGA
Source organism: Streptococcus australis ATCC 700641 (assembly GCF_000186465.1). Taxonomy (GTDB): domain Bacteria; phylum Bacillota; class Bacilli; order Lactobacillales; family Streptococcaceae; genus Streptococcus; species Streptococcus australis. The sequence goes on along the minus strand of NZ_GL636091.1, from coordinate 2,064,261 downwards.
TTGATGTCTGGGGTGTCGGAACCAAGTTGATCACAGCCTATGACCAACCAGCCCTCGGAGCAGTCTATAAGATTGTTGCTATCGAAGACGAAAATGGTCAAATGCGAAATACCATCAAACTGTCTAACAATGCTGAAAAAGTTTCAACCCCAGGGAAGAAGCAAGTTTGGCGTATTACCAGTCGGGAAAAAGGCAAATCGGAAGGGGATTACATCACTTACGATGGAGTAGATGTCAATGAACTGACAGAAATCAAGATGTTCCATCCGACCTATACCTATATCAAGAAGACGGTTCGCGATTTCGATGCCATCCCTCTCTTGGTCGATATTTTCAAAGATGGGAAACTAGTCTACAAATTGCCAACCTTGATGGATATCCAAGCATATGCTCGGAAGGAATTCGACAAGCTCTGGGACGAATACAAACGTGTCCTCAATCCACAACATTATCCAGTGGACTTGGCCAAGGACGTATGGCAAGATAAGATGGACCTCATCGATCAGATGCGTCAGAAAGCCTTGGGAGGTGAAGAAGAATGAGCCTACAAGAAGATATTATTGCCCAATTAGGGGTCAAGCCAGTCATTGATCCTCAAGAAGAGATTCGCCGGTCCATTGATTTTTTGAAGGACTACCTGCAAAAACATCCTTTTCTAAAGACCTTTGTCTTAGGAATTTCGGGAGGACAGGACTCGACCCTAGCGGGTCGCCTGGCTCAATTAGCCATGGAGGAAATGCGGGCAGAGACTGGAGATGCCAGTTATCAGTTTGTTGCTGTCCGCTTGCCCTACGGTGTTCAAGCGGATGAAGCAGATGCCCAAAAGGCCTTGGCCTTCATCCAGCCAGACGTCAGCCTGGTCGTGAACATCAAGGAATCGGTCGATGCCATGGAGCGTGCTGTCGAAGCGACAGGAACAGATGTCTCAGATTTTAACAAGGGCAATATCAAGGCACGGAGTCGGATGGTTGCTCAGTACGCTCTAGCAGGTGCCTATAGCGGAGCCGTCATTGGGACGGACCATGCGGCCGAAAATATCACTGGTTTCTTTACCAAGTTTGGAGATGGCGGAGCCGATATCCTTCCTCTCTACCGCCTTAATAAGCGCCAAGGCAAGCAGTTGCTTCAGGCACTGGGAGCTGATCCTGCCTTGTATGAGAAGGTACCGATTGCAGATTTGGAAGAAGAAAAGCCAGGTATCGCTGACGAAGTAGCTCTTGGGGTGACCTATGCAGAAATTGATGACTACCTAGAAGGGAAATCAGTTAGCCCAGAAGCTCAAGCAACCATTGAAAACTGGTGGCACAAAGGCCAACACAAACGTCATCTACCGATTACGGTATTTGATACCTTCTGGCGTTGATAGAAAAGAAAAGTCGGTTGAGCCGACTTTTTTTAAACAGAATAGGAGGAAAGTAGATGAGAAAATTGGGTACTATTGAACTGGAAACCAAGCGTTTATTATTAAGACGCTTTGTTGTAGAGGATGCAAAGGCAATGTTTGAAAATTGGGCATCTGATGCAGATAATCTTAAATATGTGACTTGGGATCCCCATCCAAATCCTCAAGTGACTCGAGCTTCAATTGAGAGATGGCTCCTTCATTACCAAGAGGAAAACACCTACAAATGGGCGATTTGTAAGAAAGATGATCCCGCACAAGTGATAGGTGATATCAGTGTCGTTTCTCAGGATTCGCAAAAAGAACTGTGTGAAGTCGGCTATATTCTAGGGAAGAACTTCTGGGGTCAAGGTCTGATGACAGAAGCCCTCCAGGCTGTTTTACACTTTTTGTTGGTAGAGGTGGGATTCAAGGAAGTTCAGGCCAAGTATGTCAGTTTGAACCCTGCTTCGGGACGGGTAATGGCAAAAGCTGGAATGCAATATCTTGAAACTCTCCCAGATGCTGTTGCCAGAAAAGGCTATGTCGGAAATCAAATCATCTACACGATCCATTCTTCTGACCTTTAAAACAATTTTTACTTGAAGATTTTAGCCAATGGTCTATAATGGTAAGTAGCTTTACAAAGGAGAATCTTATGTCAGAATTAACAAAAGAGTTTACAGATCAACTCTATGCGAATTACCAAGCAAATGTGAAATTTGTGGCTCTTGAAAATGCCATCACCCACAATGGGATTCATGCAGCTTTAGAGACACGCAAAAGTGCAGTTGAAAATACACCCGTCTTTTCTCTTGATTTAACCAAGGACAAGGTGACGGACCAGAAAGCTTCAGGTCGTTGCTGGATGTTTGCGGCTCTGAATACCTTCCGTCATAAAATGATTGCCAGCTTCCAATTAGAGGATTTTGAGTTGTCTCAAGCTCATACCTTCTTCTGGGACAAGTACGAAAAATCCAACTGGTTCTTGGAACAAATCATTGCGACAGCGGACCAGGATTTGACCAGCCGCAAGGTGGCCTTCCTCCTTCAAACCCCTCAACAAGATGGTGGTCAATGGGATATGGTCGTTTCCCTTTTTGAAAAATATGGGGTCGTACCCAAGTCTGTCTATCCAGAATCTATCTCATCTAGCAATAGCCGGGAGCTCAATACCTACTTAAACAAATTGTTGCGTCAAGATGCGCAGATCCTGCGCGAATTGCTTGCGAGTGGAGCAGATCAAGCAACGGTTCAAAGCAAGAAAGAAGAGCTCCTACAAGAAATCTTTAATTTCTTAGCTATGTCACTGGGCTTGCCTCCTCGTACATTTAGTTTCTCTTATCGTGATAAGGACAATAACTTCCACACAGAGTCTGGCTTGACACCTCAAAGCTTTTACAAAAAATATGTGGATCTTCAGTTGGAGGACTACGTTTCTGTTATCAATGCGCCTACGGCAGACAAGCCTTATGGCCAGTCCTACACAGTTGAGATGCTGGGGAATGTGGTCGGTAGCCGGGAAGTCCGCTACCTCAATGTTCCGATGGAGCGCTTGAAAGAATTGGCCATTGCCCAAATGAAAGCTGGAGAAACTGTTTGGTTTGGATCGGATGTCGGCCAAATCAGCAACCGGAAAGCTGGAATCCTTGCGACAGATGTCTACGATTTTGAAGCGGGAATGGATATCCAGCTGACTCAAGATAAGGCAGGGCGTTTGGATTATGCGGAAAGTCTCATGACCCATGCCATGGTCTTGACTGGTGTGGATCTGGACGAAGCTGGACGCTCTCTCAAATGGAAGGTTGAGAATTCTTGGGGAGAGAAAGTCGGAACAGATGGCTACTTCGTCGCTTCTGACGCCTGGATGGACGAATACACCTACCAAATCGTTGTCCGCAAGGAACTGTTGACAGCGGAAGAATTGGCTGCTTATGAGGCAGAGCCAATCGTCCTGGCTCCATGGGATCCGATGGGGGCTTTGGCTTCTAAATAAGTTGAATTGAAAAGCACGATTGTTGATTAACAATCGTGCTTTTGTTTGGACTTAAATTATCTGACTAGCGATTTTGTTCATTTTCTTTGGCAGAAGGTTCAGTGTGTTCAGAATTCTCTTCTGAGTTAGATGAACTAGAACTTGAACTATCTTCTGTTGCTTCAATATCTTGACTGACGGGACTTGGCTCATAATAGTAATTGTAGTAATTGTAGTTATTCTTACCATTATTGACATAGAGGTAGGAACCGCTACGGTATACGCCACTTGGTTGGGTCCAGTCTGCGCTACCCGATCCGTATTGCTCATACAAATACAGCATCATTTGTTTGTAGACATCTGTTGCGACTTTGATTCCATCATCAAGGACTGGAGTCAAGCGATTGGTATATCCTGTCCATACAGCCATAGAATATTGCGTTGTGTAGCCCACAAACAATTCATCCGGTGTCACAATGCTTGAGTAACTGTAATCTTTTGTCAGTTTTCTCAATTCATTATCGTCATAGTTAGAGGTACCTGTTTTACCAGCATGATAAAGACCAGAAATATTTGCATTGTATCCTGTACCAGCTGTGATAACTGATTTCAACATATCTGTCATCATGTAAGCTGTCGTCTCTTTCATCACTCGTGTTCCAGAGGTTTCGAAGTTCTTCGTTGTACCATCGCTAAAGACAACCCGATTCACATATTGAGGCTTGTAATAGGTTCCTCCATTGGCGAAGGTTGCATAAGCAGCGGCCATTTTTTCACTGCTAGCCCCGTATTTGTTGCTAGAGTCACTAGTGTTACTTGAGATGGCATTTGCATATACCATTTCTGGATAATCGATTCCGATGCTGCTCAAGAATTTCTGAGCCTTCTTCAAACCAACTTTTTCAAGGGCCCGGACCGCAGGAACGTTACGGGTTTGTTGGAGAGCATAGACCATGCTGATATTGCCATAGTATTGTCTATCCCAGTTATTAATCTGCGTATTTGTACCAGGGAAGTTGTAAGGTGTATCAGGAATGGTTACTCCAGTGGAGTTATACTCCTCATATTCAATCGCGGGAGCATAGTCTGAGATAGGTTTCATTGTAGAACCCCAATCTCGGTTTGTTTCGACAGCTTGGTTGGTACCGAAGGATACATTAGATGATTGATGACGGGATCCCAACTGAGCAATGACTTTTCCGTTTGTCACGTCGATGATAGTAGAAGCAACTTGCAACTCATTATCTGGATAATTGACATATTCGTCAGAGTTGTATATATCCCACAGACGTTTTTGAGCTGCGGTATCGACGTTGGTGTAGACATCCATACCAGTTGTCAAGACATTGTAGCCTGTCTCTTCTTCGACTTGTTGGATGACTTCTTTGAGGTAGTTATCCATATAAGCAGGATAGTTGCTTGAGCCGGTTAGACTTTGCAAGCCATCGGTAACAGGTGTATTGACGGCACTTTCGTACTGCTCGTTTGTAATGGACTTCATATCCAACATTTCTTTAAGAACCAGATTACGGCGTTGGAGAGCAGCTTCCGGATTGGTATAAGGATCGTATTGGTTCGGTGCTTGAGGCATTCCGGCCAATAGGGCCACTTGTGGCAGAGAAAGGTCCTTCAAGTCTTTTGCATAGTAGCTACGAGCAGCTGTTTGCATTCCGTAGTTTCCGTTAGACATGTAGACTTTGTTGATGTAGTAGGTCAAAATCTCTTGTTTGGTTGCTTTTTGCTCTAATTGAGTAGCAAGCCAAGCTTCTTGAATTTTCCGAGATAGGGTTTGGTCGGACGATGAAGTAGAGAAGTAAGTGAGTTTGATCAACTGCTGTGTAAGAGTAGATCCCCCTTGGCGACCTCCTCGGAGGTTACTGAAGAAGGCTCCTCCAATACGAATAAAGTCGACCCCTCTGTGGTTGAAAAAGCGGTGGTCTTCAATCGCCACAATCGCATTGACCAAGTCAGTTGGGATTTCATTTGTTTTTACGTTGATTCGTTTCTCAGCACCCAAGTCGGCAATCAGATTGTTTTGATTGTCATAAATTTTACTGGATGTCGTTGCAATGAGGTCTTTCTCAGAAAGAGTCGGTGCTTTTGAGGCATAGTATCCAAATACCAATCCAGCCAGGATAAGTAAAAGGAAAAATAAGGAAATAGCCGCAATCGCTGCATATTTTAACCACTGGATAACTGTTTGTTTGTTCATTTAATTACCGCCTAGTAGATTCTGTTCGATAATATCGAGATAAGGGACGCTTGGAAGTCGATCTGTCTCGATACGATAACCATTTTTCTGTATATAGGTCAATGGCATAGATTTACTGCCGTGATCGATGTTGTAAAAGTCGATTAAGGAAGGAGCGGGCAGTAGATAGGTCTCACTGAGCTTTGCAAAATGCAAGAGCACAAAACAAATTCCCCCCTGTTGGACGACCGCAGCCATGTGATCAATCTGGTGCTGATGAAAGTTTTTCATCGGCATGGCTTGTTTTTGCTGGGTCTCTTTTGCTTCAAAATCAATGTAGTGTCCTTTATAAACACCAGAATAGTCTGTGGTAGATGCCTGGCGAAAATAAGCTTCCACAATCTTTGCCCGACTGCGATGAGGATAGTCCACCTTTACAATCTGGATGGGTGTCGGCTTTTTATGAATAACCGCTAGCCCTCTAGAAAGGTAGTACTGATTGCTCTCATTAATCATTTTTTCAAATGTCATCCCTCGATTGGCAAAATTCACACTTTGCTTCCTCTGGATGGGCGAAGAAGATTTCTTGCTAAGTTTGTGAGGATAGTTGACCATCATTCTCCTTATTGGTACAATTACATCACTCTATTATATCACAAAATGAAGAAGGAAGGGGAAATAATGAATAGTTTACTGATTACAGGTTATAAGGCATTTGAATTGGGAATTCTGACAGCTAAGGACCCCCGACTTCCAATAATTAAAGAAGCGATTCGTAGGGATTTAGTCCGTTTTTTGGAAGAGGGAGTCAAGTGGTTGATTTTTACAGGGAATTTAGGTTTTGAAGCTTGGGTTTTAGAGGTTGCTCAGGAATTAAAAAAAGAATATGAGATACAGTTGGCCACAATTTTTATGTTTGAAAATCAAGGAGAGAACTGGAATGAGGCCAATCAAGAAGTCCTCAGTCGCTTTAAACAGGTTAATTTTGTCAAATATGCCTATCCCTCTTATAGCCAGCCAGGTCAATTCAAAGAATACAATACGTTTTTGTTAGAAAATACAGATGGTGCCTATTTATTTTACGATCCAGAACATGAAACAAATCTCAAATATCTTTACAAAATGATGCTAGAAAAGGATCAGTATCATGTCAAAAGATTAAACTTTGATGACTTAAATGAAGTAGCAGAAAAAATTTACGAAAAATAAGTGGTTTACCTTGATTTTTGCTCCTCATTTTTTATATAATGATTATGATTAACTAGAACGGAGAGAATGATGGCAAGTATTATTTTTACTGCGAAAGATATTTTTGATCAAGATTTCAAAAAAGAAGTTCGTGGATTTAGTAAAGTTGAGGTAAATGAGTTTTTGGATGATGTCATCAAAGACTATGAAACCTATGCTGCCTTAGTGAAGGAATTGAAAGAAGAAAATGCTCGGCTCCGTGAAGAATTAGCTAAGAAGACGAGCCAAGCAACTCCGAGTCCATCAGTTCCTGAGTCTGCTCCAAAGCATGAGTTTCCTCAGGTCACTACTACGACAAACTTCGATATTTTGAAACGCTTAAATCGTCTAGAAAAAGAAGTCTTCGGGAAACAAGTTGTAGATCGTGATTTTTAAGACATTAAATATGAACGTGCAATTTTTGGATAATCGCGTGAGAGCTTTCTCTCATGAGGAAAGTCCATGCTAGCACAGGCTGTGATGCCTGTAGTGTTTGTGCTAGGTGAATCCATAAGCCTAGGGACTTGATCTTCAAGTTACGGCGAGCGAACGGGCTAAGTCTTAGGATAAGTTCTACTAGCTCTGAAAGTGCCACAGTGACGTAGTTTTTAGGGAAACCTAAAAAGTGGAACGCGGTAAACCCCTCAAGCTAGCAACCCAAACTTTGGTCGGGGCATGGAATGCATGGAAACGAACATAGCATTCTGACTGGAAACAGTAGACAGATGATTATCGAAGGAAATGGTACCTAGTCATTTCTGGAACAAAACATGGCTTATAGAAAATTGCATATAGGTGGTGAGGGGGAGAGAAATCTCAACCTCCTTTTTTAAACAATGAGGAACAAATGAAAAAACAATTTGAATTAATTGCGACAGCTGCTGCTGGATTAGAAGCAGTAGTTGGGCGTGAATTGCGTGATCTAGGCTACGATTGCCAAGTGGAAAATGGACGGGTTCGTTTCAAAGGTGATGTTCGTGCAATCATCGAAACCAATCTTTGGTTGCGTGCCGCTGACCGAATCAAGATCGTCGTAGGCTCTTTTCCTGCCCGCACCTTTGAAGAACTCTTTCAAGGAGTTTTTGCCTTGGATTGGGACCGATATCTCCCTTTAGGAGCACGTTTTCCCATTTCCAAAGCAAAATGTGTTAAATCCAAACTTCATAACGAACCGAGTGTACAAGCGATTTCGAAAAAGGCCGTTGTTAAAAAGTTGCAAAAACACTATGCTCGTCCAGAAGGCGTTCCATTGATTGAAAATGGAGCAGAATTTAAAATTGAAGTTTCCATCTTGAAGGACCAAGCGACTATTCTAATCGATACCACTGGTAGCAGCCTTTTCAAACGTGGTTATCGGACGGAAAAAGGGGGCGCACCCATTAAGGAAAATATGGCGGCAGCCATTCTTAAACTTTCCAATTGGTATCCAGATAAGCCCTTGGTTGATCCGACTTGTGGATCAGGGACCTTCTGTATCGAAGCAGCGATGATAGCTCGCCAGATAGCACCGGGCTTGAGACGGACTTTCTCGTTTGAAGAGTGGAATTGGATCGACAATCGTCTGATTCAAGAAGTTCGCACAGAGGCTAGTAAAAAAATCAATCGGGACCTTGTCCTAGACATCATGGGAACCGATATTGATGCGCGGATGGTTGAGATTGCCAAAGAAAATGCTCAAAAAGCGGGTGTTGCGAGCGACATCACCTTTAAGCAAATGCGGGTGCAAGATCTGCGCTCGGAGAAGATTAATGGGGTCATTATCTCCAATCCACCGTATGGTGAACGCTTATCCGATGATGCAGGGGTGACAAAATTGTACGCTGAAATGGGAGAGGTCTTTGAGCCCTTGAAGACTTGGAGCAAATTTATCCTGACCAGCGATGAAAACTTTGAAAAGAAGTTTGGGCGACAAGCGGATAAAAAAAGAAAATTATATAACGGAACCTTAAAGGTTGACTTGTATCAGTTCTTTGGGGAGCGGGTACGTCGACAAGCGACTAGTGAGAAAGGAAACATATGACAAAAGAAGATAAACAGCAGTTGGGCCAAGAGGCAGAGTCAGTTCTTGATTTTAAGGACGCCAAAGAGATGACGATTGGCCAAGCAAACCGCAAAGCTGAAGAAATCGAAGCAGGGGTCAAGGAAACAGATAATGTCCTCGATAAATACATCAAACAGCACCGTGACGAAATCGAAGCTCACAAGTTTGATACCATCGTCATGAAGAAGGAAATGTTGGCTGAGGCAGAGGAAGTAGCCACTGTGGATGCGGCGGACCCGATTCCAAGTGAAGAGCCAGTGAAGGAAGTAGCACCGGCTGAAGTAGGTCAAAAAGAAGGCGCGTCTACTCGCATTCCAGATCCAATTCCTGGGGAACGCCCTGCAAAAATTAAGTTTGGTCCAGAGCCAACAGAACCATATGTGGATGAAGAAATTGAGATTCCTGAAGAACCGAAAAAGAGCCGGGTAAAACCAATTCTGTTTTCAGTTTTAGCTCTGACAGCAGTTGCTACGGCTAGTTGGTTGTCTTATCAATGGATCCGTAACCAGTCTAAAGGGGAAACGACAGTGGTCTCTTCTACTAGCTCATCTAGCAAGAAGTCCTCTAGTTCTTCTGCCTCAACGAGTGCGAATACAGAGGCTTTGCTGAAGGATTTTAACGATCAGTATGCAGCTTTCTTTACAGATGACACGCAGACGAAGTTGAAAAATGATTCTTTTGGTAATTTGGAAAAACTAAAAGCCAGTTTAGATAAATTGAAAGATACCAAGGAATACGATGCAGCCAAAAGTAAATACGATGAATTGGTGAAGCAGGTTTCTGCTATTCAAACAGTAAACTCTCAGTTTACCAGCCCAGTTATTAAGGATGGGGCCATTGATACCAAGGCGCAGGTAAAGAGTGATGCAGTCTTTTCAGATGTGTCGACATCTAATACACAATTGAACCAATTATTGAAGGATGCAGCTTCTCAAGGACGCTCGCAACAAGTTGCGACTCCAGCACCCGTGACAGATGGTGGTGGCAGTGCTACAGGTGGAAATGCAGTTTCTTCAGGAACGGTAACCAGTCCTGCTCCTACCCCAGCCCCAGCTACTGAAGGCAACACGACAGGCGGAGTGAACCCAGGCTATTCTGGCTTTGGTCTTCAAAGTACTGGTGTGCCACTTCAACGAAACTTGAGCCGGGTGCCATACAACCAAGCAGCGCTTGACGATGTAAACAATCCTGCATGGACCTTTAACCCTGGTATTTTGGAGAAAGTTCTGAAGATTGCTCGGGAACGTGGTCATATCGTTGGAGATCAATACATCTTGGAACGCGTGAATATCATCAACGGCAATGGTTATTACAACCTCTTTAAGCCAGATGGAACTTATTTGTTTAGTATCAATGCTAAAACAGGCTACTTTGTCGGAAACGGAAAAGGCCATTCCGATGCATTGGATTATTAAGAATTAAAAAAGACTTCTCTTTGAAAGAGAAGTCTTTTGTTTTTTATACGATATGGCGTGTGAATGGATCGTCAGAAATACCTTGTTCGAGAATCAATTTGCACCACTCTTTGGCAGAAAAGAGGCTGTGATCTTTATAGTTTCCGCAAGATTCAATCGTCGTTCCTGGCACGTCTTCCCAGCTTGTCGCTTCAGCAATTTCCTCTAAAGAAGATTTAATCACTTGTGCAATGGTTTTTGGATCGTGCTGACCCCACATAATCATATGAAATCCAGTACGACACCCAAATGGGGAACAATCGATCATCCCATCAATGCGCTTACGGATCAACATAGCTAATAGGTGCTCAATCGTATGTAAACCAGCAGTCGGGATAGAGTCTTCATTTGGTTGAACCAAGCGGATATCATAGTTTGAGATAACATCTCCTTTTGGTCCAGTTTCCTCTCCGATTAGGCGGACGTAAGGGGCTTTTACAGCAGTGTGGTCTAGTTCAAAACTTTCCACAATAACTTCTTTCGTCATGTATCTTCCTCAATTCCTTTTTTCTTGATTATAGCACAATTGGCGCTGGAAGAAAACACAAGAGAAGAGAGTGGCAAGTAGCCGTTGAAATAGGATTCAGAAGCTTGTTTTTAAGGTGTTTCCCCGTTAGAATCAAGGGAAAGAAGCATTAGAATGATAGCAGAAATAGATTAGTTTTCGCTAGAAAATTTGTTTGTTAATTTTGTAAAAATATGATAAAATAATAAAGAATTTTTTAATTCAACTATTCATTAGATTAGGGGTAAAAACATGGAATTTGGAATTGCAATTGTTTTTGCCGCAATCATTGGTTTAGTCATTGGATATGTAGGGATCTCAGTCAAGATGAAATCATCGAAAGAGGCTGCAGAACTTACTCTTTTAAATGCTGAACAAGAAGCAACGAATTTACGTGGACAGGCAGAGCGCGAAGCTGATTTGATTTTGAAAGAAGCTAAGCACGAGTCTAGTTCACTTAAAAAAGAAGCACTTTTGGAGGCAAAGGAAGAAGCCAGAAAATATCGAGAAGAAGTCGATGCTGAGTTTAAATCAGAGCGTCAAGAATTAAAACAATTAGAAACCCGCTTAGCGGAACGTTCGAATAATCTTGATCGCAAAGATGACAATCTTACGAGCAAAGAGCAAGCTCTTGAACAAAAAGAGCAAAGTCTTTCAGATAGAACTAAACACATTGATGCGCGTGAAGAACAATTACATGAGCTAGAAAAGAAGAAAGAAGAAGAATTAGAAAAAATTGCTTCTCTGACTCAATCGGAAGCACGTGATATTATCTTAACGCAAACAGAAGAACGACTTTCCAAAGAGATTGCGACTCGAATTCGAGAAGCAGAAGTGGAAGTGAAAGAACGTTCAGATAAAGTTGCAAAAGATATCCTGGTTCAAGCCATGCAACGGATGGCCGGGGATTTTGTGGCAGAACAGACCAACTCAACGGTTCATTTACCAGATGATGGAATGAAGGGCCGGATTATTGGTCGCGAAGGTCGAAATATCCGAACCTTCGAAAGCTTGACAGGTGTGGATGTGATTATTGATGACACTCCAGAAGTAGTCACCCTGTCTGGATTTGATCCGATTCGTCGGGAAATCGCACGAATGACCATGGAAAGTCTCTTGAAAGATGGTCGCATCCATCCAGCTCGGATTGAAGAGTTGGTAGAGAAGAACCGTTTGGAAATTGACCAACGGATTCGTGAATATGGTGAAGCAGCAGCCTATGAAATTGGCGCACCAAATCTACATCCTGATTTGATGAAGATTATGGGACGCTTGCAATTCAGAACTTCTTATGGACAGAACGTCTTGCGTCACTCCATTGAGGTTGCTAAGTTATCTGGTATTATTGCTAGTGAGCTTGGTGAAAATGCTACCTTGGCTCGTCGAGCTGGTTTCCTTCATGATATTGGTAAAGCCATCGACCGTGAGGTAGAAGGCAGCCACGTAGAAATTGGTACTGAATTAGCTCGTAAATACAAAGAGCATCCAGTTGTTGTCAATACGATTGCTAGTCACCATGGTGATGTCGAACCAGAAAGTGTCATCGCAGTCATTGTCGCAGCAGCAGATGCCTTGAGTGCAGCGCGTCCAGGTGCCCGGAGCGAGTCTCTTGAAAGCTACATCAAACGCCTGCAAGATCTTGAAGAAATTGCAAATGGCTTTGAGGGAGTTAAGACAAGCTTTGCCTTGCAAGCAGGTCGCGAAATTCGAATTATGGTCAGCCCTGAAGAAGTCAAGGATGATAAGTTGACCATCTTGGCTCATGATATCCGTGAGAAGATTGAGTCCAACTTGGAGTATCCTGGTAACATCAAGGTAACCGTTATTCGTGAATTACGTGCCATTGATTATGCAAAATAGAGCTTGTTAAAAGCCATATCTAAAAAAAGATAGTCAGCGAAGGTGGAACAACCTTGGTTGGCTATTTTTTGTGAGTCGTGTTAAAAATGGGATAGCACAGATGAAAATGGTTCATTGGCAGAGAAGTGATTAGGGCCTTGTCTCTAGGAAAAATCTATTGAAAAATCTTTCTATTTTTGTTACACTAGATAGAAAGACAGCGAAGGAGACAAAATGGCGGATCGAGGATTATTAATCGTTTTCTCAGGGCCCTCAGGTGTTGGGAAAGGAACGGTTAGACGTGAGATTTTTGAAAGCTCAGATAATCAATTTCAATACTCAGTATCGATGACAACGCGTGCACAACGTCCAGGCGAAGTGGACGGAGTAGATTATTTCTTCCGGACACGTGAAGAATTTGAGGAATTGATTCGTCAAGGTCAAATGCTCGAATATGCTGAATATGTTGGCAATTACTATGGGACTCCCTTGACCTATGTGAACGAAACCCTCGACAAAGGGATCGATGTCTTCCTTGAAATTGAAGTTCAAGGGGCTTTGCAGGTCAAGAAAAAGGTACCAGATGCCGTCTTCATTTTCCTGACTCCTCCGGATTTGGATGAGTTGCAAGATCGTTTGGTTGGACGCGGCACAGATAGTGCGGAAGTCATTGCCCAGCGGATCGAAAAAGCAAAAGAAGAAATTGCCTTGATGCGGGAGTATGACTATGCCATTGTCAACGACCAAGTGCCTTTGGCTGCGGAACGTGTCAAACGTGTGATTGAGGCAGAACATTTCCGTGTTGATCGGGTCATTGGACACTACCAAGAAATGCTTCCCAAAGCCACTCAAGTGGTACGATAATTAGAATAGGAATTAGGTAAAAAGATTATGATGTTAAAACCATCTATTGACACATTGTTGGATAAAGTACCGTCAAAATACTCTTTGGTTATTCTTGAAGCCAAACGAGCTCATGAGTTAGAGAGTGGTGCAACTCCTACTCAAGAATTTCAATCAGTAAAATCTACCTTGCGTGCCTTGGAAGAGATTGAATCAGGAAATGTGGTGATTCACCCAGATCCAGAAGCTAAGCGTGAAGCGGTTCGTCGTCGAATCGAAGCAGAACGCTTGCGTAAAGAAGAAGAAGAGCGTAAAATTAAAGAACAAATCGCGAAAGAAAAAGAAGATGGTGAAAAAATTTAAGGTTGGGTTCGCTCAATCTTATTTTTTGCTATTTAGCGCTAGGACAGGAAGGAGGTGGAAGCATGCTAGCACAAGTCATCGTTGATGTTCCCTTGATGCAAACAGACAAGCCCTATAGCTACCAGGTACCAGAAGAGTTTTCTCCTTTCTTGGAAAAAGGAATGCGGGTGCATGTTCCCTTTGGAAAGGGAAATCGGCTCATTCAAGGGATTGTGGTTGGCCTTGAAGAGACCACTCTAGCAGTTAAAGATCAAGAATTGAAAAGTATCGTGGAGGTCTTAGACTACCAACCAGTTCTAGGAGAGGAGCAATTTTGGCTGGCAGATCAGTTGCGAAAGACGGTTTTTGCCTACAAGATCACCCTCTTGAAAGCCATGCTACCGAGTGTTTTAAATTCTTCCTATGACAAAATTCTCCATCCGACAGAACTGTTATCGCCAGAGGATCGAGAAGACATTTTTGGAACAGCGACCAGCTTGGCCTTTTCTTCTTTGGATATTGATGCACAAGCACGAATGATGCGACTGACTCGTAAGGGAGAGTTGGAAGTAGAATACCAAGCAGTGGATCGTAAACATATCAAAACAGAAAAATGGTATCGAGTAAATCAACCCCTACTTAAAAATTTGGAAATCGCTAAGAATGCTAAAAAGCGCTTGGCCTTGCGTGAGTTTGTCCAAGGTCAAGAAGTGGATGCGCCTTTGAGTGATTTATTGGCGGAATTCTCTCGTCCAGTTGTGAACTATTTCATCGATCAGGGAGCCTTGCTGATTTTTGAGAAAGAAGTCAATCGTGCAGCAGCCTACTTTAAAGACAAAGAGTCGACAGAGGCCTTGGTTTTAAATGCTGAACAAGAACGAGCAGTTCAAGCGGTAACCATCAAAATTGGGCAACCTTCCAAACCCTTCTTGCTAGAAGGGGTGACAGGAAGTGGAAAGACGGAAGTTTACCTCCAAATCATCCAAGAGGTGCTGGATAAGGGTAAAACAGCTATTATGTTGGTTCCCGAAATTTCCTTGACACCTCAAGTGACGGATCGCTTCATTTCTCGCTTTGGGGATCGGGTAGCCATCCTTCATTCAGGTCTATCCAACGGTGAAAAATACGATGAGTGGAGACGTGTTGAGCGAGGGGAGGCCCAAGTAGTTGTTGGAGCACGGTCTGCTATCTTTGCTCCTCTGAAGAACCTAGGAGCTATCATTATCGATGAAGAACATGAAGCAACCTATAAACAAGATAGCAATCCCCGCTACCATGCGCGTGAAGTGGCTTTGCTACGAGCTCAGTATCACCAGGCTGTTTTGGTCTTGGGGTCGGCGACTCCTAGTCTAGAAACACGAGCCCGTGCAGGAAAAGGAGTCTATGAATTTCTTCAATTGACCCAACGGGCTAATCCGCTTGCCCGCATTCCAGAGGTAGAAGTGATCGATTTCAGGGACTATATTGGCCAGCAGGAATCTGGAACTTATACGCCCAAGTTGTTGGAGGCTATTGCAGAACGTCTGCAGAGAAAAGAGCAAGTCGTCCTTATGCTCAATCGCCGAGGTTATTCCAGTTTTGTCATGTGTCGGGAATGTGGTCAGGTAGATACCTGTCCTAACTGTGATATCTCCTTGACCCTCCACATGGATACCAAGACGATGGACTGCCATTATTGTAATTACCATAAGGCCATACCAACTGTCTGTCCCAATTGCCAAAGTCGATCCATTCGTTATTACGGGACGGGGACCCAGAAGGCCTACGATGAGTTACAAGAAATTTTCCCAGAGGCTCGTATTCTGCGGATGGACGTTGATACTACTCGGAAAAAAGGGAGTCACGAGGCCTTGTTGGACCAGTTTGGTCAAGGGCAAGCCGATATTTTGCTTGGGACCCAGATGATTGCCAAGGGCTTGGATTTCCCTAATGTAACGCTAGTCGGTGTCCTCAATGCTGATACAGCCCTAAATTTACCTGATTTTCGCTCGTCAGAGCGGACTTTCCAACTGTTAACCCAGGTGGCAGGACGGGCCGGTCGTGCGGATAAAGAGGGCCAGGTTCTGATTCAGACCTATAATCCTCATCATTATGCTATTGAATATGCGAAACGCCAAGATTATGAAGGGTTTTATGCCTATGAAATGAAGGTGCGCCACCAATTAGGCTATCCACCTTATTATTACACCGTAGGTTTAACCCTCTCTCACAAACAAGAAGAGGTCGTGGTTAAAAAAGCTTATCAGGTGATGGACCTGTTGAAAGAAGGTCTGTCCGATCAGGTCCAAATCTTGGGACCAACGCCAAAACCGATTGCTCGCACGCATAATTTGTTCCATTATCAAATCCTGTTGAAGTACCGGTTTGAAGACCATTTGCCACAGGTTTTAAATCAGATTTTGGACTATACTCAAGAGCGGGAAAATCAAGATCTTCGAGTCAGCATTGACAATGAACCGCAAAGTTTTATGTAGAAGGAGAAAAAATGACAAAAATACTATTTATGGGAACGCCTGATTTCTCAGCTACAGTCTTAAAAGGCTTGATTTCTGATGAACGCTATGAAATTCTAGCCGTTGTGACCCAACCAGATCGGGCAGCTGGTCGGAAAAAAGAAATCCGAATGACGCCAGTAAAAGAAGCGGCTTTAGAAGCAGGCTTGCCAATCTATCAGCCGGAGAAACTATCTGGAAGCCAAGAACTAGAAGACTTATTGGCTTTGGGAGCAGACGGGATTGTCACAGCAGCCTTTGGACAATTCTTGCCGAGTCGTTTGTTAGAGGCGATGAAGTTTTCTGTCAACGTGCACGCTTCTCTTCTTCCAAAATACCGTGGTGGAGCGCCTATTCATTATGCCATCATGAATGGGGATAAAGAAGCTGGTGTGACCATCATGGAAATGGTCAGAGAGATGGATGCTGGAGATATGATTTCTTCTCGCGCCATCCCTATTTTAGAGGAAGACAATGTGGGAACCCTATTTGAGAAATTGGCTCTTGTTGGCCGGGATCTTCTTTTAGAAACTCTGCCAGCTTACCTTGGGGGAGAGCTTAAGCCCCAACCGCAGGATCCCCAACAAGTCACCTTCTCTCCAAATATCAAGCCAGAAGAAGAACGCCTGGATTGGACACGGACCAACCGTGAACTCTTTAACCAAGTTCGAGGCATGTATCCTTGGCCAGTTGCCCATACCCTATGGAAGGGTGAACGCTTTAAGATTTACCAAGCAAAACCGTGTGAAGGTCAAGGAGAACCAGGGGAAATTTTAGCTCTCCATAAAAATGAAATCGTTGTTGCGACGGGTGAGGGAGCCTTGGCCTTGACCCTTGTTCAGCCAGCCGGTAAACCCAAGATGGCTGTCGGAGATTTCTTAAATGGTTTGGGGCGACAACTGCAAGTAGGTGATCAATTTGGTAAATAAGATGCAGACTGCACGAGAGGTGGCCCTATCTACTCTAGGAGAGATTTTCCAGGACGGTGCTTTTTCAAATATCTCCCTCAAAAAATCCTTGGGCAAGGCAACCTTGTCAGATGTGGATAAAAGTCTAGTAACCGAAATCGTCTATGGGACGGTTTCACGCAAACTAACCTTGGAATGGTATCTATCGCACTTTGTCGCTGATCGAGACCAGGTAGATCCCTGGATCTATCATCTTTTATTGATGAGCCTCTATCAGTTCGTCTATCTGGAGAAGATTCCTCTCCATGCTGTTGTCCATGAAGCAGTAGAGCTTGCCAAGCAACGGAAAAAGGGGAGCGAAAAATATGTCAATGCTCTCTTACGGAAAATGCTACGAGAGGAGCTTCCATCAATTGACCAGATTAAACGAATCAACAAACGACTTTCAATCCGCTATTCTCTTCCGGTTTGGTTGGTGAAAAAGTTGATGGACGAGTATGGTGAAGAACGGGCCATTGCGATTTTTGAGAGTCTCTATGTTCGCAACAAGGCCAGTGTTCGTGTTGTCGATCTGGATAAAAAAGAAGACATCAAGGAGCAATTGCAGGCTTCGGATTCTTTATTGGCTTCAACTGCCCTCGTAAAGGAGAATGGCTATTTTGCGGGCTCTGATTACTTCAAACAAGGGAAATTAACCATTCAAGATGAGACCAGTCAATTGGTCGCTCCGGCTTTAGAGGTCCAACCATCAGACCAGGTCTTGGATGCCTGTGCAGCACCTGGGGGCAAGACCACCCATCTAGCTTCTTATCTAGTTGATGGGCAGGTTACAGCTTTGGACTTGTACGATCATAAGCTCCAATTAATTCAGGAAAATGCGGAACGTCTGGGAGTTGCAGATAAAATCCAGACAAAAAAACTGGATGCCAGCAAGGTGTTTGAAGCTTTTGGAGCGGATGCTTTTGATAAAATCTTGGTAGACGCCCCTTGCTCTGGGATTGGTTTGATCCGCCGTAAGCCAGATATCAAGTACAATAAAGACAATGCCGACTTTGCGTCTCTACAGGCGATTCAATTGGAAATATTGGATGGAGTTTGTCAAAGTGTGCGGAAAGATGGTATAATAGTCTACAGTACATGCACAATTATAGGAGAAGAGAATTTTGATGTGGTTGACCAGTTTTTAGAAACCCATCCAAATTTTGAACTCGTGCCATTAGATCATGAACGAAAAGATATTCTGAAAGATGGCTGTATTTTAATTACACCAGAATTGTATGGAAGCGACGGTTTCTTTATTAGTCGTTTTCGAAGAATATCGTAATCTCAGGAGGATACGGACAGTATGGAAATTTCTATCTTAACCGATGTGGGTCAAAGACGGACAAATAACCAAGACTATGCAAATCAATATAAAAATAAAGCGGGAAAATCCATGGTTTTTCTAGCTGACGGGATGGGGGGGCATCGTGCTGGTAATATTGCTAGCGAGATGGCTGTTACCGATCTCGGCGCTGCTTGGGTAGCGACTGAAATCAGCACCATTAATGAAGTCAGAGAGTGGTTTGCGGAGTATCTGGAAAAAGAAAACCAGCAGATCCATCGCATTGGTCAAGATGAAGAACATAAAGGAATGGGAACAACTCTCGAAGCTGTTGCCATTATCGATGACCAAGTCTTATTTGCACATGTAGGGGATTCCCGAATTGGACTCGTACGTAATGGGGAATACCATCAATTAACCAGTGACCATTCCTTAGTAAACGCCTTGCTTAAGGCAGGCCAGATTACGGAAGAAGAGGCGGCTCATCATCCCCAACGCAATATCATCACCCAATCCATTGGACAAAAAGATGAATTGCAACCAGACTTTGGTATGGTTACGGTTGAAGCGGGAGATTTCATTGTTATCAATAGTGATGGATTAACCAATATGATCTCTGGCGATGAAATCCGTGATATCGTTGTCAGCGATTTATCGGTTGAAGAAAAGGCAAAAACCTTGATTCGCTTTGCGAATAATGCTGGCGGTTTGGACAATATTACAGTTGTACTGATTCGCTTTGCTGAGGAGGATATGGCATGATTCAAATCGGCAAAATTTTTGCCGGACGATATAAGATAATCCGCCAAATCGGGCGTGGAGGAATGGCAGACGTCTACCTCGCTCGGGATTTAATCTTAGATGGTGAAGAAGTTGCAGTTAAAGTACTGAGGACCAATTACCAAACAGATCCAATTGCAGTTGCTCGCTTCCAACGAGAGGCCAAAGCGATGGCAGATTTGGATCATCCAAATATCGTTCGGATCACGGATATCGGTGAAGAGGATGGCCAGCAATACTTGGCGATGGAATATGTCGCTGGTTTGGACTTGAAACGCTATATCAAAGAAAATGCTCCTCTCTCAAATGAAGAAGCTGTTCGCTTGATGGGGCAAATCCTTCTTGCTATGCGCTTGGCGCACACGCAAGGCATTATTCACCGTGATTTGAAACCTCAAAATGTCCTTTTAACATCGGACGGAAATGCCAAGGTTTCTGACTTTGGGATTGCAGTAGCCTTTGCAGAGACCAGTCTCACCCAGACCAACTCTATGTTGGGTTCGGTTCATTATTTATCACCAGAGCAAGCCAGAGGATCGAAGGCTTCTATTCAAAGTGATATCTATGCAATGGGGATCATTTTCTACGAAATGCTGACGGGTCATATCCCTTATGATGGGGATAGTGCAGTGACCATTGCGCTGCAACATTTCCAAAAACCACTTCCGTCCATCATTGAAGAGAACAAAAATGTTCCGCAGGCTTTGGAAAATGTTGTTATTAAGGCCACAGCAAAGAAACTATCCGATCGCTATAAGTCGGTAGCTGAAATGTATGTCGACTTGTCAAGTTGTCTATCTTATGAACGCCGTAATGAGAAAAAATTAGTCTTTGATGACGCTTCAAAAGCGGATACCAAGACCTTACCAAAGGTGAACGTGGTTCCAAAACCGGCTCCACTTCCAACATCGGAAGCTCGTCCTACAGTTCATGAGGACCGACCAGTGGTTTCAGAGGATCGAACAGCTCCAGTTTCTCCAAAAAATAAGGCACGTCGTCGTTTGCGGACGCGCTACAAGGTCTTGTTTGTAGCCCTAGCTTTGGTACTAGCTGCTTTTGCCTTTCTTCTTTATATGAGTCCAGCCAACAAAACAGTTCCGGATGTATCTGGAAAAACGGTAGCAGAAGCTCGGGCTATCATTGAAGATCAGGATCTTCAAGTAGGAGACGAAAAAGAAGAATACAGTGATTCGGTGCTGGAGGGTTATGTAATCCGTACCAATCCAAATGCAGGAGCTCAGAAAAAGGAAAACAGCAAGGTTGATTTGGTTGTCTCGAAAGGGCCAAGCACCTTTGATATGCCGGACTATACTGGTATGTCTAGAGAATATGTGGAAAACGATCTGAAAACCACCTATAAGCTTTCTAGCAAGCTGATTTCGATTGAAGAAGTCGAGACCAATGAAGTGGAACCAGGAATCGTTATGGAGCAATCTCCTGTCGCTGGTCAAAAATATGATTTGTCTTCTAAAACAAAGATTGTTCTGAAAGTATCGAAGGAAAGTAATTCCATCGAATTACCAAGTTATGTCGGTTCTTATTATGAATTTGCTGTCTCTAATCTCGTCCAGATCTATGGGGTGAAGGAAGCAAATATTGAACGGAAGACCACATCGCATCTTCCGGCTGGTGTAGAAGTCCTACCAGGTCAAATTGTGAGTCAGACTCCAGAAGCTCAATCGAGCATCGATATTAAAAAGACTCGCATTGTCTTGACTGTATACGAACCGAAGACGGAACCATCAAGTAGTACGAAAGCTTCAAGCAGTTCATCAGAAAGTTCAAGCTCTACAACAGTGGAATTCCATTCCAATACGGACCCTTCGGCGACTACTGAACCAGAATCTTAACATGATGACCTTATAAACCCAGACCCAAACGGTCTGGGTTTTTTAGTAAAGAGAGAGTTGGAACGAATCCTTCTAGAGGCGGAAGCGAATCCCATAGAATTTTGATAAAATAGAATGGAGAGGTTCAATTATGTGGAAGATTCAATTGTTTGTGTTTGTTGAAGCTTTGTTACTCACCATGGCTGCAATCACTATTTTGGCGGGAAATATATCTCGTATCATCCTAATCGTGGTTCTGTGCTTGCTTCTATTGTATTATTACATTGGAAAACAGCGGAGCAATTTTCTTTTAGTGGCATCCAGCATCCTGCTGTTTTTTATTGTCATGTTAAATCCTTATGTCATCGCTGCACTTTTGTTTGCCGTAGTCTATGCCTTGCTGGTGGCTTATCCCTATTTTTACCGTGAAAACGAAGAAGTTAAGATAGATTATGAGGAAGATGTAGAAATCCGACAAGAGAAAACGCCTTGGATTGGGGATTTACATCATTTTTCAAAGGTAAACTGCCATTTTCGTGATTTGACGATTACACGTTTATTCGGGAAGGATACGATCCACTTAGACGAAGTGATTGTAGTGAATCATGACAATGTCATCATCATGAGAAAGATGTTTGGTAATACGAAGATTATTTTGCCGGTGGATGTGGAGCTGAGCTTGCAGGTGAATACCTTATATGGAGAATTGCGACTCTTCTCTCAAAAACCTAGGAAATTGAGAAATGAGACAGTAAGCATGGAGACTCCAAATTATCGAAGTTCCCATCGAACAGTGAAGCTTGTTATTGCGGGGATTGTAGGAGATGTGGAGGTCGTCAGAGGATGAAACGAACAGACTATCTTTTAATCTTCCTTTATACGGTCTTAATTCTAGCTGTAATTATCCATTCGATTTTTGGTCTCTTTGACTTTCAGTGGTCTTATCTATTGGAAGATTTATCAAAGCTTCGTGCATTTCTTTTTATTGGATTTGGCTTGACGCTTGCTCTTACTATTTTGATGATCTTATTGATTAAATTGATTCAATTTACAATCATGAACACCGTCCAAAAAAATCTGAGAAATTTGCTCGAAGGCAAGAAGCTAAAATTTGGAGAAAACAAAGAAATTAATGAAGAGTTTCAACGCTTAGATCGCAAGCTCAAACGCCTGACAGAAAATTTGCAACGTACAGAAAATCGAGTCATGCAAAATGAAGAAGAGATTGTGGAAAGAGAACGCAGGCGAATTGCTCGAGATCTCCATGATACGGTGAGCCAAGAATTATTTGCAGCGAATATGATTTTGTCCGGTGTAGCCAGTCAGGATCAGGTTCTTCAACTACCTAAAATCGGGCAACAGTTGAAGGGGGTTACAGAAATTCTAAACACTGCTCAAAACGATTTGCGGATTCTCTTATTACACCTGCGGCCGACAGAATTAGAAGGTCGAAACTTGGTAGAAGGTCTCCAGGTGATTTTTAGAGAACTGCAAGAAAAGAGTAACTTAGAAGTTCATTTTGAACACGATGTTCAAAAATTACCTAAAGCAATTGAAGAGCATATTTTCCGGATTGTGCAAGAAGTGGTTAGCAATACCCTGAAACATGCGCATGCAAAGCGCTTGGATGTTTATCTTTTGCAAACTGAACAATCCCTCCATCTCAAGTTATCAGATGACGGGGTAGGCTTTGATCCGGAATCGCTGGGTGAACTAAGTTACGGTATGAAGAATATTCAAGATCGAGTGGATGACATGGCAGGAAGAATTAAAATTTTGACCAGTCCCAAAAAGGGAGTGGCCATTGATATCAAAGTGCCATTAGTAGAAGGAGAAAATGATGAAATTATTACTAGTAGATGATCATGAGATGGTCCGATTAGGATTGAAAAGTTATTTAAGTATGCAAGATGGGGTTGATCAAGTCCTAGAGGCTAGTGATGGTCAAGAGGGTGTAGAGCTAGCCTTACAAGAACGACCAGACGTCATTATTATGGATATTGTCATGCCACATATGACCGGGATTGAAGCGACACTCGCCATCTTAAAGGACTGGCCAGATGCAAAAATATTAATCCTAACCTCCTATCTGGACAATGAAAAAATCTACCCTGTCTTGGATGCAGGAGCCAAAGGTTATATGCTCAAAACTTCCAGTGCAGAAGAAATTCTCCGTGCAATCCACAAGGTGGAGCAGGGAGAGTTGGCGATTGAAACAGAAGTCAGCCAAAAAGTAGAATATCGAAAAAATCACGTGGAACTCCATGATGACCTGACAGCGCGTGAACGAGATATCTTGGCTTTACTCACCAAGGGGTACGAAAATCAACGGATAGCTGATGAATTATTCATTTCATTAAAAACAGTCAAGACCCACGTCTCGAATATATTGTCAAAATTAGAAGTGAGCGATCGTACCCAAGCAGTAGTTTATGCCTTCCAACATCACTTGGTCTCTCAGGAAGATTTTTAGTCAAAAAGATGCTATAATAGACAGCATACTGAATGGAGACCAACATGGATGCAAAAACGCGCTACAAAGCGAAAAAGATTAAAATAGTATTTTTTGATATTGACGATACCTTACGAAATGTTGAAACAGGTTATGTTCCAGCTTCAGTCACCAGAGTGTTTTCACAATTACGAGAAAAAGGAATTTACACAGCCATTGCCAGTGGTCGAGGGATTTTTGGAGTGCCAGAAGAAATCAAGGCTCTCCAACCTGATTTCTACGTCACTCTGAATGGTTCCTACGTGATTGATCGTAAAGAGAATGTCATTTATGAAGAAAGGGTACCAAATCCACTTGTTCAGGACTTTATTGCATGGGCCAAGCAGGTAGGGATTCATTATGGTTTGGTTGGAAGTCATCAAGCAGCTCTTTCAGATCGGACAGAAGAGATGAGCCAGGCCATTGATCCCATCTATCCCAACCTGCCAGTGGATCCTGATTTTGCTACTAAGCATCCCATTTATCAGATGTGGACTTTCGAGACTAGTAAAAAAATCGATGCTCTCCCAAAAGCCTTGGGGCAGGAATTACGTTTAGTTCGCTGGCATCCAATTTCATCTGATGTTGTATTGGATCAACAATCCAAAGCTCACGGTGTCTCAAAAGTAGTCGAAAAATTGGGATTCAAACCAGAAAATGTCTTAACATTTGGGGATGGATTGAATGACTTAGAACTATTTGATTATGCTGGTTTAGCGATTGCCATGGGGAATGCCCAGGATGCATTAAAAGCCAAAGCAGATTATGTCACAAAAAAATTAGAAGAAGATGGCATCTTACATGCCTTAGAGGAGTTAAAAATGGTTGAAAAAGAATTGCACTTACCACAAACAAAAATGGATCAAGAAACAGGACCAATTGCGACGATTCATACCAACTATGGAGATCTGAAGATTCGACTTTTCCCTGATCAAGCACCGAAAACAGTAGCAAACTTTATTGCGCTAGCGAAAGATGGCTACTACAATGGAGTGATTTTCCACCGCATCATTAAAGATTTCATGATTCAAGGTGGGGACCCAACTGGAACAGGTATGGGTGGAGAATCCATCTATGGTGAGTCTTTTGAAGATGAATTCTCAGAAGAGTTGTACAATATCCGTGGTGCGCTATCCATGGCCAATGCTGGTCCAAATACCAACGGCAGTCAATTCTTCATTGTTCAAAACCAACACCTTCCTTATTCTAAAAAGGAAATTGCCCGTGGCGGTTGGCCTGAAGCCATTGCAGAGATTTATGCAGAAGAAGGAGGAACTCCTCATTTGGACCGTCGTCACACAGTATTCGGGCAACTGATGGATGAAGTTTCTTATCAAGTATTGGATACAATTGCGGCAGTTGAGACAGGTGCCATGGACAAACCTAAAGAAGATGTGGTCATGGAATCGATTGACATTGAGGGAGAGGCATGAGAATCGGGGATAAACTCAAGGGTGTTGTGACAGGCTTGCAACCTTATGGAGCCTTTGTTGAATTAGAGACAGGGGTAACCGGTTTGATCCATATTTCTGAAATCCGCAGTGGATATATCGACAACATTCATGATATCTTAAAAATTGGGGATCAAGTTTGTACCCAGGTTATCGATATAGATGAATATTCTGGGAAGGCTAGCTTGTCCCTTCGAACCTTAGAAGCTGGGAACAGAAAACATTTCCGCCATCATCGTTTTTCAAATGATCGCCATAAGATCGGTTTTACTCCTTTAGCCAAACAATTATCGATTTGGATTAAAGAAAGTAAAGAATTTTTGAGTGACACTAGTCAAGGAAAATAAGAATTTGTTTCTGCAGATAGAAAGAAAAGAGGCTACATTGTAGCCTCTTTCTTATTCTTGTTCAAAATCGTAAAGAGTAGTAGAAAGGTAACGTTCCCCATTATCAGGAGCCAAGGCCAAGACTTTTTTACCAGCTCCAAGCTCTTTTGCGACTTTAATCGCTGCATAGATAGCGGCGGCAGATGAAATTCCAACTAAGAATCCTTCTTGTCCACCAATGTAGCGACCTAATTCTAAAGCTTGTTCCGAAGTGACACGGATTACGCCATCATAAGAATTTGTATCCAGAGTTTCTGGAATGAAACCTGCTGAAAGTCCTTGGATTTTGTGTGGACCAGGTTTTTCGCCAGAAAGAATCGCTGATTCATCTGCTTCAACTGCATAGACTTGGACAGCAGGGTTGACTTTTTTCAAGGCATGAGAAACACCTGAAATAGTTCCACCAGTACCAACACCACTGACGTAAGCATCCAATCCATTTGGCCCAAAAGCTTCTAAAATTTCTTGTCCTGTTGTTGCTTCATGGACTTCTGGGTTGGCGCTATTGTTAAATTGGAGGGGAAGGAAACCGTTTCGTTCTGCAGCGATTTCTTCTGCTTTAGCGATAGCTCCTTTCATTCCTTCACTACCTGGAGTTAAAACAAGTTCTGCTCCATAAGCTTGAATGATTTTTCGACGTTCAACACTCATGGTTTCAGGCATGACGATGACGACTTTATACCCTTTGGCAGCCCCGACCCATGACAAACCAATTCCTGTATTTCCACTGGTTGCTTCAACAATAGTAGAACCGGGTTGAAGAAGTCCATCTCGTTCTGCTTTTTCAATCATGCTAAGAGCAATCCGGTCTTTGACAGATGAACCAGGGTTGAAGGCTTCTAATTTAACATAGACATCAGCAGCCCCTTCAGGTACTAAGTGGTTCAATTTTACAATAGGTGTTTTTCCGATTAATTCTGTAATATTTTGATAGATTGGCATACGATATACACTCCTTTGTTAGTGTATTCAGTATACCGTCAGTAAGAAGGTTTGTAAAATATAAAAAAGCTATCGAGGTGATAGCCTTTTTTTATAGCTGAATGGGGATTTCCACTTCCTTTAATCCCTGATCACTAATCTCAATTTTTCCATGGTAAAAATCAATCAGGTCCGCAATCACATCTTCTTTATGCTCCTTATCTACGTAGACAAGACTAAAGACAGCATCGGTGAAGTCTGTCTGAAATTCTGCTAATTGGTGAGCGGATAGAAAGTTCGCAAACTCTTGGTATTGGGGATAAGTCAAGCTAATTCCTAGACCAACCTGCTCCTTGATTTCGACGAGTCCGATTTCTTTCACAGCCTGAGCGACGCTACCGGCATAAGCGCGAATAAGACCGCCTGCACCTAGCTTGATCCCACCAAAATAACGAGTGACAACGCAACAGACATTGGTCAGTTTGTGATTCTCTAAAACACCTAGCATGGGCACGCCGGCAGTCCCACTCGGTTCGCCATCGTCACTGGTTCGTTTAATTTCAAACTGCTCTCCAATGACAAAAGCAGAGCAATTATGAGTTGCTTTGTAATGTTCCTTCTTGATATCGGCTATAAAGTCGCGAGCTTCCTCTTCAGTATAAACTCGTTTAACATGGCAAAGAAAGCGGGATTTTTTAATTTCTTCTTGGACGAGACCGTCCTCTTTAAAAGTCTTGTATTCCATACATTTATTTTACAAAAAAACTCTTAAAACTGCGAGCTTTTACGAATATATAAGTATGAAAGTAGAAGATTGTTATGGACGTCTATTTACAAAGGAGCAGGTAGATCAAGAAGTCATAGAACAAGCCCAGTTGCTCCCGAGTATGATTGAGGAAAAAGGAAAGTTATTCTGCAATCGTTGTGGAAGCCAGATTGACCTAGAACATTGGAAACTGCAGATTGGCAGTTATTATTGCCGAGCCTGTATCCAATTAGGGAGGATTAGAGGCGATGAATCCTTATACTATTTCCCACAAGTAGCCTTTCCTAAAGAGGAAGTCTTGAACTGGCAGGGAACCTTAACGCCCTTTCAAAGTCGAGTCTCAGAAGCTCTGGTCCAATCGTTAGGACAAGAGGATCCTGTTATGGTGCATGCGGTAACAGGAGCTGGAAAAACAGAGATGATGTATCATGTGGTCGCAGAAGTGATCCGAGGAGGAGAAAGTGTTTGTATTGCTACGCCTAGAATAGATGTCTGTATCGAACTCTACCATCGTATGACAAGGGATTTTACCTGCCCTATTTCTCTCCTGCATGGAGATTCAGAACCCTATTTTCGGACTCCCCTTGTCATAGCAACCACTCACCAACTACTAAAATTCTATCGGGCCTTTAATCTCCTCATTATTGACGAAGTGGATGCCTTTCCATTTGTTGATAATGCTGTGCTCTATCAAGCCGTTTCAAATGCCGTAACTAAGAATGGGAAGCTCATCTATTTGACAGCTACCTCTACAAAAGAGTTAGATAAAAAAGTCAAAAAACAGGAGATTAAACGCGTTAGCCTACCCAGACGCTTTCACGGAAATCCTCTAGTGATTCCTAGAAAAGTATGGCTAAAAGATCTACGAAAGAAAGTAGAAAAGAAACAAGTGCCTGGGAAGTTACTCAAGCTAATAAAAGACCAACGTAAAAACTCCTTTCCCCTGATCCTATTTGTATCAGAAATCGAATTAGGAGAAAAAATCCTCAGTTTATTGAGAAGGGCCTTCAAGGATGAAATCATCGAACTGGTGACCTCTAAAACAGAAAATAGGTTGGAACTGGTAGAAAAATTTCGCAACCAAGAAATCACTATCCTTGTGTCAACGACCATTCTTGAACGGGGCGTCACCTTCCCTAAAGTCGATGTGTTTGTGATTGAGGCCAACCATCGATTGTTTACCAAGAGCGCTCTAGTTCAAATCGCTGGTCGTGTGGGAAGAAGTATGGAAAGACCCACAGGCGAATTGCTTTTCCTAGCAGAAGGAACCAGCAAAGAAATGACACAAGCTATTAAAGAAATAAAAGAAATGAATCGGGAGGCAGGGTTTTGAGTAATTGTTTGCTATGTGATGAAGAGCTGACTAACCAGCAATCCTTAAGAGGTCTCATCCTAATGAAAAAAGAGAATCTCACTATGTGTGACAACTGTAAAAACAAGTTTGAACCAGTTAGTGAAGCTAGTTGCAAGACTTGTTGTAAAAAAAGTTCAGAGACTTCTTGTGAAGATTGCCAAGAGTGGGAACGAAAAGGGAAAAGCGTAAACCATAAAGCACTTTACTATTATAATGAAGAAATGAAGGAATATTTTCAAAAATACAAATTCCAGGGAGACCAACTGTTAGCATGTCTCTTTGCTGAGGAAATAAAGGTAGAGCTTAAAAAGTATAAAGGATATACCATTGTACCAATTCCTTTAAGTGACGAGAGAAATGAGAAGAGAGGGTTTAATCAGGTAACAGCCATCCTAGAGTCAGCAGGAATTCCTCATCAACACCTATTGATAAAAAAGAATACAAAAGCCCAATCACAGAAAAATAAAAAGGAAAGATTAAAAACAGAACAAGCTTTTAGACGAAAAGAGTTTGAAAACAAAAGCTGGCCAGAGAAAATAATGATAGTGGATGATATCTACACAACAGGAGCAACAATAGAAAGAGCTAAAGAAATGTTGAATGTAAATGGGGTGAAAGAAATAAGATCTTTTACATTAGCAAGATAGAATATTCAAAAATATATTTGCAAAAATAAAATGAAAGCGTTATAATGTAGATATAAAAAGAAAAAACGTTTAGAAAGAAGGTACTTATATGATTAAATATAGTATCCGTGGTGAAAACCTAGAAGTAACAGAAGCCATTCACGACTATGTCGTTTCTAAACTCGAAAAAATTGAAAAATATTTTCAAGCAGAGCAAGAATTGGATGCACGTGTAAACCTAAAAGTTTATCGTGAAAAAACTGCAAAAGTTGAAGTCACGATTCCACTTGGTTCTATTACACTTCGTGCAGAAGATGTTTCTCAAGATATGTATGGATCTATCGACTTGGTGGTTGATAAGATTGAACGTCAAATTCGAAAGAATAAAACAAAAATTGAAAAGAAAAATCGTAGCAAATCTGCAACCAGCAAAATCTTTACAGACGCTCTGGTTGAGGAAAGTGTTGCTCTTGAAAAAGTTGTCCGCACAAAAACGATTGACATTGAACCAATGGAACTAGATGAAGCTATTCTACAAATGGAACTATTGGGACATGATTTCTTCATCTACAAAGATGTGGAAGATAATACAACAAATGTTATTTATCGTCGTGAAGATGGAGATGTAGGACTTCTTGAAGTCAAAGAAAAATAAGCTAATACAATAAGAAAGCTCCTGTAGAATATACAGGAGCTTTCCAATATTATAGAAGATAAAGTTTCTAAAATCAAAAAAACATAAAAAAATTTAAAAAAATAGAAAAAAGCTGTTGACAAGTTATTGC
>NZ_GL636091.1:2023162-2030664 GCF_000186465.1 Streptococcus australis ATCC 700641 | reverse complement strand
ACTGTAGAAAGGTCATGTGACCTTTTTTATTTTGTTATAACATAAAAAGGCCATCAGGCCTTTTTTTCATTATAATAGTTGGTATTCGTCAATTAGCATGATGGTTTCTCGTCCTTTGTTATCAACGATTCTGACTTGTCTTGGGTAGTAAGGGTCGAAAGGAATAGGGAAATCAACAGCGATTTCTAAGGGGAAGTCTTTTTGACTGAAGCGCAGGGTTGTTTTTCCTTTGCGATTGATCAGTTCAAATTTTAAAACAGAATTTAAGGGGTAAACGTGTTTGAGATAGTTATCAATGACATACCAGAAACTATCGATAATATCATCTGGTAGGCTGGTCATGACTCCAAAACTTGCATAGCGACCTCTTGTATTTGTAAACGCCATATTGTCTCCCTTCCTATTTTTATTAAGTACATAGTACTTGTTTTACTTGGATATTGCAAGTATTAAGTTCGAAAAAAAGAGCTTTCGCTCTTTCCAACTTTATTTATTTCGCAGTTCAACATAACGGTTGTACCAAATTTTAATGTATTCCTCAGAGAATGGACCTAACTGGTTGTTAATCCAGTCTACAAGGATTTTGACATTTTCTTTTAGGATAAAGTCAATGTCATCTGAATAGTTCATTTTGCGTTTGTGCTGTTCGTATTCTTCTACGTCCAGCAGTTTCTTATCACCATCTGGGAAGACTTTGACATCAAGATCATAATCTATATACTTTAGTGCTTCTTGGTCCATATAATATGGACTGGCAAGATTACAATAATAGGATACTTCATTATCTCGTATCATAGCGATGATATTGAACCAGTACTTCTTATGAAAGTAGACAATTGCTGGCTCTCTTGTAATCCATCTTCTACCATCGCTCTCTGTGACGAGAGTATGATCATTGACGCCGATAAGTGCGTTTTCCGTAGTTTTTAGTACCATGGTGTCCCGCCAAGTTCGGTGGAGACTTCCATCATGTTTATAACTTTGAATTGTAATAAAGTCGCCTTCTTTAGGTAGTTTCATAACTTACCAACTTTCTACAATCTAAGTACATCCTCTATATTGTATCATATTTTCATGAAAATAAGGGATTTTCATGTATTTTTATTTAAAGGAATTCTCGAAGAGCTGTAGAAATGTCTGAGTAGTCATACCCTTTGCGAGCAAGAGCTTGGGTGAGGCGTTGTTTGAGTTCGTAGCCCTCATATTTTCGTGAGTATTTCTGATGCTGTTTTTCTAGTTCCTTCATAATCAGGTCGAGAGTTTGTTCTTCATCTTGCTCGATGCCTAATTGGTGATAGGCGTGCTTAGCAACTTCATAACTAAAGCCTTTATTGATGAGATTTTGAGTGATTTTATCTTTTAAGGCTCTTGGTGGAAGTTTTTTAACGTATTGCTTAGTTAGTTTTTGGGCAGTACGTTGAGCTACTTCGGAAAAATCAAATTCTGGGGTGATCTGATCAATATAGTGGGAAGAGACACCTTTTTGAATGAGCTTTTGCTTGAGGAAATAGGGTCCCTTGTCACCTGAGAGGTGATTGGATTGAAAGATAGCACGAGTATAGGCCAAGTCATCGATCCATTTGTCTTCTTTTAGGGTGTTCATGACGGTTTCAATGGTAGATTCGTCAATTTCATGCTTGGCTAAGTAGTCGCGTACTTCGCGGCATGTACGGGCTTTAAAGGAAAGGTGGTAGAGGGCTAAATTTTTAGCGTAGGAGAGCTGGGCATAGGTTTGAATTTCCTTGAGTTCTTCCTGGCTAATTTCTTTGTCTCGTGAGAGCATGAAGCGGACGATGGTGTCTTCTGTAATGTAGAGGATTTGGGCTTGATCCAGCTCTAGAAGGTAGAGACGTTTTTTCTTTTCTAATTTGGTGATTTTCATAGGTTTCCTGTTTCATTTGAGTTTTATTGCAGTAAATAATCAGTCTTTCTCTCTATATTATTCGTGTTCTTATTGAGAAATGGCCTGTAATTCCTTGTTTTTCTTTTCAATTTTATCATATTCTAAGCGAATGAGAAACTACATGGTATAATAGACATATGAATCTAAAAGTTAAACAAAGAATTCCTTTGAAAATCAAGCGAATGGGAATTAATGGAGAAGGGATTGGCTTTTACAAGAAAACCTTGGTCTTCGTGCCTGGGGCTTTAAAGGGTGAAGATGTCTTTTGCCAAATTACTGCGATTCGGAAGAATTTTGCAGAAGCCAAGCTCTTGTCCGTCAACAAGGCTTCCAAGTATCGAGTAACGCCAACCTGTGATATCTATGAGACCTGTGGAGGCTGCCAGATCATGCATCTGAAGTATAGTAAGCAGTTGGAGTTCAAAACAGACTTATTGCAGCAGGCCTTGAAGAAATATGCTCCTACCGGCTATGAAAATTATCTGATCCATCCGACGCTTGGGATGGAAAAACCTCAGTATTATCGGGCTAAACTCCAATTTCAGACGCGTAAATTTAAGGGGCAGGTCAAGGCCGGTTTATACGCTCAAAATTCTCATTATTTGGTGGAATTAAGGGACTGTCTAGTCCAGGATCCGGTCATTCAGGAAATCGCTAACCATGTAGCGGAGTTATTGACCTACTACCAGATTCCGATTTCAGATGATCGGAATCAATTTGGAGTTCGTACTATCATGGTGCGCCGGGCTCGTAAGACTGGACAGGTCCAAATGATCGTGGTGACTAGTCGACAACTCAACTTAACAGACTTGGTCGCGGATTTGGTGAAAAAATACCCTGAAATTGTGACGGTGGCAGTCAATCTGAATACCTCCAAATCCAGTGAGATCTACGGGGAGAAGACGCAGATTATTTGGGGACAGGAGACTATTCGAGAAGGGGTCTTGGATTATGAATTTTCCTTGTCTCCGCGGGCCTTTTACCAGTTAAATCCTGAGCAGACCGAAGTCCTCTATAGTGAAGCTGTCAAGGCTTTAGATGTATCGCCAGAGGATCATTTGATTGATGCCTACTGCGGGGTTGGGACCATTGGTTTTGCCTTTGCGGATAAGGTCAAGAGTGTCCGGGGAATGGACATTATCCCTGAAGCGATTGAGGATGCCAAATACAATGCTAAGCAGATGGGCTTTGAAAACACCCACTATGAAGCTGGGACGGCTGAGGAAATCATCCCTCGTTGGTACAAAGAAGGTTATCGAGCAGATGCAGTCATTGTGGACCCACCACGGACAGGACTTGGGGTTCAATTGATTGACACCTTGTTGCGCTATGCTCCTCAAAAGATGGTCTACGTTTCTTGTAATGTTTCCACCCTAGCGCGAGACCTCGTGGATTTGACCAAGGTGTATGATGTCGTCTACATCCAGTCTGTGGATATGTTTCCCCATACAGCTCGGACAGAGGCTGTGGTGAAGTTAGTGAAGAAATAGTCTGATCAATAAAGTCTGCTATCCTTTGATTACGGATTAAGATATACAGGAATAAATGATAAATAGACTATTATTTAGATTTTAAATAGTTATACTAAATAAGAAATTAGCAAATTTGAGTTGTTAATTTTTTATTTTAGTAGCTGATGTTCGTTTTTCAGTTAGTTGAAATAATTTATTCTTTTTGATTATGTGTTTGGTTTTCGTCCATTTTTATAGTTTTATAAGTATTTTAGGAAGAATAATGGAACTCTCTTGTTAATGTTAGATAACTGATTCGCATCTTTTCCTATTCGCGAAGACTATTTGCAATTGATTCTATATTATCTAATATAAATTGTATGTTGTTCCTTGGTTTATTATAATGATAGCATAACACACGAAACGAATAGCTGATAAATATTCAAGAATAATGCGTTTTTTACAAATTGTA
Organism: Streptococcus australis ATCC 700641; assembly: GCF_000186465.1. Lineage (GTDB taxonomy): Bacteria > Bacillota > Bacilli > Lactobacillales > Streptococcaceae > Streptococcus > Streptococcus australis. The sequence goes on along the minus strand of NZ_GL636091.1, from coordinate 2,026,838 downwards.
AGATTTAAATATTAGGGGGGATTATAAATATATTTTAATACCATCTCATATAACCTATAATCATAGATTCTAATCTAAAAATTTAAAATGAGTTTCATTATTTAGGCTCTAAAAGTCATTTTTTGTTTTATAAATAAAATTAATAAACATAGGTAAACTTTCTTGACTATTTAATAAAAATAAATTATACTAAAATCGTATTTTAGGTACAAAATTTAATCATAACAAGGGAGTTTATTTGATGTATTTTAATCGAAAGAATGCACAACAAAAGAACTGGCGGATGATCAAAAAAGGAAAGCATTTCTTATTTGGTTGTTCGCTTGTCTTTGCGATCGGGGCTACTTTAGCTGCTCCAACAGTTAAAGCTGATAGTGTTGAAGATAAGCCTGAAACTACAGTGCCTACTTCATCGGAATCTACTGGGGAATCAACCACCTACGATGCTCCGGCAGTAACTGCATCAGTTGAAAAGAATATAGCTGATGTAGCAACAGTAGTTTCAACAGAAGCTGAGACTGCGCCTTCATCACCTTTAGTTGATAAAACTAAATTAGAGGTTGCTTTGGGGCAAGCAAGAGCTAAAAACTTGGATGGTCAAGAAGCTTCAGTTAAAGCTGAAGTAGCAGCTGCAATTGCTGAAGCAGAAGCATTGGTTGCTAACGAATCTGTAAGCCAAGCTGAAATCAATCAAAGTGTTGAACGTTTGAATAAAGCTGTAGCAAGTGTTAAAGAAGTTACCGCAGTAACTACTGAGACACCATCTGAAGAAACTACAGAAGTAACATCTGTTTCTTCTACGACAACTCCTAAGGTAAGAAGTAGACGTGCTCTATCAGAAGGTAATGTTCGTTCAGTTGATGAATCGAGACTTGATCGTGTTACAGTAACGAAAGATAACTTTGATAGTTTCTTTAAAGAAGGTGGTACGGCAAATTATGATGAAACGTCTGGCACAATTAAATTAACAGATGATGTATCTGGTCAAGTTGGTAGTGCTTACCTTCGTTTTAAAATTGATCCTAAGGAAGACTTTACCTTTACTGGTAAGGTAGATATTGGTGATAAATATGAAGGACATAAAGTAAATGGTCGCGATGGTGGAGATGGAGTTGGTTTCGTCTTCCATACAGGTAAGGTAGATACTATTGGACAATCTGGAGCGTCTATTGGTATGGGAACTATCAAAAATGCCTTTGGTTTCAAACTGGACTCATGGCATAATACCTCGAATCCAAATGCTAACCAAAATGCATCAGCCGATCCAAAATATGGAAACGGACGTAAAATAAATGGAAAATTTGAGTGGGAGCAAAATGCCTTCGGTTCATTCTACTCATCAAATAATGCTGGTAGGGTAACGACAAGTAGCTCAGCAGCAAAAGCTCTAAATCCAAAACCTAATGGCGAATGGGTAGACTTTAAAATTGAATATAAAGGTCAATCAAAAGAGTTTATTGTAACTTACGGTTCTGAAAAATGGTCAACTAATTTGAAGACTGCGAATGCTTCAATCATGGAATCATCTGCTAAGACTGCTCTTAACAACTCAAATGCAACTTATGCGTTGTCATTCTTAGGAAGTACAGGTTCTGGTACTAACTTGCAACGTGTACAAATCGAAAAATTTGAGTTTACAGCACCACAAATTGTACAAGTAGCCTTCTATGATGAAGCGGGTAATGAGCTTGCAGCAAGTAGTGCGATTCCAGGAGATAGAGATCAAGTTGTTAATTTGAGTAATATCGAAGCAGTACAAAAAGCTATTACGAAAATAAAAGCAAAAGGATATACACTTAAGGAAGTTAATTCTGATAGAGCAGAAACATATAACTCGGGAGCTAATACTGTAACACTTAGAAGTGGTGGACAGTTACTGAAGTATGTATTTGCAGTGCCTACTCCAGAGGTAACTAAAACATTACCTTCAGATGGTGGTATGCTGCGAAATGGAGGTATTAAATCAACTGATAATACATTATCAGGGACAGGAACACCTGGTGCAACTATTAATATTAAAGTTGCAGGAAACACAGTTGTAGACAATGTAACAGTAGAAAGTAACGGTAAGTGGACAGCGACACTTCCAACTGGATTAAATAGTAATGTAACGACACAAGATCAATTAGTACCAAAAAATAGTTTAGTAGTTACACAAAAAATAGGTGTCAGTGAAAGTGAAGCAGCAACAGTAGATGTTGCACTAGGTGAATCAAGTGTAGTGCCATCAACAGAATCAAAAGATCAACAAAGTCTTGTTGCAGAAACTACTACAGTTACACTAAAAGTGCCTCACGATGCAGGAATTGCTTACTTTGATTACCCTAATGCTAACAATGGTAGAAGTGAAGTAGCTATTAAACGCGATTCAATTCCTGGGGCATGGACTTCAAAAGACGAATCAAAAGCAGTTGTTACCTCATACTCTAGTGATGGTTTCTTTGATACAGTTGTTCTTGAAATGAAGGATAAAATCCAAGCAGGTAAAGCTAAAGTAATTTCAAACATCAAAGAAACTAAATATTCAAGTCCAGTTGGTTGGAAAGAAATTAATGTAGAAGCAAAACCTGACACAACACCACCAGCAGCACCAACTGTAAACGCCGTTAAGGCAGGTGCTACTAGTATTACTGGTACAGCAGAAGCTAATTCTACAGTAGAAGCTACATTACCAAATGGTAGTAAAGCAACTGCAACAGCCGGTGCAGATGGAAGCTTCACTATCCCGGTTTCAGGGTTAAATGAAGGAGATACAATTAGCGTTACAGCAACAGATGCTGCTAACAACAAATCAGATGCTACAACTGTAACTGTAAAAGAGAATGTTCGTCCGACCTTACACATTCCATATGATGATCCTGCGACACAAGCCATTTATGTTTACTCTGGTGAAGAAAATAATATTGAGCTAAAGGTAACTGATAATTCAGGTAAGATTGTAAAAGCTTATCTAGCTTTGCCACAAGATAACCGCAGTGGCCTTGGTGCAGAAGACACTACCTTCTTAAACGGTAGAACTAAAGGTGGTTTGTATCTTAAGACTGAAGGTATTCATGTAGAAACTACTGCTACAGAGTCAACTCCAGCTATCGTTCGCGTAACTGGTGAAGTTCCTAAAAACACTTACACAGAAAGTAACGGACAACTCACTCGTTACCTATTTGCTGAAGATGCAGCGGGTAATACAAGCTATGAACATGTTGGTGATGCGACTACACCAGGACAACTTGGGCGTATCCGTTTTATGTGGAAACCACAAACTTTCAAATATAACGCACAAGCGCCATCAACACCAATCGTGACAAATACAGTACCAAATGCTACGGAATTAGCAAATGCAGTAAAAGCAGCAAATCCAACTTTTAGCGATAAAATTGATAGTGTTACGTTAAATGGAACTAATGTAACTGTTACTTATAAAGATGGAAGTACAGACACACTAGCTGCGGCTTCAGTATTTAGTATTGAGGCGGTAGCACCAACAGTAACACCAGTTAAAAATCCATCAAGCCTAACTACCCCAGAAAAACAAGCGGTAGAAGCTGCTGTAAGAGTAGCGAATCCAGATGTAGCAACAGTAGTGGTAGGAAATGATGGTTCAACAACATTAACTTACTCAAACGGCTCAACAGCTACATTAACCCCAGCACAAACTGTCAAAGCAGCAGATGCGAAC
>NZ_GL636091.1:1882544-2019848 GCF_000186465.1 Streptococcus australis ATCC 700641 | reverse complement strand
TCAACTAAGACACCAGTTAAAGATACTGCAAACTTGACAGATGCCGAAAAATCTAAAGTTAAAGAAGCAGTAGAAGCAGTGAACCCAGGATCTAAAGCAGAAGTATCTACCCTTCCTAATACTGGTGAAAAACAATCGGTTGTAGCGCTTGGTCTTGCAGTTCTATCGGCCTTATCAGGTGGATTACTTGTTTCGAAGAAACGCAAAGAAGAAGAATAGTTAAATCATCTTATAGTTTGAGTTTCCACTCATTAGTTGGTTTTAACTAGATTACGAGGAGAATAATTTCTCCTCGTTTTTTTGTTCTTTAGGCTTTTAAACTCCAGTATAATAGCAGTTAGTTAGATCAATTTCTTTGATTCATTTTGATTTGTGTGATCAAGGACTCTAAATGTTATGTTTAAATGTACCTTAATTTGGCAATGACCTTGTTCTCCAGTATTAAGGAATGAGGTCATTGTCTTTTTTGAGATTGCATATTCTATAAGGATTAAAAATTTTTATCTTTTCTCTACCAGAATGAAAGATAAAATTTTAAAATAGCTAGGTCTTGAATTCTCTAGCTTATACCGATAAGGTTAATATGTATAAAGGTGTTCGTCATACGACTATTTAAGATGAAATTATGTGTGTGTTTCCTAATGATTTATGATAAAATTAATGGAGTTCCTTTGTGAAATTGATTTAAATGATGCGTTCATAGACTTTACAAACGTTACAATTTGTTCATAAATCATTGTAAATATGGCAAAATATTCTTCGTAAAATACATTTATATAACTATATTAGCTTTTGAATGATTTATTGATAAGACAAATTTTTTTAAATTACTTGATCTAAATGAAGATTGGTAGTTTTTTAAGAAAATATAGGGGAAAATGGAGAGAAGAATGGATATTTGGGAAATCATGTATGAAAAGGCAAAGTCCCTCTACCGTCCCCATGAAGTATCTGATTTTGTCTATGCGCAACACGTGGTTGCGGCTATTGAGGCAGAGGACGGACAAATTTTTACAGGCTTTTGTATGGAAGGGACCTGTGGGGTTTTCCATTTGTGTGCGGAACGAGCAGCTCTCTTTAATATGTACCAAGCATCTGGTCAAACCAAGGTAAAACGAATTTTGGCCTTTCGGGATCAACCACCTTATGGCGGCGGCTCTGGAATGCCTTGTGGGGCTTGTCGAGAGTTCTTAATGGAACTTGATCCAACCAATAGCCAGTTGGAGTTTATGGTCGATTATGAGAGTCGGAAGACCATTACTCTGGGAGAGCTGATACCACATTGGTGGGGAGAAGAACGGGCCAATCAGAGGACTGAGAATCTCTCCCAGGAGGAGTCTTAGTTTCCCAGGAGCTCAGATGAGAGAAGAAATGTGAGAGTGAGAGATGGACAATAAAATTGATGTATCGATTCCAGTTGCTCAAGTCATTGATCAACATCCGGAAGTGTTAGATTTGTTGGTGGAATTGGGCTTTAAACCCTTAGCCAATCCCATCATGCGTAATACAGTTGGGCGCAAGGTTTCCTTAAAACAAGGATCAAAATTAGAAGGTACTCCCATGGAGAAGATTGTGCGAACGCTAGAAGCCAATGGCTATGAAGTAGTGGGGCTAGACTAATGAGTGATGAACGAATTCATGTCTTAAGAGATATCTTATTATACCTTCATCATGGAGCTTCTCCTGAGTCAGTACAAGAGCGCTTTGATGCGACCTTTAGTGGGGTGTCTGCGATTGAAATTTCCCTCATGGAGCACGAACTGATGAACTCCGATGCCGGCATCACCTTTGAGGATGTCATGGAGCTTTGTGATGTCCATGCCAATCTCTTTAAGAATGCTGTTCAAGGGGTCGAAGTAGCAGATACCGATCACCCAGGCCATCCCGTTCAAATCTTTAAACAGGAGAACCTAGCCCTTCGTGCGGCTATGATGCGGGTCCGTCGCTTGCTGGATAATTATGAGACGACAGAGGATCCTGAGATGATCCAGGAGATTCACAAAGGCCTCTTGCGTCAGCTGGGCTTGGTGGGTCAATTTGATCGGCATTATCGTCGTAAGGAAGAGTTGATGTTTCCGATTATGGAGCGCTATGGGCATGACTCTCCTCCCAAAGTCATGTGGGGGGTAGATGACCAGATTCGAGACCTCTTTGCGAAAACTCTGGATGTGGCCAAAGCCCTGCCTGATTCTGCAATTTCAGAAGTCAAAGAGCGCTTTGAAGCCTTTGCGCAAGAGTTTGAGGCTATGATCTTCAAGGAAGAGTCCATCCTCTTGATGATTTTGCTGGAGGCTTTTAGCCAGGATGATTGGCTCTCCATCGCGGAAGAAAGTGATGCCTATGGTTATGCTATTATCATTCCGAGTGAGAAATGGGTGCCGAAACGTGTGGACTTCAATGAAGAAGGACCAATAGAGTCAGAAGATTCAACTGAACTACTTCCTTCTTCAAATGGAGGTGAGCAACGTCAGGTCATTGAGACTCCTGAGGGACAATTGACCATTACCTTCAGGCCTAAGAAAAGAGCAGAGAGCTTCGATCGCCAGCAACCACAAACTTTTGGACATGGCTTTCTCTCTGTAGAGCAGGCCAACTTGATCTTGAACCATCTGCCGATGGAGATCACCTTTGTCAATAAGGATGATATTTTCCAATATTACAATGATGCAGCGCCCTTTGAGGAAATGATCTTCAAACGGACGCCGTCGCAGGTAGGACGCAATGTCGAATTGTGTCACCCTCCGAAATACTTGGAGAAGGTCAAAGCCATCATGCAGGGGCTTCGAGAAGGGAAAAAAGACAAGTACGAAATGTGGTTCAAATCAGAATCACGTGGGAAATTTGTCCATGTGACCTATGCAGCGGTGCGCGATGACGCTGGAGAATTTCAAGGTGTCTTGGAATATGTCCAGGATATCCAACCCTATCGGGAGATCGATAGTGAATTTTATAGAGGATTGGAGTAAGAATGAGCTACGAAAAAGAATTTATGAAAGAATTTGAGGCTTGGATCAAAACCCAGGTCATGATCAATGAGATGGCCCTGACAGAAAGCAAGAAGGTCTATGAAGAGGATCAAGACGAGCGGGCCAAGGAAGCTATGATTCGCTATGAGAGTCGCTTGGATGCCTATCAATTCCTTCAAGGGAAGTTTGCCAACTACCACGAGGGGAAAGGTTTCCACGATCTTCCAGATGGCTTGTTTGGAGAGAGAACCTATTAAAGGCTCTCTGTGCAGGCCTTTGACTGGCTGGATTTGGCTGAAAATAGTGTAATGACTTGATTTTTCGAGGGATTGTGTTACAATAAAAAAGTTGAACAGACGTCAACGAATTATCGAAAGTAATATTGGTGATGAAACCTTGTTGCCTTAGGGATTGGTCACTGGATACGTAGGAGGAAAAATGGCAAAGAAGAACGTTAACCGTGCGAAACAATACAAACATCAAAATAGACATCTTTTGAAAAAAGCTGTCGCAACTGTAGCAGCAGCTGTTAAAGAAGCACCTAAGAAGGTTGAGAAAGCAGCAAAAGCAGTGGCGAAAGAAGTGAAACAAGTAGCTTCTTCAGTAGAAGAATTCGCTGCAAGCTTGGAAGGTGTAGCCCTTGATCGTGCGCAAACATTCTATGATGAAGGTATTCGCTCTGTTGCGGACTTCGCAAACTGGACAGAAAAAGAGTTGTTGGCCCTTAAAGGAATCGGACCAGCAACCATCAAAAAATTGCAAGAACTTGGTGTCAAGTTCAAATAATTGCTTTTGTGATTTCTTGCTATTTCCAGGAAAACTTGATAAAATGAAGCTGTTAGAGGTGTTTTGAATCCCACATTTTACAGAAAGTGGCGGTGCTGAGAAGTCCACAAATGTGTCGAAACTGGTTGCTAATGGATAAAAATGAAATAAACAAAGTTGCGGGCGTTGCCCGAAATTGGGTGGTACCGCGGATAAACATATTCGTCCCTGTCAGGTTGATGACAGGGGCGATTTTTTGTAGAAAGTGAGGGAGGAAGATGACAAGAGCAGAGTTGCCAGAACGAATCGAAACCGAGCGTCTAGTCTTACGAGTCCGTACAGTGGCTGATGCTAAGGATATCCATGCTTACGCCAGTCTTCCAGAAGTCTCTTACCCAGCAGGCTTTCCGCCCGTCAAGGCCTTGGAAGATGAGATTTATTATCTGGAGCATATCCTTCCCGAGCGCAATCAAAAGGACAATCTGCCAGCAGGCTATGGAATTGTGGTCAAAGGGACCGATACAATCATCGGCTCTGTTGACTTCAACCATCGCCACGAAGACGATGTGCTGGAGATTGGCTATACCTTGCACCCAGACTATTGGGGCCGATGTTATGTGCCAGAAGCGGCGCGTGCCTTGATTGATTTAGCTTTTACAGAACTGGAGCTTCACAAGATTGAATTGTCTTGCTTTGGTTACAACCTTCAAAGTCAAAGAGTTGCGGAAAAATTAGGATTTACCCTTGAAGCTCGTATCCGAGACCGTAAAGATGCCCAGGGCAATCGTTGTGACAGTCTCATATATGGATTGCTGAAGAGTGAGTGGGAGGTGGATTGATGCATGTTTTCATCATTGGAGCTCCAGCTTCAGGGAAAATGACCATTGGTCAGGAACTTTCGAAACTCACCGGCACGACTCTCTTTTTCAACCATCAATCAATTGATTTCGCACTCGAAATCTATCAGGATTTTACGGAAGAAATGTGGGAATTTGTTCGTAGTGTTAACTTTTCTTTTCTTGGAACAAGCGCCAGGCATCATCGGTCTGTGATTTTAACAGGCGTAATTGATTTTTCAAATCAATACAATTTGATGTATTTGAAGGACATTCAAGATTTGTTAAATGAGTATCATCAGCAGATTCTTTTTGTTGAATTAGAAACGTCTCTGGAGGAGCGGTTACGTCGAAATCGGACGGAGAATCGGTTGAAATACAAACCCTTGAAACGGTATGTTGAGGTATCTGAAAGAGAGATTATAGAGACTGATAAAACGAATCAACTTAATTCTCAAAAGCGACCGAGTGGTCTTCACCACTACCTTAAAATTGATAATACGAATCTGTCCGCAGAAGAAGTTGCACAGCAGATTCAAGAAAAAATGAAAACAATAGAGAAAGGACACACACATGTCTAAAGAACTTTCACCTAAATACAATCCAGCCGAGGTTGAGGCTGGTCGTTACCAAAAATGGCTTGATGCGGATGTTTTCAAGCCTTCAGGCGATCAAAAGGCTAAGCCTTATTCAATCGTGATTCCACCTCCAAACGTTACAGGTAAACTTCACCTTGGTCACGCTTGGGATACAACTCTTCAAGATATCATCATCCGTCAAAAACGTATGCAAGGTTTTGATACGCTTTGGCTTCCAGGGATGGACCACGCGGGGATTGCGACTCAGGCTAAGGTTGAGGAGCGCTTGCGTGGTGAGGGCATTACGCGTTATGACCTCGGTCGTGAAAAATTCCTCGAGAAAGTCTGGGAATGGAAAGACGAATATGCCACTACCATCAAGGAACAATGGGGCAAGATGGGGCTCTCTGTCGACTACTCTCGTGAGCGTTTCACTCTTGACGAAGGTTTGTCAAAAGCCGTTCGCAAGGTCTTTGTGGACCTTTACAAGAAAGGCTGGATCTACCGTGGTGAGTTTATCATCAACTGGGACCCTGCAGCTCGCACAGCCCTTTCTGATATCGAGGTGATCCACAAGGATGTCGAAGGTGCCTTCTACCACATGAACTACATGCTAGAAGACGGCTCACGCGCCCTTGAAGTGGCGACCACTCGTCCTGAGACAATGTTTGGGGATGTTGCGGTTGCGGTCAATCCAGAAGATCCACGCTACAAGGATTTGATTGGTAAACATGTCGTTCTTCCAATCGCTAACAAACTCATCCCAATCGTTGGGGATGAGCACGCAGATCCTGAGTTTGGTACAGGTGTCGTGAAAATCACGCCTGCCCACGATCCAAATGACTTCTTGGTTGGTCAACGTCACAACTTGCCACAAGTCAACGTCATGAACGACGACGGAACCATGAACGACTTGGCCTTCGAATTTGCAGGTATGGACCGTTTTGAAGCTCGTAAGGCAGTCGTTGCTAAATTGGAAGAAATCGGTGCCCTCGTTAAAATCGAAAAACGTGTCCACAGTGTTGGTCACTCAGAGCGTACAGGTGTAGTGGTTGAACCACGCTTGTCAACGCAATGGTTCGTCAAGATGGACCAATTGGCTAAGAACGCTATCGCCAACCAAGACACAGAGGACAAGGTAGAATTCTACCCACCTCGTTTCAACGACACCTTCCTCCAATGGATGGAAAATGTCCACGACTGGGTTATCTCTCGTCAGCTCTGGTGGGGTCACCAAATCCCTGCTTGGTACAATGCTGAGGGTGAAATGTACGTCGGTGAAGAAGCTCCTGAAGGTGACGGATGGACTCAGGACGAAGACGTCTTGGACACTTGGTTCAGTTCTGCCCTTTGGCCATTCTCAACTATGGGCTGGCCCGATGTTGACTCAGAAGACTTCAAACGTTACTTCCCAACTTCAACCTTGGTAACAGGTTACGACATCATCTTCTTCTGGGTGTCTCGTATGATCTTCCAATCATTGGAATTCACGGGCCGTCAGCCATTCCAAAACGTTCTGATTCACGGTCTCATTCGTGATGAGCAAGGACGTAAGATGTCTAAATCTCTCGGTAACGGGATTGACCCAATGGATGTCATCGAGAAATACGGTGCCGATGCCCTTCGTTGGTTCCTTTCAAACGGTTCTGCACCAGGTCAAGACGTGCGCTTCTCTTACGAGAAAATGGATGCTTCATGGAACTTCATCAACAAGATCTGGAACATCTCTCGCTACATCCTCATGAACAATGAAGGATTGACCCTTGAGCAAGCAACAGCCAATGTCGAAAAGGTTGTTAATAAGGAAGCTGGAAACGTCACAGACCGCTGGATTCTCCACAACCTCAATGAAACCATCGGAAAAGCAACTGCCAACTTTGACAAGTTTGAATTTGGTGTGGCTGGCCACATCCTCTACAACTTCATCTGGGACGAGTTTGCGGACTGGTATGTTGAGTTGACTAAGGAAGTCCTTTATAGCGATAACGAAGAAGAGAAAGTCATCACACGTTCTGTTCTCCTTTACACTTTGGACAAGATCCTTCGTCTCCTTCACCCAATCATGCCATTTGTGACAGAGGAAATCTTTGGACAAATCTCAGAAGGCTCTATCGTTACAGCAGCATACCCAACTGTTAATCCAGCCTTTGAAGACCTTGTTGCCCACACTGGTGTCGAAAGCCTCAAAGACTTGATCCGTGCTGTTCGTAATGCGCGTGCGGAAGTAAACGTCGCTCCTAGCAAGCCAATCACGATTCTTGTTAAGACAAGCGATAGCGACTTGGAAGCCTTCTTTAATAGCAATGTCAACTACATCAAACGCTTCACAAATCCAGAACACTTGGAGATCGCATCAAACATCCCTGCACCTGAACTCGCGATGTCAAGCGTCATCACAGGAGCAGAAATCTACTTGCCACTGGCAGACCTCCTCAATGTCGAAGAAGAACTCGCTCGTCTCGACAAGGAACTGGCTAAATGGCAAAAAGAACTGGATATGGTCGGTAAGAAGCTCTCTAACGAACGCTTCGTAGCCAATGCCAAACCAGAAGTCGTCCAAAAAGAACGCGACAAACAAGGCGACTACCAAGCCAAATACGACGCGACCGTAGCACGTATTGATGAGATGAAGAAACTCGTGAAATAAACATAGAAACACGGCGGAATGCCGTGTTTTTTTGGTATAATGAAACTATTAAATAACGGTAGAAAAGAGACGATCTATGCCAGAAGGCGTAACTTTATTTCAAGACACTCTTATTAAATCATTAAAATATGGATTTGTGGATAATGTCCAGTATCAAGAGGGTGGGTATTCACCTCAGATTCTGATCAACGATCATGAAATGAAGCGGTATGTTTTGACAGATTTGCAAGAGGAGTTGAGCAAGTGCAAGGCCTTTTACATATCAGTGGCCTTTATTACACAGTCTGGAATTGCCTTAATTAAGTCGCAATTGTCTGATCTGATGGATAAAGGAATCAAAGGTAAAATTCTGATTTCTCCTTATCTTGATTTTAATGATCCAGTTGCAATGCAAGAATTGCTCAAGTTAGAGAATGTAGAAGTTCGTTTGACTCCAGAGAGTTTGCAAATGCATGCCAAGTTTTATCTTTTTGAGCATGAGGGAAGACAGGTATTGATTTCGGGAAGTTCGAATCTGACTCACAATGCTCTCAAAATCAATTATGAGTGGAATATTAAATTGACATCTACCCATAATGGCGAACTTATTCGAGCTACTAAAGCTGAATTTGACAAGATTTGGGAGAAGTCTGCTCTTTTGACAGATGAAAAGATTGCTTCTTATGCACGAAAACGTCAGAATGTCATTCGAGTGGATCAGATTCGCGAAGAGAAGCTTGTTCAATATCAGAGTGAAACGATTAGTCCTAATGAAATGCAAAAGGATGCTTTAAAAGGCTTGCAAGCGATTCGTGATTCTGGGAAAAAGAAGGCTTTGGTCATCAGTGCCACTGGGACAGGAAAAACCTTTCTATCAGCTTTTGATGTTCAACAGTTTAAACCAGAAAGAATGCTTTTCATTGTTCACCGAGAGCAGATTTTACAGAAGTCGTTAACAGATTTTAAAAAGGTCTTGCAGTTCTCTGATGAAGAAGGTCTTATTTATCACTCTGGGGCTGATTTGACGGGTAAAAAATATGTCTTTGCTACTATTCAAACCCTATCGCGTGAACAGCATTTAAATCTATTTTCAAGAGATTTTTTTGACTATATTCTGATTGATGAGGTTCATAAGGCTGGTGCAGATTCTTATAAAAAAGTGATGGCGCATTTTCAACCAGAATTCTTTTTGGGGATGACGGCTACTCCAGAGCGGACTGATGGTCAGAATATTTACGAATTGTTTGACTACAATATCGCTTATGAGATTCGTCTACAGGATGCCCTTGATAATGATATGCTTTGTCCCTTCATTTATTTTGGAGTGAAGGACATCGAAGTTGAAGGACAGTTAGTCAATGAGAAAACTACGATTGCAAACTTAACATCCGAAGAGCGCGTGAAGCATATTATTAAAAAGATTGATTTTTATGGAGTGAGTGGAGAGAAAGTGAAGGGCTTGATGTTCTGTTCTTCTAAGCAAGAAGCCCATGAATTAGCATCCAAACTAAACCAAAAGGGGAAACGTTGTCGCGCCTTAACAGGTGAAGATAATATGGAGACCCGGAATGAAGTTGTTGCCCAACTAGAAAAGGGAGAACTTGACTACATTCTAACAGTAGATATTTTTAACGAAGGAATTGATATTCCATCGGTCAATCAGGTTGTGATGTTGCGGAATACTCAATCGAGCATTGTTTTTGTGCAACAGTTAGGTCGAGGACTACGGAAGCATGAGAGTAAAGAATATGTGACCATTATCGATTTTATCGGAAATTACAAGAATAACTATCTAATTCCTATTGCTTTGTTTGGTGATAAATCGATGAATAAAGATAATTATCGTCGAGAGCTTCGAGAACCAAACATTCTAAAAGGATTGACGACCATCAACTTTGAAGAAGTAGCTAAGGAACAAATCTTTAAGTCCATCACTAATACTAATTTATCAAAAAAAGTTTTGTTAAAAGAAGCATACATGGAGACGAAGAACCGGACAGGTCGTATTCCAAAATTAAGTGATTTTTGGAAATTAGATACTTTGGATCCATATATCTTTTTTGATAGATTTAAACATTATGGAGAAGTTATAGAATATTATGACAAGGATGATTCATTTGTTAAAATTCCTGAGTTAAATGGATTTCTAATTTTTCTTTGTAAAGAGTTATCAAATGGAAAGAGGAAAGCAGATCTTTATCTTTTAAAAATCTTGCTGGAAAAAGAAAAGATTTCGCGTTCGGATTTTGAAAAATTCCTAAAAGATGAAAAACTAGAGGCTTCTAATGAGTTATTGAAGTCTATTGAGAATGTCTTGACCTATAGCTTTTTTGTTAAAAGAGATCAGGAAAAGTATGGTGTATCAGCTTTGGCTATCAAGAATAATATTTATCAACTTTCACCATATTTTGCTCAATTTCTGACAGTGGAGTATAAAGATTTTATATTAGATATCATTCAGACGGGTCTTTACCGTTCTGAAAAGTATCCACAGAAACCTTTGACGATCGGGGAGAAATATTCTCGTAAAGACGCTGTGAGACTACTCAACTGGGATAAGGATGAGAGCTCGACTGTTTATGGTTATACGATTAAACATGGAACTTGTCCGATTTTTGTCACTTATCACAAAGAGGATGATATTGCTGAAACAACTCAGTATCAAGATGGCTTTTTATCAAACAAAGTCTTTCACTGGTATTCGCGGAGCAATATGAGTTTCAAGTCAAAGGAAGTAGTCGAGATTATGCAATCTAATGATACTGGATTGACCCTTCACCTGTTTATAAAAAAAGAAGATGGTGAAGGATATGATTTTTATTATCTTGGGCCGGTTCGTTATATTGAGAATAGTGCTCTTGAAACTACAATGCCTGATGATAAAACTCCTGTAGTGATCATGAATTTTGAACTGATCAATGAAGTTCCTACAACACTTTATGATTATTTAACAAAAAATAAGAGGTATACCTCTTATTTTTTGTTAATAATTCTACAGCTGGACGATCGACAGGTGCCCAGTTAAGCAATTTTAATTCATGTGGTGCTAGCCAAGTAGAATTTTGGTGTTCTAACAACTCTAGGTTTCCTGAGAGTAACTTGGCGTGATAGGTTTTCATAACGACAGTCCCGAAATCATAATCATAGGAGGCTTCATTCACAAAGGAGATAATTTCAATTTCAGAATTTAATTCTTCCTGTATTTCACGAATGAGCGCTTGTTCAGGGGATTCTCCTGCCTCTAATTTTCCACCAGGAAATTCCCAAAAACCTCCCAAGCTTTTTCCTTCAGGTCTTTGAGCACAAAAGATTTTCCCATCTTTTTCAATGGCAGCTGCAACAACGTGAATAATTTTTTTTGACATGATTTACCTCCTCTTTCATTGTATCAGAAATAGGTTGGAAGAAGCAATTAAAGAATAAAGTCAAATTAAAAAACAGTGAAATCGGCATTGACTTCATCTGGATCGATGTGGACAATCCTCCTGCAGACGCGATTGGTTGGATTGCGAAATCCTCTTCATCAACATGATAAAACAACCTCCTAGTTTTCTAGGAGGTTGCTTTGTATTCTGTGGTGGGACTGTGCCCTAGGTAGGTATAAATCCGTGTCAGTGGGGATTTGGGATGGGTGGAGACGCGAAAGTGAAAGTAGTGGTCACGATGATCACGACTCTGGGTGTGGTGGAGTCTGAAATAGTTTCGCTGACCTGTCGACATGGAACGGAGCAGGTCATCTTCTAAAAAGACCAAGGGGGTCGCAGTCGTTGCCAATCGGTAAAAATCGTGCTCGAACTGCTGGTAATTGTCTGAAAAATAATCGAATTGGAGTTCGTGTTTATTCAGGGCTGGTTTCATAGCTAGAATCTCCTGGTTCAATAGAAAAAATAGTCGAAAGAAGGAGAGAGTGGTAGTGCTGGTCATTTTTAATGAGGACTTCAGAGGAGCTTAAGGTATAGACCTGGCCGTAGTAGACGGCGACTTGATTGTCTTGGAGGGTAGAGAGGGAGAGGGTGGTCTCTTGCTGGTAAGCCTGCTCGAGGAGGTGACGGATTTCTTGGTTTGAGAGGAGGCGAAGCTCTTCTAGGGAGAGGTGCTTTGTTTGTAAGGCCGTAGAATGCTCAGAGAGGAAGAAGCCAGCCCACTTGGCCATGCCCCGGTCTTGGAAGTCGCGTGCCGACTGATAGGGGAGATAAGAACGATCAATCATGCTAAGCCATCTAAACCTCCTGCTGAGTGGCCTCCGGTCAGTTTGCTTCGAGCCAGAGCGCGCGAATTTTCTAATAGGGCAGATCCCTTCTGTAGAGAAGCAAATCCAAATCGGTCACGGATGTGGTCAATGGTCTCTTGGAGGGCCTCTTCTTTTTGGGTTTGTCCAGGGTCATCAAATAGGGAGATCAGCTGGAAGCTCTCCTCTATGAGATTCCCATAAAAGACTCCAATCTGCCGGATGGCTCCTCCCTGGTAGTGGGAACGAAAGAGCTGGATGACTTCCTTGGCTAATTGAGCTGTAGAGTTTGTCGGATCAATCTTTCGCTGGCAGTGGATGGAGGGGAGCTGTTCTTGTTTGGAATAGCTAGCGTGGATGGAGACCAGTTGGGTCTTTTTCTTTTCCCGACGCAAGCGGATAGCGACCTGCTCAGCCATCTCCCGAAAGACTAATTCAATATCACTTTGGCGGTGGTAGTCACGGGGAAGGATTTGCGAATTTCCTAGACCGTGAAACTTTGGACGATAGGGGCGATGGACATTGCTTTCATCGATCCCATGGGCATGAAACCAGAGCTGGACGCCCATGACTCCGAATTCTTTTTTGAGCTGGTCTGGATTGGCCTGGGCCAGTTCATAGATGGAGTGAATGCCTAGTTTGTTCAGGCGTTTTTCTGTTCGATGGCCGATCCCCCAGAAATCGGTCAGTTTTTTTATCTGCCAGACTCGATTGGGGACGTCTTCGTAAGACCAGTTAGCCCGCATGGTTTTCTGGTGCTTGGCTTCATTGTCCAGAGCCAGTTTGGCCAGGAGCGGATTGGCATTGCTCATCCCGACAGTAGCATAGATCCCAGTTTTCTGCCAAATGCGCTTTTGGATCCGAGCAGAAAGAAGATCCAGCTTGGAGCGTCGGTCTAGCTGAGGATCGGGAATAAAGTAGTTGAGAGAGCTACTCAAATCGATAAAACCCTCATCGATGGAATAGGGATAGATGTCATCTGGAGCAGCAAATTCTTGAAAGACTTGCTGGATTTCCATGTTGACCTGGATATAGGCATTCATGCGAGGGGGCACGATAAAAGTGCGCTTAGCCCAACTTTCGATATAGTGGACAAAGGCTGGATCTGTAGGTAGACCTTGCTTACGGGCCAGGTAGTAATTGAATTTCCTCGTCTTGAGATCAAAGGGCAGATCGTAGCTACGTCCGACATTTTTCTTCCCAAAGACCTGCTTGAAAACGGGGGAACTGGCTAAGATGAGGCCAGCAGAATTGTCGCTCCGACTCATAACACAAAGAGAGGTCGTCAAGGGATTGAGGCCGAGACGGACGCATTCACAACTGGCATAGAAACTTTTCATATCCACAAAAGCAATGTCAGACCGAGGCTCACGTGAATAATCAAAAAGCATGTTTAGACCTCCAGAGGGAGGAAGTGGCCGACCACGATGCCGACGATTTTTGGTTCATCTTCGTAGGGTGCAAAAAGGTCATCATAGGCTGGGTTGATGGACTCTAGACGGAGGCCCTCCTCTTCTCGATAGACTTTTTTGATATAGGTCTTTCCATTCCACATGAGGGCGTAGACCGCTCCATCATAGTCAAATCCGGTCTGTTTCATCAAGGCAACGGAACCGTTTGGATAGCTTGGTTCCATAGAATCTCCAGAAACCCAAGAGGCAAAGTCGTGTTGGATCTCTTGGTCAAAATAAACGGTCTCGTAGTCGGTCTCATTGTCATAAAAGGTATGACCATGTCCAGCTGCCAAGTCGATAGAGAGGACACGGTAAGGGATCAAAGAGACCACCTTTTCTTGCTCTGCTAAGAGTTGACTGGCCAAGAGATCGACCTTTTTCTGATGGGGCGGAGTTAGTAAAGGGTAGGTGAAAAGCGCTGAGCTCTTGTCGACAAAGTAGTCCTCTTTAACGGAGAGGTGCTTGGCCAACCTCCTGAGGTTTTTATCGTGTGGCTCTGCTAAGCCATTCTCCCAACTAGAGTAGGTCTTGCGACTAATCTCTAAGGATTCATAGACCTGGGCTTGGGTTAGGCCGAGCTCAAGTCGCCGGTCTTTTAATTTTTTTGCATCAAACATTTGCATTCTCCTATGTAACGTTTTAAAAGTTACATATAGTATAACAAAAATAAATTCGGACTTCAAGAGAAAAGTGAGAGGATTTTTCTTTGACAGCGAAAGGGATTTGGTTCAGCAGCTCTCAGATTGGGGAGGATGGGTGTTTTTGTATCTTTTATCCAAATTTTGATATAATAATCTCTATGAAGATTGTATCAGGTACCTATGGAGGGCGTCCTCTTAAGACGCTCGAAGGAAAGACAACGAGGCCCACTTCAGATAAGGTGAGAGGGGCGATGTTTAATATGATCGGTCCTTATTTTGATGGGGGGCGGGTCTTGGATTTATATGCTGGCTCAGGTGGCTTGTCCATCGAAGCGGTATCGAGGGGGATGGAGCAGGCTGTCTTGGTTGAGAAAGACCGCAGAGCCCAAGGGATTATTGCTAGCAATATCCAAATGACCAAGGAAAGCCACAAGTTTCAATTGCTGAAGATGGAGGCTCACCAAGCTCTCAGTCAATTGCAGGGGACTTTTGACCTTGTCTTCTTAGATCCTCCCTATGCCAAGGAGCAGATCGTAGCCGATATTGAGGCTCTGGCTGAACGAGACTTGCTGGGAGAAGAGGTCATGGTCGTCTGTGAGACAGACAAGGCAGTGGACTTGCCTGAGGAGATTGCTTGTCTAGGAATCTGGAAAGAAAAAATCTACGGAATTAGTAAGGTGACGGTTTATGTCAGATAAAATCGGATTATTTACAGGTTCATTTGACCCAATGACCTTGGGACACTTGGATTTGATAGAGCGAGCTAGTCGCTTGTTTGATTGCTTGTATATAGGCATCTTCTTTAATCATGAGAAGAAGGGCTATTTTACCATTGAGCAAAGGGAAGCCATGGTGACAGAGGCAGTGGCTCATTTGTCCAATGTAAGAGTCATCACTTCGGAGGCAGAGTTGGCTGTAGAAGTGGCTAGACGGTATGGGGTGACGAGCTTGGTTCGCGGTTTGCGCAATGGCCAGGACTTCCTCTATGAAAGCAACATGGACTACTTCAATCACCAGCTGGCTCCAGAGCTTGAGACCATCTATCTCTGTGCCCAGCCCCAGTACCAGGCCTTGAGCTCGACGAGAATTCGTGAGTTACTGACCTTCCAGCAAGATGTCAGTGCCTATGTTCCAGAGAGTGTTATAAAGGAGATGAAATAAAAGGAATGAAAGAATTTGAGAAACAAAGGGCTCAGCTACCAGAAAGCCCATTTGAACCTGTACGAAAAAAAGATAGTGTGTGGAGGACCTATCGCTGGCCCCTTATTGGGACCTTGCTTCTGATTTTGGCCTTGCTAGCTTTCTTTGTTCCCCTGCCCTACTATCTGGAAATGCCCGGGAGTTCAGAAGATATTCGCCAAGTGATGCGCGTCAACCAGAAAAATGATGAAGCACCCGGTTCGTATGATTTTGTCACTGTTGCCGTCAAGCAAGCGACCTTCTCGGATATAGTCTATGCCTGGGTGACTCCTTTTACAGATATCCACTCTGAAAAAGAAATGACAGGTGGCAGTTCCAGTGAGGAATTTTTCCGGATCAATCAATTTTATATGGAGACCTCTCAAAATACTGCCAAATACCAAGGATTAAAAACTGCTGGAAAAGAGACAGAGATGGAATTCTTAGGTGTTTATGTCATGCAAGTGGCAGAAGACTCTACCTTTAAAGGCGTTCTAAATATTGCGGACACGGTTACGGCTGTGAATGACAAAACCTTCAAGAGCTCAAAAGAGCTCATCGAGTATGTTGGTTCCCAAAAAATCGGAGACAAGGTCTCAGTGACCTACACAGAAGATGGTCAGACCAAGACAGCTGAAGGAAAGATTATTAAGTTGGTCAATGGCAAGAATGGGATTGGGATTAGCTTGATTGACCGGACAGAAGTGAAGAGTGACGTGCCGATTGAGTTTGCGACAGCTGGCATCGGTGGTCCAAGTGCCGGGATGATGTTTAGTTTGTCCATCTATACCCAAGTAGCGGATCCAGACCTTCGTCAGGGACGCCACATCGCGGGGACAGGGACTATTAACCATGATGGGACTGTCGGAGATATCGGTGGAGTGGATAAAAAAGTCGTAGCAGCAGATCGCGCTGGTGCTGAAATCTTCTTTGCTCCTGATAATCCGGTGACAGAAGAAGTCAAAAAGAACAATCCGAATGCCAAGAGCAACTACGACGAAGCAGTAGAAACAGCTAAGAAAATTAAAACCAAGATGAAAATTGTCCCTGTCAAAACCTTGCAGAATGCCATCGATTATTTGAAAAAGAATTAAAGTAGCTTGCTCGACATAGTTTGTACTTGAAAGTATGAGCTGATGTTGGTAGATCGGAATATTCATCTTCCAATCAAATTCAAGTTTTTGCATATCAATCTCTCTATTTTTAGAGAGATTTTTTCTTTATACTAGTGTCAGAAAGAAAGGGAGGTAGTGAAATGATTCAAACCAGTTTGTTTTCCATTTCAGTATTCTTAGCGGGAGTTCTATCCTTTTTCTCCCCGTGTATTTTACCACTGATGCCAGTCTATGTAGGGATCTTATTAGATTCTGAGCATGAAAAAACGGTGCGTATTTTTGGAAGAGATATTTCTTGGTATGGTTTGGTCAAGACCCTCTGTTTTATTGCTGGTCTATCAACCGTATTTCTCATCCTAGGTTATGGTGCAGGTGCCCTTGGTCAGGTACTCTATGCTCCCTGGTTCCGTTACCTACTAGGAGGGATTGTCATCTTATTGGGAATCCATCAGATGGGCTTCATCAATCTGAGACAACTCCAAAAACAAAAGAGTATCCAACTGAAGAAGGACGAAAAACGCAATGAATTCTTCAATGCTTTTCTGATAGGGGTCACCTTCAGTTTTGGTTGGACCCCTTGTGTCGGACCAGTTTTGAGCTCTGTTTTAGCCATTGCCGCTTCTGGAGGAGATGGTGCATTGCAAGGTGCTCTCCTGATGATGGTCTATACATTGGGCTTGGCGCTACCCTTCTTAGTCTTAGCTCTAGCTTCTAGCTGGGTTCTACAACATTTTGCTAAACTCAAGCCCCATATGGGAACCTTGAAAAAAATTGGTGGTGCCCTCATCATCTTGATGGGCATCTTGCTGATGCTAGGAAATCTTAATAGCCTCGCATCCCTGTTTCACTAATCTTGAATGATTAAAGGAGAAAAATCATGAAAAAAATTCTTGCACTTTCTATTGCTACACTTAGCATCGTCACTTTAGCAGCTTGTTCTGGACAGAAATCAGATTCAGACATGAAAAAAACGGACGATAGTAGTATGATGAAGAAGGACGATATGAAGAAGGATGACATGAAGGATTCATCCATGTCCGATGATAAAATGAAAAAAGAAGACATGAAAGATTCATCTATGATGTCTGACAGCAGTTCTGAAATGAAGGACGATATGAAAAAAGATGAGATGAAATCCAGCGATTCAGAAATGAAAGATGAAAAGAGTGAATCATCTGATATGAAATCAGACCAATAAAGGACAGTAGGAAGAGGAAGTCGTCTGCTTGGGCGACTTTCTCCCTATTTATTAAAGAGGAGGAAGACATGAAAAAAATAGCTTTAGTAGCTGCAGGATTCTTGTGTGCTGGACTTTTGGGGGCTTGCTCTAACCAAGGAATGGAATCATCCAACAAAAGTGAGACTAAGCAGACATCCATAATGGGATCTTCAGAGCAATCTGGAAAGAAGGTTCAAGAGTTTAACCTGCAAGGAGTAGACGGTAAGACCTACCGCTTATCAGATTACAAGGGAAAGAAAGTTTATCTCAAGTTTTGGGCTTCCTGGTGCTCAATCTGTCTTTCAACATTAGGCGACACAAATGATTTAGCAAAGGCAGAGGAGGGTAAGGATTATGTGGTCTTATCCGTTGTAGCTCCAACCTTTAATGGCGAAAAATCGGAAGCAGATTTCAAAAACTGGTACCAGTCTTTGGATTACAAGGATTTCCCAGTCTTGATGGACAGTAATGGCGACTTGCTCAAAGAGTATGGGATTCGCTCTTATCCATCTGCTCTCTTTATTGCGAGTGATGGAACTCTCGCTAAGACCCATATCGGTTATATGAGCAAGGAAGACATCGTCCAGACTCTAAAAGAAATGAAGTAAGGAGGACATAAAATGGAAACAAAATGGAAACTCATTTCCGTTCTTTTAGTGGGCCTGCTTTGTTTTGGACTCTTTTTCCTTATCAAAGGATCCATGGCCTTGGATACATCAGATGCAACGACTGAGCAGATCAAAAAAGCGTCCATGAGTCAGACACCAGTAGCAAACAAAAATAAGGAAGAAAAAGTCAATCCAGAAGACCAACGAGAAATCTATCTAGCTGGTGGTTGCTTCTGGGGTGTGGAAGAGTATTTTTCCCGTGTTCCAGGTGTGATTGATGCCGTATCAGGCTATGCCAATGGAAAGGGAGAAACGACCAAGTATGAATTACTCCCTCAAACAGGCCATGCTGAAACGGTACACATCACCTATAATGTCAAGAAGGTTTCCTTGAAAGAACTGCTTCTACACTATTTCCGGATTATTGATCCAACATCAAAAAACCGTCAGGGAAATGATGAGGGCAGTCAATATCGGACAGGAGTTTATTACACTGATGAAGCAGATTTGCCAACCATAAACCAAGTATTTGAAGAGGTGGCGAAGAAGTATGATAAACCTTTGGCTGTAGAAAAAGAAGAACTTGCTAATTATATCAATGCGGAAGACTACCATCAGGACTATCTACAGAAACATCCGAATGGCTATTGTCACATTGATGTGAATCAAGCTTCTTATCCGGTTATTGACGCTAGTCGCTATCCAAAACCGAGCGATGAAGAGATCAAGAAGAAGTTATCACCCGAAGAATATGCAGTGACGCAAGAGAATGATACAGAGCGTGCTTTTTCTAACCGCTATTGGGATAAGTTTGAAGCGGGCATCTATGTGGATGTCGTAACAGGAGAGCCTCTCTTCTCCTCAAAAGATAAATTTGATTCTGGTTGTGGTTGGCCAAGCTTTAGCCGACCGATCAGTCCGGATGTGGCAACCTACAAGGAAGATAAGAGTTTCAATATGACTCGGACAGAGGTTCGGAGTCGAGTAGGAAATTCCCATCTAGGCCACGTCTTTACTGATGGACCTAAGGAAAAAGGTGGCCTTCGTTACTGTATAAATAGCTTGTCAATCAAATTCATCCCTAAAGCAGAGATGGTGGAAAAGGGCTACGGCTATTTGTTGGACTATGTCTAAGACTTTTTGCGACCTACTTTGATATAATGAGTATAATAAGGGTAAGTAGGTGAAACACATGTATTCAATCATGATTGTAGAAGACGAAGAGCTAGTTCGGCAGGGACTGACTTCTCTAGTGAATTATGAACAGTTTGGGATGAAGGTCATTGACCAAGCGGAGAATGGGCGAATAGCTTGGGAAAAATTTCAAGCACAACAGGCTGATCTTCTCTTGACTGATATCAATATGCCACAGATGAATGGCTTAGATTTGGCCCAACTGGTCCGAGAGAAAGCTCCTTCCTGCCATATCATCTTTCTAACAGGCTATGATGATTTTGAGTTTGCTCGAAAAGCCATTCGACTCGGAGCAGATGACTATCTCCTCAAGCCCTTTTCAAAAGCAGATATTGAAGAGATGTTGGGGAAAGTCAAGAATAAGCTAGACGAGGAACGAAAGAAAGCCCAGGTTGAAACCTTGGTGGATCAGGGTCATTCGACAGAGTTGGAAGAGGCTATTCATTCCCGCTTAGCGGATTCCCAATTGACCCTCAAGGACTTGGCTTCTCAACTGGGTTTTAGTCCCTCTTATCTGAGTGTTCTAATCAAGAAAAAATTAGGTCTCCCTTTTCAAGAATACTTGATCCAAGAACGGATGAAAAAGGCCAAACTTTTACTCTTGACGACGGATCTCAAGATTTATGAGATTGCAGATCAGGTTGGCTTTGAGGATATGAACTATTTTTCTCAACGCTTTAAACAAGTAGTCGGTGTAACCCCAAGACAATACAAAAAAGGAGAGCATGAATGAAACGATACCCTTTGCTGATTCAGCTGATTGTCTATGTATTTGTCTTCATTCTCTTACTCTTGGGTTTGGTCGGTAGTCTATACTATCAAACTAGCTCAGCAACCATTGGCCAACTGACAGAGCGGACAACCCGCAATAGTATCGACCAGAGTAGTCAGTTTATCACCTCCTATCTGAAAAAATTGAAGCAGACCACCTCGGTCCTTAGTAAAGAAGAGACCGTTCGTCAGTTTGCTCAAGACAAGGAGGTGAGCCCAGAAGCCGTTCAAAGTCTGATGCAAACCATTATTGAGACAGACCCAGATCTGGTTTCGGCTGTCTTGGTGACTAAGGATGGACGCCTCGTTGCTACGGATTCTCAAATTAGCATGCAAACCTCATCGGATATGATGAACGAAAGATGGTATCAGGAAGCTATCAAGGAGAGGGCCATTCCAGTCTTGACGCCGGCCCGGAAGGAATCCTTGTCTTCAGAGAAGGATAAGTGGGTGATTTCTATCACCCAGGAAGTGGTGGATGCTTCTGGTCAAAATCTAGGAGTTTTGCGCCTAGATATTGGTTATCAAAGTCTAGAGGCTTATCTGGATCATCTCCAACTAGGCAAAAAAGGCTTTAGTTTCATCGTCAATCAGAAGCATGAATTTGTCTACCATCCTAAAAAGACAGTCTATTCTTCCAGTCGGGAAATGCAGGCCATGCAACCCTATATTGCTGTCAAGGATGGCTATGCCCAAAAGGGGCAGAACTTTGTCTACCAAATTGCTATACCAGAGAGTGATTGGACCTTAATTGGAGTGGCTTCTCTGGAAGGTCTCCAGATGCTTCAGTCGCAAATGCTCTATTCCTTTATAGGTTTAGGAGTTCTCGTCCTCATCATGTGCTGGATGGGAATCTGGTTCATTCTGCGCTTGTGGATTAAACCCCTACAAGACTTGCAGGCTGTCATTTTGAAAATAGGAGCTGGTGATTCCCACTTGCGGGCAACTACCAAGGGATCGCCCGAATTGGTAGATCTTGCTCAAGCCTTTAACCGTATGTTGGATCAAATTGAAAACCTTATGCAATTGGTTAAAGAAGAGGAACAAAACGCACGACGTTATGAACTGCGAGCTCTTTCAGCCCAAATCAATCCACATTTCCTCTATAACACCTTGGATACCATTGTCTGGATGGCTGAGTTTAATGATGGTCAGCGCGTGGTTGACTTGACTAAGTCCCTAGCCAAATATTTCCGCCTTGCTCTCAATCAAGGACAGGAACAAATTAGGCTTCAGGACGAAATAGACCATGTGCGCCACTATCTCTTCATTCAGAAACAACGCTATGGAGATAAGTTGAATTATGAAATTTTTGAAGAGGGGACGTTGGGAGATTATCAGCTTCCAAAACTGGTTCTACAACCCTTAGTGGAAAATGCCATCTATCACGGCATCAAGGAGATGGATCGGCCGGGCATGATACGAGTCACTTCAGAAATCAGAGAAGAACAAGTGGTCCTGACGATTTACGATAATGGACGAGGCTTTGCCTTGTCTGAGTCGACAGACCAAACCCTTCTTCGGCTAGGAGGAGTTGGTTTGCAAAATGTGGATCAACGCTTGCGGTTACAGTTTGGGGCTAGCTATCATATGGAGATTGATTCTAAGCCTAGTAGCTATACGAAAATCACTCTTTATCTACCCCTCACATCACGTGATGAACATTCATGGGAGTGAAAAAGAACTTCATAAAATAAAAAAGTTGAAAAGGTTCTCCAAATCTTTTCAATTTTCCCACCTCCGCACAGCTCCAATAGTCTGGAGCGTGTTGGAGGTTGAAAACAACGGAAACGTTGTCTCCTTTATTTTAGGTTATCTTTGGGACTTAATAAGCGAACAAAGACTTAGGAAACTTGCTCGCAAGTTCAATCTGATACCTCAAAGCAGTGCTTTGAGCAATCAACCACTGCGTCTTGCTGTTATTCCTATCAAATATCAAAGGTTGAAATATAGATAAACTATTTTTTACATAAAATAGCAAGATGATTTTTAACAAATAATTTTTGTTTTTTGAGATATTTAAGTAGATCTAAAACTTTCCGCTGTGAGAAAAGTGCCTGAAACATATTTGTTTCAGGCACTCGGAATTATTGAGACCTTAGGCTCAATAATTAGTCATGGAACTTCTACGAAGTTCGCTGACGTCCGTACTCACCTAAGGAAAGTTTTTCAGAAGACTTTATCTTCCATCTGAGCAGGCTTTGAAAAAGCCTGCTTTTTATAATGTGACAGGAAGAAGAAGTAAATTAAATCGTCAGACTTTTTACAGATTATCTCTTTTCCGTTGAAATTCTATCTAAAGATAGGGATTTATGATAGAATAAAGTGTTACAACTAAAGGTATGAATAAAGGAAAGCTATGCGCAAAGAAATATCCCCTGAATTATTTAATTACAATAAATATCCTGGACCGGAATTTCGTCTGGTTGGCAATCAAGTGCTAGCAGAACAATTGACATTTGAACTGGTTGAGAACCAAAATGATGCCTTTGATGCGACGGTCTTTGGTCAGCGTTTTTCAGAGGTTTTAACCAAATTTGATTATATTGTCGGTGATTGGAGCAATGAACAGTTGCGTCTACGTGGCTTCTATAAGGACGATCGTCCGGTCACAGATGCAGAGAAAATCAGCCGTCTGGAAGATTATTTACTAGAATACTGTAGCTATGGCTGTGCTTATTTTGTCCTAGAAAATGCAGAACCTCGTCGAGCATCCTTTGACAAAAAATCTTCTCCAAAACAACAGGAAGAGGGCAATCGTTCTGCTAAGCGTGGCGGTCGTCAAAATCGCCGAAATCGTTCTAAAAATCAGCCACGAGAACGTGAACAAGAGCAAAAACAAAAGACTTCTCAACCAAAGAAAAAGAACCGTCAGCGGTCTAGAAAAAAAGATGCACAGGGTGAGCAAGAGCGCCACTTTGTCATCCGTCAAAAGTAAAGAGAGAAAAGAGATAAGATGAAACCTTCAATTTATGGCCTGACTCGACAAGAACTGATTGAGTGGGCAGAAGAAAATGGTGAAAAGAAATTCCGAGCTACCCAAATCTGGGAATGGCTCTATCGGAAACGCGTCCAGTCATTTGAAGAAATGACCAACCTATCGAAGGACTTGATTGAAACCTTGAACGACCAGTTCGTGATTAATCCTTTGAAACAACGAATCGTGCAAGAGTCGGCAGATGGAACCGTCAAATACCTTTTTGAATTGCCAGATGGCATGTTGATTGAGACAGTATTGATGCGTCAACACTACGGCTTGTCAGTTTGTGTCACCACTCAGGTAGGGTGCAACATCGGCTGTACCTTCTGTGCATCTGGTTTGATCAAGAAACAACGCGACTTGAACAGTGGGGAAATCGTTGCCCAAATCATGTTGGTTCAAAAATACTTTGACGAACGTGGACAAGATGAACGCGTCAGCCACATCGTTGTGATGGGAATTGGTGAGCCATTTGATAACTACAAGAATGTCTTGAGCTTTGTCCGTACGGTCAATGATGACAAGGGATTGGCTATCGGTGCGCGCCACATTACCGTTTCAACGTCTGGCTTAGCCCATAAGATTCGTGATTTTGCTAATGAAGGAGTTCAGGTCAATTTGGCAGTATCCCTGCATGCTCCAAACAATGACTTGCGTTCTAGCATCATGAAAATCAACCGCGCCTTCCCAATCGAGAAACTGTTTGCGGCGATTGAGTACTATATCGAAACGACCAACCGCCGGGTAACCTTCGAGTACATCATGCTCAATGAAGTCAATGATGGTGTCGAACAAGCCTTGGAATTGGCAGAACTCCTTAAAAAGATCAAGAAGCTATCTTATGTCAACTTGATTCCTTACAACCCAGTTAGTGAGCATGATCAATATAGCCGGAGTCCAAGAGAGCGCGTGATGGCCTTTTATGACACCTTGAAGAAAAACGGAGTCAACTGCGTGGTTCGTCAGGAGCATGGTACGGATATCGATGCCGCTTGTGGCCAATTGCGTTCCAATACGATGAAGAGAGACCGGGAGAAAGCCATTGTTGAAGAAGCTCAACCGTAACAACTGGCTACTAGAAGAAGGGCAATTAACAAATAAAGGAAGACAACTGCTACTAGGTGGCAGTTTCTTCTATTTTGTTCTGCTCTGCCTCATGTGTTTTCTCCCTCAACAGCCAGAACCAGGGATGGAAACACCTGGGATCCAACATTTTGGGCGAGTAGTCGTATTATTGGTCCCCTTTAATTCCCTCATCAATCTAGGTCAAGTGACCAGTCTGGTCCAGCTAATCAAGGTGCTTGTACAGAATATAGCCAACATCTTTCTTTTATCCCCTCTGGTCTTCCAACTGCTGTGGCTCTGGCCTTGGCTAGGCACTCGGAAACGCGTCCTTTGCTTTAGTCTAGGGATGAGTTTGTGGATTGAGCTCAGTCAGATTGTCCTAGACCTTTTGTTTGATTTCAATCGTGTGTTTGAGATAGATGATCTGTGGACCAATACCCTGGGAGGCTACCTAGCCTATCTGTGTTTTAACTGGCTGCAAGCTTCTATAAGTAAGGACAACCTATCTTAGTTTGGTACAAAATCCGAACAATTGAATACGATTTCAAATTTTGGGTTGACAAACTGTAGGCAGGAAGCTATAATAGCTTCAAGACATCAGAAAAGTAGGGATTTTTCTCACTTCCAGGGAGCTTGTGGTAATTGTGAACAAGCAGTGGTGAATCTTGAAATGGGCTGATGCGTTTATGATGATGAATTTGAAACAATAAAAATTCGGTGAGCACACCTTATCGTGCACCCTGTTGTTAGACAGGTCAGAGATGTAGGAGAAAGACTATTTTCCTACAATGGAGGTGGCACCGCGGTATCGAATCGTCCTCACACAGATTTTTCTGTGTGAGTTTTTTTGTATCTCAAAAGGACCCTGTGAGACTGCAGCTCAAAGGACTAGCGAGAGAGAAAAAGATCATAAACAGGATTGAAGATATAGAAAAGAGGACACAATCATGACAGAAACAAAAGGCTATTTCGGACAATTTGGTGGATCTTTCGTACCAGAACCTATTCAAAACTTGCTCGATCAATTAGAGGCAACTTTTGAACAGTATAAAAATGACCCAGAATTTATCGCAGAATACAAACATTATCTGAAAGATTATTCTGGACGGGGAACACCGCTCTACTTTGCGGAAAGTTTGACAGATCATTTAGGTGGGGCGAAAATTTATTTGAAGCGCGAAGACTTGAATCACCTAGGTTCTCATAAATTGAATAACGTCTTGGGGCAAATTCTCTTAGCTAAACGCATGGGCAAAACACGCGTGATTGCTGAAACAGGAGCTGGTCAACATGGTGTGGCTACAGCAGCTGCGGCAGCTAAGTTTGGTATGGCCTGTGATGTCTACATGGGGGCAGAAGACGTGGAGCGCCAACGTCTCAATGTCTTCCGCATGGAAATGATGGGGGCAACCGTCCATGCGGTTGAAACAGGTACTAAGACCTTGAAAGACGCTGTAGATGCTGCTTTTGGAGCATGGATGGCAGATTTAGATGCTTTTTATGTCTTGGGTTCTGCTGTTGGCCCTCACCCTTACCCAACCATTGTGCATGAATTTCAAAAAGTGATCAGTGAAGAGTCTAAACGTCAAATCTTGGAAAAAGAAGGCCGTTTGCCAGACTATGTGATTGCCTGTGTCGGTGGTGGATCCAATGCCATCGGTGCCTTCTCCCAATATGTAGGCGATGAGGAAGTCAAATTGGTCGGTGTTGAAGCAGCTGGTCATGGCTTGGACACAGACCAGCACGCAGCGACCATGACCAAGGGGACTGTAGGAGTTGTCGATGGGATGAAGACCTACGCTGTCTTTGGCGAAGATGGAAAAGTAGCGCCGGTTTACTCGATTTCTGCTGGTTTGGACTACCCAGGAGTTGGACCAGAACATGCCTTCTTTAAAGATTCTGGTCGCGTCGAATATGTGGCAGCGACAGATGATGAAGCGGTTCAAGCTCTTCTTCTCCTCAGTAAGACAGAAGGGATCCTCCCAGCTATTGAAAGCTCCCATGCGATTGCAGAAGCTGTCAAACGTGCTCCACAATTGGACAAGGACAAGATTATTATTATCAATGTCTCTGGACGTGGGGATAAGGACGTGGCTGCCATTGCAGATTATCTAGAAGCGAAAGCTACAAAATAAGAAATCTTATCTGCTTAAAATTGTAAAAAACAGTAAAGCATGATAACTCAGAAAAAGACAGGGAACAAAAGGAATCCGGTCTTTTTCTTTTTTAAAGAGAAAGGCAAGGAGACCAATGAGGGAAGCCCCTTGCATGACTAGGAGGACTTGGACGGCCGAGAGGGTCAAAGAAAAAGTAGCCAGTAAGAGAAAATCCCCTGCTCCAATGCCGATGGAGTAAACAGCTGACAGGACTCCTAGACAGAGAAAGACTCCCATCAAGAGGGTAGGACTGGTGAAAAACAGGCAAAGAGCGTGGAGCACTAGCCAGAGGAGGAGCGGGTACTCCATGGATCGAAAATCATAGATGGCCAAAACGCAACTGCCAAGAAGAACCAGGAGATGAGGAATGGGAAGAAGACCCTGATAGCACAGCAAAAAAAGGAGACCACTCCAGGCTTCAAAGAGGGCATACCAATAAGGAAGAGAGCTCTGGCAGTAGCGGCAACGGAATCGAAAAAGGCATTGCGAAAGAATAGGAATCAAGTCTAGAACTCCCAAGGTCTGTTGACATTGGTCGCAATGGCTTCTTGGACGAATGATGGAGCTTTCTGGAAAACGGTCGATGACGAGACCTAAAAAGGAGGCCATACAGGCGCTGACTGTAAAAAAATAGAAGTTGATCATACTTATAGTATTCGTAAAAAAGATGACTAATGAGGATTAGAAATGAAACAATTTTCTAACTTTTCTTATTTGAGCATTTTCTCTTGCATTTCTTAATTAGAAGGATTATAATATAACTAAATTAGAATAATTCTAAAAAAGGAGAACTCATTTATGACAACAATCAAAAAAGAAGCAGCAAAAGACGTAGCAACATTTGCAACTATTAGCGAAGTAAGCAAGAGCTTAACCGATACAAAAGCAGTTTTGAATCAAGTGGTGGCAGACCTTTATGTCGCTCATATTGCCTTGCACCAAGTACACTGGTATATGCGTGGTCGTGGCTTCCTCGTATGGCATCCAAAAATGGATGAGTACATGGAAAGCTTGGATGCGACTCTTGATGAAGTGAGTGAACGCTTGATTACCTTGGGTGGTGCCCCATACGCTAGCATGGTTGAGTTCTTGGAACATAGCAACATCCAGGAAGAAAAAGGTTCATTCGAACGTTCTATGGAAGAAAATTTGGGACGTGTCCTTTCTATCTTCCGCTACTTGGTAAGTCTTTATCAAAAAGCCTTGGATATCACAGATGCTGAAGGAGATGACGTGACCAACGATATCTTTGTTGGTGCAAAAGCTGAATTGGAAAAACATATCTGGATGATTGCCGCTGAATTAGGACAAGCACCAGGTTTGTAATCTGAAACTAAACAAACGAGCCTTCCTTGCTTGGGAGGCTCTTTTTTTGGAGGAGATTTTTCCTGTAAATAAAACAGGGACCATCTTGAAAATACTTGAAAGATTTGATAGAATAAGCACATGAAAACCCTGTACGATGTTCAACAATTTCTGAAAAAATTTGGAATCATCATTTATGTCGGAAAACGACTTTACGACATTGAATTGATGAAGATTGAATTGAAAAGGATCTATGACGCTGGGCTGATGGAAAAATTAGATTATCTAGAAGCAGAAGCTGTCTTACGTAGAGAACACGCACAGGAATTACGTTATTTAGAAGAGGAAAAAGAAAAGTGAATGTAACAAGTGTTTTAGTATGGTTGATTGTTTTAGGGATGTTTGGCTGGATGGGCTACAATTACTTCCGTATCCGTCGGGCTGCAAAAATTGTGGACAATGTAGAGTTTGAAGAATTGATCCGCAAAGGCCAATTAGTGGACCTGCGTGATCCGAATGAATTCCACGCTAAGCATATTTTGGGAGCTCGAAATATTCCATCTAACCAATTAAAAGTGAGTTTGGCTGCCCTTCGCAAAGATAAGCCAGTCTTGCTCTATGAGAACAGTCGTGGGTCCCGTGTGACCAATGCGGCCCTCTTCTTGAAAAAACAGGGCTATAAAGATATCTATATCTTGTCCTATGGTTTGGATTCTTGGGATGGGAAAGTCAAGACTAGTTAAGATCAAGGAAAATGTTGCTAAAGATGCTTGATGTGTCATAATATGATGATATTAATGTTAAGGGGGATCTAGAAATTGCAAGAAAAGAACAATTCCTCATTTGTTATGGGTATCATATCTATTATTGTTGCCTTTATATTTCCATTGTTAAGTATTATTTTTGGTATTTTAGGTTTGGCCTTAGCTATTTTAAATCAAAACGAGTCTGGACTAGACTATACGACAGAAAAAATTCTCTCTATTGTAGGGATTGTGCTTTCTGTAATTTTCTGTCTCATGTTTATCTCACAACTTTCGGGAATTAATTAAAACAAAAAAAGCTTTAAAACTAAAGCTTTTTTGTTTTATCAACTGTTTTCTATATAGTTTTTAATAATCTGTAATTCATCTTGGTTCAAAGGGCGGTATTGACCTTCTGCTAGGTTAGGGTCTAATGAAAAATCTCCAAATTTGATTCGCTTGAGGCTAGTTACCTTAACACCGACAGAGAGAAGCATCTTTTTCACCTGATGAAATTTCCCTTCAGATAGGGTGACCAGGGCCTGGCTTTCGGTAAGGCTGGAGCTAAGGATTTCGAGTTTAGCGGGCTTGCATGTTGTCCCATCTAAGAAGGTGATTCCTTCTTGAAATTTCTCTATATGAGCGGGTTCGAGAGGGCCATTGACTGTTGCTGCGTATTCTTTTTCGATATGGTATTGGGGATGAAGGAGTTGGAAACCTAGAGGTCCATTGTCTGTAAGTAAGAGCAGACCGGTGGTATCCCGATCTAGTCGACCAATAGGATAGGTCTTGGGGGTCCGGTCTTCTGTTCGGAGGAGGTCAAGCACTGTAGAATGCTGGGCATCCTTGGTAGCTGTCACCAGCCCTTGGGGTTTGTGGAGAAGAAAATAATGATGGGAACAGTCGGTAAGGACCTGATCCTTCCAGCGAACTTCTTGGAGACCTGTATCGACATTTTGGGATAATTTTGTTGCAGCAAGTCCGTCGACCAGAATCTGCCTTTTAGCCAGGCTCTGTTTGATTTCCTTGCGGGGAATTTGGTAGTGGGCCAGTAATTGATCTAATCTCATAAAAGACAGGATAGCATGAAATGGAGAGAATCACAAGTATTCGGAAAAAGGATGAAGAAAAGGGATAAAGAGGTGAAAGATTTTCATGAATAGAGTGGTAAGGAGTGGGAATGGGAAAGAAGGTTTTCGAAAGAAAGCATGAAAACATTTACACTTATCTGAGTTATGCCATTTGCTTAAAATTGTGGTATAATCGTTCAGTTAGAAAATAAATTTTTGAATATAACAGAGGAAATCATGACAAAATTAAGAGAAGATATCCGTAATATCGCGATTATCGCCCACGTCGACCACGGGAAAACAACCCTCGTTGACGAATTATTGAAACAATCTGAAACTCTTGACGCACGTACAGAGTTGGCAGAGCGTGCTATGGACTCAAACGATATCGAAAAAGAGCGTGGAATCACCATCCTTGCGAAAAATACCGCCGTTGCCTACAACGGAACTCGTATCAACATCATGGATACACCAGGACACGCGGACTTCGGTGGAGAAGTTGAGCGTATCATGAAAATGGTTGACGGTGTTGTTTTGGTCGTAGATGCCTACGAAGGAACCATGCCACAGACTCGTTTCGTATTGAAAAAAGCCTTGGAACAAGACCTTGTGCCAATTGTTGTAGTCAACAAAATCGATAAGCCATCTGCTCGTCCAGCAGAAGTAGTAGACGAAGTCTTGGAACTCTTCATCGAGCTTGGTGCGGATGATGACCAGCTTGACTTCCCAGTTGTTTATGCATCAGCGATCAACGGAACATCTTCCTTGTCAGATGATCCAGCAGATCAAGAAAAGACCATGGCGCCAATCTTTGACACCATTATCGACCACATCCCAGCTCCAGTTGATAACTCAGATGAGCCCCTTCAATTCCAAGTGTCTCTTCTTGACTACAATGACTTCGTTGGTCGTATCGGTATCGGACGTGTCTTCCGTGGTACAGTTAAGGTTGGAGACCAAGTTACCCTTTCTAAACTAGACGGTACAACCAAGAACTTCCGTGTTACAAAACTCTTTGGTTTCTTTGGTTTGGAACGTCGTGAAATCCAAGAAGCTAAGGCTGGTGACTTGATTGCCGTATCAGGTATGGAAGACATCTTCGTTGGGGAAACCATCACTCCAACAGATGCAGTTGAAGCTCTTCCAGTTCTTCACATCGACGAACCTACTCTTCAAATGACCTTCTTGGTTAATAACTCACCATTTGCTGGTCGTGAAGGAAAATGGGTGACTTCTCGTAAGGTTGAAGAACGTCTTCAAGCTGAGTTGCAAACAGATGTATCTCTTCGTGTAGACCCAACAGACTCACCAGATAAATGGACCGTTTCAGGACGTGGGGAATTGCACTTGTCAATTCTTATTGAAACGATGCGCCGTGAAGGCTATGAGCTTCAAGTATCTCGTCCAGAAGTTATCGTTAAAGAAATTGACAGTGTGAAGTGCGAGCCATTTGAGCGCGTGCAAATCGATACTCCAGAAGAATACCAAGGATCTGTTATCCAAAGCCTTTCTGAGCGTAAGGGTGAAATGTTGGATATGATTGCAACAGGTAACGGTCAAACTCGTTTGGTCTTCCTTGTTCCTGCGCGTGGTTTGATTGGATACTCAACTGAGTTCTTGTCAATGACACGTGGTTACGGGATCATGAACCATACCTTCGACCAATACTTGCCATTGATTCCAGGAGAAATTGGTGGACGTCACCGTGGTGCCCTTGTTTCTATCGATGCTGGTAAGGCTACAACCTACTCAATCATGTCGATCGAAGAACGTGGTACTATCTTTGTCAACCCAGGTACTGAGGTTTACGAAGGAATGATCATCGGTGAAAACTCTCGTGAAAATGACTTGACTGTTAATATCACGAAGGCAAAACAAATGACTAACGTTCGTTCTGCTACTAAGGACCAAACAGCGGTTATCAAAACTCCTCGTATCTTGACACTTGAAGAATCACTTGAGTTCTTGAACGACGATGAGTACATGGAAGTAACGCCTGAATCTATTCGTTTGCGGAAGCAAATCCTCAACAAGGCAGAGCGCGAAAAAGCAAACAAAAAGAAAAAATCAGCTGCAGCTGAATAAGAAATAAGAAAGGAGTGACAAAATGGTTTATTTAATTATAGGTATTTTGATCCTCCTTTTTTACCTTTTTGCAGCTCCAAAGAGCATTAGAGGAACTCTGAATGTAGTAACCCTGGTCGTATTATTAGTCTCTTTGGTCATCCTGCTCTGCTTAGCGATTTTCCAAATTTTCCAATTGCCATCAGAATTTTTTGTTGGCGCCTTCCTTGCTTTTGTGGGCTACCTAGCCCTCGTTGATATTTCGCGGTTGCCAACCAAGTCTTCTAAACGCTTGGATAAATCAGATTAAACAGGAGAGCGTATCTCCAAAAATAGAGTTGTTGTGATATAAAATCATGGCGACTCTTTTTTTTATGAAAGATGGTGAAGCGGTCATTTTTGTAAGGTGTTACTTCTTTTGCTGTCTTAAGGCTTTTTAAATTGTCTAAAAAAGGGTAAAATAGAAGGTGAACAAATTGGAGAGAAAAAAGCTATGAACGTCATTGAAACATTTAAAAATAAAAAAGTCCTTGTTTTAGGCTTGGCTAAGTCTGGAGAATCTGCAGCTCGACTACTCGATCGCCTAGGAGCTATCGTAACAGTGAATGATGGCAAAGCATTTGAAGAAAATCCTGCAGCTCAAAGCTTGCTGGAAGAAGGGATCAAAGTCGTAACAGGAGGACATCCTCTGGAACTCTTGGATGAAGACTTTGCGGTGATGGTGAAGAACCCTGGAATTCCTTACACGAATCCTATGGTTGAACGGGCTCTTGAAAAAGGCATCCCTGTTTTGACGGAAGTTGAATTGGCCTACCTCATTTCAGAAGCGCCCATCATCGGAATCACTGGTTCAAATGGGAAAACAACTACCACTACCATGATTGGAGAAGTATTGACTGCTGCTGGACAAAATGGTCTCTTGTCTGGGAATATTGGGTTTCCAGCTAGTCAGGTCGCTCAAACAGCGACAGCTAAAGACACATTGGTGATGGAATTATCTTCTTTCCAATTAATGGGGATTGAAGCCTTCCATCCAGAAATCGCAGTCATCACCAATCTCATGCCGACACATTTGGATTACCACGGATCGTTCGAAGGTTATGTAGCTGCAAAATGGGCGATTCAAAAGAATATGACGGCCAAGGATTTTGTGGTACTAAACTTTAATCAGGATCTAGCCAAAGACTTGTCTCAGCAAACACAGGCTACTGTGGTACCATTTTCAACCCAAGAAAAGGTAGACGGAGCTTATTTAGAGGATGGTGTCCTTTACTTCCGAGGTGAAGCCGTTATGCGAGCAGACCAAATCGGAGTACCAGGTAGTCACAATGTAGAAAATGCTTTAGCTACTATTGCAGTGGCCAAACTTCGTGGCATTGACAATCAAACTATCCAAGAAACCTTATCAGCCTTCGGCGGGGTGAAGCATCGCTTGCAGTATGTAGCTGAGATTGAAGGGGTGAAGTTCTACAATGATAGTAAGTCCACCAACATTTTAGCTACTCAAAAAGCCTTATCTGGCTTTGATAACGCTAATGTCATCTTAATCGCTGGTGGCTTGGACCGAGGCAATGAATTTGATGAATTGGTGCCAGACATTACCGGTCTTAAAAAGATGGTCATCCTTGGGGAGTCTGCTGAACGGGTGAAACGGGCAGCGAATCAAGCGGGTGTGACCTATCTAGACGCAACGGATGTGGCAGATGCAACACGCAAAGCTTATGAATTAGCCGAGCCGGGCGATATCGTCTTGCTTAGTCCAGCCAATGCCAGCTGGGACATGTACGCGAATTTTGAAGTCCGGGGCGATGAGTTCCTAAAAACAGTAGAAGAGTTGAAAAAATAATATGAAAAGAATAGTATTCACAGGGGGAGGTACAGTTGGTCACGTGACCTTGAACCTTCTCCTCATCCCTCGCTTTATCGAGGATGGTTGGGAAGTTCATTATATTGGGGACAAGAAGGGGATTGAGCACCAAGAGATTTTGAAGTCTGGCTTGGACATCCATTTCCATTCGATTGCGACAGGCAAGCTCCGCCGTTATTTCTCTTGGCAAAACATGTTGGATATCTTCAAGGTCTTCTGGGGAATTCTCCAATCGATTTGGATCATGCTTCGTGTACGGCCACAGGTTTTGTTTTCTAAAGGAGGCTTCGTTTCAGTTCCTCCGGTAGTGGCTGCGCGACTTTGTTTTGTTCCTGTATTGGTCCATGAATCCGACCGTTCCATGGGCTTGGCCAATAAAATTGCTTATAAGTTTGCAACGAAAATGTTCACAACCTTTGAGCAAGCGAAAGGCCTAGTGAAAGCCCAACATGTAGGAGCTGTCACCAAGGTCAATCAGGAACAAGTTCCAATCCCAGTTGAATTGGAAACAGTTTTTGCTCAATTTGATCCACAGTTGCCAACCCTCCTCTTTGTGGGTGGCTCTGCTGGTGCACGAGTGTTCAATGAGTTTGTCACAAATCATCGAGAAGCCTTGCTGGCAAGCTACAATGTCATTAATTTGACAGGGGACTCCTCCTTGAATGAGCAAGCTCCTCATCTTTATCGAGTAGATTACGTGACAGATCACTATCTTCCTTTGCTCCACCAGGCAGATTTAGTGGTGACTCGTGGAGGTGCCAATACGATTTTTGAACTCTTGGCCATGAATAAGCTCCATATCATCGTTCCTCTAGGAAAAGAAGCTAGTCGGGGAGATCAGATTGAAAATGCTCAATATTTTGTAGAAAAAGGCTATGCAGAAAGCATCGCTGAGCCAGAATTGAGTATGGATCGGTTGCAAGAAACGATGGATAAAATGTTCCAAGGGGCAGAAAGCTATCATCAAGCGATGAAGTCTTCAAATGAATTGCTTTCCTTGGATGAATTTTATAGTCTAGTCCATCAAGAAATTAATAAAAGGAAAAAATGACGGATAAGAAGAACCAAAAAACTCCTAAGGAAGTCACTAAGCTCTCTGAATGGCAGAGACGAAACCAGGAGTATCAAAAGAAAAAACAATTAGAAGAGCAAGAAGAAAAAGAAAAGAAGGCACAAGAAGAGAAGGAAAGACAGGAACTTCTGAATCAAAAAACTCCCTCTGAAGATTCAGAAGCAGATGGGCAAGATGGCGAGTCTGAAGAAGTAGAGGAAGATGAGAATGTAGCCGAGGAAGAAGTGCAAGAAACTCTTCCTGAAGAAACAGAAGAAGATGCTGAGGAAGAAAAAATCATCTACCTAGCAGAACCTTCAGAAGCTATGTTCGAAGAAGAGGAACTGGCGAAGAAGGCTAAAAAGGAAGGTCAAATTGCGAGACGTCATATCTATCGGGCTATTCCTGTTTGGGTTATAAGTACTCTGGTTGCTCTCTTTTCTGCCTATCTTTTAACGCCTCTAGCCAAGCAAAAAATCATCGAATTCTCAGGGAATAAAAATGCGGATCAGGCTTTGTTGTTTGAAAAGAGTCAGATCCAAGATCGGGATTATACCCTGACAACTTTTTTGAATAGGGATCACTATATTGCCAATATGAAGGCGGCGAGTCCGTGGGTCAAAGATATTTCGATGAACTATACCTTTCCTACGACTTTTAAGGTTCAGGTTGAGGAATACCAGGTCTTTGGTTACTATGTGACGGAGGAAGATCACTATCCCATTTTAGAGAATGGAGAGGTCGTGGAGACAGCGGTTGCTACGGATCAGCTTCCTAAGGCTTACCTGGCTGTTCGTTTTTCTGATCGAGAATTGGTCCGACAATTTGTCAAACAGCTGGAGAAAATACCGTCTTCTGTTCGTGATCAAGTTGAGGCAGTGGACTTGACTCCGAGCAAGGTGACTAAGGACTTGGTGACGCTAACCATGAAGGATGGAACCAAGGTTCTAGTGCCGGTTTCTCAAATCAAGCGTAAATTGCCTTATTATAATCAAATTCGCAAGCTGATTGAAGATGACAGTGTCATTGACATGGAAGCGGGGATCTACAGTTACAATACAGAAACAATGGCTACTTTAGCTCAGGAAAAGAAAGAAAAAGAACAAGGGGAGGGAAACAAAACGGAGGAAGCTAATGCTAACTCGTCAGATTCTGATGAGAGTGCAGTCGTAACCGAGCAACACGAAGAAGTTCCCGCTGAGTAAGCCCTTATAAATTATCTGAAATTTATGAAGAAAATATGCCCGTTATGGGCATATTTGTGTTATAATAAAATTTGGATAGTTCTAACTAAATGGAGCTATTAATTGACGTATAGGAAAACAAAAGAGAGAGGACTGGTGTAATGGCTAGAAACGGCTTTTTTACAGGTTTAGATATCGGTACTAGTTCAATAAAAGTATTGGTGGCAGAACATGTCAATGGAGAGATGAATGTAATTGGAGTCAGCAATGCGAAAAGTGCTGGCGTCAAAGATGGAATTATTGTTGATATTGAAGCTGCTTCGAATGCAATTAAAAGTGCAGTAAGCCAAGCAGAAGAAAAAGCAGGAATTTCAATCAATCTTGTTAACGTTGGGTTGCCAGCGAACCTTCTTCAAATTGAAGCGACTCAAGGAATGATTCCTGTAACCAGTGATTCAAAAGAAATTACAGATGCAGATGTTGAAAATGTTGTGAGATCTGCTTTGACAAAGAGTATGACTCCAGATCGTGAAGTCATTACCTTTATTCCAGAAGAGTTCACAGTCGATGGTTTCCAAGGGATTCGCGATCCACGTGGAATGATGGGAATCCGTTTGGAAATGCGTGGACTTTTGTATACTGGTCCTAGAACTGTCCTCCATAATTTACGGAAAACAGTTGAACGTGCTGGTTTGCAAGTTGAAAATATCATTATTTCACCACTCGCAATGATTAAGTCTGTATTAAACGAAGGTGAACGTGAGTTTGGTGCGACCGTCATTGATTTAGGTGGAGGACAAACGACAGTAGCTTCTGTTCGTAATCAAGAACTTCAATTTACAAATATCTATCAAGAAGGTGGCGATTACGTTACTAAGGATATTTCTAAAGTGTTAAAAACTTCTCAAAAATTAGCAGAAGGATTGAAGTTCAATTATGGAGCAGCTTATGTTCCATCGGTTGGAGATGAGGTCTTCCATGTTGAAGTAATCGGTGAAGTAGAACCTGTCCAAGTATCTGAAAAATATTTGGCAGAAATTATTTCAGCTCGGATTAAACATATTTTCGACCAAATCAAACAAGATCTTGAAAGAAGACATTTGCTTGATTTGCCTGGAGGAATTGTCATTATCGGTGGTGGCGCTATTCTCCCTGGTATTGAAGACTTGGCACAAGAAGTCTTTGGTGTAAATGTGAAATTGTACGTTCCAAATCAAATTGGTATCCGTAATCCAGCTTTTGCCCACGTGATTAGCTTGTCTGAATATGCAGGAAATCTAACAGATGTAGATATTCTTGCTCAAGCTGCGGTACATGGCGACCAACGTCTACGTCAGCAACCAGTTCAGTTTGAACGACCAGTACAGCAACCAGTTGTTCCAGCATATGTACCGGAAAAAATTGAGCCTGTAGTTAACATTGAACAAGAACATCCAGTTGAAGAACAAAAACAAGA
The DNA here is from genome assembly GCF_000186465.1 of Streptococcus australis ATCC 700641. Taxonomy (GTDB): domain Bacteria; phylum Bacillota; class Bacilli; order Lactobacillales; family Streptococcaceae; genus Streptococcus; species Streptococcus australis. Next base: position 1,982,727 of record NZ_GL636091.1, on the reverse strand, counting down.
AGAAAAAACTACCTTTACAGACCGAATGAAGAATTTAATCGGTAATATGTTTGATTAAGGAGTGTAAGTATTTATGACATTTTCATTTGACACAGCAGCGGCACAAGGTGCAGTTATTAAAGTAATCGGTGTCGGTGGTGGTGGCGGTAATGCCATCAACCGCATGATTGACGAAGGAGTTGCTGGTGTAGAATTCATCGCAGCAAACACAGACGTACAAGCACTTTCAAGTGCAAAAGCAGAAACAGTTATCCAATTGGGTCCTAAGTTGACTCGTGGTTTGGGTGCTGGAGGTCAACCTGAGGTTGGTCGTAAAGCCGCAGAAGAAAGTGAAGAAGTATTGACAGAAGCTTTGCAAGGTGCAGACATGGTCTTCATCACTGCAGGGATGGGTGGAGGATCTGGTACAGGTGCTGCACCAGTTATCGCTCGTATTGCTAAAGCTGTTGGTGCTTTGACAGTAGCCGTTGTGACGCGTCCTTTCGGATTTGAAGGAACAAAACGCGGAAACTTTGCAATCGAAGGGATTAATGAACTTCGCGAACATGTGGATACTTTGTTGATTATTTCTAACAACAACTTGTTAGAAATTGTAGATAAGAAAACACCACTTCTCGAAGCATTGAGTGAAGCAGATAATGTCCTTCGCCAAGGGGTTCAAGGAATCACTGACTTGATCACAAGCCCAGGATTGATTAACCTTGACTTCGCTGACGTGAAGACTGTTATGGAAAACAAAGGAAATGCCTTGATGGGTATTGGTGTTGGGAATGGTGAAGAACGTGTCATTGAAGCAGCTCGTAAAGCTATCTACTCACCACTCCTTGAAACAACCATTGACGGTGCTGAAGACGTGATCGTCAACGTTACTGGTGGTTTGGATATGACCTTGATTGAAGCAGAAGAAGCTTCTGAAATTGTGAACCAAGCAGCTGGTCATGGCGTAAACATTTGGCTAGGTACATCCATTGATGAATCAATGAAAGATGAGATTCGCGTAACAGTTGTTGCAACTGGTGTTCGTCAGGATAAGGTGGAAAAAGTTAGTGGAATTGCATCTCATGCACCAAGTTCAGCTCGTTATTATCAAACTGGACCACGTGAACAACGCCCACAAACTCCACAATTTGATCGCAAATTTGATTTGAAGGAAGAAATCGAAATGCCTACTCCTCAATCACGTTCCAAACAAGAAACACCTCGTGGATCTGCGTTTGGAGATTGGGACATTCGTCGTGAAAACATTGTACGTCAGTCTGATACTAGCACTGGTCGTCAAGTTGAACGCTATGTGGATTCTTCTTCAGAAGATGATGAGTTGGAAACACCACCATTTTTCCGTAATCGTTAAAAATGAATCTGATTGAAAATAAAGAGCGTATATTCTCGCAGGTTGCACAAGCAATGGAAACAGCAAACCGCACTGATCAGATGAATGTAATTGCTGTTACTAAGTATGTTGGTATCGACCAAGCTAAGGCTCTGGTTGATACAGGAGTCCGTCATATCGGTGAAAACCGTGTTGATAAATTTCTAGAAAAATACCAAGCTCTAAAAGATGAGGGACTCACCTGGCATTTGATCGGTAGTCTCCAACGTCGTAAAGTGAAAGAAGTTATCAATTTTGTAGATTACTTCCATGCTTTAGATTCTATGAAGCTTGCCCAAGAAATTCAAAAAAGGGCGAGTCACCCAATTAAATGTTTTATCCAAGTCAATATATCTGGAGAAGAAAGTAAGCATGGATTTGCTCCTGAAGAGCTCGATGCTCTTCTTCCAGAAATAGAAGCCTTGGATAACCTACAAATTGTTGGCTTAATGACGATGGCTCCTTTTGAGGCAAGTCAGGACGAGTTGCAAGCCATATTTGCAGCAACTCACCAACTTCAAAAAGAATTACAAAAGAAACAGTTGAAAAATATGCCCTTTACAGAGTTAAGCATGGGAATGAGTCGTGATTATGATGTAGCAATTGCTAACGGTGCGACTTTTGTGCGAATTGGGACCTCATTTTTCAAATAGGAAAGAATTATGTCATTTAAAGATAGATTTGATCGATTGATTGATTATTTTACTGAAGATGGAGATGAGTACGATGTGCAAGAAGCGCCTGCTCAAGCAGTCGGTGCTAGCCAACCTGTATCATCCCCTAAACCAGTACAACCATCATCAAAACCACGTCAAAAAGCTGTGGTAGCTGCCAAGGAGCAGAAACCTACTCCTGTTGCAGCAAGTCGTCCACAAGTATCTTCTACAGCAGTGGTTGAATCAGCTTCATCTCAAAAATCATCTTCTGAAAATATAACTCGACTTCATCAACGTCAACAAGAGTTAGCAAGAAATCGTTCTGCTGCAGATGAGAAAATTACGATTGATGTCCGCTACCCTCGTAAATACGAAGAAGCAACTGAAATTGTTGACCTGTTGTTGGCAAACGAAAGCATTCTCATTGACTTCCAATATATGACTGAAGTTCAAGCGAGAAGATGTTTGGATTATTTGGATGGTGCTCGCTATGTATTAGCTGGGAATCTACGTCGTGTTGCAAGTACTATGTACTTACTAACACCAATCAATGTGGTTGTGAATATCGAAGATATTCGCCTTCCAAATGATGTCGAAGTTGCTGAATACGACTTTGATATGAAACGAAATCGTTAATATGTTTGTCCTACAATTAGTTAGAAATTTCTTTCAGGTTTTTGAGCTAGTATTAATCATCTATGCTTTGCTTAGTTGGTTTCCAAATGCATCAGAATCGGCTTTAGCTAAAATGGTTCAACGGATCGTCGAACCATTTTTGAGCCTATTTAGAAAGATTCCTTTGCAATTTGGTGGGCTAGACTTTACAGTTATGTTTGCCTTACTCGCTCTGTCAGTAGTGGAACGATTTGTCCTTCAATTTTTGGTGCAATTTATATGACCAAGGGATTTTATCAACACTATAGTCAAGAAGACCACGTCTTTATCGATCGAGTTCTAGAATTAGTGGCGCGGGTGGAGCAACAGTATAGTTTTGAACTGACATCCTTTTTAAATCCACATCAGGTTGATATTTTACGTCAAATTGGTGCTCACCACGGTTTGCAGGTGTTCTCAAGTGCAGAAATCTATCCTACAGAATATGCACGAGTGATTCTGGCTCCTAGCTACTATCAGTTAGAGGCATCTGATTTTGAAATTAGCCTGTTAGAAGTTCTCTATCCGGATAAGTTTTATCGGTTAAGTCACTCTCAAGTTTTGGGTTCGCTTCTCCATCAATTAGGCATAGAAAGAAAGTCTTTTGGAGATATTCTAGTTGGACAAGGGAAAATTCATATTTATGTGGATCAACGTTTCTCCTCCTATTTCAAAGAGAATCTTAAGAAGATCGCAAAAGCATCTGTGAAGATTCGTGAGATTGATTGTCGAGAACGAATCTCTGTAGAAGAACCATCCAAGTTCAAAGACCTATTGGTTACTAGTGTACGACTTGATAAACTAGTTGCTTCTACCTTTAAGCTTGCTCGGTCTGTAGCTGTTCAATTAGTTCAGTCTGGCCAGGTAAAGGTAAACTATGCCACAATTGACAATCCTAGTCGGATGATCCAAGTAGCAGATTTAATTAGTGTTCGAAAGTATGGCCGATTTAAAATGCTATCAGAAAATGGCCTATCAAAAAGTGGAAAATATAAATTAACGGTTGAAGTATTTTCCAGTAGAAAATAAGGAGGAACTATGGCACTTACAGCTTTAGAAATCAAAGATAAACGCTTTTATGTAAAATTTAGAGGCTACGATGCTAAAGAAGTTGAAGAGTTTCAAGACATGGTCTACCGAGACTATGAAAAATTAGTTCGTGAAAATCATGAATTGGAAACAAAAATTAGTGCGTTGGAAGAACGCTTGAACTACTTTGACGAAATGAAAGACTCTTTGAGTCAATCAGTATTAATCGCTCAAGATACAGCAGAACGTGTGAAGCATGCAGCAAATGAACGCTCAGAAACAATCGTTCGTCAAGCGGAGCAAGATGCTCATCATTTAGTTGAAGAAGCAAAAGCGAAAGCAAATGAAATTCTCCGTCATGCTACAGACAATGCCAAGAAAGTTGCTGTAGAAACGGAAGAATTGAAGAATAAGACACGTGTCTTCCACCAACGTTTGAAATCAACTATCGAAAGCCAATTGAGCATTATTGATACACCAGAATGGGATGAAATTCTTCGACCAACTGCTATGTATATTCAAACAAGTGATGAAGCTTTCCGTGAAGTAGTCGAAAAAGCATTGGGTGAATCTGTTCATCATCATGCAGGAGATTATAACATTGACTTGACGCGTCAATTTACTCCAGCTGAAATCGAAGAATTGCAAAAACGCATTGAAGTAGCTAACTTAGAATTGGGTGCAACACAAGCGTTTGAAGGATTGAATGAAAAAGTTCAATCTGCTTTAAAAGAAGCAGAAAAAAATCACATAGATCAAGATTCTATCGATGATCTTGTTCTAGATACTCCTCAAGTTGCGGATATCGATGCGCCAGAAGTTGCTGATATTGATGCTCCTGAAGGGGAAGAACAACGGGAATCTGTTTCAATTTTATAATCTGTAAAAACAGTGATCTTATCAAATAGTTTTAGCGAGCAGGTGATGGTGGAAGACCTGTACTTCCTTTGATAAGATTGATCCTTTTACAAATCTTAGTGGTGAAATAAGTAACCACTAACGCTGGTCAGCGTTAGCGACAAAAGAGGAGAAAGAGAGTACTCTCTTTCTTGAATGAAGGTGGTACCACGATTTGTCGTCCTTTTTGGCGAGGTCGTGGTCTTTTATTTTGTATGATTATTTTTTAGAGGAGACACCATGAAACTCAAAGAAACACTGAATTTAGGTAAGACAGAGTTCCCGATGCGGGCTGGTCTGCCTACAAAAGAGCCAGTTTGGCAAAAAGAATGGGAAGAAGCAAAACTTTACCAACGTCGTCAAGAATTGAACCAAGGAAAACCACATTTCACCTTGCATGATGGCCCTCCGTATGCCAACGGGAACATCCACGTAGGACATGCTATGAACAAGATCTCAAAAGATATCATTGTTCGTTCTAAGTCTATGTCAGGCTTTTATGCACCTTACATCCCAGGTTGGGATACGCATGGTTTGCCAATCGAGCAAGTCTTGGCAAAACAAGGTGTTAAACGCAAAGAGATGGACTTGGTTGAGTACTTGAAACTTTGCCGTGACTATGCCCTTTCTCAAGTAGATAAACAACGTGAAGACTTCAAACGTTTGGGTGTTTCTGGGGACTGGGAAAATCCATATGTAACCTTGACGCCTGACTATGAAGCAGCGCAAATCCGTGTCTTCGGTGAAATGGCTAATAAAGGTTATATCTACCGTGGAGCGAAGCCTGTTTACTGGTCATGGTCATCTGAGTCAGCTCTAGCTGAAGCGGAAATTGAATACCATGACTTGGTTTCTACGTCCCTTTACTATGCCAATAAGGTTAAGGACGGAAAAGATGTCCTTGATACAGATACTTACATCGTCGTTTGGACAACAACTCCATTCACCATAACGGCTTCTCGTGGTTTGACTGTTGGTGCAGAAATTGATTACGTCTTGGTGCAACCAGCTGGCGAATCTCGTAAGTTTGTGGTTGCTTCAGAATTGTTGAACAGCTTGTCTGAAAAATTTGGCTGGGCAGATGTTCAAGTGTTGGCTACTTACCGTGGTTCAGAATTGAATCACATCGTGACAGAGCACCCATGGGATACAGCAGTAGATGAACTCGTTATCCTTGGTGACCACGTTACAACTGATTCTGGTACAGGTATCGTCCATACAGCCCCTGGTTTTGGTGAGGATGACTACAATGTCGGTGTTGCCAATGGTCTTGAAGTTGCTGTGACTGTTAACGAACGCGGAATCATGATGGCCAATGCAGGTGCAGAGTTCGAAGGTCAATTCTACGACAAGGTTGTGCCAACGGTTATTGAAAAACTTGGTGATTTACTTCTTGCTCAAGAAGAAATCTCTCACTCATACCCATTTGACTGGCGTACGAAAAAACCAATCATCTGGCGTGCAGTGCCACAATGGTTTGCCTCAGTTTCAAAATTCCGTCAAGAAATCTTGGACGAAATTGAAAAAGTCAAGTTTCATTCAGAATGGGGTAAAGTCCGTCTTTACAACATGATCCGTGACCGTGGTGACTGGGTCATCTCTCGTCAACGTGCTTGGGGTGTGCCACTTCCAATCTTCTATGCAGAAGACGGAACACCAATCATGACAGCTGAAACCATCGAGCATGTAGCCCAACTCTTTGAAGAACATGGTTCCATCATCTGGTGGGAACGTGATGCCAAAGACCTCTTGCCAGAAGGATTTACCCATCCAGGTTCACCAAATGGTGAGTTCAAGAAAGAAACAGACATCATGGATGTATGGTTCGACTCTGGTTCATCATGGAATGGTGTCGTGGTTAATCGCCCCGAACTTAAATATCCAGCAGACCTCTACCTAGAAGGTTCTGACCAATACCGTGGTTGGTTCAACTCATCTCTCATCACATCTGTGGCTAATCATGGTGTTGCACCATACAAACAAATCTTGTCGCAAGGTTTTGCTTTGGACGGTAAAGGTGAGAAGATGTCGAAATCTCTTGGAAACACCATTGCTCCAAGCGATGTTGAAAAACAATTTGGTGCAGAAATCTTACGTCTCTGGGTAACCAGTGTAGACTCAAGTAACGACGTACGTATCTCTATGGATATCTTGAGCCAAGTCTCTGAAACATACCGTAAGATTCGTAATACCCTTCGTTTCTTGATTGCTAACACATCTGATTTTAACCCAGCTGAGGATGCAGTAGCTTACGAAGAACTTCGTTCTGTTGATAAGTATATGACTATCCGCTTTAACCAACTTGTTAAGACCATTCGTGACGCTTATGCAAACTTTGAATTCTTGACGATTTATAAGGCTTTGGTTAACTTTATCAATGTTGATCTGTCAGCCTTCTACCTTGATTTTGCCAAAGATGTTGTCTACATCGAAAGTGCCAAATCTCTTGAACGCCGTCAGATGCAAACAGTCTTCTATGACATCCTTGTGAAAATCACGAAACTCTTGACACCAATTCTTACTCACACTGCTGAAGAAATCTGGTCCTATCTTGAATTTGAAGCAGAAGACTTTGTTCAATTGTCAGAATTGCCAGAAGCACAAACATTTGCGAATCAAGAGGAAATCTTGGATGCCTGGTCAGCCTTTATGGACTTCCGTGGACAAGCTCAAAAGGCTTTGGAAGAAGCACGTAATGAAAAAGTGATCGGTAAATCTCTTGAAGCTCATTTGACAGTTTATCCTAATGAAGTAGTGAAGACTCTTCTTGGAGCAGTAGATAGTAATGTTGCTCAACTCTTGATTGTATCAGAATTGACCATTGCAGAAGGTCCAGCTCCAGAAGGTGCAGTGGCCTTCGAAGATGTTGCCTTCACTGTTAAACGTGCAACTGGTGAAGTTTGTGATCGTTGCCGCCGTATCGATCCAAGTACAGCAGAACGTAGCTACCATGCAACTATCTGCGATCACTGTGCAAGCATCGTCGAAGAAAACTTTGTGGATGCAGTAGCAGAAGGATTTGAATCCAAATAATAAGATGTGAAAAATCGCAGGGAGAAAGTCTCCTTGCGACTTTTCAATAAAGAGGAACTGATGTGGTGCCAGAAGGAATTTAAAGAACTAGAACTGAAAGAGTTTTACGAGATCGTTCAATTGCGTTTAGAGACTTTTGTCGTGGAACAGACAAGAATCTACAATGATCTTGACGCTATTGATCTTAGAGCTATTCACCTTTTTCATCAAGATGAGGAAGGACGCGTAGATGCCTATGCACGTATCTTTGAGACAGGGGCTACGATTCATTTTGGTCGAGTCGCTGTAGCCAAAGATAGTCGTGGCCAAGGACTGGGAAAAGACATGGTAGAGCAGATTTTGGACCTGTGTGAACAGAGATTTCCTGGGCGGACCATTGAAATTGAGGCCCAAGAACAGGTGGTTGGCTTGTATGAAAAGCTAGGTTTTCAAACGGTGAGCGAGCCCTTTATCTTGGCTTCTACCCCTCACGTAAAAATGATCTATCAGAAATAAAGAATCCGTTCATCTCGATAATGAGATGAACGGATTTTTTTTGAAAAAAACAGTAAAGAAAAAAGTAAGGTAGAAGCACCTTACTTAGCAATTGGGAAAGAAATTTCAATTAGTTTATCAGAGTAGAGGGTCTTAATAGCAGATTGGTCAATGATTTGAAGATCAATCTTGCGTTTTAAAAAGAACTCACGAATTTTTTCAACTTCTGTTTCACGAATGGCACGGTGTTTGTTACTAATCAGCAATTCGTAATGAGTAGGAGCTTTGGTAAAGATAACGTCGGTGTTACCAGCTGAATAGACCTCAACAAGGGTAGCATCGGTACTTTCTAATTGACTTTTGACCAGAGTAGCATGACTATTTGTTGTATTCATAAGCTTCATGTGAGATCCTCCTAAGCTCTTTCTCCATTTATTATAGCACTTTTTTTTATTTTGTGAAAGAAGTCGCTTACAATTTTTGGGCAGATTTCCACATTTTGATTCCCCACTTATGACTTCCTCTTTTTAACCTGTCAATGGCTTCATCGATTGGGAACCAAGCAATGTTATTGAAATCCTCTAGAGGTTTTTGAGCTTCTACAAAGTCAGTTACTTCATAGATATAAGCAGGGTTATAGTAGTGGGTGTCGCGGTGACTGGAGTAAAAGTACTCATCTGCTTGGCCATAATACTCGCCGATCGTCGCAGTGAAGCCCAATTCTTCAATCAGTTCGCGCTCTAGTGCCAAGAAATGATCTTCTCCTGCCTCGATTTCACCACCTGGTAGGAACCAAGCTCCATTAGGTGCTTGGACTAGGATGATTTTATCCTTGGCTGGATTTGGAATCACCGCATAGACTCCATAACGATTGACATAGTCAACATTTTCTTCTTTTGTTCCAAAAGTTGCAACAGTCATATTAAAGCTCGCTTCTTATTTTTTTATCATTATAACATAGATGGACATAAAAAGCAGTAGGAGATAAAAATAAGAGAGTGGGACAGAAATCGGTAATTCGATAGAATTCGATTTCGTCGTCCCACCTCCGCACAGTTGAGTAGGGCTGTAAAAGCTGATGAAAGCAGCGTAGTAGAGCCCACTCAACTACTGCGTCTTGCTAGACAATCCAAAGACAATTGAGTGGCTAGGACTTTTGTCCCAGCCACTTTAAATGCGATTATTCAGTTCCTTTTTCTGCCTCGTTAGCAGGTTTGTTCTTTCCTTTAATGCAAATCTTTCCATTGCTGGTCATGACAGCCTTCAGATCTTTTTCACTAGGATTTTCTAAGTAGTAATCTGTAATGGCATCTTCGATATAGTCCTGAATGGTACGACGAAGTGGACGAGCTCCCATTTTTGGATCGTAGCCCAAATCAACCAATTTTTCCTTGACTTTATCGGTAACATCGAGGTGGATATCATTGTGGGCCAGGCGTTGATTGACATCATCGAGCATAAGAGTGACGATTTGAAGGAGGTTTTCTTTAGATAAGGATTTAAATTCAATAATACCATCAAACCGGTTCATGAATTCTGGACTAAAGAAGTTTCCAAGTTCACCTAGGATAGAATTGGTACGTCCTTCACGAGCCGCCCCAAAACCAACGTTAGCCTCGGCTTTTCCAGTTCCCGCATTTGAAGTCATGATGATGATGGTATCTTTGAAGCTTACTGTTCGTCCTTGACCATCTGTCAAGCGACCATCATCCAAGACTTGGAGGAACATATGCATGACATCAGGATGGGCCTTTTCAACCTCATCTAAGAGAATGAGAGAGTAAGGGTTGCGACGCACCTTTTCAGTCAGCTGGCCAGCTTCTTCGTAACCAACATATCCTGGAGGGGCGCCGACCAGTTTAGCAACAGCATGTTTCTCCATGTATTCGCTCATATCAAAGCGAATCATACTATCAGCAGAACCGAAGAGTTCGATAGCCAATTGTTTGGACAACTCTGTCTTCCCGACGCCAGTCGGTCCAACAAAGAGGAAGCTACCGATTGGACGGTTGGGCGTTCCAAGTCCTACCCGATTACGACGGATAGCCTTAGCAATTTTTTCAACAGCCTCATCTTGGCCGATGACATGAGCCTTCAAATCAGCTGCCAAATTGATCAATTGGGATTGTTCTTTTTCTTTCAAATCTCCAACTGGAATATTGGTCTTTTGTTCGACGATGTGTTCGATGGTCTTTTCGCTAATGACTGGCGTATCTTGATCAGTGACCTGTTGCCCTTGCATTTCTTTGTACTTAGCGATTTGGTCACGGAAGTAGGCAGCTTTTTCGAAATCTTCATCACGCGTCGCCTGGGCTTTGAGATTTTCAGCTTCAATTAAGCGTTGGTCAATGACCTTTGGATCGACGAAATTGAGGGTTAAATTCATCTTAGAGCCAGCTTCATCCAAGAGGTCAATGGCCTTGTCGGGCAAGAAGCGGTCTTGGATATAGCGATTGGAGAGGAGTGCTGCAGCTTCGATGGCCCCATCTGTGTAGTGAACGTGGTGGTAGTCCTCATATTTCTTTTGAATCCCTTTGAGGATGGTGATAGTTTCTTCAACCGTTGGCTCATCGACCTTAACGGGTTGCATCCGGCGCTCAAGTGCTGCATCCTTCTCGATAATCCGGTATTCATTAAGTGTTGTCGCACCGACTAATTGCAATTCGCCACGAGCGAGGGCCGGTTTGAGGATATTTCCAGCATCCATGTTGCCGTCTCCAGCAGATCCAGCACCGACGATTTCATGAATTTCGTCGATGAATAAAATCACATCTTCACGGCGACGGATTTCCTCCATTAATTGTTGCATGCGCTCTTCAAATTGGCCTCGGATCCCAGTTCCTTGAACAAGACTAACAACGTCTAAGCGAATAACTTGCTTGCCTTGCAATTTATGAGGGACATCCCCATCGACAATCTTTTGAGCCAGGCCTTCTACGACAGCAGTTTTCCCGACACCAGGTTCACCGATCAAGACAGGGTTGTTTTTGGTACGACGGTTGAGGATTTCGATGACACGGAGAATCTCTTCATCACGACCAATGACCGGATCGATATCGCCACGACGAGCAATTTCTGTGACATTGATTCCGAACTCTTCTAAGAGGCCCTTTGGTTGTTGTTTGGCTTGGGCTCTATTCGGTCCTGAAGAACGTCCGTTCCCATTTGAGCCATAGCCATTTCCTCCACCATAGCCTCCTCCAGATTGGGTCGGAGGGGTTTGAGGTTCTTGCGGAGCCTGGAAGTTGCCCAGTTGATTGAAGAAATCTTCAAAAGGATCCCCCCCTCCGCGATTTTGTTGGTTTAATCCTGCCAGGAGACTATTGTTAGGATCGGTTTTCATAATTTGATAGCAGTTCTGGCAAAGGTCTACTTGTTGTTGGTGACCATTCACATTTGTATAAAGATGAATGGTTGAATCGTTGATTTTACAGTTTTGACAAAGCATTCTCTTACCTCTTTCTCTAGGGTAAAAAGTGTAAAAACTATTGGTCAGAAATAGTCAAACTTTTATAGTTTCATTATAGCAGTATTCTAAAAGTTTGCAAGAATTTAGTATGGAGTTCGGTTTTAGGCATGGAATAAAGAGGAAAAAAGTGGAAAAGTTGATTTTTATTGGAATTTCCTCCTTCTTTTATGATAAAATAGGAGAGTAGAAAGTAAATAGGAGAATCAAAATGGAATCACATTTGGTACGAATTATCAGCCGTTTGGAAGCGATGACGAAAGACGGTGGAAACTTAAAACGTAATTTTGAACGTGAAGGGGTTGTAGTTGCTGAAGTAGCTTACAACTATGATGAAGAAAATGGATCAGTATTTACTCTTCGTGATGTAGAAGCTCGTGAGACCTATACATTCGATAGCATTGACTTAATTGCAATGGAAATCTACGAATTGTTGTACTAAGAAGTATCAATCAAGAGTCTAGAGCATCTAGTCTCTTTTTTGTTGGAAGAAAACTGCTATAGTTTCTTCTTATAACCTTGTCTAATCAAGAAGTGTTAGGAACAGGTTCACAAATCTGATATAATAGAGAAGATATTGAATAGAAAAGAGATTGAGATGACACATGTGATTGATGGGAAGGCCTTGGCAGTAAAATTACAGGGAGAATTGGCTGAAAAAACTGCTCGCTTAAAGGCTGAAACAGGTCAGGTCCCAGGTTTGGTGGTGATTTTGGTGGGAGAAAACCCAGCAAGTCAGGTCTATGTCCGCAATAAAGAACGCTCAGCTCTGGCAGCTGGATTTCGAAGTGAAGTCGTTCGAGTGCCAGAAAGTATTTCCCAAGAAGACTTATTGGCCCTCATTGATTGCTACAATCAGGATCCGCTCTGGCATGGTATTTTGGTCCAGTTGCCTCTACCAGCCCATATCGATGATGAGGCTGTCTTACTAGCCATTGATCCCAATAAGGACGTTGACGGCTTCCACCCTCTCAATATGGGGCATCTTTGGGCAGGTAATCCGGTGATGGTTCCCTCAACTCCTGCTGGGATCATGGAAATGTTCCGGGAATACGATATTGATGTCGAAGGGAAAAATGCAGTCGTCATTGGCCGTTCCAACATCGTTGGAAAACCAATGGCCCAGCTTCTTCTAGCAAAAAATGCAACGGTGACCTTGACCCATTCGCGGACTCATCATTTAGCTAAAATTGCTAGAAAAGCCGATATCTTAGTGGTGGCAATCGGTCGTGCAAAATTTGTTACAGCTGACTTTGTTAAAGAGGGAGCTGTCGTTATTGATGTCGGTATGAACCGTGACGAAAATGGGAAGCTCTGTGGAGATGTGGACTATGAACAGGTAGCTCCTCTAGCGAGCTACATCACTCCAGTACCAGGTGGCGTTGGTCCTATGACGATTACCATGCTCATGTCTCAGACCTATGAGGCAGCTGTTCGGGCCTTGAAAAAATAAACCAGCTTGGATGAAGTCGGGACAGTATTTGTAGCTGTAGAATGATTAGAAAAATTTTGAAGGTTGGAACTTGCTTTCCTGCCTTTTTTTAGTTTAAACGTGATAAAATAAAGAGAGAAAGAAGGAAAGCTTATGCTAAGAGTTGACCAAACATTGCTACAACAAGTTATTGTTAGTCGTCCGTCAGACTCCCACAAGGGAGACTATGGTCGTCTTCTCTTGATTGGAGGAACCTACCCTTACGGGGGAGCTATTATGATGGCTGCCATAGCAGCTGTTCATAGTGGAGCGGGTCTTGTCACGGTTGCGACAGACCAGGAGAATATCCCTGCTCTCCATAGTCAGCTACCTGAAGCTATGGCATTTGCTGTGACTGACCAAGAGTTATTGACTGAGCAAATCGCCAAAGCAGGCGTTGTTTTGTTAGGGCCGGGTCTTAAGGACAATGATCTAGGGACACATCTTGTACAGCTAGTTTTTGACAGGGTTCAGCCTCACCAAGTGCTCATTCTAGATGGCGGAGCTATTAGCCTCTACACGCGCTTAGCTTTGCCTCTTCCTCAAGCGCATCTGGTCTTTACTCCTCATCAAAAAGAATGGGAGGCGATGTCAGGTATAGCGATTGGAGACCAAGGGGAAGAAGCAACAAGGCTGGCTCTATCCCAACTTCCTCCAGCAAGTATTCTGGTCCAAAAGGGACCCCAGACTAAGATTTGGCAACAAGGGCAAGCAGATTATTACCAACTAACAGTTGGTGGTCCTTACCAGGCAACGGGTGGTATGGGCGATACCTTGGCAGGGATGATCGCGGGGTTTGCAGGTCAATTTCCACAGGTTGGGCTCTATGAGCGCGTGGCAGTCGCGACCTACCTTCATTCGGCTATTGCAAATGACTTGAGTAAGGAGGCTTATGTAGTTTTACCGACCACGATTAGTCGAGAAATTCCAAAATGGATGATGGAAATTTGCCTTTCCAACTGCCAATAAAAAATCAAGTCTCAGATGATGAAATCTGGGGCTTTTTCCGTAGGTAGAATCAGATTTTTCCGCTTATTTTTGGTATAATTTATACTAGAATTTTCCGTGTGAAAGGGGAACCATGTCAGAGTATTTATCGGTATCCAGTCTGACCAAATACCTCAAGTTAAAATTTGATAAGGACCCCTATCTGGAGCGGGTCTATTTGACGGGTCAGGTTTCGAATTTTCGGAAGCGTCCCAATCACCAGTATTTCTCTCTAAAGGATGAAAAGGCTGTGATTCAGGCGACTGTCTGGGCTGGAATCTATAAGAGTTTTGGTTTTGAGCTAGAAGAAGGCATGAAGATCAATGTTATTGGTCGCATTCAGCTCTATGAGCCAAGTGGGAGTTATTCCATTGTCATTGAAAAGGCGGAGCCAGATGGTGTGGGCGCTTTAGCCATTCAGTTCGAGCAGTTGAAAAAGAAACTCCAAGAAGAAGGTCTCTTTCAAGAGAAGTTCAAACAGGCCATTCCCCAGTTCTCTAATAAAATTGGGGTCATTACCAGTCAGAGTGGGGCTGTTATTCGCGATATTATTACGACTGTTACTCGGCGTTTTCCTGGTGTGGAGATTCTCCTTTTTCCAACCAAGGTACAAGGAGAGGGGGCAGCTCAAGAAATTGTCGCCAATATCCAGAAAGCCAATGCTCGGACGGACCTAGATGTCTTGATCATCGGTCGTGGTGGTGGGTCCATCGAGGACCTATGGGCCTTTAATGAAGAGCCAGTTGTGCGGGCTATTTTTGAGTCTAGAGTTCCCATTATTTCCAGTGTGGGACATGAGACAGATACCACTCTGGCAGACTTTGTAGCAGATCGGCGGGCAGCCACTCCTACAGCTGCGGCTGAGCTAGCGACGCCTGTGACCAAGTTGGACCTACTCAATCATTTGCAGAAGCAGGAAGGGCGGATGGCAACCGCTATGCGCAACCGCCTAGTATATAATCGGGAGCGACTGCAAAAACTAAGCCAATCGGTCATCTTCCGTCAACCAGAGCGGCTGTATGATTCTTATCTGCAAAAAATAGATCAGATTCAGTTGCGACTGAAACAGGCTGTGTCAGAGTCAGTTACCAGAAATAGCCGCCAGTTACAAGAACTCCGCCATCGATTGGCTTCTCAAGCGCCCCAGCATCAACTTGAGCGCTATCGAGACCAGATTCTCCAAATGGAGCGTTTGATGACCTTGAAAATCAAGGAGCTCTACCAGACAAAAGCAGCAGATGCCAAGCGCCTATCAGAAGCTCTCTTGATGTTGGATACCAGTCGTATCGTGGCTAGAGGATACGCCTTGGTGCAGGCTGGAGATCATGTTCTGGATAGTGTAGATACAATCAAAGAAAAGGATGCCTTGACGCTAGTCATGCGGGATGGGCAAGTAGAAGTAGAGGTAAAGCATGTCGAAAGAAAAGAAATTTGAAGAAAATTTAGCTGATTTGGAAGCTATTGTTCAAAAATTGGAAAGTGGGCAAGTGCCCCTCGAAGAGGCCATCTCAGAGTTTCAGAAAGGAATGAAGCTATCAAAAGACTTGCAAGAAACGCTTGATCAGGCTGAAAAGACCTTGGTCAAGGTTATGCAAGCAGATGGCTCAGAAACGGAACTGGTATGATTTTAGAAGAAAAACTGCAAGGGGTTGAAAAAGAGATTGAAGGCTTCTACGAGGCTAAACAAATCGCTCCCCGCTTGGTAGAATCCATCCTTTATTCAGTCCGTGCAGGGGGCAAACGGATTCGGCCTTTGCTCTTATTGGAATTACTAGAGGCCTTTCATGCTCCAATCCTTGAGGCTCATTTTCAGGTGGCAGCCGCTCTTGAAATGATCCATACGGGAAGCTTGATTCATGATGATTTACCAGCGATGGATAACGATGATTATCGTCGTGGTCAATTGACCAACCACAAAAAATTTGGGGAAGACCTAGCCATCTTAGCAGGAGACTCCCTCTTCTTAGATGCCTTTGGCTGTGTGGCAGAAGCGGATCTTCCAGCTTCTATCCAGGTGCAACTGATCGCCTTATTATCGGATGCTTCAGGGACAGCTGGGATGGTAGCAGGCCAAGTCTTGGATATGGAAGGGGAAGGAGCGAGCCTGACCTTGGACCAGTTGCAAGTCATCCATGCCAATAAGACGGGACGACTGCTAGCATATCCTTTCCAAGCTGCGGGAATCCTCTTAGAGCTTGAGCCAGCTGTTGCGACTCTCTTAGAGGAAATTGGCATCCATTTAGGGTTGGCCTTCCAGATTCGGGATGATATTTTGGATGTGACAGCCGATTTTGCCTCTTTAGGAAAAACCCCTCAGAAGGACCTGCATGCTGAAAAATCAACCTATCCAGCACTACTTGGTCTAGATGGAGCGCAGGCTTATTTGGATCGGGAGTTGGATGCCTGTGAGGACCTGCTCGATCACATCTCTAATCAAGTTTCCTTCGAAGGGACTGGAATCAAGAACATAATAGAAAGACTTAGAATTCATGGTCAAGGAAAGAGTTGACGTACTGGCCTACAAGCAGGGACTATTTGAAACCCGGGAGCAGGCTAAACGCGGTGTGATGGCCGGTTTGGTCGTTGCGGTCCATAATGGCGAACGCTTCGATAAACCAGGTGAAAAAATTGATGAAGCGACTGAATTAAAACTCAAGGGTGAAAAACTCAAATATGTCAGTCGCGGTGGTCTCAAGTTAGAAAAGGCCTTGGACCTTTTTGAGATTAACTTGCAGGATAAGGTCACGCTAGATATTGGTGCCTCAACAGGGGGCTTTACGGATGTCATGCTCCAAAATGGAGCCGCCTTGGTCTATGCAGTGGATGTAGGGACCAATCAGTTGGCTTGGAAACTCCGTCAGGATCCTCGTGTCATCTCGATGGAGCAGTTCAACTTCCGCTATGCGACGTCTGAGGATTTTGAGCATAGACCAAGTTTTGCTAGCATTGATGTTAGTTTTATTTCCCTCAATCTCATCTTACCTGCCCTTCATGGGATTTTACAAGAAGGAGGCCAGGTGGTCGCTCTTGTCAAGCCCCAGTTTGAAGCTGGTCGGGAGCAGATTGGGAAAAATGGGATTATCAAGGATGCTAAGGTCCATCTGTCCGTTTTGGAACAGGTTCAAGGCTTTGCGTTAGAACATGGCTTCTCTATCTTGGGAGTGGATTATTCACCGATTCAAGGGGGCCATGGCAATATTGAATTTTTACTTTATTTAGAAAAAAATACCGGGCAAAATTGTCTCGATCAGCAAGAGTTTGCAGCAGTCGTCGACAAAGCCCACACTGATTTTAAACATGAATAGTAAACAAAACCGATTAGAAAAAATACGCCGCTTTATTCGTGAAAATAAGGTCGGTACTCAGGATGCAATTGTTGAGCATTTGAAAGAAGCAGGGATTTCTGCGACACAAGCGACTGTTTCCCGTGATATTAAAGAGCTAGGGATTATTAAAACACCATTAAAAGGTTCAGCCTATGTCTATGAATTGCCACGCGTCCAACATAGTGGAAAATTAGCAGAAAATAATCTTCAATCGTTTGAACGCATGGGGAGTTTTTTGACCCTCAAGCTTGTCCCAGGGACAGCCTATTTAGTCAAGCGGCATCTGCAGGAAGATTTTGATGCCATCATCTTTAGTATGATTTCAGACGATAATAGTATTTTCATTGTGGCCCGCTCGGAAGAAAAGGCACAGTTTATCGAACAACGATTGATGGAATGGTAGGAGAGAGATGCTATTAGAAATTTCAATTAAAAACTTTGCCATCATTGAAGAAATCGCTCTGAATTTTGAGACGGGGATGACGGTTTTAACCGGTGAAACTGGTGCAGGAAAATCCATCATTATCGATGCTATGAATATGATGCTGGGGAGCCGGGCGACGACTGATGTCATCCGCCACGGTGCTCCTAAGGCTGAGATTGAAGGCCTCTTTGCGATTGATGAAAACCGTGCCCTTCAGCAGCTTTTTGAGGAGCAGGGCTTAGAATGGGCAGAGGAGTTGATTATTCGCAGAGAAATTTTCCAGAATGGTCGGAGTGTCAGTCGCATCAATGGGCAGATGGTTAACCTCTCCGTTCTCAAGGCGGTTGGCCAGCATTTGGTAGATATTCATGGCCAGCACGATCAGGAAGAACTGATGCGGGCTCCATTGCATATCGCTATGCTGGATAGCTTTGGGGAAGATGCTTTTTTTGCGACGAAGAAGGCCTATAGAGAGACTTTTGAGAATTACAAGTCCTTGCGCAAGCAGGTCTTGCAAATCCAAAAAAATAACCAGGAAAACCAAGCTCGCATCGAAATGCTGGAATACCAAATTTCGGAAATCGAGGCGGCTGCCTTGTCCCTGGATGAAGATGTCCAGTTAGAGCAAGAACGGCAACGCCTGCTCAATCATAAGATGATTGCGGATACCCTAAGCAATGCCTACGCTATGCTGGATGCAGAAGACTTCTCCAGTCTTAGCAATGTTCGATCGGCCATGAATGATCTGCAAGGTATCGAAGAGTATGATCCGGAATACAAGACCTTGTCTGACCAACTGGCTGAGACCTACTATACTCTGGAAGATCTGACCAAACGCTTGGAGGATCTGGTAGATGGCTTGGACTTTGACGGCAACCGCTTGATGCAGGTAGAAGCTCGATTAGACCTAATTCACTCGATCACGCGTAAGTACGGCGGTCAAGTAAAGGATGTTCTTGATTATCTGGAGCAAATTAGCAAGGAATATAGCCTATTAACAGGAGGGGGAACCTCCTCTGAAGACTTAGAGAAAGAACTCAAGTCCATGGAAGGTCAGCTGGTTGGCTTGGCTAAAGAACTGAGTCAAGGACGCCATGACTTGGCCCAGCAGCTGGAAGCAGAGATCCAGCAGGAACTAGCGGATCTCTATATGGAAAAAGCCCGTTTCCAAGTGCGTTTTACCCCATCTAAATTTAACCGTGAAGGGAACGAAACGGTTGAGTTTTATATTTCGACCAACCCTGGGGAGGACTTTAAGCCTTTGGTAAAAGTAGCATCAGGTGGGGAATTGTCCCGTCTCATGTTGGCCATCAAGTCAGCCTTTTCCCGCAAAGAAGGCAAGACCAGTATCGTCTTTGACGAGGTGGATACAGGGGTATCTGGTCGGGTCGCTCAAGCCATTGCTTCGAAGATTTATAAGATTGGGCGTTATGGACAGGTGCTAGCCATCTCTCATTTGCCTCAGGTGATTGCAGCAGCCGATTACCAGTTCTTTATCGAAAAAGTAAGTGATGAATTTTCAACGGTTTCGACCGTTCGTTTGCTCAGTCATGAAGAGCGGGTCGAAGAAGTAGCCAAGATGCTAGCTGGTGAAGATGTGACAGAAGCAGCCCGCATGCAGGCAGAACAATTGCTAAAACGGCCGTCCTAAAAAGAAAGGAACTGATATGGGAAGCTATTTCGTAGTCGGAGACATTCATGGAAAAGCAGGTATGCTGGAGGAACTGATGACTCATTGGGATGGTCAGTCCCAGTTGGTTTTTCTCGGAGATCTGATAGACCGTGGAGAAGATAGTCGTAGAGTGATCGAACTGGTCAAAGATGTTGTCGAACAGCAAGGGGCAATCTGTCTTTCTGGGAACCACGAATACATGTTTTTAGCCTGGATTGATAACCCGACCGAACGCTACGACCATTACCGACGAAATGGTGGTGATACCACGATTAACTCTTTGCTTGGTCGTCCCCTCACAGATCCAGTAGATGGCGTGGAGGATGCTCGGCGCGTGCAAGAGACTTGTGGGGACCTAGTTGCTTTCATCCGTTTGCTTCCTTTTGTCTATGAAACAGAACACTATATTTTTGTGCATGCTGGCCTTGACTTAAACTTACCTGATTGGCACGAAACGACGGATTATCAGAAAGTCTGGATCCGCCAACCCTTCCATGAAGCGACCAATCAGACAGGAAAGACCATTGTTTTCGGTCATACTCCCGTCCACTATCTCTTGGATCAAAAGATTGGAACCAAAAAACTCTGGGTGACCGAAGATGGGAAGATTGGTATGGATGGTGGAGCTGTTTATGGTGGCGTCCTCCATGGTATTCTCTTTGATGAAAGTGGAATGAAGGCCGATGTTGCTTTGCTCAATGAGGGATTTGCAGCTATCGATGATTAAGTAAATAGGACTTTGTCCCACAAAAGCCTAGAAAATTTGATATAATAGAATGGATATATCTAAGAAAAGATTGTAGGAATGTTATGTCACAAGTAAAAATTGTTACAGACTCATCCGTAACGATTGAGCCTGAAGTTGTTGAAAAATACGGAATTACCATCGTTCCCCTCTCTGTTATGGTGGATGGTGTCCTCTACTCAGATGCGGAATTAACCGAAGGAGAATTCCTTCAGTTGATGAAATCCAGTAAAAACCTTCCAAAGACTAGTCAACCTCCAGTAGGTGTGTTTGCGGAAACGTTTGAAGGATTGGCTAAAGAAGGTGCGCAAATTATTGCAATCCATATGTCCCATGCCTTATCTGGTACAGTGGAAGCTGCACGTCAAGGAGCTACCTTAGCCAATGCAGATGTAACGGTGATCGATAGTAGCTTTACGGACCAGGCCATGAAGTTCCAAGTGGTAGAAGCAGCGAAACTGGCTCAAGAAGGTGCTAGAGTAGAGGAAATTGTAGCCCGCATTGAAGAGGTCAAGCAAAAATCTAGACTCTACATTGGAGTTTCTACACTGGAAAACCTGGTTAAAGGAGGCCGGATTGGCCGCGTAACTGGTTTATTGAGTTCCCTTTTGAATATTCGGGTTGTAATGGAAATGAAGAACGATGAACTGCAACCGATTGTCAAAGGACGCGGACAGAAGACCTTTAAAAAATGGTTGGACGAGTTGATGCAAGAATTATCCGGTAAAGAAATCGCTGAGATAGGAATTTCCTATGCTGGTGGACCTGACTTTGCTAACCAAATGAAGGCGCAATTACAGCCTTTTGTTGCAACTCCAATCTCTGTTTTAGAAACAGGTTCGATCATTCAAACTCACACTGGTGAAGATGCTTGGGCAGTTCTTGTCCGATTTGCATAGAAGCCCGTCATTAAAGGAATCTATTCCTACATAAAAGTTTATAAAAATAGGTTTAGTACTTGACCTAAAAGCATTTTTTAGATATGATAGAGATGTTAAGGGTAAAACCTAAAAAAATTTGGAGGATTTGTTAAATGGCTAACAAACAAGATTTGATCGCAAAAGTGGCAGAAGCTACAGAATTGACTAAAAAAGACTCAGCAGCAGCAGTAGACGCTGTATTTGCAGCTGTTTCAGAATACCTTTCAAAAGGTGAAAAAGTTCAATTGATCGGTTTCGGTAACTTCGAAGTTCGTGAACGTGCAGCTCGTAAAGGTCGCAACCCACAAACTGGTAAAGAAATCAAAATCGCTGCTTCTAAAGTTCCAGCATTCAAAGCTGGTAAAGCTCTTAAAGACGCAGTTAAATAATTGTGATTATAAAAGTTCCTTCTAGCTTGCTAGAAGGGATTTTTTGTTTTGGAGTCCTTTCTAGACAGGGCCTATAAATAGGAGTATAATAGAAAAAAGTGAGAAATGGAGGGTGGACCATGAGATGGATTGTTGGAATCTTTGTTCTGCTCATGATTAAGCCGATTATTTATCTATTGAAAGGTCTTTGGTTTATTGCGGAACTTTTCTTTATGTTCCTCTTTGTCAAAGTCTTACTAGGAACTATGAGATGGATCCTTAATTGGGGAAGTTAAGAATAGAAAACAAAAGAGAGTGGGACAGAAATCGGTAATTCGTTAGAATTCGATTTCGTCGTCCCACCTCCGCACAGTTGAGTAGGGCTTTAAAAGCTGATGAAATCAGCGTAGTAGAGCCCACTCAACCACTGCGTCTTGCTCGACAATCCAAAGACAATTGAGAGGCTAGGACTTTTGTCCCAGCCTCTTTTCTTATTTACAAACATTCTAATTAGGCAAATTTTGGTATTCGTGATATAATAGTTTTTAAGAAGAGACAGAAAGGGGAAAGACCATGCTAGCTTGTTTAAGGCTCGATTCCGTTCAACAAGAAAAAGTGGAAGATGTATTGCAACACTTGCGCGAAAAATCTGTACGAATTACAGAGACGCGTCGTGCGGTCCTTTCTTATCTTGTCAAAAGTCAGGAACATCCGAGTGCCGATGCCATCTACCAAGATTTGAAACCTGCCTTTCCCAATATGAGTCTAGCAACCGTTTATAACAATCTTAAGGTCCTCATTGAAGAAGGCTTTGTCTCTGAAATAAAAGTACGCAATGATACCACGACCTACTTTGACTTTATGGGACACGATCATTTGAATTTGATTTGTGAGTCTTGTGGGAAGATTGACGATATTGATATCGAAGTTCCAGACGTGAGAGCAGAAGCGAGAGAAAAAAGTGGCTACGTCATTACCAAGTGCCAAACTACAGTTTATGGCCTTTGTCCGGAATGCCAGAAGAAGCAATTGTAAGCAAACCTCTTTTTAGAGGTTTTTTGTTTAGTCTGGCTTGTGGAAAGAGGGTGGAAGAGGCAGGATTTAGAACTTGGTGAGAGCGACTTGTAAATGTCCATGAAAAAGAATTGATAAAATTTTCACGAAATCTTCGATCTAGCTCTGTTAAGACTAGATTTTTCCCTCAAAATCTAGTAGAATAGAATAGAATAGATAAACGAGGGGAACCTCGGAAAATAAAAGGAGATCCATCAAATGGTAAAATTGGTTTTTGCTCGCCACGGTGAGTCTGAATGGAACAAAGCTAACCTTTTCACTGGTTGGGCTGATGTTGATTTGTCTGAAAAAGGTACACAACAAGCGATCGACGCTGGTAAATTGATCAAAGAAGCTGGTATCGAATTTGACCAAGCTTACACTTCAGTATTGAAACGTGCGATCAAAACTACTAACTTGGCTCTTGAAGCTGCTGACCAATTGTGGGTTCCAGTTGAAAAATCATGGCGCTTGAACGAACGTCACTACGGTGGTTTGACTGGTAAAAACAAAGCAGAAGCTGCTGAACAATTTGGTGATGAACAAGTTCACATCTGGCGTCGTTCATACGATGTATTGCCTCCTGCAATGGACCGTGATGATGAACACTCAGCACACACTGACCGTCGTTACGCTTCACTTGACGATTCAGTGATTCCAGATGCTGAAAACTTGAAAGTTACTTTGGAACGTGCACTTCCATTCTGGGAAGATAAAATCGCTCCAGCACTTAAAGATGGTAAAAATGTATTCGTAGGAGCTCACGGTAACTCAATCCGTGCCCTTGTAAAACACATCAAACAATTGTCAGACGACGAAATCATGGATGTGGAAATCCCTAACTTCCCACCATTGGTATTCGAATTTGACGAAAAATTGAACGTAGTGTCTGAATACTATCTTGGGAAATAAAAAGATCCGGGGGACCTTTTTATCCCGAGCCTGAAAACGAAAAAGCGAGGCTTATCCAGTGGATATTTTTATCCCGAGCCTAGAAATGCAAAAGCGAGGCAATTCTAGCGGGATTCGTTATCAATAATAGAAAGCTGACTTCGGTCAGCTTTTTTGCTTGTCTTCCTTAGATCCTAGCTGGTTTTGGGTTTTCAGGGCCTCCTAAAAATGATATAATGGGGTGTTAGTATATAAGGTTTCATTAGCCTTGAAAGGAAAAGAAAATGACAAAATCATTCTACATCACAACCCCTATCTATTACCCATCTGGTAAATTGCATATTGGTTCAGCTTATACAACCATTGCCTGTGACGTCTTAGCTCGTTACAAGCGCATGATGAACTACGATGTGTTCTACCTGACTGGTCTTGATGAGCACGGTCAAAAGATCCAGCAAAAAGCAGAAGAAGCTGGGATTACGCCGCAAGCTTATGTAGATGGGATGGCCGTTGGAGTGAAAGAACTCTGGCAATTACTCGATATCTCATACGATAAATTCATCCGTACGACAGACGATTACCATGAAAAAGTGGTGGCTCAGGTCTTTGAACGTTTGCTTGCGCAAGACGACATCTACCTGGGTGAGTACTCTGGCTGGTATTCAGTCTCTGATGAAGAGTTCTTTACAGAAAGCCAATTGGCTGAGGTATTCCGTGATGAGAATGGCAAGGTCATCGGTGGGGTAGCCCCATCAGGACACGAAGTAGAATGGGTTTCTGAAGAATCTTACTTCCTTCGCCTCAGCAAATACCAAGACCGCTTGGTTGAATTTTTCAAATCTCAACCGGATTTCATCACGCCAGATGGCCGTCTCAATGAAATGTTGAAAAACTTCATCGAGCCAGGCTTGGAAGACTTGGCGGTATCTCGGACCACCTTTACCTGGGGTGTACAGGTTCCATCCAATCCTAGACACGTTGTCTACGTTTGGTTTGATGCCCTTCTTAACTATGTGACAGCTCTTGGATATGGTCAAGAAGATCATGAAAACTTTGATAAGTTCTGGAACGGAACCGTCTTCCACATGGTCGGAAAAGACATCCTTCGTTTCCACTCCATCTACTGGCCAATCCTTCTCATGATGTTGGATATCAAATTGCCAGAACGTTTGATTGGCCATGGTTGGTTTGTCATGAAAGACGGCAAGATGTCTAAGTCTAAAGGGAATGTCATCTACCCAGAAATGTTGGTGGAACGCTTCGGCTTGGATCCACTTCGTTACTACCTCATGCGCAGTTTGCCAGTTGGTTCTGATGGTACCTTCACACCAGAAGATTATGTGGCTCGCATCAACTATGAATTGGCCAATGACCTTGGAAACCTCCTTAACCGGACGGTAGCCATGATCAATAAATACTTTGGTGGCCAAGTTCCAGCTTATGTCGAAAATGTCACTGCATTTGATGCTGATTTGGCTAAGGTAGTTGAAGAAAACATCGCTGAATACCACAAGCAAATGAATGCGGTTGATTACCCACGCGCTTTGGAAGCCGTATGGAACATCATCTCTCGGACCAACAAGTACATCGATGAGACAGCGCCTTGGGTCCTCGCTAAAGAAGATGGTGACAAGGAACAATTGGCAGCGGTCATGGCTCACTTGGCAGCTAGCCTTCGTGTCATGGCTCACTTGATCCAACCATTCATGATGAACACCTCAAACGCCATCATGGAACAACTTGGCTTGGGCTTGGACTTTGATCTTGAAAACTTGAACTTAGCAGGATTCCCTGAAAATGTCACAGTAGTTGCCAAAGGAACTCCAATCTTCCCACGTCTGGACATGGAAGAAGAAATTGCCTACATCCAATCTCAAATGACTGCTGGGAAACCACAAGAAAAAGAATGGATTCCAGAAGAAGTGGAACTCAAGTCTGAAAAAGATGAGATCAAATTTGAAGACTTTGACAAAGTTGAAATCCGTGTAGCAGAAGTCAAAGAAGTGGAACGCGTCGAAGGATCAGACAAATTGCTTCGCTTCCGCCTAGATGCAGGAGATGGCGAAGACCGTCAAATCCTTTCTGGTATCGCGAAATTCTATCCAAATGAACAAGAATTGGTCGGCAAGAAACTCCAAATCGTGGCCAACCTCAAACCACGTAAAATGATGAAGAAATATGTCAGCCAAGGCATGATTCTTTCCGCAGAATACGGAGATCAATTAACAGTCTTAACTGTTGATCCATCTGTACCAAATGGAAGCATCATTGGCTAAACGATAGACATAGATGAAAAGCACTCCAGCGGGAGTGCTTTTCTTATGACGATACATGTCCTATTCATCTGGCCGGTATTCCAGGATATCTCCAGGCTGGCAGTCTAGTTCTTTGCAGATGGCTTCAAGGGTGGTGAAGCGGATGGCTTTGGCCTTGCCTGTTTTGAGGATGGAGAGGTTGGCTGTGGTGATGCCGATTTTGTCTGCTAGCTCATTGGATTTCATCTTTCGCTTGGCCAGCATGACATCTAAATTGACGATAATCATGGCACCCTCCTTAAATGGTTAGCTCATTTTCTTCTGCGATTTCAATCCCTCTCTCTAAAATCTTGCCAAGGGCCCAGACAATTGGGACGGCAAGGAGAAGTCCCGTATTAAAGGTCAATCGGAAGGTGAAGGGAAGGAGATAAGCATTGCCACTGGTTTCAAGTGTGCCAGACATAAAGGACAAGACCAAGAGGATCTTCCAAGCCCGGTTACAAAGATCAATGTTGGAGTGAGAAAAGATCTTTTCTTGGTAGAGATTTTGGAGGAAGCTACGAATGGTGATGAGAAGAAATATATAAATAGCACTGGAGGCTAATGGAAAGAGCAATTGCCAGAGGGGGTGCGGATGTTTGGGGAAGAGCTGGATGCCGTTCACATCAAAGGACAAGCGTCCAGATTGAACGATCTCCTTAAACACTCCCATCCGGGAAAGCAGGTGGACGACCAGTGCGGCCACGGTCATAAAGCCACAGAAGTAAATGAAAGCCGTTAAGACTTCAATGACATCTTTTAAGGTTTTTGAGTTTTTCATCGCAAGCCTCCTTGAAGTTTATTTATTTTTCACTTATAGTATACTCCTTATAAAAAATAAGTCAACAAAAAAGTATCGAAAAACGATAAAAAGTTTATGAAATTCAGTCAAAGTTTGCTTTAAATAGAATTTAAGGTATACTATTAGGTAACTACCATTTCAAGGAGGTATTGAAATGATCAAAAAATTAGATAAGAAATATCTTTGGATGATCATCGCTTTTGTGAGTGCAGTAGTTCTAATCGGAGGAGTCTATCTCTACTCTAGCTCTAATATTCAACCGGATCATCAAAAAGAGTTCAATCAGACCTCGAAGACCTCGTCTTCATCTAAGGAAAAAGCCATCGATCTATCTGGTGAATATGTCTCTAGTGCGCGTGATAAGGCCAAGATTCAAAAAGATGGGAAATCTTGGAAGATTGATTACGAGACAGAAGATGGTCCTGTATCAGCAACTTTCTCAACGGATTTCAAAGTAGAAGGAGCCAATAAAGTTTCTACTAGTCAGATGAAAAAGTCAGATGGAAATAAGGATTTCACCATCACTGTGCGTATCTTTAAATACAAAACAGATAAAGCCCCCCTTATTACGGTAACCATGTCAGACAAAGACCCCGATCATGAGATGGTCTTTGCCAATCGGAAGGATTTCTTTAAATCGACGAATCCAGATGATGCAGTATTGGATGGGGATTTGACAACCTTCGCGGGAAGCTATTCCAATGAATCTATTGAACAGCAGATTGCGGATTCTGGCTTTAAGTTGTATGGCTATAGTCCAGAAGATTATTATAATCACCGGACTACTGTCTTCCCTTCTATCTACTCTGATCAGGATAAGGGATGGAGCTTCTGGAGTGGAGCTAGCAATGTCCAATTTGTCCTTAATAAAGATAAGAAACCTAAGAAAGCTGGATCGACCTATCAGGTTTACTTTGTCCAAGCTGGTACAAGTGGAGAAACTCCTGGTCAAGAATTGATTGTCACTTTGATTCCTGAAAATGTTCAAGGTCCGGATGGTGTCGTGTCGCCTTTGAGACGTATCTTCTACCATCAAGCCTCCTTCCAAGCCTACCAAGACAAATGGTGGGAAGCCTACCCAGAGCCTAAGAAGGACGCAGACCTTGATATTGCGGCCATCAATAGTGGAGATTTCTCAAGTCTAGCAGGGACATGGCGCAATGCCAAAGGCCAGGAGATGGTCATCCAAGAAGATGGAACTGTGAAAGGTCAAGGAAGATTAAAAGCAGTGCCAAACTCTGATAAGACAAGTAAAGTCCCTTATGTAGATCTACGTGTGGGAGAAACAGGAGTGGCAGTTGGCCTCTTTAAGATTGGTTTTGAAAATCCTGATGGAGACCAGTCAGATAAGAGCAAACCTCGCTTGGTTGTTACTCAATCTGCAGGCAACTACCCAGCGGATCAATACTTCTATCGCCAATAAGAAGCGAAAACCCAGGAACTATAATTTCCTGGTTTTTGTTTTACTTTAATGAATTCTCTTTCTATAAAAAAATTCGTTTACACCATTGGATGTAAACGATATTATTACATTTTATAGAATAGAGTTGAAATTGTCAATCTTTGTGCTCAAGAAGCAGAGGTGAGGAGGACTCGACTGCTTGTTTTCGCTTGAAAAATGCAGCCATTTGAACCAGGATACGGGGAACTGTTTGCCATTTTTTCCAAGCTTGGACACGGGTGTCGATGAGTTGCTTGGCTAGACGTTCCAGCATTTCCCTTTCTGTAGGATCTAGGTCTTGAGCATTTTGAAAGATGTCTTTGATCTTGGAGAAATTTTTCAAGTTCCTCAAATCATTAATTGAAGTGATGCCTGCGTCCAGAAAAATGCCAAAAAAGGTATCAAAGAACTTCTTGCGCTCATCCGCCGATGTTTCGCGAACCCACTGCTTTAGGGTCTCGTCGGTCTGCTGACTATCGGGATTGGTTTGATCTAGTGTCACAAATCCATCCTTTTCAACCATCCAAGTAAAGGCGTCATGCTGGGCAAAGCCACCAAAGGCTCGACTTTTAACAATCGTAGCAGGCTCTGGGACTTCCAGCATCATGCCGACGATGGATCCTTGTGGGACAAAGCGATGAATGAGGTGTGCGATTCGTTGGTATCCCTCTGTTTTGATAATGGACTTGTTGAGACCTGGAGCGTCGTAACAGTAAATGGCATGGACTTGTTCGGACAGCTGATCAGGAAGGTAGGAGCAGGCATAGGTTGCGAGATTGCCCCCTTTGGAGTGACCGGCTACTAAGAAGCGCCCTTTAGGAAATTCCTTCATGACGTTTTGTAGGTAGCTGGCTGCGCGCCTCTGAGCTGGGACATGGTCCATATAGGTCATATGGAAGTCTTCCTTCCAGCCGATCAAGGTGTCATCCGTCCCCCTGAAGACAACTAAATAAACATCCATGGTAAGACGATAGGTCATAGCCGCAAACTGCTTCTGAACATCGGGGTCATATTCGTTGACATAGTTGAGGAGTTTGAGATTCTTAAAGCGTTTGGATGTAGCTAGGACATCGACTATTTTCAGGTGTTGGTCTGTCACGATGAAATCTGTGGTTCGATCGACTAGCTCTGCTGCATCAGATAAGCGGACTTCAATATTGGTCGTATCCCCTTGGGGCACGATCCGATCAAAAGGAAGATAAGTCAGCTCTGTCAGTGCCAGGACATCGAGTTCCTTAAAAGGGCGATCGTAGATGGAATCATAGGTGACATAGTCTAGATAATCAAAAATCGTGGACATGAGATTCTCCTTTGTATCTGTATGTTCAGTATAGCATAAAATACCTGAAAAGCCCCTCAGTAAAAATAGGAAATTGACGAAAGGAGTTACCTGTAAGTTGAGATGGCGAAAAATATGTATGCTCCTTGGATAATTTGATATAATGAAAGGGTAATACTCTAGTAAGAAAGAGCAGGAAAGAGCATGCACAAAATTCTTCTTGTCGAAGATGATGAAACCATTCGCCAACAAGTGAAGAAAATCATGGAGCAGTGGGGCTTTGAAGTTATTGCAGTTGATGACTTTATGGATGTATTGGGGACCTTCGTCCAGACCAATCCTCATCTGATTCTGATGGATATTGGCCTTCCTCTTTATAATGGCTACCATTGGTGCCAGGAGATTCGTAAAGTGTCTAAGGTCCCTATCATGTTTTTATCCTCACGAGATCAAGCTATGGACATCGTCATGGCTATCAATATGGGAGGAGATGACTATGTGACCAAGCCATTTGATCCCAATGTCCTTCTGGCAAAAATTCAGGGTCTCCTTCGCCGCTCTTATGAGTTTGGAACTGATCAAGATTTGTTAGAACACCGGGGCGCCATCCTCAATCTCAAATCCATGGATCTGGTCTACGAGGGAGAGGTGGTTAATTTGACCAAAAATGAATTTCAAATTCTTCGTATCCTTTTTGAAAAAGCTGGAAGTGTAGTGGCTCGGGATGATCTAATGAAGGAATTGTGGAACAGTGATTTCTTTATTGATGATAACACCCTCTCGGTCAATGTAGCTAGACTTCGGAAGAAACTCGAAGAAGCAGGACTGGAACATTTTATCGAAACGAAAAAAGGGATAGGATACGGGTTGAGCAATGGATAATCGATTCTTATTTGTCAAACACTATCTGATTTCTCACCGTCGCTATCTCTATTTGATTGGTTTACTCCTTTCATCCCTGGTCTTGTTTGCCTATATATTCGAAGGCTACCGCAATTTTCTCCTTTACCTAACAGGAATTTTGGCTTTTTTGAGTCTTCTTCTGGTCATTTGGGATGCAGTGGCTGGGTATCAGGCCTGTCGGAAGGAAGTGCTCTATGGGGAGGGACTACCTGAGACCCCTCTAGAACTGGTCTTGAGTCAGAAACTAGCAACCAGTCAGCAAGCCCAACGTGAGCAAACAACGGTGAGTCTAGAGACCTACAATGACCTGATGGATTACTATACCCTCTGGGTCCACCAGATTAAGACGCCCATTGCGGCCAGTCAACTCTTGGTTAAAAATATAGAAGACAGCGACCTGAGACAACAAATGGAGCAGGAGCTCTTTAAGATTGATTCCTATGCCAATGTGGTCCTCCAGTATCTGAGACTCGAAAGCTTTCACGATGATTTGGTGCTTAAGCGTGTTCCACTCGAAGAGCTGGTCAAAGAAGTGGTGCGAAAGTATGCGATCTTCTTTATTCAAAAGGGCTTGACGGTGGATCTGCATGACTTAGATGTTGCCGTCATTACCGATCGCAAGTGGCTCTTGGTCATCATCGAGCAATTGTTGTCTAATAGCCTTAAGTATACCAGCACTGGCGGGATTGAGATCTATTTCAAAGACCAGACCCTTTTTATGAAAGATAGTGGGATTGGAATTAAGGATAGCGATATACTCCGTGTCTTTGAGCGGGGATTCTCCGGCTACAATGGGCATTTGACCCAGCAATCTTCTGGACTAGGCCTCTATCTGTCTAAAAAGATTGCCGATCAGCTAGGGCACCAACTCCAGATGACGTCTCAAGTCGGCCAAGGGACGACTGTTGCTATACGTTTTGAAGAGAAGAAATTGGTCATGGATTAGGGGAATTCGTCGGTACTAATGATTCTCTCCCTA
Source organism: Streptococcus australis ATCC 700641 (assembly GCF_000186465.1). Taxonomy (GTDB): domain Bacteria; phylum Bacillota; class Bacilli; order Lactobacillales; family Streptococcaceae; genus Streptococcus; species Streptococcus australis. The sequence continues at coordinate 1,951,594 of NZ_GL636091.1, read as the reverse complement.
AGCTTCTCTTTTATTTGAAAATGACAAAAATGTAAGATTTAATTTTAAAAATGAAAGGTTAGGTTATGGTGACCACCTTTTATTTTTTATACAATAGTCTCATCAAATGAAGGAGGTCAAGAAAATGAAACTCTTGAAATGGATGAAAGAACCCAAAAAGATTAAGAAATCAAATAAGAAAACCGATTTGGAAAAGGCGGAATTTGGTCGCCAAGTCCTACAACAAACCCAAGAATTTTTCTTGATCTACTAGTAAAAGGAGAAAAATATGTCATTACTAGACGTTCAACACATCAAAAAAATCTACAAAACCCGCTTTCAAGGGACGCAGGTCGAAGCATTGAAAGATATTCACTTCACTGTTGAAAAAGGGGAGTACGTCGCCATCATGGGGGAATCAGGGTCCGGGAAATCAACCCTCCTCAATATCCTAGCCATGCTGGATCAGCCGACGGAAGGGCGGGTCTACCTCAACGGTACCGATACTTCAACTATCAAGAACAAGGATGCGTCCAGCTTCCGTCGAGAAAAACTAGGCTTTGTTTTTCAAGATTTTAATCTGCTGGATACCTTGTCTGTCAAGGACAATATCCTCTTACCTTTGGTCCTTTCTCGCAGACCCGTCAAGGAAATGATGAGCAAGGTAGATAGCGTCAGTCGGGAGTTGGGCATTCACCAACTTCTAGAGAAATATCCTTACGAAATCTCTGGTGGGCAAAAACAACGGGTGGCCGTAGCACGGGCCATCATCACCTCACCTGAAATCCTCCTTGCTGATGAGCCAACAGGGGCGTTGGATTCCAAGTCTTCGGCGGCTTTACTAGATGTCTTTGAAGATATCAACACCATGGGGCAAACCATCCTCATGGTGACCCACTCAACCGCAGCAGCAGCTCGGGCCAAGCGTGTGCTCTTTATCAAGGACGGAATTCTTTACAATCAAATCTTCCGCGGGGAGAAAACCGAGCGTCAGATGTTCCAAGAAATCTCGGATACCTTGACGGTCATGGCAAGTGAGGTGGAGTAGATGTTTCGATTAACCACTAAATTAGCTTGCTCCAATCTGATCAAGAACCGCAGGCTCTATTATCCCTTTGCGATTGCGGTCATTCTCGCAGTGACCATCGCCTACCTCTTTGACTCCCTGACCTTTAATCCCCATATTCACGAGCTTCGTGGGGGCTCTTCTATACTCTTCACCCTAGGCTTGGGACTGTTTGTGGTCAACGCTGCGGGGGCCATCATTGTGCTCTATGCCAATAGCTTCGTCATGAAAAACCGCTCCAAGGAGCTGGGGATCTACAGCATGCTTGGCCTTGAAAAACGCCATCTCATCAGCATGATTTTCAAGGAACTCTTGATCTTTGGCTTTTTGACTATCTCAAGCGGTGTCTTGATTGGAGCCCTCTTTGACAAGCTGATTTTTGCCTTTCTCTTGAAACTCATGAAGATGAAGGTCCAGCTAGTATCCACCTTCCAACCTGGGATTGTCATCTTGGTCTTTGTCACCTTTGGTCTCATCTTTGGCCTCCTAGTTTTTCTCAACGCTTGGCGCATTCTCCGTTTGAATGCTCTGCAGTTGACGCGTGAGAAAGCCAGTGGTGAAAAGAAAGCCCGCTTCTTGTGGCCTCAGACCATCCTGGGCTTAGCCTCTCTCGGTTTTGGCTACTACCTAGCTTTGTCTGTCAAAGACCCCATGTCTGCGATTTTGATCTTCTTTCTAGCCGTTATCCTGGTTATGATCGGGACCTACCTGCTCTTTAATGCTGGGATCACCGTCTTCTTGCACCTACTCAAGAAAAAGAAGGTCTATTATTACCAACCCAACAACATGATTTCGGTCTCTAACCTCATCTATCGCATGAAGAAAAATGCAGTGGGCCTTGCGACCATTGCCATCCTCTCAACCATGGTATTGGTGACCATCTCCTCTGCAACCAACATCTATATCGGTGGTGAAACGATCAAGAAAATCATGAATCCACATGATTTCTCCATTCAAGGAAAAGGGGTAGACCTGGAGCAAATCAACCAGAAATTTGATGAGTTTGCTTCTGAGCACCAGCTTGAGATCAAAAATCGTGACCTGATGAACTATGCTACCTTTGGGGTCGAATCACAAAAGGGCACAGACTTCACAGTCTATCCTGATGATGAACACGATGTCAGACCGAGAACAGTCTTTCTGGTCTTTGATGCAGCTAGCTATGAGCAGATGACAGGAGAACACGTCGATCTGACCGGCAACCAAGTCATCCTCTTTGCCCACAACAAGGCTCTGAAAGGGCAAAAGCAGTTTACTATTAATGGGCAAGACTTTCAAGTCAAGGAAGAAGTGACCAAGGATTTTATCACCGATCATGTCCCAAACATCTTCAATATGCTGACAGAGGATTTCAATTACCTGATCGTGCCTGACCTTTCAGCCTTTGTCGCTCAGTTTCCGAACCTTGCTGTCGTTACTCAAATCTATGGTGGTTTCAATGTCAATGTTGACGAAGACCAGCAACTCAAGCTGGCAGCTAGTTATGACAAGATGATCGATGAACTGAGTAGCCAACAGGGACAAGGAACTTTTGTCTATGGAGGCAATCGAGCATATAATGTGAGAGAAATGAATAGCCTCTTTGGTGGCATCTTCTTTATTGGTATTTTCTTGTCATTGATCTTTATGGTCGGAACAGTCATCGTCATCTACTACAAGCAAATCTCAGAAGGCTATGAAGACCGTGACCGCTTCGTTATCCTCCAACAGGTGGGACTTGATGAAGATGAAGTCAAACGGACCATCAACCGTCAAGTGCGAACCGTCTTCTTCCTTCCCCTTATCTTTGCCTTTGTCCACCTGGCCTTTGCCTACCATATGATCCGCCTTATTCTTAAAGTGCTCGGTGTCATCAATAGTAGCCAAGTCCTCATCGTCACCCTCAGTGTCTGTGCCGTCTTTCTCATCACCTACCTAATCGTCTTTTGGATCACCTCTCGTAGTTATCGCAAGATTGTGCAGATTTAGGAAAAGAAACTCAAATTAAATTAGAAACTTTCCTTAGGTGAGTACGGACGTCAGCGAACTTCGAAGAAGTTCCATGACTAATTATTGAGCCTAAGGTCTCAATAATTCCGAGTGCCTGAAACATAATTATTTCAGGCACTTTTCTCACAGCGGAAAGTTTCAATATACTCTAATAATAATCAGATATTATTTGGATATTTTTGCACAATAATCCAGCATAGGTTATTCAAAGAAAAGAATTGTCAATTTTTTTAGCTTGCTCATAGCGGGCTTTTTTGTACGAAAACCGACTGCGATTGTTTTTGTTTTTCAAAGGGATACACAAAAAAGACTGAACCCGTAGAGTTCAGTCTCAGAACGTAGACAAACGTCATTTTTGGCGTTTGTCTTTTTGTTGTATTTTTAAAATTATTTGCTTTATCATCTGTTATTCTATCTAAAAATCGGATTTAGAACAAAATAAAAAGGGATATTCGCTACCCATTTCACCAGTTTTTTGATATTTAAACATGCCAAAGTAAGCCCAACCTTATCTTCCATTTTGGACTTTCCTTTCTCTCTAGTGTATCTCAAATTATGGTACTCCTTAGCCGTCCCAAAGAGTCGTTCAATGGTTTCTTTACGCTTCTGATAAAGCTCCTTCATTCCTCTTTGGTGGAGAATCTCTTCACAACATTCAAGATCATCTTTCCATATATGTCTCGTAATTACTTTTTGGTGGTTTTGACTTTGGGTACAAACGGATAATAGGGGACAAGAAGCACATGTTTTTGGATTACTCTTATACTCACGATAGCCTTCTCGTGTCGTCGTGCGATAGCTTAACACTTGGTTCTCTGGACAGAGGTAACAGTCATAGAAAGTATCATAGACAAAATCATTGGGTCTTAAGTTCCCCCTTACTCCCTTTGGACGAGTATAAGGAAAGACAGGGATGATGTTACGTTCTAATAAATAATGAGCGATAGCTGGGGTCTTATAGCCTGAATCCGCAATAATGTAGTGTGGGGAGAAGGGTTCTAACTTTGAAAAAAGAGCAGGGAAGGCCTGACTATCATGGACATTTCCTGCCTCAACCGTATAAGCTAAGGCCCAACCATGCTTATCACAAGCTACTTGGGCAGAATAGGCAAATACCTCCTTGTGTTCACCCTTGTGGAACCAACCACTCTCGGGATCTGTCGTTGAGATTTTCTTTTCTTTAGCCTCGCTTTCTTTTGCGGGCTTTAAGGACTTTTTTTCGTGTTTTCTCCTATCTAAATCAATCTCAACTTCCAACCGGTCACTCATAAATTTAGCTTGTTGCTCTACCATTTCCTTACGATACTTGTGGCTGTTAGCTGCCGCTTTAATATGGGTTCCATCCACAAATAGTTCAGAGGGATCAATTAAACCAGCAAATAAAGCCTGATTGAGTACTTGTGAGAATATCTCAGAAATCAGTTCTTTATCTTGAAAACGGCGACTGTAATTCTTTCCGTATGTAGTAAAATGAGGGACCTTATCATCTAAAGTTAGGCCAAGAAACCAACGATAGGCCACGTTTACTTCAATGTCTTTAATGGTTTGGCGCATGGAGCGAATGCCATAAAAGCATTGAATCAAAGGGATTTTGACTAACATGACAGAATCGAGACTCGGACGACCATTATCGGGGCTATAGGTATCTTCCACCAAGTCATAGATAAAGTCAAAATCAACCTCTTTATCCACTTGTCGAAGAAAGTGATCCTCAGGGACTAATTCATCTATCGTATAGAAGCCATATTGGCGTCGATTATAATCTGGTTTTTCTTTGTGAAACATAGCGAACACCTCACAAACTATTCTTACCTCTATTATACGACTTTACACAAATAAAAGCCCTTAGAAACTTATGGTCTAAGGACTTTGTCTTCAATCTGAGACTGAACCCGTAGAGTTCAGTCTTTGTTCACTTTCTATTAAAGTGATGTAAGGAAAGTCAATCCCCCTAGGATGACACCTGCCGAATTCGGAATGATCAAAATCCAGTCTTTTTTAGGTTCCTTTGTCCAACCATAAATGACCCAGATCAAGCAAGAAATAGCAGCTGACAAGGGTTGGAAAGGTTGGGCCTTATTTCCCTGTAAATTAGCAATAATTTGTGGGATGTAGGCAATGAAAACGATAATCCCAATAAAGGCACCGATCGAGCCAACGATTTTGTTGATTTTTTGTTTATTCATAAAATTTTACCTCTGTGTATCAAAATAGCATAAGTAGGAAGAAAATGCAATTAATTTGCATGCTACGCAAAATGAAAACGATCACATTTGCAAAAGAATTAGACAAAGTGTCAAAAAATGGCAACTAGAGAGAAAATTCACTCGAAAAGAAATCCATCTTCCTGCAAAATCACAAGATTGTGACACTTTACAGTTTAGTAACAGTTGAAAAAAGTACTTGAATTTTAAGAGGGCAAGCGTTAGAATAGTGCGTACTTAAAAAACGAAAGGTATCATGAAAATGAATGAAAAACAAATGAAAATTCTTGGTTGGGTTGCGACCTTTATGTCTGTGATGATGTATGTCTCTTACTTCCCACAAATTATAGATAATCTCGCTGGTCACAAAGGAAACTTTATTCAACCTCTTGTCGCAGCCATCAACTGTAGTCTTTGGGTCTATTATGGACTTTTCAAAAAAGAACGCGATATCCCACTTGCTGCAGCTAATGCACCAGGGATCATCTTTGGTTTGATCACAGCGATCACAGCTTTATAAGAAGAAACTAGCTCCCGCAAGGAAGCTAGTTTTTTAATACCTTACAGAAATGTAAGAAATCAGGGTAAAAATGAAAGGTTAGCTTATTGTAGATCTCTTTCCAAATCGTTACAATAGAGATGTAAGAAGTTCTATTAATATCAATCATATAACTAGATGGAAATGGAGAATGAAAATGGCCTTATTAGATGTACAACATGTGAAAAAAATTTACAAAACCCGCTTTCAAGGAACGCAGGTTGAAGCCCTAAAAGATATCCACTTCACGGTTGAAAAAGGGGAATACGTCGCCATCATGGGGGAATCAGGGTCCGGGAAATCGACCCTCCTCAATATCCTGGCCATGCTGGACCAGCCGACAGAAGGACGGGTCTACCTCAACGGTACCGATACTTCAACTATCAAGAACAAGGATGCGTCCAGCTTCCGTCGGGAAAAACTAGGCTTTGTCTTTCAAGATTTCAATCTGCTGGATACCTTGTCTGTCAAAGACAATATCCTCTTGCCTCTGGTCCTTTCTCGCAGACCGGTCAAGGAAATGATGACTAAGGTGGATGGTGTCAGTCGGGAGTTGGGCATTCACCAGCTCTTAGAAAAATACCCTTACGAGATATCTGGTGGGCAAAAGCAACGGGTGGCTGTAGCACGGGCCATTATCACCTCACCTGAAATTCTCCTCGCTGATGAGCCAACAGGGGCGCTGGATTCCAAGTCTTCGGCTGCTTTGCTAGATGTCTTTGAAGATATTAATAGCATGGGGCAAACTATCCTCATGGTGACCCACTCAACCGCAGCCGCAGCGAGGGCCAAGCGCGTGCTCTTCATTAAGGACGGGATCCTTTACAACCAGATCTTCCGCGGGGAAAAAACAGAACGTCAGATGTTCCAAGAAATCTCGGATACTTTGACGGTTATGGCGGGTAAGGAGGATAGCGATGTTTAAATTATCGAGTAAATTAGCCTTTTCTAACCTCAAACAAAATCGCAAGCTCTATTACCCCTTTGCCTTGGCTGTTATTTTAACGACCATGATCCTTTATAGTTTTATCGCCTTGGCATCAACCCCTCATTTAGAGGATTCTTACGGAGGGGGGGCGGCGAGAACTGTTCTTGGTTTTGGTAGTTTCGTCGTCCAGCTGGTCGTCATCATTTTGGTGGCTTATGCCAATGGCTATGTCATGAAAAATCGTTCCAAAGAACTGGGCTTGTACAGTGTTCTGGGGATGGAGAAGAAGCATCTCCTCGTCATGACCTTATGGGAATTGCTCTCCTTCTATGTCCTCACAGTTGGAGTAGGACTGGGCTTGGGACTCTTGTTTGATCGCTTGATTTTTGCCTTGCTCCTAAAATGTATGGGGCTACCAGTCGTCATTCAATCAACCTTCCAGATAGGGGCTGTTCTAGACACTTTACTTGGGTTAGCCTTAGCTTTTGGCCTCATTCTCTTGTTGAATTCTTTCCGCCTCTTGCGCTACAGTTCCCTCCACCTCATGCAACAGAAAAAAGCAGGAGAGAAGAAGGGACGCTTCTTGCTGGTCCAAACTCTTTTAGGACTTGGGCTCTTAGGAATTGCGTTTTATATAGCGCTAACCGTTGAGCGTCCGGTAGCGGCTGTTCAAGGATTCTTTATTGCTGTCATTTTGGTCATTCTGGCGACTTATCTCTTATTCAACGCAGGCTCCATTACCTTCTTAAGATTTCTCAAAGGTCGGAAATCCTACTATTACAAGCCAGAGAATTTTATATCCGTCTCTAACTTAATAGCTCGGATGCGAAAAAATGCAGCGGGCCTTGCGACCATTAGTATTCTTTCCACCATGGTCTTGGTCACCTTAACTGGGTCACTCAATATCTTTATTGGAGGGCAGAACTACCTAGATACTGTTTACCCTTCTGATTACATGATTAGTGTGGGGCACATGCCTTCAGATGCTGAAACAGAACCGGTTATCAAGGATGTTCAAGCCCAAATTAAGAAAACAGCCGATGCGACAAATCTATCAGATTATCAGGTGGCACAGACAACATACTGGTCGGCTGAAATTCGAAAGATTGATGGAAGGAGCTTAGAGGTTTATGAACAAGCTGGTCAGGAGATGAAGACAGAGGGAACCGTCTACTTTTTTGATCAGGCGACTTACGAGCAACTGACGGGTCAAAAAGTTGAGCTTGAGGAAAATGAAATCCTAGCCTATGGGTATCAGTATCCTGGAAGATTAGACGCACAATTAGAAATCAATGGGAAGACCTTTACGATTAAACAAAAACTGGATTCCAATTTTATCCAAGGGAAGATCCCACAAAACGCCCTGTTTCAACACCAAATGGGCTTGTACCTTGTCCTCCCTGATTTGAACCAACTGGGTCTAAAAGTTGATAAGAATTTAGAATTCTCTATTAATGCCAAAAATAAAGACAACAAAGATTTTACTGGTGGCGTGACCAAAGAGCTGTATTCGACAGACAAAATGAGTCAATATGGTGCGACTTATTTTGGTGGATATGAACGATACAGCATAGAGAAAGAGTGGCGTGAAACAGCAGGGACTCTCCTCTTTATTGGGATTTTCCTATCGGTCATCTTTCTATTGGCTACGGTTCTCGTGATTTACTACAAACAGATTTCAGAGGGTCATGAGGATCGGGATAATTTTGTGATCTTGCAACAAGTAGGATTGGACCAAAAGCAAACCGGCACCACCATTCGAAAACAAATTCTCACCGTCTTTTTCCTTCCATTATTCTTCTCCTTCTTGTACCTAGGAGTAGCCTACAAGATGATCGCAAAAATCGTTGCCATCCTAGGAGCGACCAATGCGGGCTTGGTCCTTCAAACAACTCTTTCCATCTGCGCTGTCTTTTTCATCTCTTATGTCCTCGTCTTTCTTCTAACTTCTAGAAGTTATCGGAAGATTGTCGTGAGATAGCGTTTGAATCTATATAAGATTAGAAATGGAAAAGATGATAAGTGGATAACCCGTTTTCTTACTTAGAACAAGCTAAGTGTTGCGGAAAGTTTCAAGGATAGGTTTTTCCTTAATCAAAAACACCGAGGATTAGATCCTCGGTGTTTTGACGTCAACCATTATTTCACGTGTTTTTCAAGTTCGTCTTGCGCTTTTTTATTGGATTTTTCTTTTTCTTTCAACCAATTCTTATACGCTTTGTCGTAGTCGGCAGTTGTGACAACATCACTTTGTAATTCCATGTACTTGTAGTAGCTAGAACCATCTTTGATACCGATCAAGGAGAAGGCTTTTGTAAATGGTTTGATCTTCGTGATCGAAGGAACAGCACCCTTAGAGTAGACAGGAAGTGCAAAGGCATTGTCTGTCAACCAAGCTTGGGCAACAGCATATTTTTCATAACGAGTTTTGGTATCCAATTGTTCAGCATTGGCATCATCCAATAGTTGTTTGTACTCGTTCAAACCAAGTTTTTCAATTAGGGCTTGGTCAGTCGCCGGATTGATTCCCATACCTGCTAAGGCTGAACCATCGACTGGATTGAAGATATCCAAGTAAGTGGATGGGTCTTGGAAGTCAGGGCCCCATCCAGCGATATCCATATCAAAGTCTTTTTGATCTGGTGTTTGGGCGAAGTAGGTTGCGTTGTCCGCATCTTCCGTAGACAATTTCTGAACATCCACGACGACATTTTCTTTTCCTAATGTTTTTTCGATGGAGTCTTTCATTGAATCAGCTTGTTGCACAATGCTAGCAGAAGACTGGTCAACCACATAGTCGATGTGGATTGGGAATTGAACACCTTGTGCTTGGAGCTCTTCTTTGGCTTTGGCAAATTGTGCTTTGGCCTTGTCCGCATTGAACATGCTATCTTGCGCATCAGCTAGGCTGACATCCTTCCAATCATCTCCTGTTGCAGCAAGTTTTTCTTCGACAACGCTACCGAAGTCTTTGTTGTCTACTTGCACAAATGTTGGAGGTACAAGAAGCGTACGAAGGGTTTTGCTAGCGCCATCTTTCCCGTTTGATTGGGCACTTAGTGAAGTACGATCAAGGGCAAAGTTGATGGCTTGACGGAAGTTTTTGTTTTGAAGAGCTGTTTTTGTTTGGTTCTTCTGGTCGTCTGTTGTCTTCTCGGTATGACCGTAGTTTTGACGGTTTACGTTGAAGTAGACATAGTAGACAGTCGCATCTTGCGGTGAATAGACGATATTGTCCTTGAATTTTTTCTCAATGGTGCTATAGGTTGAGCTCGTTGGGAAGAGACGCGCTGTGGTCAAGTTGCCATCAGAGAAGTTACGAGCTAGGTAGTCTTGGTCAGAACCATCGAAGTAGGTCAATTTGATATTTTCAATCTTCACATTGTCTTTATCATAGTAGTTCTCATTTTTAGTAAACTCCATCAAAGATTTTGAAGTGAAGGATTTCAAGTAGTAAGGACCGTTGTAAAGGATTCCAGAAGGTTTGACGCTACCGAAGTCTTTTCCTGCAGACTCAAGAAATTTTTCATTGACTGGCATCATGGTCGAAGTCGTCAATTTAGAATTCCAGAAGGACTCAGGTTGAGCCAAGGTGTATTGGAGGGTATGGTCATCAACGGCTTTCACTCCAACTTTAGAGAAGTCCGTATTTTTACCAGTGACATAGTCATCCAGGCCAGCTACGGAGTTTTGAACTAAGTAGAGGGCATCAGACTTGTTGTCTGCTACATATTTCAGAGAAGTGACGAAGTCCTGTGCAGTGACATCTGCATATTCGTTCCCTTCTGAGTCATACCATTTTGCATCTTTACGGAGTTTATAAGTGTAGGTTAGTCCGTCTTTAGAAACAGACCAATCTTCCGCTAGTGCAGGGACGAGATTACCATATTGGTCATTTTCAAACAATCCATCAACCAAGTTAGTTGTAACGTCACTTGTTGTAGAACGGTTTGAAAGGAGGTAGTTCAAAGAATCTGGATCAGTACTAAACACGTATGAGTATGTGTTTGTCTGAGAAGATTTTGAAGATGATCCACATGAAGCAAGGAACAGGGCTGAAGCAACCGTGACACCTGCTAGGAAAGCTAGTTTAGATTTTTTCATCACTTATCTCCTTTAATAAATATTTTGTATCATTATACACCTTTTTTTATAAAAAGCAACTAATTTTATAAAAATTTTGTATATTTAGTCATATTGTTCGGATTTATTGAGTTTTATTCAAGATTATCACTATTATGCTTTACAAACTAGTTTGGATGAAGTATACTAATAGTGAAAGGACTAGTATGTAAAACAAACTAGTTAAAAAGAAGAGTGTATAGAAAGGGGGAGAAGGATGAAAGAATCGCAATTGCTCAAGGGTGTTCTGGAAGGTTGTGTTCTAGAAATTATTTCAAAGAAATCTATTTATGGCTATGAATTGATCCAAAGCCTTAAGGAAACCGGCTTTGATAAGATTGTTGCGGGGACCGTTTATCCCTTGCTTCAGAAGTTAGAGAAGCAGGGAGTCATAGTAGGAGAGATGAGGCCCTCTCCGGATGGACCTGATCGCAAATATTTCTCTCTAACCAAGGAAGGAAGAGAGCGACTAGAGGAATTTTGGAACCAGTGGCAGGATCTGGTCATTAAAGTAGAACGCGTGAAAAAGGAGGGGAAAGAATGATCGAAGATTATACAGAAAAAATGTCTGATGAACTGAATCATCTAAACAAGGACAATCAAGCCTATATGAAAAAAATGATAGCTTATATCGGAGTGAAGTCCTATTTTTATGATGATGAGCTACTGGGTGAACAGCTCTACAATATGGTTTGCGATTTAAAGGTTGCTGAGAGAGACGGGATTGGTGCGATGGACTACTACGGAAAGGATCCAAGGGCCATGATGGACCAAGTTCTCTCGGAGTTACCTAGGCGCAGGCTAGGTTCTTTTGTGGGGTTATTCTTGATTCTTGGAACGATTTTCGTTGGCATGCGGTTTGTAATGGATTTTGCCTGGATGATGCCACTGGTGATTGCTCCCTTAACATATCTGCTAGATCTACTCATTTTCGTAGTGTTGAGTCAATTCATGATGTGGCTTTGGTCCAAACAGAGCTATGGGGAAATCAAGTGGCCTTGGGCTCTTATCATCAGTGTGATTAGCTTGATCCTGTCTCCTAGGATAGAGCGCGTGTTTTCTGACCATTTGAGTCTGAATCGAAGTATCCTTTTGCCAGATGGTTGGGCGATTGTTCTTGCATTTCTGGTTCTTCTTGGATTTACGATCATGACCTATAGAAATCAGGGACGGCTCGCTGTTAGCCTACTGGTCATGGGAGTGACTTTCTTTGTAACTGGATGCTGTGTTCGCTTTGTGAATCCAGGAACGGCCAATTCATTACGCTGGCTACTCCCTCTGATAGGACTAGTCTTGTCCTTCATTGTATTTAGTCTCCAAAGAAAGGGGGAAACACCATGACATCAGCTATTTATTATGAAGAAACGCAGGCTTTGGTTCAAACCTTTAGCCAGGAGGATCAAGCTTATTTCCAAGATCTCTGGGATTATTTCAATTTTGCCGGCTTCTTATATGAGGAGAAAGCACTAAGAGAGCAGGTCTATAATCTAGCGCTAGATTTTTCGCAAGCAAGCGGTGATGGATTGACAGCCAAGGACTATTTTGGACAGGATCCAAAGGGAATGGCAGACCAAATCTTAGAGAACATGCCTAAAGAATCCACGCGATCTGTTCTAAAATATGGTGCAATCGTCTCAGGAATTGTGATTTTTTATCGCCTCTTAAGTGATTTTGCTTCGCAAGCAGTCCTGGTTCTCAAGCCCCTCGTCTATCTAACGGATAGTATTTTAGGACTTTTAGCCGTTGGGTTGCTATTCTATCTACTTCGTCGCCTCATTTTTGCAGAAGAGAAGTCAAAAAAAGCAATCTATGTAGCAGTCGTTCTCGTTCTGGGGATCTATTTTATCAGTGAAATAGTTGGGGTCCGTTTCTTGCCAGCTTTTGCCTGGTTGACGGTACCGAATCCATGGGATACTTTCCTGATGACAGGGGCTTCTGCAGGTCTTATCCTGTGGCAATGGAAAGAAGAGTTTGCTCGTGCCTTCATCTTTCCTATTCTGTCCTTCTTAGTAGTGGGATTCTTGCATCGCTGGACTTTGGCACAAGGAATTCAGAATCCTAGTATGACTGTCCTCCTGCCAACAGCCATCATTGTTTTTGGGCTAGTTATATACTATTGGTTTACCATTCGGGCCTTGAAAAAGAACAAGACAGAAAATGGTGAATAGAGTGAAGAGGGGGAGGAAGCTCCCCTTTTTTGTTGAAAAACAACGAGCAAGCATGATTTTTGTTATAATGAAAGGGAGTATGAATCAAAGGAGAAGATGATGACATTTGAAGAAATCTTGCCTGGACTAAAGGCAAAAAAGAAATATGTGCGAACTGGTTGGGGCGGTGCTGAGAACTATGTCCAGCTTTTCGATACCATCGAGCAAAACGGGGTTGCCCTTGAAGTGACGCCTTATTTTCTCATTAACGTATCTGGTGAAGGCGAAGGCTTTTCCATGTGGAGCCCAACCCCTTGTGATGTCTTAGCGACAGACTGGGTGGAAGTTCATGACTAAACGGGTCTTGATCACAGGCGTTAGCTCCGGGATTGGTCTGGCTCAAGCTCGACTCTTTTTAGAAAAGGGCTACCAGGTTTATGGGGTAGACCAGGGAGCGGATCCCCAGTTGTTGGGTGATTTCCGCTTCTTGCAGCGGGACTTGACTCTTGATTTGGCGCCGATTTTTGACTGGTGTCCAGAGGTGGACATCTTGTGCAATACGGCTGGGATCTTGGATGACTACAAACCACTTCTTGAGCAAAGCGCTCAGGAGATTCAGGAGATCTTTGAGATCAACTATGTGACTCCGGTAGAGCTGACACGGCATTATCTGACTCAAATGTTGGAGAAGAAGCAAGGGATCATCATCAATATGTGCTCCATTGCTTCTAGCCTAGCAGGAGGTGGCGGTCACGCTTATACTTCCTCCAAGCATGCTCTAGCAGGCTTTACCAAACAGCTGGCCTTGGATTATGCAGAAGCTGGGATTCAGGTCTTTGGCATTGCACCGGGAGCTGTCAAAACAGGCATGACTGCAGCGGACTTTGAACCAGGAGGCCTAGCAGACTGGGTGGCTAGTGAGACCCCTATTAAACGCTGGATAGAGCCAGAAGAAGTGGCAGAAGTCAGTCTCTTTTTGGCAAGTGGAAAGGCCTCTGCCATGCAGGGACAAATCCTGACCATTGATGGTGGCTGGAGTCTGAAATAGAGAACTGAGAAAGCAGGAGGTTAAAGCATGCACGAATATGATTTTGGTTTTTCCTTACCGAAAGGATATCAGGTATTTCTTGATGACTTAGGGGATCAGCCAGGTTATGACATTGGTGAGACGGGTATTTGTCTCTATGCTAAAGAAGATCTTACCGAACGCAATCAAACCTACCAGATTGATGAGGATGAACCAGATTTCTTTATGATCGGTCAAGATGGGGATCTGGCCTATTTCCTCAAAAAGAATGGGGACGATAGCATTTATGAAAATGATCTAGGTGCGCTAGGTTCTCTCGAAATGCAAAAGGTAGCTGAATCAATTGCAGACTTTATTAATCAGATCTTGCAGGAGGAGTAAGATAGAAATAGAAAGGGGACTGAGAAAGATAGCTGCAAAAAGCTCGTCGATTTACTCAGTCTTTTTTAAAAAATTTTTTAAAAAATCTTTTCTCATTCATTTTGGATTCATCTTTCTTAGATAAAATAGAATCATCAAGAAGAACTTGATAAGAAAAAAAGAAAGTTGGTAACTAACATGAAAAAATCAATTAAACAAAAAGCCGTTGCAAGTCTCGCAATCTTCTCTCTATCAACTGCCGCTCTAGGCTCTGTAGTAGCCTTTGCCGATACTGGAACAAGTAAAAAGACTACTTCTTCAACAGTGACTGCATCTGTCACCCTTGCACAAGCTCAAGAAAAAGCTCTGAAAGAAGCTAAGGGTGGAAAAGTGATTGGCTACGAGCAAGAAGAAAAACATGGAAAAGCAGTGTATGAAGTGACCATCTTGGATGGAAAAAATGAAAAAGAATATAAGATCGATGGCCAGTCTGGTGCTATCTTGAAGTCAAAAACTAAGGATCTGAGTCAGGATCGTGAAGATCAGCAATTAATCGGAGCAAGTGTTCAGTTGGACTTGGCTAAGGTAGAGAGCCAGCTGAAATCAAAATACTCGAATGCTAGTATCGAAAAAGTAGAGTTAGATGTAGAAGATGGTAAACTTGTCTATAGCGTTAGCTTGCGAGAAGGCAATCAAAAAATTGAGTTAGAGTTAGATGCCAATACAGGTACCGTATTGGAAGAAGATGTGGAGCTGGATCACGATTAACTAGAGTAAGATCTCGACTAGGCTTTTCCTAGCCGAGATTTTTTATGGAAGTATGGTATAATAAGGGAAGAAATTTGGAGTAAGTGGCTATGAAAGTATTAGTGATTGAAGACGAAGTAGATTTGAATCGTAGCATCGTTAAATTACTGAAAACCCAGCAGTATAGTGTTAATGCGGCCTATGATGGTCAGGAGGCCTTGGACTACATTCGTGTGTCCCAGTATGACGTGATTATTTCAGATATTATGATGCCGCAGCTAGATGGTTTGGGGGTATTGAGCTACTTGAGAAATCATCAGATTAAGACCCCAGTTCTGATGCTAACGGCTAAAGATAGCCTAGAAGACAAGGTAACAGGACTGGATGCTGGTGCAGACGACTACTTGGTCAAACCCTTTGAATTTGATGAATTACTGGCTCGGATTCGCGTCATGCTGAGACGAAATAATCGAGAAAACTTGACCAACCTGGTCCAATTTGGTGACTATTCCTTAGACTTGGCAAAAAAGACCATCCAACACAAGGGTGTTTTGGTTGACCTGACTTCCAAGGAGTATGAGTTACTAGAGTGTCTGGTGCGCCATCCCAATGTGGTTTTAAGTCGGGAACAGATTCGTGAGCATATTTGGGATTTTGATTATGTTGGAGAGTCTAATATCATTGATGTTTTAGTCAAGAATATCCGCAAAAAATTAGGTAATCCATCGATTATTCAGACAAAAAGGGGGATGGGCTATGTTTTCAAAAATGAAGAAGGACTCTAAGTCTCCCTCCATCGTTTCTAAGGTGACATTGTGGTATACCCTCTTTGTTTCTTTTCTCTTTGTTCTTATGTTTTGTGCTTCTTTTATCATTTCCGGAGCCTGGTCCAGCTATAGCTCACGTGGGGAACTGGAGCAGAAGACCATGGAAGTAGCTTCAGACCTTGAGGAATTTGAGCCCTTTGATGACGGCAATTATTTTGCACTCTACAATCAAAACATGAAGTTGGAGCAGGGTGCTCTGCCAAGTGGCTTTGATATCAATGCTGGCTTTGAGTCTGGGAAATTGTCGACGTATACCTCTTCCCAAGCAACCTATTATTATTTTGATGTCTATAATGAAAGTGAGGGCAAATGGATACGGGGCGTGCGCCTTGCTTCTGGTCTAGGAAGAGAATTAAGTATCTTTCTTCTTTCCTTGGCCATTCTAGCTCCTCTGTCCATCCTTGGGATGGCCTGGGGTGGACGTCGGATCCTTCGTAAGGCCTTTCTGCCGATCAGAGAGGTGACCCAAATGGCAGAGGAAATTGCAGAGAGCGGAGACTACAGTAAGCGCGTGTCGACCGAGCATCAGAAGGATTATGTAGAAACGTCTCGTCTTACCAAGGTCTTTAATAATTTGATTTCTTCTGTTCAGTCGACTTTTGAGAAAGAAAAGCAATTCAACCAAAATGTATCCCATGAGTTGCGGACCCCTCTGTCAGTCATCGTTTCGGAGAGTGAGTTTGGCTCCAAATATGCAGATAACCTAGAGGAGACCAAGGAATCTTTGACGGTCATTCATCGGCAGGCTAAATTAATGAAATCGATGACCGAGCAGATCTTGGAAATATCCAAGACCCAACACCTGCAGTGGTCGGATTTAAAACCCGTTTGTCTATCAACCCTGGTGTCAGATTATTGTCAGGGACAGGAAAGAAAGTGGGGCGAAAGCCCCATAGCCTTTGAAGTGAGCATTCAGCCGGACCTCTGGATTCAGGGGGATGCTGTTTTGGTCACTCGGATGCTGGATAATCTATTGAGCAATGCAGTGAAATTTACCAAGACCAAGGTTGCCATCCACTTGGTGGCTAGTCCAGCTGGTGCTGTTCTCAAGGTAGCGGATGATGGGATTGGGATAGCGCCAGACCATTTGAGCAAGATTTGGGATCGCTTCTATCAGGTGGAGGATTCTCGGAACAAGGGCCTCAATAGTGGTATCGGACTTGGGTTGTCCTTTATTAAGGACATTGCAGACCTCCATCGAGCAGAGGTGAAAATCATCTCTGAAGAAGGAAAAGGAAGTCTCTTTCGTGTGACTTTCCCACAGATCCAGGACAAGACTTCTGTCTAAGACGGTTGATTGAGCGATCAGTATGGGTTGAAAAGGGAAAATAATAAAGTGAAATAATAAGGATAAAATGAGTCTAGTAAAACCGCTAGGCTCATTTTCTGTTTTAGCTTTATGGAAAGGGAATCTTATGGTATGATAGCCTAAAAGGGACCTGTAATATGGAGGTCAAATAAAAAGTAGATGGATTATCTGTTGAGTCGGAAGGATTGCCAATGGGCCTGGGATGATTATTTTGAGGATGTAGCTAAGTGTTTGGAACTGGACTGGGCACTTGACTAGCTCTTATGTGAATAGTATCAGAGCTAGTTAGCAGAAGAAAGGATAGAAAAATGACAGTTACTATTGATGAATTAGTCAAGGAGCTAGGTTTTTGTGTGGTGCCTACAAAGGAGAAACCATTTCGTCTGGATGAGGTCCGTTTCAACCTTTTGGCATATTTAGAGAATTATTCTAAAATGGGATTTTCTTTTGTCAAAGTAGCTACTGATCTAGTAAAACTAAGGAAAGAGCAAGAGAGTTATAGGCTTGTTGGCCAGTGTTTTTTAGGATTTTTTGTGATTGGAGAAAAGGAGCAAATCTTTTTACTTTGCAATCAAGAAGGAAGGGAAGTTTTTCAAGAAGCAAGGATTTATGTCAACTCTTCCTTGCAAGCTTTTGTTTCCTCTTATTCACTTTTTCTATCAGGCATCTTTCTTTTGAAAGCAAAGTTTTATGAGATTGAGCAAGATGAAGTCGAAGAGATTGCAGCAAATTTGAAGAATCAAGTACTTGCCTTGGAAGCTCATCCTGAACAAGAATTGCCCTTCTGGGAGCACATGGTCTATTTGATAGAAGACGATGGAATTGTTCTAAGAGATGATTTCTTTCATATCCTGAACAAAGAGCAGTAAATTCAAATGGAGATATAAAGAGGATTTAAAAATGGACTATGTAGATGAGTTAACTTCAGGACGTACGCCCTTGGTAAAAAAGGCAGCGAAAAAGATTTTAAAGGGTAAATTAAAAGGATATGGACCATTCTTGCATCAGGCCTTGGAGGGCGAGATGGAAAAGCCTAGATCGTGGGAATCACAAATGTACTTACTCTACGCCATAGCCGCAACGGATTGTACAGAAGAAGTCCCCTATCTCAAGTCATTGCTGCTGAGAGATATTCCAACACCCGTAACCTACCGCTCTCTAGCAGTAGCGATTGCTTATCTAGAAAATTTAGAAACAGAGAACTTGTCTTTTGTTTATGAGTCCTTAGAATCGAATAACTCATCTCAAGCTGCAGGTGCCTGTGCAGCGATATATCAGAGAAAGATTGTGCTGAAAGATGATGATTTTAACAAAATTATGTCTTATGTAACTCAGCCTAAATATCTTGAGCATATTGGTCAAGTCATAAATCCATTTTTATTTATTTTAGCTGCATCTTATTTATATCCAGAACAGAATCGCCAGAAAATTGTAGACTTTTCCCGTCAGTTCGATATATCTACCGTCAAGGATTTAATCAATGACGTTACAAAAGGAAAGGACGGCAGGAGGGTCAGTCTATTCTAAAATCTCCTTAAAGAGCGAAACAATAACTCTAAAAACAAGACTTTTATTCATTTTTAAAAAAGGAGTTCATATTGTGAAATGGTTTGAAAAAGCAGTGGGGAAGGAAAAGATTATTCATCTGTTTGATGGGGATTTGGGCTTGAATAATGTATTTCTTGATACTGTATTATGTTACGATTACAAATTAGATCTTGTCTTTTATTTATTTGATTTGCCAACTAATTTCCCTGAAAAGTGGCAGAAAAGTGCATTTAATGCTATAAAAATTAATTTAGAGTTTTTTAATTTAGATGAAATCCATTTTTATTCTAAGGGGATTCATAAGGTGAATGGTCAACTGGAACTGCTTTTTTTAGAGAATAAGGTTGAATTCAATTTTAAAAACCAAAATGATGTGATGTTATCAGGATCTTCTGACCTTATTAGAATTGCTGAGATTGGTCCTGTGAAGATTGATACTTAAAGATGTATTCCTAGCTTACTTGCGGAGATTCTGGATGATCAAACAATCCTCCATTGCTAGGAGGGCCACCACGACTATGGGAAAAAGTGAAGGAAGAGCATGAACATTAGACCTTGACCTAAGGATAAACCTTTCTACAAGAAAAAAACTACGAGACCACGAATATGAAGTTACAGTATTTTGAATTAGATAAGCCCTATGTGGAAAATCAACAGAGGATTGAGGAGTTGATGGACTCAGCTGCGCTAACTTACAAGGAAGCTAGAATTAAGGACTATCGACAGAATTGGAAAGACCTACGAAGAGCGTTCATATATGAATCCAAATGTATGACCTCTATGGTAGAGCGCCTCTTCAAACCAGTTGTGACCAAGGATTGTTGGAAAATCATCGTAGAATGTGTAGATACGATTAGCAATCCAGCTATCATGAACCTACTTGGTGTCTATACTGTCCAGGTCCCATTTGATTTTTCTAGCTATGAAACCTTGAGTCCATTGGAACAGAAAAAGCTGCTCTTAGAGGCCTTGGTAAAAGGGGTAAAGCGCGTGTTTCAGGAACTCTCTATTCCATGCTCCTTGATAGAGGATGTAGTCAATGAAATAGAGAAAAACGATTATGAAAATAGTTGGGAGTGGAAAAGGAAGAAGATCCAATCCACGACCTATTCCATTCAAGTGGAGCATCAGCTGGATAAGGTGGATTTGTTTTGGAAGATAGAGCATAAGGATAAGAGCATCCGTCAGTTGATTCAATCCTGCCCTGCTCACGAGATGGACTATGGGGCTAAGCTTGGTAAACTGGAAACAAAAGGGAACTTCCTTTATCTGTTGGATAAACAGAATGAGGTTGTGAGCAGAATTTCTGTTTTAGAATGATAGAGCAAGAACAATGAGTAACTTAAAAAAGAGATTATCCTTATTAAAAGTTGAAAGACGAATCAAGAGTTTGAAGGGAATAAAGGATGTTCATTTTCTGACCGACAAACCTAAAGAAATTGATTGGTATGCTGGGGAGTTGAATCCTATCGATTCTCCGATTCCTTGCCTTTATGAGTTTTCTGTTGCCCACACTGCTCAAGATCTAAGTAGGTCAATTCAAAGTCTTGTTGGCAATAGCAGTCGGTTTATCCTAGTTTTTTGGGAGTTTTCACCAGTTTACGTCTTGTTTCAAATGGAGTCTTTGGATGACTTTTTGCCCTCTTATTCTACTGAATTTTCTACCAGAGACCTGACACTTTTCTTTCAAGACCAGGAAAAAGTAGTGGATCTCCATTTAGCGGAGGATAAAGTAGAAGTGAGAGTCTTGGAGAATAAATCTAAGAACCCGTAGATTCTATAATGTGAAAGCTTAACTTTGAATTAGTCGATGAAAGAGGCAAAGAGGAAAGAATGCCATTCTTGGAGAGACAAATGGTAAAGGAAGATTCTAATGTGTGAAAAAGAATATTATTATTATGGCAATAGTGAGTTTATGACAGGCCTAGGAGTTATTTATACAGAGTTTACTGGTCAGCGTGCAAGTCGACAAATTAACGTTTTGAATGGGCACTCTTATGCTTCCTCTTGCCTACAGGATTATGTTCCAGAAGTAGGGTTTCTACTCTATGATGGTCGAAAAGATGAGTTGGATTTATCAGACTCCATCAAGATTAGTCAAGAGGAATTTGAACGAATTTGGGCTCAGGCTGTCGCTAGCGGTCAGAATGATGCGTAATTGTCAGTTGAAAATAGCCAAATATAATCCAAAAAATGTGAGAGGAATCCAATAATGATGCTTAATTTGTTGAAGGAATTCGTAGAAGTCTATCATAGAAACAAGGGTTTAGGAGAGCTTGTATTTACTAGTGACTGTCTCCATGTCGAAAAGCCAGATTTGTCTGGTCAATTGAAAGAGTTCTACCAGCATTTAGACTTTGATGAAGAAGCTTATTTTAGAGGAGCTCCCTATGATCTTGCTCTAATTCCTCTCCCTCTATGTGAAGCTGCATCAGAAGGATGGCAGGATCCTAGCTGGAAAGAGAGTTATGTGATTTTTGCCCACATGATGGGCGATGAGCCAATCTTTTGTGATCTAACTAGCGAGCTTAGTCCTGTATATGGCAAGATTCCTGGAAATTCTAAGCTCTATAGTTTAGGCCCCTCTTTATCTACTTTCTTGTCTACCTATAGTCAGATGAAAAAGCTAGAAATCACCAAGTTTGAGAATGACATCTACATTGATGAGGATTTGTCAGACTATAAAGAAGGTTTTTTAACAGGAATCATGGCTATTATCGAGGAGCAACTTCCTGAAGACTATCGAAATGATTTTATAGCATTTATGCTGGGTTAAAGCAAAATAGAGAGAGATGAGAAGCAAATGGAAATGAAGAATTTTTTAAAAAGTTGTGAGGATCTGGTCATACAAGAAAGTGGGGTCTCAGCTCTTGAACTAGAAAAACTCAAAGCCAAACAGTTTCCGCAAGCTCACCTGGATTTGCTCTCCATAACCAACGGCTTGGAATTTTATGGTGGCTATTATCGTTTGTTTGGGACAGATTCTGCTCAAGCCATCACGCTGGACTCTTGGAATTCGGATGAGCTATGGAAAGATGTCTGGAGAGATTATGCATCAGACTACTATTTTTTTGGCATGTCTGCTATTGGAGATCAATTCGCTTATAGATTGAAAGATGGGAACATTCAAAGTCATCAAGTTTATTATTTAGATGGGATTACTATGGATGTCATCGAGATCTACGACAGTTTTGAAGCATTTTTCGAGAGGGAATTTGTTCTGAAAGCCCAAGTTGGGATGGAATCTATTTTTGTGTCTGCTAAGGAGCGATTTGGAAATCTAGACCTCTCCACAAGCTGTATTTATTCCCCTTCCTTAATGATTGTGAATGATTCAAGCGTTGAGAATCTCATGCTTTTACCGACAAAGGATGTCATGACTATCAATGGGGATTTGCTTGTTCAATTATCTGATTCGGAGGAGTCGATTACGAAACTGGAGCAATATCTAGATGAACTAGATAGAGCTAGGGTTAAGGTCATTTTTGATCGAGAATGAGCAAGCAGGATAAAGTTTATATAGAAAAGAATACTCTTGAGATTCATGATTTTAGTTTTTGAGACAAGCAATGGCTTATTCTTCTTGTAAAAGTGTCATTGTAAAAATAGATAGGTTGAACAAAGTATGATATTCATGAAAAGAGGTGAATGATGACCAGTTTAGATAAATATTTAGAGATCATTAAAAAAGGATTTTCCGAAAGAGAGAATCTAATGGCAATGGAGCCTCTGCATTCTATTGAAGAGATTGCACCATTATTGGACGAAACATTGACTTATAAAGAATTCATCGATATCAATCGCTTATTAAGACAAAAGTACATTGTTGAAAACCCAGAGGATATGCTGAAGGATGTGGATTTTAATCAGCTTTCGTTACCTAGCAATACGAGAGTGATTTACTTGATGGGAAGTAAATCTGATATGCTAGACTTTTCAAAATATGAACAAGTAGAAAAAATTTTATTAGTTGGGACTAGAAGAGTAAGAAAGATCATCTTACCCCAAAATGATTGTGTGAAAGCTCTAGGGATATCTTCTATGACAAATTTGGAAACGATAGAGAACATTTCTTTTCATAAAGGCATGCGTTATCCGCACGTTGATTATGGTGTAAAGTTGCCGGACTTTGATTTTATAAGGGATTTAAATCAGTTGCTCTATCTTTCATTTACACAAATAAAAATTTACCAGAATTGGATTTTATCCAGCCCTCTAGTGAGCTTCGTTTTTTAGATTTTGTTGACACGTCTATTTTTAACTACGCATCAACAGTTAGCTACCTGAAGAGTCTGAAACATCTCCGATTTTTAACAACGGGAAGAACAAATCAAAAGCAAAGGGAACTTCTTAGAAGAGAGTTACCACATGTTTGCATGCGTGAGGAGTAAAAAATGCCTTTAATACAGCTTTTTATGACCGATGTCTTCATAATAAACGAACCTTTAGTCCCGTTGTTTAAGTAGGAGGAAATATGAGCCATACGAATCTAGCAAAAGAAACCTTACTCCAGTTTATGCAGGCTATGTATACTTGGGAAAGAAAAGCCACTAGAAGCCTAAGAAACAAACCCTATAAAGAGATGTTGAAGGATGAATTAGCTACTATTTTTGATCAGTTTTGTACATCTAAAAAAACACTCAGAGCAAGGGAAGAGTCCTTATCTGTCCGATTTCCGTTTGACTATAAATTAGAAACACATCCCATCGTTGATGAAGAGCATGACGGGAATCAAGCTTATTTCTATATCAAGGAGAATCGTTCTGGTATAGAAACTCTCTATCGTTTTCAAATGGTGTTTCAAAAGGGGAAATGGTGGATTGATAAGAAAGAATGGCTTGATGATGGGAAGTGGATTAATTCTTCCTTGTGAAATACTGGATAGTATAGGAATGCAGGAAGAGATGTTCTTCAAAAAACGGTAGTAGTTAAGTGTAAGAAATGAAATTTTAGAGGTCAATATGAATAAAACACTTTCAAATCAAAAAAGAAAATTAACAACCATTAAAAATCAAGTACTAAAGGCGAGAGATTTTGATCTTGAAAAAGCACAGCTTTTTACTACTAAAGCAATTTTAGAAGCATTAAAAGCAGGCAAAAAAAGCCTTGAGATCAATTGGGAGGAAAACGGGAAAACAGAAACCTACTCCTATAAACATGTACGGATGGTTCATGCTATTAAACCATATACTTTGGTTTCTGAGTTCATTGAAAACAAGACATCTGAAACCTATCAATCTTTGCTAAATGGCTGTTTTTGTTCTGTAATGGCAGATATGGCTTCTGCTAAATATTTAGCTAAAGGGGGTTCAAACTTTGATACAGATATTTGTTTGAATATCTTATTTGCCCTTGCCTATTTAGATGATACTTATGTAGGTTTTTTAATTGATAAATTAGCCTATTTTAAAGAAGCCCAAGTTGAAAAAGGAAAACAACCTATTTTCTTTTCAGCCAAGAGTTTATTGCCTTTAGTCGTTTTTCTTTATGGAAATGGACAGGGAGACCGGTTAGCTAGCTTGCTCGAAAATGCCTATGATGCTAAATATCAACCCTTGGACTCGAACCCTTATCATAATGTGAATGATGCCTATAAACAGGTTATGGAAACTATTTTTTCAGAGGATGTTGATGTTTTTAGAGAAACAATTATATCCATGTGTGATTATCATTTAGCGAACAGCAAAGATAGTCATTTAGTAGACTTCAATACCTTACTATGGCAATATTTCCCAATTGAAATCTTGGTTTTATTAAAAGAACGTCAGAAAAGAGGGTTCCCAATTGACGGGATTAGTCATCCCTTGCTTGATGACTTTTTACCCTATTTCATGGATGACTTTCAGATATCCGAGCAAAATAAAATGATACTTGGCACAATCTTAGACTAGTTGGGTAGAATGGATGGAAATTGTCAATATCCCGTGGAATCGAAGCTAATTGTGAGGAAAAGACTGAAAAGAGGGGGAAACACGTGAATATAGAAGCTATAAAATTTGATGATGATCTTGAAATGAGCGTTTTTATACCAGAGCAACACGATTCTATTCGCCTGGTTTTGTCGGATGAGCTTGCTTTAGCAGATGAAATAATGGCTAATGACTACAAAGAAAAAATCGTTCATATGCTTGGGTCATCTGCTTATTGGTATGAGTTAGCTGAAAAACGAATCTTTTCGGAACTATACATGATGGGGCAGTTAATGGCGATCTATCTGCTCTCCGAACAGACGTCATCCGATTTTATTTTTGGCTTATTATTTAGAGTGGACGCTGAAGCAGAGCATGGAAGAGGAATGAAGATTTCACTTGAAGAGATAACTATCATTGACTATGGAGACGCTGATAGAGCATTTTGTTAGATTAGAAATGCATATCAGTAAGTTTAACGAATTGCGAATAATCCCTCCCATTAATATCAAAGGAGAATGAAGATGAAAAAGACCTACTTTGTTTATCGAGATAGTGAAGCCTTGGAAAGGCAAAGTGATGGAGCTGAGTTCTGTAAAATACCGGAGTTTTGTGATGATCAGATCTATTTTTATTGCGATGAATATATGCTCTTTTGGACGTCCATTGATGATGTGGGGGAGATAGATAAGGCTCGGGATTTTAAATTAAAGGGTCAAATAGTGCCAGCAACCCTAGAGGAAATCAGTAAGGAAGGTTTGATCAGTTCCATTCATTCTGTTAAGCAATATGCGATTGAGAACGGGAAAGTTGTAGGGATAACCTATATCCATTTAGATTCCTAGGAAAATGCAATGAGGAACTCCCCACATTCTGTTAGAAATAGAGGTAATGAAATGAAAGAAGCCAAAGAACTCTTCGTAAAAAATGGCTTTTCGCGACTAAGGCGAACCAATAACTATTATAAAATCAATCATGATTTTTACACGGTGATCTATTTTCAACGAAAATCAGATGGGACTGCCTATTTCGTTAATATTGGCATTCATCCCCTCTTCCTGGACTCGGGACTGTTAGAAGAAGTGGATTGTGCTTTAAGGACTCGATTAGGTTCTATCGATCATAGAAATGGCATGGAACAAGCTGAATTGGAAAAGGCTGTCCAAGAGGCCATCGATTTTACTGCTCAGTATTCATCGTATTCAACCGTATTTTCAAGCATAGATCCCGAGAAGGATCTTGAGAAGGATTGGTTGTTAAAACAATTCTCTATTACCAAAGTGAACTTATGCAGATTATATGTTGAATATTATGATGCAATTGACTCTAAAAAGTTGGCTTTAGATTTTGCAAACTATGGCTTATCCATTACACCTAAGATTGCCTCTGTACCTAAAAACTTCTTTAAAACTTATATTCGTTCGGGAGAAGTTTTAAAATAATACTACTAGTAAGTTGAGATTAGGAAGGGATGATGGTCAAAGGGGAGGTTTTCTCAATAAAGTAAGTAACAGTCAAGATGCTAGTCTAAACCAGTTCAGTAAAGGATATGTCGAAAAAATTGGGGGAAAAGTTGAAAAGTAGAGAAAATTTTCATAGACACTATTTAGTATTATGGAATCTAATGATGTCCATAGAAAGTAATGTTGTATCAAGTGAAGAGGCTGAGTTTCTATATCCTTTTGATATGAGCAAAGAAGAAGATGTTGTTACAGTATTTGATGCATTTGTGAAAGAGGATTTCTTGAGCCTAGAAAAAGAGAAGCAGAAGCAAGTGCTTGAGACAATTGAGGATGTTATACGGGCTGGAGATGAAGTGGTTGAGCATTTTTTTGAATATGAATTTGGCTTGGCTTCAAAAGAGCCAAGAAATAAAGTTGCCTTTCTAGAATTGGTAAAGGATATTTTAGTCTCTTATTTGTCCATCTTAGACTAGTCATCTATTTTCCTTTGAATTTAAGAATGAAATTTATGGACTTCGAGGTCGCGTATTTTAAGAGTAGTTGACAGCCTAAACTCAAGACTTAGCTGAGTGAGGATTATCTATTTAAGGTTTATAATCCTCACCTGGGAAGAGTACTTACGCAGAATAGCGGATAGATAAGAAAGAATGGTTTGATGATTCTAAATGGTTAAACTTGCCTTTGTAATGCGATTATAAATCTATATAGATCATTAGAAAATGCTTCTAAAAGGAGAAATAAGAAATGAAAAACTATTTACTGGATGAAAGGCTATTTCAGTATCCTGAATCGTTTAAAAAATTGATCGAACTCAATTTAGTTGATTTTGATTGTTGGTATCTGTTGGATTCAGACTGGGCCCTGTCTTTGTATGAGGGATTGCAGGAAAGGTACCCAACCCGAAAGTTGATTCCATTTGCTAAAAGAGGAGATTGTGATGATACAGCTTGTTTTGAAATAGGAAAGGGCAATAAGGTCCAACTCATTCATGATTTTGCTGCAGAAGGCTGGGAACAACGAAAAGAGTTTAACGATTTTTGGGAATGGGTCGAATATGCAGTTAAATGCATGATAGAGTACAATAAAGAAGATGGGATTGAATAATCGCAAGCTCTTTTCTAGGGACGAAGGAACTCGTCTCTAATGATTTACAAGGCAAGGAGAACAAATGGAAACGATCACCCAATTATTAAATGAGATTGAAAAAAGTCTCCAACAGCTAGATCATTCTTGTTTAGTCCATCTAAATCCGGGAATATCTTCTCAACAGATTCAAGAATTGTTTGAGAAAATCCCATTGCAGCCAACTCAGGACTTGCGTGCTCTTTATACTTGGAGAAACGGATCAAAAGATTGTGAGGGAATCACACTCGGTGAGCTGGCATTTTTTCCTGGATTCTATTTGATGTCTCTGGAAGAGAGTATCCAGACCTACTTGGAACTAAGAGAAACGGATGCTTGGGGCAAGTCTTGGTTCCCAATTTTTGCCAGTGGAGGGGGAGATTTTTATGCCATGAACTTGGCTCCAGAAGCTCAGGGACAAATTCTTGGTTTTTATGTATTTGAAGAAGAGGGCCAGGTCGAATACTGGTCATTGAAATCTATGCTTGCAACCCTTAAAGCATGTTATGAACAAGGTATTATTTTCCGGAATGAACAAGGCTACTTGGATATGGATTATAGGAAGCATGCTGAGATAGCGCATGACATAAATCCAGAGGTGAGGATATGGCTTGAATTCTTAAAGGAGACGGAAGAGGAATGACCAAGGAGAGAAAAATGGCAGTAGTGACTGTATTAAAAAAGATCATTAGACTCTATAAGGAAACAACGTTTATTCCCCAACCAGTGAGTTTTTCAAACGAAAAATTAAGGATCCACTCCTCAGATTTGACAGGAGAATTACTTGATTATTATCAACATATAGTGTTCAATGAGGATTTATTTTTTGCTAATCAAAATTTTAATATCATTTTGTTGGCATTAGATTCTCCTACAAGGACAGTCGAATGCTGGGCCTTACAAGATGTTCTTCAGTTTAGTGAAGGGCAATACCAGATATTCGCTACTACAGATACAGATGATATTCTTTTCTGTGATACGAAAGATGACAGTTCTCCAGTTTACGCGGGCAGGCCTGGAGATCCTAATTTCTACAAACTCAGCGAAAGTTTGACGGAGTTTTTTGAGTTCTATTTCGCTTTTTCAAATTTTTGGAAACAAAGAGAAGATGTCCCTCTGGAGGAATATATTGTAGGGACAGGTGACTTGATAGAGCGCTACCTTTCCCCAGACGTCCAAGCGACAGCGAAAGAATATCTACTTCGGTAAGATTGACTTGAGAAAAGCCTTTCTCAATAACAAAAAGTGAATTGGATAGGAGAAAAGAAATGAATGTGAAAGAACTCATCGAAGAGGTTGAAAATGATCTTGAGTTAGTATCGTATTTAAACCGGTTCCCCAAAAAGAATAAGAAGACCCGAGCTAGCTATCTCGAATCGCTGAATCGTCTGGCCTATTTACTTTATCTGGATGGTCAAGAGGAAATGGCTAAGGAATTATTAGATAGGATCATACAGATTCCATTTGAAGGGAATTATAACACTTGGACCTTTGTTGATAGTTCTCTGGTTTTATTGGCTTATCTGGAAAGAGAGGCAGAAAATCAGGTACTCGTCTATAAAAAGCTTCTTTTATCTCCATTAGAACAAGGAGAGGAATCCACTCAAAAAATTAGAAGGAGAGTTCATCAGAGATTTTTGAATGGTGATAGCTTGGAGCAAAAGCTTGCAAAAATCGAGCAAGCCTCAAGTCCTGAATCGGAAATGGAACGCCGTTTGCTATACCTGACTGATTTATTAAAAATTCACCTCTTGATTGCTGAGTCAACTTGTGAAGAGACAGATATTCAGACAAAAATCGAAGAAAATATGGAGATACTGAAGAAGTATATCAAGGAGCATGAAATCTATAGCCTCTTTCCTTTTAAGGGATAGGGTAAGTTATCGATCTTGGACTTTTAGAAAAGAGTAGAATATGGCAATCAAAAAACACTTTGGGGTATACGGCATTTGCTATGAGAATGGGAAACTTCTCTGTATTGAAAAAAACAAGAGGCCCCTATCAGCATCGTTTTGACCTACCAGGTGGTAGTCAGGAACTCGGTGAGGGGTTGACAGAAACCCTCAAGAGAGAAGTTCTGGAAGAGACAGGATATACAATTAACAGTTACTCAAATCCTAGGGTTTATGACGTGCTGGTTCAAGAAGAGGGGCAAGACTTCGCCGTACATCATATCATGGCCTTTTATGATATCGTACTCGATTTCGAGGACTCTCAAAAATCTCTTCCTCATGAAGTTCTTGATGGAAGTAATGATTCAGCGAATGCCATTTGGCTTCCTCTTGAGCAGATGACCGAAGAAAATGCCTCGCCTTTAGTATTAAAGGTGAAGGCGGAGTTACGAGGATTTCCAGAATTAGAATTGACAAGATATAAGAATTGGAAGGTAAAATAGAGGGATAATGGAACTATTTGAAACATGGAAGAAATATATGGTTCTCTATGGTCTTAAATCTCAAATCGGGACTGTTTATCGAAACAGTGATAGGACAACGAGCTTTTATGATATTGGGAATTTTCTATACCTAGCAGGGGAGCTAAATTCTAGATTTTGGGAAGATTTTGTTAGGCAATATGGTTTAGATTATAAGATTATTATTTCAGAAGACACTAAGTGGCAAGATTTTCTGCATCGGCAAGTTGGGTTAATTTCTTTTACTCGCTATTCTTTTAAGGATAAGGCAAATTTTCAAGTTGAATTTCTAAATGATTTAGTTACTCATATAGAGGAAGGTTACAATATTGTACCTATTGATAATCGTATTTATAACTGCCTTTCTGAGGAAGAATGGTCACAAGATTTACAGGGGAATTTTGAGTCCTACCAGGATTTTACTTTAAAAGGTGGATTTGGCTTTGTGATTCTTAAAAATAATGAAGTGATTGCTGGGATTTCCTCAGGGTTAGTTTACCAAGGAGCAGTTGAAGTGGAAGTTGCAACTAGACCAAACGAACAAGGAAA
This sequence comes from Streptococcus australis ATCC 700641, assembly GCF_000186465.1. Taxonomy (GTDB): domain Bacteria; phylum Bacillota; class Bacilli; order Lactobacillales; family Streptococcaceae; genus Streptococcus; species Streptococcus australis. The sequence goes on along the minus strand of NZ_GL636091.1, from coordinate 1,921,347 downwards.
TGGATTTGCTAAAAAGCTTGGTGCTGCAATGATTCTAGAGAGTTTAAATAGAGATATGTTTCCACTTTGGGATGCTCATAACGAGGCTTCCAAAAAAGTAGCAGAATTTTTAGGATATGAGTTAGTTGAACCTTATGAAGCTTTTGAACTAGAGGAAAGTGTCGTATAATGATATCTGATATTGCATCTTTTAAGACGAGGTGAATGAACATGCAAAATCAACTAGCTCTTAGTGGCGAAAAAATTGTTGAAAAAGTTTATCCCCATTTATTGCACCACGTCGGCTTGATTCGTGGGGAATACTTGTTGAGAGAACTAAACCAAAACATACTATTACCAAATTGTCAGCAATTTGTGAAAGATTATCTAGACACTATTTGTCATTTGTACTCAGACGAAGAAGTCTGGTATCGCTTTTCAGAGTTAACAAATGCAGAAGCAAATAGTCTAGACGGGACTAAAGAGTATTTTGACGAACACCACCCCTTATTTGGATACAGAGGTATCAGGCGTTTGTTGGCGTGTCCAGATGAATTTCAGGCTGAGACAAATGTTGTTACAGAAGTTTTTCAAACCAATCCCAATCTGTCTGTTATTTTTCCTTTTGTCAATGATGCCGAACAATTAAAACAAGCTATTACAGTATTGCGTCAGTATGGTTTTACCGGGAAAGTCGGCACGATGATTGAATTACCATCAGCTTATTTAGACTTGGACAGGATACTGGAAACGGGCATTTCAAAGATTGTAGTTGGAATGAGTGATTTGACTTCATTTATTTTTGCGACTGTAAGAAACAGTCAATGGCATGATATGGAAAGTCCCATTATGTTAGAAATGCTGAGACAGATGCAGGATAAAGCAAGGATGAAAAAGATTGATTTTGCTGTAGCAGGCTATCTGAATACTTCTTTCATACAAAAAATGAATCAGATGGGTATCGAATGTATTCTCCATTACAGCTCTATTCCAGAGATTTTTGATTTAGAAATTGACCATCCAGACCATCTTAAACATATAAAAGAAGAAAGTAAAAAATTACAAAGGAGAACCCATGACACCGCAAGAAATGTGGAATGCATACAAGAAAATCAATCCCTCTATCGGTGATGAGATAGACGCCTGGGCTTTTGGAGTGGAAGCCGATCTCTTAGCAGACTTGGTTTTAAAAGGTGAGAAGACGGCTACGGCTTCAGCCTATGACCTTTATGCAGTGGATAAGGAGCCCCTTCCCCAAGAAGGAACCTTTGATATCATTTTAGATAGCCAAGATCAGGCTATCTGCATTGTCGAAATTACCAAGGTTTCTGTTCAGCCCTTCCATCAAGTGTCTGCTGACCATGCCTTCAAGGAAGGTGAAGGAGACAAATCTCTGGCCTATTGGCGTCAGGTTCATGAGGAGTTTTTCACGGAGTGGCTGGAGGAAGCAGGTCTGACGTTTTCACCTGACAGCAAGGTGGTTTTAGAAGAATTTCGCAAGGTTTATCCATTATAGAACGAGGCTGGGCAAAAACTGTCCAGCCTTCGATGTTTAATAGGAATAATTGTATGACGCAGTGGTTGATTGCTCAAAGCACTGCTTTTAGGTGGTGGATAGGACTTGCGAAGCAAGGTTCCTAAGTATTTGTTTGCTACTTAGCTCCAAAGATGACCTATGAAGATGGAAAACAATGTTTTCTTTATCTGCAACCTCCAACAGTCTCCCAGACTGTTGGAGCTGTGCGGGGTGGGAAAATTGAAAAGGTTTGGGGAACCTTTTCAACTTTTGTTTAATTAGTCGAAGTTCTTTCCCACTCCCTTTGGTTCGGATCTAATTTTCCAAAAGGGCTAAAAAATGGTATAATGTAAGCGATATTGTACAGAAAAGAGAATGTATATGCCAAATTATGCCATTATTTTAGCAGCGGGAAAAGGTACCCGTATGAAATCAGATTTGCCGAAGGTTCTACACAAGGTTGCTGGGATCTCTATGTTGGAACATGTTTTCCGTAGTGTTGGAGCCATCTCACCCGAAAAGACTGTAACGGTTGTGGGCCACAAGGCTGAATTGGTGGAACAAGTCTTAGCTGGACAAACAGAGTTTGTCAAACAAACCGAACAATTGGGAACTGGTCATGCAGTTATGATGGCAGAGCCAGTCTTGGAAGCTCTTGAAGGCCACACCCTTGTCATCGCAGGGGATACACCTTTGATTACGGGTGAAAGCCTCAAACACTTGATCGATTTTCATATCAACCACAAAAATGTGGCAACGATTTTAACAGCCGAAGCAGTGAATCCATTTGGTTATGGCCGGATTGTCCGTAATGACAATGCAGAAGTGCTTCGCATCGTCGAGCAAAAAGATGCGACAGATTTTGAAAAGCAAATCAAAGAAATCAATACAGGGACTTATGTTTTTGACAATGCCCGCCTTTTTGAAGCCTTGAAGAATATCAACACCAACAATGCTCAAGGTGAATACTATATCACAGATGTGATTGGGATTTTCCGTGAAGCAGGAGAGAAAGTTGGAGCCTATACGCTCAAAGACTTTGATGAAAGTCTTGGGGTTAACGACCGCGTGGCCCTTGCGACAGCAGAAGGCATCATGCGTCGTCGCATTAACCAAGCTCATATGGTCAATGGAGTGAGCTTTGTCAATCCTGATGCAGCCTATATCGATATCGATGTCGAAATCGCTCCTGAGGTACAAATCGAAGCTAATGTTACCCTAAAAGGGCACACAAAAATTGGGGCTGAGACAGTCTTAACCAATGGAACCTATATCGTGGATAGTGAAATCGGTGCGGGTGCCGTTATTACTAACTCTATGATTGAAGAAAGCACAGTAGCCGATGGTGTAACAGTAGGACCATACGCTCATATACGTCCTGGTTCTAGCCTGGCAAAAGATGTCCATATCGGGAACTTTGTCGAAGTCAAAGGTTCATCTATTGGCGAAAATACCAAAGCTGGTCATCTGACCTACATTGGCAACTGTGAAGTTGGTAGCAACGTCAACTTTGGTGCAGGAACCATCACCGTCAACTATGATGGGAAAAATAAATACAAGACCCTTATTGGCAACAATGTCTTTGTTGGCTCAAATTCGACCATTATTGCGCCAGTTGAGCTCGGAGATAATTCTCTAGTCGGGGCTGGCTCTACCATTACCAAGGATGTGCCGGCAGATGCCATTGCAATTGGTCGTGGTCGTCAAGTCAATAAGGATGAGTACGCAACTCGTCTTCCCCACCATCCTAAAAATAAATAGGAGATTTTCATGCAATTTGAAGAAAAAACCATTGAGCGCAAGGAGATTTATCAAGGACCGATTTTCCAAGTGGTTACAGATCAAGTGGAACTGCCCGACGGGAAAGGTCAAGCGCAGCGTGATTTGATTTTTCATAATGGAGCAGTAGCAGTTTTACCGATCACAGATGAGGGCAAGACCATTTTGGTCAAGCAGTACCGTAAGGCGATCGAGAGGACTTCTGTAGAGATCCCAGCAGGGAAGTTGGAAAAGGGTGAAAATGCGGATCCTCAAGCAGCTGCTCTGCGTGAATTGGAAGAAGAAATTGGTTACACAGCGGATCTAGAGTTGTTGTATGATTTTTATTCTGCCATTGGGTTTTGCAACGAGCGGATCAAACTCTATGCTACGACCAATTTGAAAAAAGTGGAAAATCCTCGCCCTCAAGATGCAGATGAGACCTTAGAGCTGCTAGAAGTGACCTTGACGGAGGCTAAAGACTTGATCCAAGCTGGTGAAATCTGTGATGCCAAGACCATTATGGCGCTTCAGTACTGGGAATTATCCAATAAATAGAGGAGGATCCAATGGGAAAACCTTTATTAACAGATGAAATGATTGAGCGGGCAAACCGAGGAGAAGCAATCTCTGGTCCCCCGCTCTTTGATGAGGAAGAAACAAAAATTCTCCCGACAGGAAACAGAGGCTTTGGTTATGAACGGCCAGTGATCTCAGGGGAAGGAGATAGTGGACATGGAGCATCCTATCCTCAGGAGACCATTCCAATCAGAGTCCAACCTACAGTGACCAAGAGCCGTCGGATTGAGAACCAAAAAGATGAGGTGATTCAATCAAAATTGAATAAGATCTTATTTTGGGTCATCCTGCTCCTCATCTTGTTAATTCTTGCAATCTGGCGCTTATAAGCAGCGTCTACCAAAGGAGTGACGATTATGAAAATTGGAATCATTGCGGCCATGCCACAAGAATTAAAAATCTTAGTGGAAGCTTTGCAGAACGGAGAGAAACACCTTCGCCTAGGAAAGGTCTACTATACAGGGTCGATTGGTCGCCATGAAGTGGTCTTGGTTGAAAGTGGTATCGGAAAAGTCATGTCAGCCATGAGTGTGGCTGTGTTGGCCAACGATTTTAAGGTGGAAGCCATTATTAATACAGGTTCTGCAGGTGCCGTTGCACCAGGGATGGCTGTTGGAGATATTGTCCTTGCAGACAAATTGGCTTATCATGATGTGGATGTGACAGCATTTGGCTATAAGTATGGCCAGATGGCAGGGCAACCTCTTTACTTTGAATCCAGCCGCTATTTTGTTTCAGAGATGAAAAAAGTGCTAGCTGAGGAACAAACACCAACCCATGTTGGCCTGATTGCGACTGGGGATAGCTTTATCGCGAGTGAAGAAAAAGTCGCAGCGATTAGGGAACATTTCCCAGAAGTATTGGCCGTTGAGATGGAAGGGGCAGCTATTGCCCAAGCGGCTCATACAGCTGGCCGTCCTTTCATGGTTATTAGGGCTATGAGTGATACGGCAGATCACGCAGCTAATATCTCTTTTGATGAATTTATCGTTCAGGCTGGCGAGCGTTCTGCTCAAACCTTGATGACTTTCTTGAAGAGATTAGTATAGAAAAGCTTAAGATAATAGGACTAGCCCTTAGCTAGTCCTATTTTGCTAAGCTGATTCTGTAAAGTAACTGGTTCTTCATGCTATAATAGATTCTAGTAATGCAAAGGAGAAGTTATGGTCTTATCAAAAAAACGGGCACGTCATGTGATTGAAGAAATTATTGCCCTCTTTCCGGATGCTCAGCCAAGTTTGGATTTTCGCAATCATTTTGAATTATTAGTAGCGGTGATGCTCTCTGCTCAAACAACGGATGCCGCGGTTAATAAGGCAACTCCCGCCTTGTTTGAAGCCTTCCCAACTCCTCAAGCCATGGCGGTCGCTAGTGAAGCCGACATTGCCAAGCATATTTCCAAATTAGGTCTCTATCGCAATAAGGCTAAGTTTCTCAAAAAATGTGCCCAACAATTGTTGGACAACTTTGATGGCCAAGTCCCTCAGACACGGGAGGAACTGGAGAGTTTAGCCGGAGTGGGACGTAAAACAGCCAATGTGGTCATGAGTGTCGGTTTCGGAATTCCTGCCTTTGCTGTTGATACCCATGTAGAGCGCATCTGCAAGCACCATGATATCGTAAAAAAGTCGGCAACGCCGCTAGAGGTAGAAAAGCGAGTCATGGATGTTCTGCCAAAGAGCGAATGGCTGGCTGCCCATCAAGCCATGATTTATTTTGGACGGGCTATCTGTCATCCTAAAAATCCTGAATGTGATCACTATCCGCAATTGTATAACTTTAAAGACAGTTAAAAAGCGAGGTCTAATGACTTCGCTTTTATTTGATAGGGAAGAAAGTAAGTAAGAGCCAAGAAATCAGTAGAGTAATAGCGCCAATTCCAAGGACAAATAGAATAGGAATGAGGATTCCTTCGTAGGGAGCTTTACCCCTTTCTTCAGCTTCTTCAATCTCGCTCAGACTGCGTCCTTGTTCATAGGCGACAAGCTGGCGATAAGTACGAAGATTATGCTTTTTCTTGAATTTTTCAATGCGTAGGGCGTAGAATATAGCGACAGCAAGAATCAAGCAACTAATAGCGATGCCGTATCCATCCAAATAAAGAATTAGGGGAGTGCTGATGATAGGACTGCCAATTAGCAGTAAGCTAAAGACCACTTCATCTTTTTGATAGCGCATAAATTCTTGGTCGTGAATAATTTGTTTCATGGTTTCCAAATCTCCTTTGACTAGTTTGTCCAATGACACTTCAAAGACCTTGCTTAGTAAGAGCAGGTTTTGAATATCAGGGTAGGTTGCGCCGCGTTCCCAGTTGGAAATGGATTGACGGCTGACAAAGATGATTTCAGCTAATTCGTCTTGAGATAAGTTTTTCTCTTTACGATAGTGCTGGATTTGTTTTCCGACTTGCATAAGATTTCCTCGCTTCCTGATTTCATTCTACTCAATTTTATAAAAAAGGGCTATCAAAGTTCTTTGACATGTTGATTTCATAGGGTTTAACAAAGGGTTTTACCACTGAATTTACAGGTCTATCAATTCATATTTCCCTATTGAAAAAGGGGTCAGTACATATTGAACAATAGAACAAGAGGCTATTAGTAATTTTATTTTCATGCTCAAGGCATATTCGAGTTATCTCATGACTCTTATTCATCCAGTTTTTGATACAGGCTAGGCAAAGCCTTATTAAAGACCACGGATTTGTATTGTTCACCTTCATTATAAGACGAACTTTCTTTTCTGTCATGAGTTAGCAGGCTGAGCCTGCTTAGAGTTTTTGATGATAAAGAGAAACGTGTATCTTTCAATCGTACATTGTAGACAAGGTATACGTCATTAGATTATAGGTAGCAAGTCCTGTCACATCAAAACTCCAAATTTTGAAACTTTTTGGAACCAATGATTAAGAGAATAAAGGCATAAACGATGGTAATGCCCAGTGCTCCCAAGAATGCTTGTGGAGTGGACAAAATGTCGTCATTAAGCAATCTGTTATATCCATTCGGGAAAAGCATTGCAATGCCTCCGCCAATCATGGAAGTCATCATGCTTGCAATTGTTAAAATAATAGCTACCACTATGGTTGAGCCAGTTTTTAAATAAAGGCATAACACAGAAGCGATAGTTACTGAAAAAATGTCTTTTAAAAAGATTCCAAAAATATCCTCTAGAGTTGATAAAGTAATAGATAAATCGTTATCAAAAAAGGTATTCGACGCAAAAGGAAACTGAACGACCCTGGTGAAATAGACTGTTGTAGAAACACAGGTAAATAGAATATAAAATAGTACCAAGATTGAGAGTAAACTAAGATATTTTGAAAAAAATATGTTCTTACGGCTTAAATCTCTATATAGGAACATAGTATGATCATCTATCTCTCGTCTAAAGACAGAAATTGTCAAGAAATAGATTGCAAGAGTAGGTAAGATAAATGAATCTGCTGAACTGATCATCATATCTAGAAAGGCTATCCCACTTACTCTATTATCTCCTATTACGGAAATTTGCATGAAATTAGATTTTCCAAAAAAGGAAGCTAGAAGAAAGATAACTGGAAATAAAACGAATAGCAGGTAAATCTTGGTTTCTTTACGCTTCCAGACAGATGTGAAAATGGCAGGTAAGATTTGTTTCATATGTTACTGTCCTTTCGTAAAGATCTCTTTTAGGTGGTTCTCTTTCACCTCTATCTTCTCAATCAAGGTATGATTTCCTAATATTTTAAAAATCTCATTAACCTGTTCAGAGGATATGTTTGTCGAAATATCTAAAACGCTGCCTTCTAGAATGACGTCATCACTTAATAAAGACTGAATCCCTTCAAGATTCTTAGTCTCCTTCAAGTACACAAGCAAACTAGGAGAAGCTGCACCGTCAAAAGCGTCTGCTAACTGCCCTGCCTCAATATAGACATAACGTTCACACAAGGCTTCTAGCTCTCCTAATTGGTGGCTAGAAATAAGCATTGAGATTTGTCTCTCATTAGACCATTTTTTCAAAATATCAATTAATTTCTGAACACCAATCGGATCTAGTCCAACGAATGGTTCATCTAGGATAAGGAAGTCTGGTTCGGCAACCAAAGCAATTGCCAAGGCTGTCCTTTGCTTCATACCAAAAGAAAATCCTTTTGGTTTTCTATTTCTAGCTTCCCATAGTTCTACCAATTTCAAAGTTGGTTCAATATTTGAAAACAAATCTTCTTTACCATGTAAACGTAGATAAAATTTCAGGTTATCAATAACGGACATTTCTGGGTAGAATACTGGATCGATCATAATACCAAAGTCTGTTAATACATTGTCTTTACTATGAATATCGATCCCATTATAGGTAATAAGTCCAGAAGTTGGTTTTAGTGATTTTGCCATCAACTTCATGAGTGTCGATTTACCCGCACCATTTTTACCAATAAGACCTACAATCTCCCCCTTATTGATTTCCATACTGACGTCTTTGAGTGAATAAAAGTCATTCCCAACAAATTTTTTTGAAATACTTTCAATTTTTAGCATATCTAGTTTCCTTTCCAATTTTTATAAATAATAAATGAGTCAGCTTGCTCTTTTTAAAACTCTATTCTTTCAAAATTCTTTCTAGCTGAGAAATAGCTAGGTAAGAAGTAAATGCAAGACAAGCCAATGATGATTAACAGCGTTAAACCGAACTCACCTGCTTGTAAAGCATTTGCATAAGTGGTTGGAATCACATACTTTACTCCAATCAGTAAGGGAGCTGTGAATGCAAATAAAGTGAAGAAGATTCCTACTAAAACAGCCACTAAGGTCTTAGATTTGATGGAAACCATCGCAACCATGACGGTTGTTATAAGATTAAGTAAAACCACAGAAAGAATTGACAAGATAGATTTCTCTACTAAAATCGAGCTTGAAGGTAAGAAGTTAGAATCAACTCCAAATCTAGGTAACATAATGCCATAATAAGTAATGAAAGTTGCAAAAAAAGTTCCAAATAAATAGAGGATATAAACTAAAAATAGTCCGAGTATTTTTGCGTTGAAAATTTTAGAACGCTTAATATCTTTGTATAAAAACATGATCTTGCTATCAATTTCATCTCTAAAAACGGAAGAAATCAATATGGAAAAAATGAGTACTGGGATTGTTAAACGATACTGTGTTAAAAGAGTGATATCAAAGAAAGATAAAAAACTATTTGTATAGTCGGTTTTCATATCTTCCATATTTCCTGCCAAAAATGGAACAAGGATAGGTAATAGACAAAAGGATAAGAAGATCTTCGTATCTCTCCTTTTCAAGATAGACTGAAATACAGAGCTTGTTAATCTATTAAACATGGGCTAGTTCTCCTAACTATAATCATAAACAGAATGTGGGTGAGTTCACTAAACAATTGTAACTCGGTTTTCGTTTTCTAAGTTCTTACACACAACAGTATATTTCAAATTTAATAAAAGAAATGATCAATCTAATAAATGGTCTGTTTTTTATAATGAAAGGAATTATAAAAAACAGACCATTTATTCTAGTTTTAAAGTTATCCTTCGTACATCTTTAATTCATGAGTAAATTCATGATCTATACTTTTTGTTTCTAAAGTGACTTTAGGATATTTGGAAAGGATTTGTTTGACATTTGAAAGACCGATACCTCGTCCCTCTCCTTTGGTTGAGACTCCATATTGGAAAATATTTTTAGTAGGGATCTTATAGTCAGCAGTGGTATTATAGATAACTAAAATTTTGTTTTCATTCTCTTGAAAGTAAGTAAAACTAATTCTTGGAGCTTCTGCGTTAACTGCAGCTTCTATGGCATTATCTAAAAAGACAGATAGTATCGTAATAAAATCGACTAAATCTATTTGAGGAGTTCCGATAGGTTCAGCTATTTCTACCGATACATCAATTCCTCGATTTTGTGCTTCAATCAATTTTGCAGATACAACCGATTTCATTGCTAGGTTTTTTAAATGAACAAGTTTAGCAATGTCGTATTGACTATTGTAAAAGGATTTATCAGACTCTTTCAGTACAGCATTATAGATCCTCTCTACTCCATCTATATCTCTTTTCTTTATCGATTCATTTAAGCTGACTAATATATTTGTATAATCATGACGAAAGCTTCTCACTTCTTTGTAAAGAGATTCAATGTGATTGCTATATTTACTTATTGAATCTATCTGTGAATCTTTCATCTTTTGAATTTCTATATTGATATTTTCTTTAATAATGTGTTGGATATAAAATAGAAAACCTAAAAAGATAGGGACGTAACTGAAGATAACTATTCTTTTGTAGTATATATCGTCTATATGGGTAGGAAGCAAACCAGCATATTCAAGTGTAGGTATACTTGAGAGTATATAACTTAAGAGGTAATAGATTATCATCGTTATAGTAAAAATTTTAATTACTACTGAGAACTTATCATTCTTAACCTCTTTCGATAACAACTTGATATTAATTCGAAAAATTTTAAAAAATATAATATATACAGGAAAAGTTAAAAGTATCGGTATCCAATCCATCCATATATTTTTATCTAAAACTTCCTCTGATACTCTAAATAAAAACTGGAAATAGATAGATGATAGACTGCTCAACATATCAAAAATTGTTAAAGTAAAAAAACAGTAGAATATGTATTGTAACCAATTCCATCTTTCTCGAGATTTTAGAAAGAAAGTGATGGAAGGTAAAAATACTATTTCTCCCCAAAAGACAACATCATAATAATAGTATTCAATCAATGTCAGTAGGGCAGGTATTAAAAACAAATATGGTAATTTAAATTTTGAATAACTAATTTGTTGAAAAATAACTAACCTTATTAACCAACTAACAAAAAACACACCTTCAAACTCTAGAGTCATTTTTTATCTACCTTTTCAACTAGCCCCTTCAGTTTTAAACGTGATACAAAGCATGATTCATCATTTTCAAAGTAAACAATATGATTTGCTTTATCAATACGAACGACATTCTCTGGATTTACAACGTAAGCTCGATGACTTTGGTAAAGTCGCTTGTCGGTTTTAGCAATATCTGAGACTTTACCATAAAATTCCATGTGTCCTTTTTTAGTTGTTAAAACGACCTTATGAACTGTCGAAGATGTCTCAAAATATAGAATATCTGAGAAAGGGACTTGAATCTGAGAATGCTCTGATTTAAAGCTGAAGGAATCCTCCCCTATTGTTTTATTGACGTTCTCAGCAGCATGTATCAAAACAGATGAGATCGCTTCCTGATAATCCTGATCATTTAAGCCTTTATCAATAAAATCCAAAGCGGAGACACGATAACGATAGGTAACGGGCATGAATTCTGAGTGAGTCGTTACGAATACGATTGAAGCGCTAGGATCTTTTTCACGAATCTCACGCGCAATTTCCATTCCTTTTTTTTCTTCCCCTTTAATTTCAATATCTAAAAAAAAGAATTGGTGATTTCCTGTCTCTTTGATGGCCTCTAACAATTGTGTTGGCTTCCCAAATACCTCTAAGTATTTATACTTTAGATGATGATCTGTCATACATTTCTTGATTGCTGTTTCAATACGTGTTTGTTGTAGAAAATCATCTTCTAATACAAAGATATTTAGCATATTTCTCCCTTCTGAACCTATTGATCCTTTCATCCTAGAAAAAAATCCGTCATATTTTCTCTTTAACTTGTCTTTGAAGACACTGTTTGTTTATCGAATATGGTTTCTCATTTTTCTGTAATGATAGTTTTTGCAGCTGGATGGTTTGTCCATAATCCTTATTTTATCATAAACACTCCTCAAGGAACATTTTTGGTTAAATTAGATATGTTTATAAAAAAATCGGGCACAGTAAACTAAGAATGAATCTCCAATTTTTAAATTGCCCTAATAGAGATATCCCACCATATAGTGAAAACTTTTGGAAATGCTGACTTAATGCTATTCTTGAATTTTTTAAATTTTCTTTAGTAAAAGAAAAAAATTGAAGATGAACTGCACCCCAAAAGTTAGATTTTTTCTGTCTAACTTTTGGGGTGCAGTTCATCGCCTCCTTTTTCTTATTCGCTAAATCTTAAAAAATAACCATCTGGATCCAAAATCGCAAATTCCTGAGGATAGATAAAGCTATCTCCCACTCGAAATTCTCTTTTTGTCAGCGGACGATGGATGGGATATTCGGCTTCCAGCAGTTTTTGGTGGAGCTGAGGGACATCCTTAATGCCAAAGGAAATATTGACACCGCGCCCGAAAGGATAGGTCAGTTGGGCTAATTCTTCTTCCTTGCCTTCTTCTAGCATCAGCTGGCAGTCTTCAAGCGAAAGGAAGAGAAATTTTTCCTCTGGACGCTCGTATTGGATAGAGAATCCCAATAAGTCGCAGTAGAAGTGACGCGATTTCTCGATATCCGATACGACAAATTCAGGGATGACAGCTTGATAGTCCATTCGTTTTCTCCTTAGAGATCAATCTCCATGACAATTGGTGTATGGTCTTGACGGGCGCCGGAGTCAATCATAGCTGACTTGGTCACCTTGTCTGCAATGCGGTTAGAAGTGAGCCAGTAGTCAATTCTCCAGCCTGTATTGTTGATTTTAGATGTTTTGCTACGTTGTGCCCACCAAGTATATTGATCTGGAAGGTCCCCATGCAAGTGGCGGAAGGTATCAGTGAACCCTTTGGCTAGCAAGTTCGTGAAGCCTGCCCGTTCTTCATCGGTAAATCCTGGGGAACGACGATTGCTGGCTGGATTGGCCAAGTCGATTTCCTTGTGGGCTACGTTGTAGTCGCCTGTAGCCAGAACTGGTTTTTGCTGGTCTAGTTCTGCCAAGTAGTCTGCATATTTGGCATCCCAGATTTGGCGTTCTTCTAGGCGTTTGAGCCCATCCCCAGCATTCGGAGTATAGACCTGGGTCACAAAGAAGTCATCAAATTCAAGGGTAATAATCCGACCTTCGACGTCCATGGTAGAAGGAGCACCGATTTCTGGGAAGGTTACCCTTGGTGTTAATTCTTTTTTATAGAGGAACATGGTTCCTGCGTAGCCTTTACGGGCTGGTTCTACAGAGGACCGCCAAGTGTTTTCATATCCAGGGAACAGCTCTTCTAAGACCTCTAAGTGTTTTTTCGTTGGTCCTTTGGCAGATAATTTTGTTTCCTGAATGGCAATGATATCCGCATTCTCTGCAACCAAGGTAAGGAGGACGTCTTGCGAGAGCTTCGCGCGTGCAGAGTCACTCGTCAAGGCGGCATTTAATGAGTCAATATTCCATGAGATTAGTTTCATATCGTTTCCTTTACTAACTTTGTCGATGCTTCTATTATACCAAAAAATATCCAGTCTCCTGTTTCTTGTGATTTGAGGAAGGATCCGCTTTTTAGTAAAAAGATGTTTGTATTGTTCACACTGCTGAAAGAATAGTTGACAAGGAGTTCAGAATAGCTATTTTTTTATCTGGTCTAGCGACTCGCGTCTGGATGAAATGTGCTATAATGGAAGTTGAGTTTAAAATGGAAATATTCCTCAGATTTTCTCTAAATTTATCCTATTTTTAGGTTGTGTTGAGAGGGGCTGGGATTGAGAATCAAGATGAAAGGAGAGGTATGGCTCGAAAATCTAAACGTTCAAAAAAAGCGAATGCTAAGGTGAGAAAATTTGATAATCGGTGGATTACTAGACGACTTTATTTGTTATTCAGTATAGTCTGTACCCTCTTTTTGATTTTAATTGCTCGACTAGGGTATATGCAGATTACTCATCAAGGCTTTTATACGCAAAAATTAGCAAAAGCTACAAAAAAACATTTAACAAGGGGAAGTCTCCGGGGACAGATTTATGATGCTTCTGGTCAGCCACTGGTAGAGAATGTCGATAAGAAGGTCTTATCCTTTACGCGTAGCAATAAGTTTACTGCAGAAGAGATGCGTCAAACAGCACAGCTTCTCCTAAATTACGTAAGCGTGTCAAACCCTCAAGTCAGCAAGCGTCAAGAAATCGACTTTTATCTCGCAAACACCGAAGTCTATAAAGAAGTAGTGGACAAACTGCCCAAGGAGGAACGCATCGATACGGATGGCAACCCACTTCCAGAAGCGAAAATCTACCAGTATGCGGTGGACAGTATTGACCCAGCCAAATTGGGCTATACGGAAGAAGAAAAGAAAGCCATCTATCTCTTCAGCCAAATGAATGCGGTTGAAAACTTTGCTAGTGCTACGATTGTGACGGATCCGATGTCCGATGAGCAAGTAACGACGGTCAAAGATCATTTGAAAGAATTTCCAGGATTTGAAGTGATCACGAGTTGGGATCGAAAAGTGGTTGATAGTCCTTTGGCTTCCATCGTTGGTAGTGTGTCGACAGAGCAAGCCGGTCTTCCAGCTGAAGATGTGGACGATTATTTGGAAAAAGGCTATGCCTTAAATGATCGCGTCGGAACTTCTTATTTAGAAAAACAATATGAGTCTGTCCTCCAAGGAGAACGGGTTGAAAAAGAAATCCATTTGGACAAGAATGGCAATGTTGAAAAAATCAAAACCCTCTCCAAAGGAAGCAAAGGGAACAATATCAAGCTTTCCATTGATTTGGATTTCCAAAGAGGAGTGGAAGACATCTTGAAGAAGTCCTTCCAGGCAGAATTGGCCGCTGGCAATGCCATCTACTCAGAAGGGGTCTATGCTGTTGCCTTAGATCCAAAAACGGGTAGAATCCTTGCGATGGCGGGGATGAAACATGAAGCAGGTTCACAAGATCTGACCCCTGATGCTTTAGGGACAGTGACCAACGTCTTTGTTCCAGGATCGGTTGTGAAAGCAGCGACTTTGACAGCAGGATGGGAAAATGGGGTGATTTCTGGGAATCAAGTCCTATTGGATCAACCAATTTCCTTTTCTGGTTCAGCTCCTATCACTTCTTGGTTCACCCAGTTTGGAAGCCAAGAAATCAATGCGGTCCAAGCGTTAGAATATTCTTCCAACACCTATATGGTGCAGATAGCTCTTGATTTGATGGGCCAACCCTATCAGCCAAACATGAGCTTGAAGACAGACCAATTGGATCCAGCTATGAACAAATTGCGTTCGACCTTTGCCTCTTATGGTCTGGGAACAGAGACAGGAATTGACCTTCCGAATGAATCAACTGGCTATGTTCCCAAAGAGTTCACGATTGGTAATTACCTAACAGACGCCTTTGGTCAGTTTGATAACTATACCCCTATGCAGTTGGCTCAATATGTTGCAACCATTGCCAATGATGGGAAACGCGTGGCGCCACACCTGGTTCAAGGGATTTATGAGAATGATGCCAAGGGAGGTTTGGGCCCTCTGAAAGAAGAGATTGCAACAAAAGAACTCAATCAAGTAGCTTTGACACCCGAAAATCTAGCTATCATTAAACAAGGTTTTTATCAGGTGGTATACGGAACCAGTGGCTTAACAACTGGTAAAACCATCGGAGAAGGAGCTGCTGTTCCAATCAGTGCGAAGACCGGGACTGCAGAAACATTTGTAAATGGTGGGACCCCTGCTGTAAATACCAATGTCATCGCCTATGCCCCATCTGAAAATCCTCAGATTGCGGTGGCAGTCGTCTTCCCTCACAATACCAATCTCCAAGCGACTGTTAGTCACAGTATTACCAGAGAGATTATCAATCTCTACCAGCAAAAACATCCTATGAATTAGAAAGGAAGCTATGCTCTATCCAACACCTATCGCAAAATTAATTGAAAGTTATTCGAAGCTCCCTGGTATTGGGATCAAAACAGCAACTCGTCTGGCCTTTTATACCATCGGAATGAGTGATGACGATGTCAATGAGTTTGCCAAGAATCTCTTGTCAGCAAAGCGGGAATTAAGCTACTGTTCCATCTGTGGGAACCTAACAGATGAAGAAGAGTGTGCCATTTGTCGAGACGAGACGCGCGATCCATCGACCATCTTAGTGGTAGAAGATAGTCGAGATGTGTCAGCCATGGAGAATATTCAGGAGTACCACGGTCGCTACCATGTCCTTCATGGCTTGATTTCGCCCATGAATGGAGTCGGACCAGATGATATTAACCTCAAGTCCTTGATCACACGATTAATGGATCATGAGGTCCAAGAAGTGATTGTGGCGACCAATGCAACAGCAGATGGGGAAGCAACTTCTATGTATATCTCACGCGTCCTCAAACCAGCTGGCATCAAAGTGACCCGTCTAGCACGTGGATTAGCTGTCGGAGCCGATATCGAATATGCGGACGAAGTGACCCTTCTTCGAGCTATTGAAAATCGAACCGAGTTATAAGCGGTTACAGAAACTGGAGGAAAGCCTCCGGTTTTTTGTTTTTTAGGTGTTCTCTCTCGTTTTCTTTCTTTTTAAAGTGTGGTATACTAGAGGGACGAACTCGTATGTGAGGAGTGCTTCTGACAAGTCAATTAGGAAGCACAAAATTAAAAAAAGGATTAGGACCAAACAATGGCAAAAGAAAAAATTGTACTTCTTTATGGTGGCCGTAGCGCAGAGCGCGAAGTGTCTGTGCTTTCAGCTGAAAGCGTCATGCGGGCGATCAATTATGACAAGTATTCTGTTGAGACCTATTTCATTACTCAGGCTGGAGACTTCATCAAGACGCAAACTTTTGAAGAGAAACCTGCTGAAACAGAACGCTTGATGACCAATGAAACCATTGATTGGGACGCTAAAGCAACTCCGAGCAGCATCTACCAAGAAGGAGCGGTTGTCTTTCCAGTCCTTCATGGACCAATGGGAGAAGATGGATCGGTTCAAGGTTTCCTAGAAGTATTGAAACTCCCTTATGTGGGATGTGATATCCTTTCTTCTAGTGTGGCGATGGACAAGATTACCACCAAACGGGTCCTAGAATCTGCAGGGATTCCACAAGTTCCTTATGTGGCTGTCCTTGAAGGAGATGACCTAGAGGCCAAGATTACCTTAATCGAAAAGGAATTGACCTATCCGGTCTTTACCAAGCCTTCTAATATGGGCTCTAGTGTCGGGATTTCAAAAGCAGAGAACCAAGCAGAACTTCGCAAGTCTTTGGAATTGGCCTTTAAATACGATAGCCGTGTTTTGGTTGAGCAAGGTGTCGTAGCCCGCGAAATCGAAGTGGGATTGTTAGGCAACTACGATGTCAAGAGCACCCTCCCTGGTGAGGTGGTCAAAGATGTAGCCTTCTATGACTACGAAGCCAAATACATCGATAATAAGATTACGATGGCGATTCCAGCTGAAATTCCTGCAGAAGTTGCTGCGACCATGCGTCATAATGCAGAACTAGCCTTCCGTGCCATTGGTGGCAAAGGTCTCTCCCGTTGTGATTTCTTCTACACAGAGGATGGGGGCATCTACTTGAATGAGCTCAATACCATGCCTGGCTTTACCCAATGGTCTATGTATCCTTTACTTTGGGATAACATGGGCTTGGCCTATCCTGATTTAATCGAGCGCTTGGTAGAATTAGCCAAAGAAACCTTTGAAAAGCGTGAAGCGCACTTACTTTAAGGAACTGTTCCTAGCGGGAGTGGGAGATGAAGTCAACTCATAGAGGAGTCGCTTTTCTTCCTGCTCCCACTTTTTAGAGGAGAATACCATGAATGTAACCTTGCACGAAGTGGCTCGTGTCCTGGCTGTTCGCAATGATATCAGTCAATTTGAAGATTTTGATTTACAGAAGCCAGAATTTGATAGTCGTCTTATTGGTAAGGGGGACCTCTTTGTCCCTCTCAAGGTGGCGCGTGATGGGCATGATTTTATTGAAACCGCCTTTGAAAACGGGGCTGTAGCGACCTTGTCTGAAAAAGAAGTAGAAGGCCACCCGTATTTGTTGGTAGATGATGTTCTAGGGGCCTTTCAAAAATTAGCACAATATGTTTTGGAGAAGAGTCAAGTAGATGTCTTGGCGGTCACCGGTTCAAACGGTAAGACAACGACCAAAGATATGTTGGCTCAATTATTATCTACTACTTATAAAACCTATAAAACACAAGGGAACTACAATAACGAGATTGGCCTTCCTTACACGGTTCTCCATATGCCAGAAGGAACAGAGAAACTTGTCCTTGAAATGGGACAGGACCATCTGGGAGATATCCATCTCCTCTCAGAAATTGCCCATCCAAAAGCAGCAATCGTGACCCTCATTGGGGAAGCTCACCTGGAGTTTTTCAAAGATCGCACAGAAATCGCTAAAGGGAAATTGCAAATTGCGGACGGGATGCCAGCTGGTGGCTTGCTTCTAGTACCGGCCGATCCGATTGTAGAGGATTTTTTACCCAACCAACAAGAGCTTGTGCGCTTTGGTGAAGGAGCAGACATCCGCATTACCAAGTTGGACGAGCGCAAGGACAGCCTGACCTTTGAAGCGAATTTTTTAGAAGAAGCCATTGACCTGCCTGTAACAGGCAAATACAATGCGACCAATGCCATGATCGCTTCCTATGTTGCCTTAAAAGAAGGGGTGAGCGAAGAGGCTATCCGTGCAAGCTTTAAAGGCCTAGAGCTTACTAAGAACCGCACAGAATGGAAGAAGGCAGGTAATGGAGCGGATATCCTATCCGACGTCTACAATGCCAACCCAACTGCCATGCGCCTGATTTTAGAAACCTTCTCAACCATTCCTGCCAATCCAAATGGTCGCAAGCTAGCGGTCTTGGCAGATATGAAAGAGCTAGGGGAGCAATCCATTGATCTGCACAACCAAATGATTCTCAGCCTGTCACCGGATGTCTTGGATACAGTGATTTTCTACGGTCAAGACATTGCGGGCTTGGCTCAATTAGCGAGCCAGATGTTCCCACTCGGACATGTCTATTATTTCAAAAAGACCGCTGAGGAAGATCAATTTGAGGACCTGGTCAAACAAGTCAAGGAAAGCTTAAAAGAGCAGGACCAAATCCTCATCAAGGGAAGTAATTCCATGAATCTAGCCAAATTGGTAGAGGAGTTGGAGAATGGCGAGTAATAATGTACTAAAGAACATTCAGCGCTTGATTTCAATCACCAATACAGGCTTAGCGTTCTCAAAAGATCCATTTGATCAAGAGCGCTATCAGGATATTCGTGCCATTTTACAGGATCTTGTCAGAGAAGCGACTGATTTGAATCCACAAGAATTATCGGATTTGTTTAGACCGACAGACCATTACGACACTCCCTTGATTGATGTTAGGGCATGGATTGTCAAAGATGGAAAACTTTGTCTGGTGAAAGGTCAGGGAGAAGAGACCTGGGCCTTGCCGGGTGGCTTTGGTGAGGTTGGCTATTCTCCGACGGAAAACATTTTAAAGGAAATCCAAGAAGAAACGGGCTATTCTGCGCGTGTAATCAGATTGTTGGCAGTATTTGATACCAATCGCTACCAATTGCAAAGTCGCCAATATGTGAAATTGGTATTTGAATGTGAATTATTAGATGGAAATTTTGAAAAGAACCAGGAAATTTCCGACCTTGCCTTTTTTGAGAGAGAAAAAATGCCTGCTCTTTCTACCAAGCGCAATACAGAAGAACAATTGAACTTCCTTTGGGAGGTCTATGATGGGAAACGAGATTTGTATTGTGATTAAAAACGATCTATAAATTAAAGGAATATGAAAATGACACTTTGGGATTTATTGTTTACGAACCAAAAATCAGCCCCGCCTGAATTTGGGCTCTGGTATTTCATTCTGCCAGCTTCTTTGTTGGTGGTTGGCTACTTTTCCATCAGATTTGCGCAGTCCAAAAGCTACCAACGCTTTTGGTATTGGGCACAGTTGATCCAAGTCTTGACCATCAATGCTTGGTATATTCTTGCCCACATGCCTTTGACGGATAATTTGCCTTTCTATCATTGCCGCTTGGCCATGCTGGTGATTCTCTTTGCCCCTAAAGGGACCTATATCAAGCAATATTTTGCTCTTTTGGGAGTTTTGGGATCGATTGCGGCCTTGGTGTATCCAGCCTTTGATCCCTTCCCATTCCCTCATATCACTGTGTTGAATCTGATTTTTAGTCACTGGGCCTTGCTTGCTAATAGTTTGATTTACCTGCAGGATCATTATCAATCTGAAAAACAAGACGGTTTGAGAATTTTCAAGATCACCTTTGGCATGAATGCTTTGATTTTCTTGGTCAACCTTTTGACGAAAGGGGATTATGGCTTCTTACGGCGTCCACCAATCATTGGGGACCACGGTGCACTTTTGAACTACCTTTTGGTTAGCTTTGTGATGGTAGCTGGAATTTTCTTGGTCAACCAACGGTATAAGTACAAATACAAGATGGTTGAAGAGACTGTTATTTCCCGATCAGAATAGAAAATAGATGTGAAGGGGGAAGGAAGACATGACGCTTTGGGATTTGTTTTTTACCAGTCAACCAACAGCCCCTCCTCAATTGGGGGCTTGGTATTTCTTGTTGCCGACCTCATTGGTAGTGGTGGTCCTTCTATCTATTCGATTTGCCTCTTCCAAAGGCTATCAAACCTTTTGGTATTGGGGTCAATTGATCCAGTTGCTGATGATCAACGTTTGGTATATTGCAGCACATTTGCCTTTTTCAGAGAGCCTGCCCTTCTATCATAGTCGGATGGCCATGTGGATTATTCTCTTGGCTCCCAAGGGAAGCTTCAAGCAATATTTTGCTCTTGTTGGCGTCTTTGGCTCCATCATGGCCTTGGTTCATCCTGTCTTTTATCCCTATCCTTTTCCTCATGTATCCTCAATCAACAATGTTTTTGGCCACTGGGCCCTCTTGGCCAATTGCTTGATTTATCTGGTTCAATCCTACCAGGTGGAAGAAAGAGATGCTTGGAAAATCTGTCAGATGACTTTTGGGGTCAATGCTATTATTCAGCTGGCTAATCTCGTAACGGGTGGAAATTACGGATTTATGCGTCGTCCTCCTGTAATTGGCAATCATGGGCTCGTGCTCAACTATTTGATCGTGACGATCCTGATGACAGGAACCCTTATCCTGATCAATGCTATCGTTAAGTCCAGTAAGAAAAGAAAAAGAACATCTGAATCCATTTAATAAGGAGATCCTATGCATCATTTTTTTACAACTGAATCCACTGCACCACCTGTTATCCCGCTCCTTTGGTATGGGGTCATGGTTCTTTTAATTGTAATGGCAGTTTGGGCTTCATTACGTTACTATCAAAATGAACAATTTCGGAAGATCTTTCGAAACTTACAAATTTTCCAATTGATCTGTCTCTATATCTGGTATTTTGCTTTTCAGCTTCCCTGGTCCAATAGTTTACCCTTGTACCATTGTCGTTTGGCCATGTTTGCTGTCTTGCTGTTGCCAGACCGATGGAAGAGCAAGCAGTTTTTTGCCTTGATGGGAGTGAGTGGAGCGATCTTTGCCTTGGGCTATCCAGTCTTTGATCCCTACACCTTCCCTCATATTACAAGCTTTTCTTTCCTCCTCGGGCATTACTGTCTCTTGGTCAATTCCTTGATTTATCTCTTGAGATGCTATGATTCGAGCCTCTTAAAAAATCGAGAGATTGTTCTTTATACCTTTGTCCTAGATCTGTTTCTAGTCGGCGTCAATCAAGTCACTGGAGGGAATTATGGACTCATGGCCCGGCCACCGATTATCAAAGGGGACAGCCTCTTGGTGAATTACGTCGTGGTCTCCAGTATCTTAGCAGCAGCCTTGCTTCTCTTTAATGTATTTTTCAGTCGTAGACTTGCTAGAGAAAGAGTTGTTCGATAAAAAGAAAAAGGAGGGTGGGACAATCAGTCTCAGCCTTCTTTTAGTTAATAGGAGTTTGAAATGAAGAGGTTTTTATTAGTCCTTGCTATCTTGTGTGGCTTATTTTGTACGGTTAGTCCGGCTCAGGCAGATGATGAAGTTCGTTATTCGATTGAGTCCTATGTGGGACACCTCCACTTGCGGGAAGATAACCAGGCGACATTCACACAAGAGATTAGCTATGTTTTTTCAACAGGCTACAATGGGCAGTATGTAACTTTAGGGAGTGTAGATCCCCTTCCCAAAGGATTCAAAATCCATGAAAATCCTCAAGTTGAAGCCTATGTGGATGGTGAAAAACGAGAGATCCGTGTAGAAGAATCGGATCTCGGGGATGGACGTCTATTAAAAATCTACAATTCAAGAATCGTTGGGGGCAAAGTTACCATCAAGGTCGTATGGAAGATTGATCATATTCTAGAATTGTATTCCGATATAGCCGAGCTCAATTGGTTCCCTATTTCAGATGGGGATGAGGACATCGCGAAATTAGATTTTTATGTGGATGGCTTGGATGTCAATGAGGGAGAGTTGTATGCTCATACCGGTTATTTTAATCCACCAGCCCAGATTGAACGGACTGCGACTGGCTATCACATTCAGTTAAGGAACTTCCCAAAGAATGGAAAATTGGAACTCCACGCCTATTGGCCCATGACAGAAGCTCTGCGTCGAGGCCAATCTAATGAGATTAAAAAGGAAAAGGGAAAGGATACATTTCTAAAAAAAGAAAAATCCATTCAACAAAAAACAGTCATCTACAAGACACTATTTCTCAGAGTCATTCCAATTGTATCCATTCTTTTATTTGTCCTAGCTTTCATTCCCTGGATCCGCTATATGATCAGTACCAGAACTCGTCGGATTTCAAAAGGTGTACGATTATACGAACCACCACAGAATTTGCCACCCTTTGTCCTAGCGAAGGCTTTGTATCAACTTGATTTTGAACAGATGGTGATATATAGAGAGAAAGGACCATTAACAGTTAACCATCTCATACAAGCAAGCATTTTGGATCTCATTGATCGTGGAAATCTTCGTTTGACTAGAGATAACAATGGGGGAACCTTGACCTGTCTTCACCATGAAGGCTTGGCTGATTTTGAATTACAGTTTATTGACATGCTTTTTAATCAAGAAACTGAAATCAGGATTAGCGAGGTATTCTCAAAGTATAAAATTAATCAGGCAGCCCTTAAAAAGGATTTTCGAGCTGCAACATCAGACACACAAAGAGACCGTATTCGAAAGGTCGGAAGTGATGTTCGATCGCTTTTACAAAAGGATGCCCAGCAATTGTCAAAAGGTGTAGAAAAGGAAATTGCGAAATTAGGTCTGCCCTCTTATTTTAGAGACTTATCTGAGACGGAAGCAGCTTTTTCAAAAACAGGCTGTGCCTTACACTTTTGGCTCTTACTGATCTTAGTTGTGAGCATGTGTTTCTTATCTTTTGGATTTGGTTCACACCTCTCTTCATACTATTTTTGGATCATTTTATGTCTGGTTTTGTTATTGATTCCATTTTATATTGTTGTGAAACGTCGCGAAGATCATCTACAATCCTTGGAGAACTTGGATTCACAATTCCAATGGATGGCCTTTCGAAATATGATTGAAAGTATTCCAAATTTCAACCAAGCAGAACTTGAAAGTGTCGTCCTATGGAATCGTATCTTAGTCTACGCAACTATGTATGGTCAAGCTAAAAAAGTGAGTCAGGTACTCCAAAATCATCAGATTCCCTTGCCATATGAAGACTGGGATGCTCTTGTTTGGCTCACATCCTCTCCAAATTCCTTCCTAGATGGCTCTACCTTAATGAGCTATGCAGCTGATTCCTATAGTGTTTCAAACTTCTCTATTAACTCCTCAGATGGCAGTGGTGGCTTTGACGGCGGTGGTTTCTCTGATGGAGGTGGTGGTGGAGGATTTGGGGCCTTCTAATAGCACTTGTTTCTTAATGAAGTCTGGGATGTAGAACAAATACAGTTCTCACTCAGGCTTTTTAATTTGTAAATACACTGATGATTGAAAAAAGGCTCTATTTCCGCTATAATAGGTTAGTTAAGGTAAAAGGAGAGAACCAATGTAGAAGGATCCTACTTACTAAAAAATATGCTTTTAAAAAATAACTGAGGATGAAAAAATGACAATAACTGACGAAATTAAAAAACGCCGTACCTTTGCCATTATCTCCCACCCGGATGCTGGTAAAACGACGATTACAGAGCAGTTGCTCTACTTTGGGGGAGAGATTCGGGAAGCTGGTACTGTAAAAGGAAAGAAAACAGGAAACTTTGCTAAGTCTGACTGGATGGATATCGAGAAGCAACGTGGGATTTCGGTAACCTCATCTGTGATGCAGTTTGACTACGATGGCAAACGGGTAAACATCCTAGACACTCCAGGGCACGAGGACTTCTCTGAAGATACTTATCGGACTTTGATGGCGGTGGATGCTGCGGTCATGGTAGTGGACTCTGCCAAGGGGATTGAGGCCCAAACCAAGAAATTGTTTGAGGTTGTCAAACACCGCGGGATTCCTGTCTTTACCTTTATGAACAAGCTGGACCGTGACGGTCGTGAACCACTGGACCTCTTGCAAGAATTGGAAGAAGTATTAGGAATTGCGAGTTACCCAATGAACTGGCCGATTGGGATGGGGAAGGCCTTTGAAGGACTCTATGACCTCTATAACCAACGTTTGGAACTCTACAAAGGGGATGAACGCTTTGCTAGTCTAGAAGATGGAGACAAGCTCTTTGCCAACAACCCCTTCTATGAGCAAGTAAAAGATGATATCGAACTCTTGCAAGAAGCTGGAAATGACTTTTCAGAAGAAGCGATTTTAGCTGGTGAATTAACTCCTGTCTTCTTTGGTTCAGCTTTGACTAACTTTGGGGCGCAGACTTTCTTGGAAACCTTCCTCAAGTTTGCTCCGGAGCCACACGGCCACAAGAAGACAGATGGTGAAATTGTCGATCCTTATGACAAGGATTTCTCAGGATTTGTCTTTAAAATCCAGGCCAACATGGACCCTCGTCACCGTGACCGGATTGCCTTTGTCCGTATTGTATCGGGTGAATTTGAACGCGGGATGAGTGTTAACCTCCCTCGTACTGGTAAGGGTGCTAAGCTATCAAATGTCACTCAGTTTATGGCGGAGAGTCGTGAAAATGTGACCAATGCCGTAGCGGGAGATATCATCGGGGTATACGATACTGGTACTTATCAGGTTGGGGATACGCTGACTGTTGGAAAAAACAAGTTCGAATTTGAACCACTGCCAACCTTTACCCCTGAAATCTTCATGAAGGTATCTGCTAAGAATGTCATGAAGCAAAAATCCTTCCACAAGGGAATCGAGCAATTGGTGCAAGAAGGAGCCATCCAGCTTTATACCAACTACCAAACAGGTGAATACATGCTTGGAGCTGTTGGTCAATTGCAGTTTGAGGTCTTTAAACACCGAATGGAAAATGAGTACAATGCAGAAGTCGTTATGAGTCCAATGGGTAAAAAGACCGTTCGCTGGATCAAACCAGAAGACTTAGATGAGCGCATGTCTTCAAGTCGAAATATCTTGGCCAAAGACCGCTTTGACCAGCCTGTCTTCCTCTTTGAAAACGACTTTGCCCTCCGTTGGTTTGCGGACAAGTATCCAGATGTTGAACTAGAGGAAAAGATGTGATTCAGTAAGTCTACTTGATTGCAAAGCAATCTAAGTAGACTACGAGGCTGGGACAAAAGTCCTAGCCTCTCAATTGTCTTTGGATTATCGAGCAAGACGCAGTGGTTGAGTGGGCTCTACTACGCTGATTTTATCAGCTTTTACAGCCCTACTCAACTGTGCGGAGGTGGGACGACGAAATCGAATTCTAACGAATTACCGATTTCTGTCCCACTCTCTAACTGTCTTACTAACTTCGTTTGGCAAATAGGATCGATTTGCCAAACTCCGTGTCGTAATTCAGGAAATTTATTTGATTGTATAACAATCTAAGAACCTGTTTCCGCTATGCTGGTTTACCGAAACGCTTCACTAGAAAAAGTCCACGAATGGTATCGATTCTTGTACTTTTCCGTCGTAACAGTTAGAAAGCCGTCTAGCTAACAAGTCTCTTGGTTCACTTTGCTGAATAGAATATATAAATCGAAAAAAACCAGCTCAAGCGAGCTGGCTTTTTAATGTTCTGTAATAAGGAGTCTTCCCAAAAATTCTTGTAGGATAAAGAAGACAATCAAACTGGCAATAGTCTCGCCTAAGAAGGACGAGCTATTTACAATTAGAGAGTAGAGGTAGGCACTTTGGCCAGCTGGAGCATAGCTTCCCCAGAAGATAACACCTGCTATGTAGTGAATCAGGTAGCGTGCGAACCCTCCTAAGACGACTCCAACAGTAATAAAAGTGAGTGTCTGAACTCGTTTCTTATCTCTGATAGCCTTGTCAAGCGTAGGTTTGACAATTCCACTCAGTCCAATCAAGCTGAAGGCTACAAAGTATTCTAAGAAACCTTGGATTGGAGTCAACCAACCACCAGCTGCTTCCCCAGTTACGACTTGCAGCAACCCCCAGATGAATCCACCCATGGCACCAGCCTTAACGCCCCAGCGGAAACTGAGGAGAAAGATAGGAACCATCTTAAAAGATAGAGAAATCCAAGGACCTAAGGACATGGGTTGAGTAACCAAATCCAAAATATAAGCAATGGTCGCTAAAAGAGCAACCTCGATCATTGGTCGAATTGTAGTTTTCGACATAAAAAAACCTCCTATACCAATCGTTTTGATTGGCTCATTTGTTGCCACATCAAAACGTTGTCATAGAAGTTCTCTATTTCATTCTGTTTTGAGACACATCCCTACGCAGGTCCTAACCTGATCAGGTGGTAAGAGTTTAGGCCAGCAACGAACACCTCTGGTATCTAAGCTAGCCAATCTCAGCAATTGCTCCTCTTGTGACTCTTTCATTATACTATCAAAAAAACGTTCTCGCAACTTTTTAACTTGTAAAAAATATGGTATAGTTATTAAGATAGAAAATGCACAAGTTGTGGAGGAAAAAAACATGGGTATTTTTGC
The DNA here is from genome assembly GCF_000186465.1 of Streptococcus australis ATCC 700641. GTDB lineage: Bacteria > Bacillota > Bacilli > Lactobacillales > Streptococcaceae > Streptococcus > Streptococcus australis. The sequence continues at coordinate 1,894,703 of NZ_GL636091.1, read as the reverse complement.
AGGTTTGATGGGCAATGCTTCTCAAAAAGACGTCGATAAGGTTGAAAAAGATTTAGGGGATATCCTGGTTCCAGGTGAGCAAGTAACTCTGGCTTTTAGTTTGATTCGTGACTTGATTGTCTTTACGGAGTACCGTCTGATTTTGGTGGACAAACAAGGAATGACAGGGAAGAAAACATCTTATAAATCTCTTCCCTATCGTTCTATTTCGCGTTTTTCAGTAGAAACATCTGGTCATTTTGATTTGGACGCAGAATTAAAAATTTGGGTTTCTTCAGCTGTAGAGCCGTCAGAAACACTTCAATTTAAGAGTGATAATAGTGTTATCGAGATCCAGCAGGCCTTGGCAGCAGCTGTATTGCGTTGATCAGTGAATGAGGACAGGACTCATCTAGCGATTTCGGGTGATCGGTAGGAGTACTGGTAGATAAGGTAAAGAGGAAACGAAATGTTCGTTGAAAAAAAGTTAGGGGATGGCCGGAGTTGGATTAATATTGATTCTGACTTGATTGCAGAAACCTCCCAGTTGTACCAAAAGTATGGTATTGATCAAGAAACCATTGAATATGCATTGGATAAAAATGAACGTGCCCACATGGATTACAACCGTGAAAATGGAACTGTGACTTTTATCTATAATGTATTGGATATGGAAAAGGAAAAGGAATATTACGAAACCATTCCGATGACTTTCATTGTCCAGGGGCCACGTCTTGTAACTATTAGTAACCGAGACAACGCCTATATTATTGCACAAATGGAACGCTATGTTGATGCTCATGAAAGTTTATCCACCTTTAAACTCTTGTTTGCGGGGCTTGAGATGATTAGTAATGCTTATTATCCGATTATTGAGCGTCTAGATAAGCACAAGGATGAGATTACTCGTCTCTTACGAAAAACGACAACTAGTAAGAACCTTTATGCTCTTTCTGACGTGGAAACAGGTATGGTCTATCTAGCATCCGCTGCCAAGCAAAATCGCATGCTTCTGGAACATATCAAGGCTCACCTAATCTACCGCCAATTTGATGATGTGGAAAAAGAACAATTTGATGATGCCATGATTGAGGCCAGACAGTTGGTATATATGACGGAGTTGAACTCTCAGGTCTTGCAGCAATTGTCTAGCTCTTACAATAACATCCTAAATAACAATTTGAATGATAATTTGACCACCTTGACCATCTTAGAAGCTCTGTTAGCGGTCTTAGCAGTTGTCACTGGTTTCTTTGGAATGAATGTTCCATTGCCGTTTACAAATGATCCCAATGCCTGGATTTATATTTCGGTCGCTAGCTTCGTCTTGTGGTTGATGTTATCACGAATCTTGCGCTGGATTGCCCATAAACGATAAAAAAAGAGAGGTAGGGAAGAAATTCCTTACCTCTTTCGTATCTTGGCTATTTCAGAAAATCCTTCATTTTTAACTCTGCCTCCCCTAAGAAGAAGAGGCAGTTTTGATACAAGTGATCGACTGTACAAAATCTTCTTGGAAATAGTAGGAGTAGATTTAAAAGTACTGAGTGGATTATAAACAATTTATAATTGGATTGAATCGTTGAATCAGTTAAATGAATGAAGCATTTTAATGATACTGAAATAACCTAGATACTAGAATCATTATACATATTTTCATATTAAAAATCAAGGAAACAATCCCAAAATAAAAGGGGATTTATTGTGAGTGAAAATTTTTAGAAAGCCTATTGTAACGCTGTTTTTATGAGGTGATTCAAAGTAAAGAAGAGACTTCACAGTCTTTTATATTATCGCAAATTTAAAAAATAAATTATACTAATTATCCAAAGGTGGAAAGAGCTTTTTTGAAAGGGGTTACGAAATAAAAACCTTTTAACCTGTTTCGTTTTACTATCTTTTAACCCTAGTCTATGGTATACTAGATAGGTTGCAAAGAAAGCAGTACTTTTCTTTAGTGGAAAAGAAGCAACACGGTCTTTCATAAAAACTGAAAGTACGTCATGACAAGAAAAGTATAAACTAAGCGCTATAGGATGGCTTCGCACCATCTTTAGAAAGAAGAATAACGTGAAATTTAATGAATTTAATCTTTCTGCTGATTTGTTAGCAGAAATTGAAAAAGCAGGATTTGTAGAAGCAAGTCCTATCCAAGAGCAAACCATTCCTTTGGCTCTTGAGGGAAAAGATGTTATCGGTCAAGCACAGACTGGTACAGGGAAAACTGCAGCCTTTGGCTTGCCAACCCTTGAAAAAATTCGTACAGAAGAAGCAACTATCCAAGCTTTGGTGATTGCCCCAACTCGTGAACTGGCTGTTCAAAGTCAGGAAGAACTCTTCCGCTTTGGTAGAAGCAAGGGTGTGAAAGTCCGTTCAGTATACGGTGGTTCAAGTATTGAAAAACAAATCAAGGCTCTTAAATCAGGTGCTCACATCGTTGTAGGAACACCAGGACGACTTCTTGACCTCATTAAACGCAAGGCTTTGAAATTACATGATATTGAAACCTTGATTTTAGATGAAGCAGATGAAATGCTGAACATGGGATTCCTTGAAGATATTGAAGATATCATCTCTCGTGTACCGGAAAATCGTCAAACCTTGCTCTTTTCAGCGACTATGCCAGATGCCATCAAACGTATTGGTGTTCAGTTCATGAAAGAGCCTGAGCATGTCAAGATTGCTGCTAAAGAATTAACAACAGAATTAGTAGACCAGTACTATATCCGTGTTAAAGAACAAGAAAAATTCGACACCATGACTCGTCTTATGGATGTTGATCAACCTGAGTTATCAATCGTTTTTGGTCGTACCAAACGTCGTGTGGATGAATTGACTCGTGGGCTGAAGATCCGTGGTTTCCGTGCAGAAGGTATCCATGGAGATTTGGACCAAAACAAACGTCTTCGTGTCCTTCGTGATTTTAAAAATGGCAACCTTGATGTCTTAGTTGCAACAGACGTGGCTGCTCGTGGATTGGATATTTCAGGTGTGACTCATGTCTACAATTACGATATTCCACAAGATCCTGAGAGTTATGTTCACCGTATTGGTCGTACAGGACGTGCAGGTAAGTCAGGTCAGTCTATTACTTTCGTTTCACCTAATGAAATGGGTTATCTCCAAATCATTGAGAACTTGACTAAGAAACGCATGAAAGGTCTCAAACCTGCAAGTGCAGAAGAAGCCTTCCAAGCTAAGAAGCAAGTAGCTCTTAAGAAAATTGAACGTGATTTTGCGAATGAGGAGATTCGTAGCAACTTTGAGAAGTTTGGCAAGGATGCTCGTCAATTGGCCTCAGAATTCAGCCCAGAAGACTTGGCCATGTATATTCTCAGCTTAACTGTCCAAGACCCAGATAGTCTTCCTGAGGTTGAGATTGCACGTGAAAAACCGTTACCATTTAAACCATCTGGTGGTGGTTTCGGTGGCAAAGGCAAGGGTGGTCGAGGAGGCCGTCGTGGTGACGACCGTAGAGACCGTGAACGCCGTGGCAATGGACGTCGTGATGACTATCGTAAAGGTGGACGTTCAAAGGATCGCTTTGATAAAGAGAAACGTTACCGTAAGGATAATAAAAAACCACGCAATACTTCAAGCGAGAAGAAAACAGGCTTTGTGATTCGGAACAAAGGAGATAAATAAAATATACAAGGGTAAACATATGTTTACCCTTGTATATTTATAAGGAGACCGAAATTCGTAAACAAAACGTTTGCTATCACTCTGTGGTAGCGCTATCAATTCTGTTAACATATTAAGAATACAACTTTTTATAAGTCCTGTCAACAGATTTGCTAAAAAAAATCTACTTTTTTTAAAAAGGTGAACAAAAAATAAATTTTTTCTACAAAAATGACCAACAAAATAAGTGATTAATATAGAAAAAATCGATAAAATGTTTGTTTCTTATTGAAAATGTTCACTATTATAGTATAATGAAAGCAGAAATAGGAAAGTAGGACGTCATATGAAAGAGAGTAGACATGTAGCAATCTTACAAGAGTTGGATAAAAATGAAGTGGTCTCTGTTAAGGATCTAAGCGATCTCCTGGGTGTAACCGATATGACAATTCGCCGGGATTTGATGGACTTAGAAGAACAAGGCTTGTTGGTACGTGTACATGGAGGGGCCCATCGAAAAATCAAGGATAGTCTAACAGAAGTCTCCCATACAGAAAAGAACATGTTGAACGTGGAAGAGAAAAGGGAGATTGCTCAAAAATGTGCGGCTTTGATTGATGAAGGTGATACAATTTTTATTGGAGCAGGGACCACTACAGATTTTATTGGCGATTATCTTGATGGAAAACATGTCAGTATTGTCACCAATTCCTTGCCTATTTTTGAAAAATTAAAAGATCAACCGAATTGTGATATCATTTTAGTTGGAGGACGCTATAGGGTCAAGACACAGACCTTTGTAGGACAGTTTGCAAATAAGCTCTTAAAGGAAATAAAAGTTTCGAAGGCCTTTATCGGGGTTAATGGGATCGACGGTCATACAGCAATGACCGCAAACGAAGAAGAAGGAAATGGCAATAAAATTATTCTTAACAATGCCATTGAAAAGTATGTAGTAGCAGATAACAGTAAGTTTGATAGCTATTCTTTCTATGCTTTTTACCGTCTAGATGATTTAGATGCGGTGATTACAGATCATTCTATCTCTAAAAAGGTGCGAGAAAAATACAATTCTTATACAAAAATTTTGTAAAGATTCCTAAAGAAAGAGCTAAAAGACCAGGATCAAGCAGATTCTGGCCTTTTTTCATATCCTTTAATGGGAGAGGGGTTGCAAATAAATCTATAAAAAATAAACAAAAAAGAACAAAAAATTACATATTGTAATTGACAGCGCATTCATATAGTGATATACTTATAGTGTAAATAAAAAAGGTAAAAGTGGAAGGGGTGAAAAGATGGGATTAAATCAACTGTTTAATCGGGAATTAGTCTTTTGCCTAGATGTTGCGAATCAAGAAGAATTGTTTGACCAGGTTGCAACTTTATTGGAAGAACGTCAGATTGTGACAGATTCTTATCGAGTTGCATTAAAAGAAAGAGAGGAATCGTTCCCTACAGGCTTAGATATGGAATTTCTAGGAAAGGATTTGCCGAATGTGGCCATTCCTCATACGGATATCATCCATAACCTGACAGAGAATATTGTAGTCGTTCGATTAAAAAATCCGGTAACCTTCCACAATATGATCGCACCTGATAAAGAAGTAGAAGTTTCGCTTTTATTCTTCATCATTAACAATTCTAGTTCTAGCCAAACAAACATTTTGGCGCACTTGATGGATTTCTTTACGACAAACGGAAATCTTGAAAACATGTCGAAGTTGGAAAATGAAGAAGACTTATATCGCTACATTACAGAAGCGATTGCTTAATAGTAACAAATAAATATATTTATAATGGAGGTCATTCAAATGATTAAAATTTTAGCTGCCTGTGGTGCAGGGGTTAACTCAAGCCACCAAATCAAAAGCGCTCTAGAAGAAGAGCTTTCAAACCGTGGATATGATGTACAATGTGATGCGGTAATGGTAAAAGATGTCAATGAAGACTTGATTAAAGGCTATGATATCTTCACGCCAATCGCCGCAACAGACCTTGGTTTTGACCCTGGTATTCCAGTAGTTGAAGCTGGTCCAATCTTGTTCCGTATTCCAGCTATGAGCGCTCCGGTATATGACAATATCGAAGCAACCATCAAAGAACATGGCTTAAGCTAATTTGTTCATCTGTATTTTGTAAGCGGTTCCTATGTCGGGAGTTGCTGATATTCATAATTTTGTAAAATATAAAAATATAAATCGGGAGGATTTATTATGAATGGCATTATCGATTTTGCCAATAAGTTTTTCAAACCCATTCTAGATATGGGTGCACCGATCATCATGTTGATCGTCTTGACTTTATTGGCACTTTTGTTTGGAGTGAAATTCTCCAAAGCGCTTGAAGGTGGTATTAAACTTGCCATCGCCCTTACTGGTATCGGTGCGATCATCGGTATGTTGAATGGAGCTTTCTCAGCGTCTCTTGCAAAATTCGTTGAGAACACTGGTATTCAATTGAATATCACAGACGTTGGTTGGGCACCACTTGCTACCATCACTTGGGGGTCTGCCTGGACACTTTACTTCTTGCTAGTTATGTTGGTTGTCAACATTGTCATGCTTGCAATGAAGAAAACAGATACACTTGATGTCGATATCTTTGATATCTGGCACTTGTCTATCACAGGTCTTTTGATTAAATGGTATGCTGATAAGAATGGTGTTAGCGCAGGAGTTTCCCTCTTCGTTGCAACTCTTGCGGTAGTCCTTGTAGGGATTATGAAGATCATCAACTCAGACTTGATGAAACCAACATTTGATGACTTGTTGAATGCACCTAGCTCTTCACCAATGACATCAACTCACATGAACTACATGATGAACCCAATCATCATGGTTTTGGATAAAATCTTTGACAAATTCTTCCCAGGTCTTGACAAATACGACTTTGACGCAGCTAAATTGAACAAGAAAATTGGTTTCTGGGGATCTAAATTCTTCATCGGTTTCCTTCTTGGTATCGTCATCGGTATCATGGGTACTCCACATCCAGTTGCTGGTGTTGAAGGTGCTGAAAAATGGGAACTTGTTATTAAAGGCTGGTTGTCACTTGGTTTGACTGCCGGTGTCTGCTTGGAATTGTTCTCATTGATCGGTTCTTGGTTCATCGCAGCGGTAGAACCATTGTCACAAGGTATTACAAACGTTGCTACTAAACGTCTTCAAGGACGTAAATTCAATATCGGTTTGGACTGGCCATTTATCGCTGGTCGTGCAGAAATCTGGGCTTGTGCCAACGTACTTGCACCAATCATGTTGATCGAAGCAGTGCTTCTTTCTAAAGTCGGAAATGGTATCTTGCCACTTGCAGGGATCATCGCTATGGGTGTGACTCCAGCCTTGTTGGTTGTAACACGTGGTAAATTGATCCGTATGATCGTATTTGGAACACTCTTGTTGCCACTCTTCCTTCTTTCAGGTACTCTTATCGCACCATTTGCGACAGTATTGGCGAAAAGTGTCCATGCCTTCCCAGAAGGAGTTGATAAAGCTCAATTGATCACTCACTCAACTCTTGAAGGACCAGTTGAAAAACTTCTTGGTTGGACTATTGGTAACGCAACTACAGGAGACATCAAAGCTATTGTTGGTGTTGTTGCCTTCTTAGCATTCTACGTTGGAATCTTTGCATGGTACAGAAAACAAATGATCAAACGTAACGAAGCATACGCAGCAAATGCAAAATAATCCGCTCCTAAATATGTAACTTGATAAAACTAGGGTATCAATTTTCCAGATATGGAGGGGTAGCCTAGTTTTTTCTCTAAAATAACATGCTAAGGAGTGAAATATGAGGATAGCTTTAAAAAATAATGATCTGGAAGTTTGTTTCAAGGAGTTAGGTGGTGAGCTGGCCTCTATCAAGGATCAGGATGGTATTGAGTATCTTTGGCAGGGTGATGCTCAGTATTGGAGTGGTCAAGCCCCAGTTCTCTTTCCTATCTGTGGTTCGGTTCGAAATGATACGACCTTGTATCGTCCTCAAGGTGTTGGGAAGATCCCTCGCCACGGGCTAGTTCGCAAGAAAAACTTTGAGCTGGTAGAGCAAACAGAAGATCGGGTGACTTTTGGGATAGAAGATACGGAAGAAACCTATCAGCAATATCCCTATCATTTCAGATTAGAAATTTCCTATCAATTGCTAGGTAAGAAGATTCAAGTTACCTATCGGGTTTACCATCTTGGTGATGAAGGAGTCATGCCGTTTTTTGTTGGTGGCCATCCAGGATTTAATTGTCCGTTAATGGCAGATGAAGGATTTGAAGATTACTACCTGGAATTCGAACAAGAAGAGACCTGTAGTATTCCAAAATCCTATCCGGAGACAGGCTTGTTAAACGTCTTTGATCGGACGCCTTTCTTACAGCAAGAAAAAATCTTGAATCTCAATTACGACCTCTTCCAAAAGGATGCCATTACCTTGGATTGTTTACAATCAAGAAGTGTGACACTCCGTTCTAGAAAGCACGAAAAGGGGATAAGTGTCCATTTTCCAGATTTTTCAAACTTGATTATCTGGACAACACCAAATAAAGGACCATTTATCGCTTTAGAACCTTGGTCTGGTTTATCCACTTCCCTTGAAGAGAGTGATTATCTAGAATATAAAAAACAAGTTCGACTCTTACCAGCAGGTCAAGTAGCAGAACTTGTATTTGAAATTGAAATTTTATAGAAAATAATGTTGTTGAATTTAGAACTTTCTATATTTGATTGAAAAATGAATGAATTGAAGGAGTATAATATGTCAGTTATTATTGGTGCGGATGCAGCAGGTATTCGCTTAAAAGAAGTAGTCAAAGAATATTTGGAATCAGAAGGTTTCCAAGTCGTGGACGTGACAGAAGAAGGGCAAGATTTTGTCGATGTGACCTTAGCTGTTGCAAAAGAAGTGAAACAAGCAGAAGATAATCTGGGTATTGTTATTGACGCTTACGGAGCTGGTCCATTTATGGTCGCAACTAAAATTAAAGGAATGGTTGCAGCAGAGGTTTCAGATGAGCGTTCCGCTTACATGACTCGTGGCCACAACAATTCTCGCATGATCACCATGGGGGCTCAAATCGTGGGTGATCAATTGGCCAAAAATATTGCCAAAGGTTTTGTAAACGGTAAGTATGACGGCGGTCGCCACCAAATCCGTGTCGATATGCTTAACAAGATGTGCTAAGGGGAGGAGTAAACGAATGAAAATTGCAATTGGATGTGACCATATTGTCACAAATGAAAAAATGGCTGTTTCTGAATTTTTGAAATCAAAAGGCTATGAAGTCCTTGACTTCGGAACCTATGACCATGCTCGGACCCACTATCCAATTTTTGGGAAGAAGGTTGGGGAAGCAGTAGTGAGTGGTCAAGCAGACCTTGGAGTATGTATTTGTGGAACTGGTGTTGGGATTAACAACGCGGTTAACAAGGTCCCTGGAATTCGTTCAGCTTTGGTCCGTGATATGACAACTGCACTTTATGCCAAAGAAGAACTCAATGCCAACGTCATTGGTTTTGGTGGGAAAGTAACTGGTGAGTTGCTCATGTGTGATATCATTGAAGCCTTCATTCATGCAGAATATAAACCAAGTGAAGAAAATAAGAAATTGATTGCCAAGATTCAACATTTAGAAACTCATAATGATCACCAAGAGGATGCAGATTTCTTTACAGAATTCCTTGAAAAATGGGACCGTGGTGAATACCACGACTAAGAGGTGAAGATATGATCTTAACTGTCACCTTGAATCCTTCCATTGATATTTCTTATCCCTTGGAAGAATTAAAGTTGGATACTGTGAATCGTGTGTCGGAAGTTTCTAAGACTGCTGGTGGGAAAGGATTAAATGTCACCCGTGTCTTAGCTGAGAGTGGTGAAACAGTTGGAGCAACAGGTTTTGTTGGGGGGACCAATGGTCAATTCATCAAGACCCATCTTCCACGAGATGTCCAATCCTTCTTCTATGATATTCTTGGAGATACACGGAACTGTATCGCTATCTTGCATGAAGGTAATCAAACAGAAATCTTAGAAGCGGGCCCAGAAATTATCCGGACAGAAGCTTTGGGATTCCTTCACCATTTTAAACTCCTCATGCCGACAGCAGATGTAATTGCTATTTCGGGAAGCCTTCCTACAGGTCTACCGGTGGACTATTATGCGAGCTTAATTGAGATTGCAGGAGAAGCAGGACGTAAGGTCGTACTTGATTCATCAGGAAAATCTTTAGAAGCGGTTCTTCACTCACCATTCAAACCAACGGTGATTAAACCCAATCGCGAAGAATTATCTCAACTCTTAGGACGGGATGTTTCAGCGGATTTTGAGGACTTAAAAGAAGTTTTGAAAGACCCACTGTTTGAAGGAATCGAATGGATTATCGTCTCCTTAGGTGGAGATGGTGCTTTTGCCAAACATGGTGATGTCTTCTATAAGGTGGACATTCCAAAAATTGAAGTCGTCAACCCAGTGGGATCTGGTGATTCAACCGTGGCTGGTATCTCTGCTGGTCTCAGTAGCGGGAAGAATGACGCGGCACTTTTGACCCATGCCATGGTCCTAGGGATGCTAAATGCCCAAGAAAAGATGACAGGGCATGTCAATATGGCCCACTATGATGATTTGTATCAACAGATAAATGTAAAAGAGGTATAAGATGGTATTAACAGAACAAAAACGCAACTATTTAGAAAAATTGAGCACCAAAGAGGGCGTAATCTCAGCCTTGGCCTTTGACCAACGCGGCGCTTTGAAACGCCTCATGGCTCAATATCAAGATACAGAACCAACAGTGGCTCAAATGGAAGAATTGAAGGTCTTGGTGGCTGAAGAATTGACGCCATTCGCATCTTCTATGCTCTTGGACCCTGAGTATGGACTTCCAGCGACTAAGGTTTTGGATGCGGAAGCAGGGCTCTTGTTGGCTTATGAAAAAACAGGCTACGACACTTCAAGCACCAAGCGTCTACCAGACTGCCTCAACCTTTGGTCAGCTAAACGCATCAAAGAACAAGGTGCAGATGCGGTGAAATTCTTGCTCTACTATGATGTGGATAGTGCAGATGAACTCAACCAAGAAAAACAAGCCTACATCGAACGCATCGGTTCAGAATGTATGGCAGAAGAAATTCCATTCTTCCTTGAAATCTTGGCTTACGATGAAACAATCGCTGATGCAGGTTCTGTCGAATATGCTAAAGTGAAACCTCGCAAAGTCATCGAAGCGATGAAAGTCTTCTCAGACCCCCGCTTTAACATCGATGTTTTGAAGGTAGAAGTTCCTGTCAACGTCAAATACGTAGAAGGCTTTGGCGATGGGGAAATCGTTCATAGCCGTGAAGAAGCTGCAGCCTTCTTTAAAGAACAAGAAGCAGCAACCAACCTTCCATACATCTACTTGAGTGCAGGTGTTTCTGCTAAACTCTTCCAAGAAACCCTTGTCTTTGCGCATGAAGCAGGAGCGAACTTCAATGGAGTTCTTTGTGGCCGTGCAACTTGGGCTGGATCTGTAGAAGCCTACATCAAGAATGGGGAAGAAGCAGCTCGTGAATGGTTGCGTACCGAAGGTCGTCGCAACATTGAAGAGCTCAACCAAGTCTTGGACCAAGTCGCAACTTCTTGGAAAGAGCGTATTTAATTCCTTTGTTCCTAACGTATCAAATAGTCTTTCTAGAAACCTCTAGAAGGACTATTTTTGTTTGTATAAAGGAAGCATCTCGGACTATCATCAAAAATTGGTTCTCAATGTTCATAAATCTGATTAAGCTTTTTTTCACTATTCAAATGGCTTCTGATTTGTAAGGGGTTATGTGATAATTTCACTTTACAATCGAAAATCAGAGTGTTTTACAGTATAATAGTTTTATTAGAATGAAGGAGTTGGCGTATGGAAAGGATTGTATATAGAGAAGCGAGACTAGACGAGTACAAGATGATTGGAAAAGTCTGTGCTGATGCTTTTATGAATTATCCATTTTTAACCGTCATTAAAGAAGATTTAAAAAAGCCGGAATACTTTCCAGCATTTATTGAGCTACTGCATACCTTGTTAGTCAAGCTCTACATCAAAGGAGAAACTTGCTTAGTTGCTGAACGAGATGGAGAAATCATAGCAGTGGGACTCTTGCAACAAAAAGATTTCTCGATGATTTCTTATCTACTAAATGGAATTTTCAAGTTATTTCGATATATCACACCGTTGAATTTACTGAAATACCTAGATCTCGTAGAACGTTCAGAACAGCATTTGAAAAAATCCGGAAACTTCGACTGGTATTTAATGATGTTAGCTGTAAGCCCAACTGTTCAGGGCCAAGGGGTTGGTAGTCATTTTCTCCAAAACGGGATTGAACCTTATATTAAGGAAAAAGGATGTAAACGTTTGGGCTTGATTACGAGTACGGAACAAAATGTCTTTTTCTATGAAAAAAATGAATTCGTCTTATTAGATTCCATGGTGCTAGACTATGGAAACCAAAGCGTTGGAAATTGGGCTTTTTTAAAGACCCTTGATGACGAATCTTAGATGTTTTAAAAAAAGGAGCTCATGGGAGCTCCTTTTAG
>NZ_GL636091.1:1724010-1882072 GCF_000186465.1 Streptococcus australis ATCC 700641 | reverse complement strand
GAGGACAAAGTCCTTTTAGAAACTTTCCTTAGGTGAATACGAACGTCAGCGAACTTCGAAGAAGTTCCATGACTTAGTTTTGGACCTTAGGCTCCAAAACTCTCGAGTGCCTGAATCAATTACGTTTCAGGCACTTTTCTCACAGCGGAAAGTTTTTAATCTTCTTAAATAACTAAAAAGATAGATTTAATTTTTTAAAAAACGTCTAGCCATTATATATAAAAATTAGTATGGAAACAGAATGTTTTTTACACCATTTAGGTGTTTTTTGTTCTGAATCTAGCTTGGATTGTTGATGCTTGATATAGGTCAATTTTTCCTCTCGGCTCTTCCGTTTAAAAAGTGCTTCTGCAGACATAGCTGCTCTTTTGTCGGGAAAAGACTCCTGATAGATCAAGGTCACAGGAAGTCTGGGACGTGTATATTTGGCGCCTTTGCCAGCGTTGTGGGTTTTGATACGGCGCTCGATATCGGTGGTGTAGCCAGTATAGAGGGTTCCATCCGCACACTGGACCACATACATATAAGCTTTAGTTCCCATAATAAATCTCATGAATTTCCGGCGTATAGCTCCCATCCTCCTCATGGATGAACAGTGGAGGAAGAATTTTTAGACCATCCTGCGATCCATCTTTAATGGCCTCGATGAGGAGCATGTTGGCATCTTTATGGACCTTGGGGTAGACAAATTGAATCCGTTTAGGAGCCAGATTGTAGCGTATCATGGTTTCAATGATATCTAAGAAGCGATCCGGACGATGCACCATGACGAGTCGGCCATTGGATTTGAGGGTCCGTTGGGCCACTTGACAAATTTGGTCCAGATTGGTGGTGATCTCGTGACGGGCTAGCAAATAATGAGGGCTTTCATTTAAATTGGAGTGCTCATCGACTTTAAAATAGGGAGGATTACAGAGAATAAGGTCAATCTTGCTACCGGGGAAATGGTGAGGCAAGTTTTTAAGATCATCTGTAATCATGGACATACGGTCAGACAAACCATTTAATTGGATGGAACGCTCTGCCATGTCGGCGAGTCTTTCTTGAATTTCCACTCCGACGATGGTTGCTTTAGTCCGCGTGCTAGCAAAGAGTCCGACTGCACCATTGCCAGCACAAAGGTCTACAATTAGACCACGATTGGGCAGTTTAGGAAAGCGTGACAGGAGGACACTATCAATAGAGTAGCTAAAAACCTCTCTGTTTTGAATGATTTTTATATCACTAGAAAATAGTTGGTTGACGCGTTCGCCGTCTTTTAATTCGATATCGTTCATGGCTCTATTATAGCATGAAAAGAGGACGTGGAAAAGCGTAGAAAGGGATAAGAAAAAACAAAGGACAGAACTTTTGTTCCATCCTTATCCAAGAGTTGTTTAATCAAACTCGTATTTTTGATAAATCGTAGCCAAGATGAAGATCCCTGTAAAGAGGGACATCAAGGCAAGGTAGACTGGGAAGGTCACAGCTGTCAATGTTCCGATTTCAATCAGACCTTTCAAGTAAAAGGCAGAAAGGTAGAAACCACAAACAGAGAAGATGATTAAGAGACCTCTCCAGATATTGAGTGGCAAACAAGCCCGAATGACGGACAAGAAACCAATAGATCCTAACAAGTAGTAGGAAAGGGTAGACATGTCCAGGCTAGACCAGCCATGATGAGCTCCCCATAAACGAACAAATAAGACGCTAAAGACAACCATCAAGGCATTTGGTAAGGCCAGATGCAAGGAGCGTTTGAGGAAGTGTTTTTCCACTGGCTTAATGTTTCGTTCAAAGGTTAAGACAAATGGAGGGAATCCTTCAACAAACTGGTCAATGAGAGTAATCTGAATTGGAATAAATGGGAAAATCAACAGGTAGTTGACATCAAAGAAGAGAGCACTTGCGATACAGATAATGGCTAGGATGAAGGAGTAAATGGTCTTGATAAAGAAGATAGGAGCAATCCGTCCAATGTTATTGACCACCCGACGTCCTTCAAAGAGAATTTCTGGAACATCATTGAAGTCTGAGTTTAGTAAGACGAGATTGGCAATTTGACGGGTTGCAGGATCTCCTTCAGCCATCACGATGGAGCAGTCAGCTTCTCGTAAGGCTAGAATATCATTGACTCCGTCTCCTGTCATGGCAGTGGTTCGACCAGCAGCCTTGAGTGTTTGAATCAAGAGTTTCTTTTGATGAGGAGAAACCCGTCCAAAAATGGCTGTACTTTCTGCTAGGTCCACCAACTCATCGTCCTCAATCTTAGAACAGTCAATATAACTTTCATAGCTTTCAAAACCAGCTTCCTTAGCAATGTAAGAAACAGTGACTGGATTATCACCAGAGATAATTTTTAGATCTACATCTTGGGAGCGAAGATAATCCAAGGTTTCAGCAGCCCCTTCGCGGATTAGATCGAGGATTTCAATGACGGCAATCGCTTCTACATCACTTGGTAAAGTCAAATCATGCATATCGATAGCTTCCACACTGCGAGCTAAAATCAAGACTCGTGATCCATGGGCTTGGGCTTCCAATACCGCTGGAGGGTTTTCTTTGAGGAGCATTTCTGGGGCCCCTAAATAAATGGTTCCCAAGTTGGTCAGGGTCATGGCACCCCATTTTCGATCACTTGAAAATGGAATGATTGATTCGGCTAAATAAGCGTGTTCTAACTCGCCATATGCTTTGCGGATTGCTTGGGCAGTTGGATTGTTATCCTCGGAATTTTGCATATAGGCAGCGAGAATAACTTCGATAGTTTCTTCAGAAAAGTGTTCAGATAGCGAGTGAATGCCTTTGACAGTCATTTTTCCTTGGGTGATGGTTCCTGTTTTATCCAAACAAAGAGTATCCACACGAGCTAAGGTTTCTACAGAGTACATCTCTTGGACCAAGACCTTGCGCATTCCTAACTTGATTACAGCTGTCAAGAGAGAGGTTACTGTCAGAAGGGCAATTCCTTTTGGCAACATGCCCAGGAGGGCAGTGGAAGAGGTAATCACAGAATCTTTCATTGGAAGCAGTTTGATTAAAAAGGCTTCACAAAAGAGGGCAATTCCAAATGGGATAATAATCTTTCCAGTAAAACTAGAGATTTTAGCCAGATTATAGAGAATGCGGGAGTTGATGGGTTTGAGAGTTTTCGCTTCTACCATTAATTTATTGGCATAGTTATTGGCCCCCACACGTTTGACACGGGCGTAGACCTGGCCACTCGCTAAGAAGCTACCGGATAGAAGTTCATCTCCCTCTTCCTTGAGAACCAAGTCACTTTCTCCCGTCAGCATGGCTTCGTTGGCTTCAGCAACTCCCTTTTGAACGAGGGCATCACTCGGAATTTGGTCCCCAGCAGATAGCTTAATCAGGTCACCAAGGACAATTTCCTCTGGGGCAATGGTTTCTTCTTCCCCAGCTCGGATGACAGTGACCAGCTCCTTACTCATCAAATTCAATTTATCAATCATCCGTTTGGCGCGGAGCTCTGTGGCAATTCCGGATAAGGCATTAAAGCAGATGACTGCAAAAAAGACCAGGTTGCTCCAGGCTTGTACCGCAACCAAAGCGACGGCAATCACAAAGTTCAAAGCATTAAACAAGGTGAAGACATTGCGCTTGATGATTTGCCAGGTACTGGTACTGGTATTCGCTTTAAATTCGTTGGTTTGGCCACGCTGTATTTTTTTGCGGACCTCTTCATAGGTTAATCCCTTTAATTCATTCATTTCCATAAAAACATCATATCATTTTTTTAAGAAAAAGACTAGATGCAGTCGGTTTGTTGACTTGGCAACTTTTTGAAAAGATTTGCGGGGAACAGAAGGATAAGGTATAATGGATAAACAAGAGAATTATCAAAGGAGAAAGCATGTTTTATACCTATTTACGTGGCTTAGTGACCTTTATTTTATGGGTTCTGAATGGAAATGCTCATTATCATCATAAGGAACTGATTCCGAGTCAAGAAGAAAATTACATTCTCGTAGCTCCTCATCGAACTTGGTGGGATCCTGTCTACATGGCCTTTGCGACCAAGCCCAAGCAATTTATCTTTATGGCTAAGAAAGAACTCTTTACCAATCGGATTTTTGGCTGGTGGATTCGCATGTGCGGGGCTTTCCCAATTGACCGTGAAAATCCAGGTGCCGCTGCGATTAAATACCCAGTGAATATGCTCAAAAAAAGCAAGCGTTCCTTGATTATGTTTCCAAGTGGAAGTCGCCATTCACAGGATGTTAAGGGTGGAGTTGCTGTGATTGCTAAGATGGCTAAGGTACGCATTATGCCTGTTACTTATACGGGTCCAATGACCCTGAAAGGCTTAGCTACTTGTGAACGGGTTGACATGAACTTTGGGCATCCCATTGATATTTCTGATATTGCAAAGATGAACGATGAGGGCGTGGAAGAAGTTGCAAGACGTATCCAGGCTGAGTTTGATCGCTTAGATGCGGAATCTCAGGCACTCCGCAATGACCGGAAACCTTTTATCCTCATCCGTTTGTTGAAGTTTTTACTCCTGCCATTTGTCTTGGTGGTCGTTCTACTGACCCTCTTGTTTAGTTATATCGCAAGTTTCGTTTGGGATCCAGACAAGCATCGGAAGGACTAATGAGTTTTCTTGAGAACAAGAAAGTCAAAAATCATGTGATTTTTGACTTTCTTTTTTTTTATTTCTTCGATTTTTTACGAATAATAAAAATAAAAGGGGTATTTATGGAGACGTGGATTGAGAAGATCAAGGAATATAAACTATTTTTAGGCTTGGCTGCTGTGGGCTTGGTAATTGGAGGACTATTTCTCTTTTGGCCTAAGCAGCCCCCACAAGCACCGGAAACTGTCATTTCCCAGTTAGAAATGGTGGATCAGGAGACGTCTCCTAAGGAAGACACAAGCCTCTCTTCCAGCTCTCAGCAGAGGAGTGAGGAAAAGATGGAGCCCTCTCAAGAGAAAATCATGGTGGATGTGAAGGGAGCTGTCAGACAAGCGGGGGTTTATGAGCTTCCAGTGGGGAGCCGGGTCTATGACGCAGTGCAAAAAGCAGGAGGGATGACAGACGAAGCTAACAGCCAATCCGTCAACTTGGCGCAAAAATTGGAGGATGAGTCCATCGTCTATGTTGCTAAGAATGGAGAGGAGATAGCGCCTGTTGCATCCGCATCTGCTGGAACGACAAGTGGCGAACAGCAGTCAAAAGATGGGAAAGTCAATCTCAATACGGCAACAGAAGCAGAACTACAGACGATTTCTGGGATAGGTCAAAAGCGAGCCCAGGATATCATTGCTTATCGAGAGGGGAAAGGAAAATTTCAATCTGTTGATGAATTGAAAAATGTTTCTGGGATTGGCCAAAAGACGCTAGAAAAGTTAAAAGAGCATGTTACAGTGGATTAGAAGTCTCCATATTCATTTATTTCATCTCACCCTGCCGGTCTTAGCTCTCTATTACTGGATGTACACGGAGCACTGGCTCGCTCTAATCTTCCTGCTGGCTTTCCTCATCTTGTTTAGGAGACGCTACGGGGACAAACGATTTTTGTGCCTCATAGGGTTTCTTTCCCTCTTTGCCCTTTGTTTTGCTTTCCGGATCGAACAAGGAAGACGAGAGTCAAGCGATCATAGGGTCCCAAGTGTTATTCAGCTTTTACCGGATACCATCAAGGTGAATGGAGATGCTTTATCCTTTCGTGCCAAGTCAGGTAGCCGTACTTTTCAGGTTTTCTACCAGCTTCAGTCAGAGGAAGAACAAGCCTATTTTAAACACCTGGATCATGGGCTAGAATTACGGATCAAAGGGGAATTAGAACCCCCGACAAAACAGCGGAATTTTATGGGTTTTGATTACCAGGCTTATCTGAAAACACAAGGGATCTATCACCTTTTGAAAATTAGCCACATCCTTGAAAAGAGACCTGCTGAGCCTAGAGATTTCATAGGTCTGCTGTCTAGTTGGAGGAGGAAGGCCCTTGTATGGGTTCACCAGCATTTTCCCCAGCCCATGAGTCACTATATGACGGGCTTGCTTTTTGGTTTTTTAGACGTCGAGTTTGAGGAAATGAGCCAGCTGTATTCGAACTTGGGGATTATTCATCTGTTTGCCTTGTCAGGCATGCAGGTTGCCTTTTTCTTAGATGCCTTTCGACGATTCTTTCTCCGCTTGGGATTGGAACAGGAGAAGGTTGTAATCCTCCTCTATCCGTTTTCCCTTCTTTATGCTGGGATGACGGGGTTTTCGGTTTCAGTCGTTCGAAGCGTCTTACAGAAACTCCTGGCCCAGGCTGGGCTCAAAGGAATGGAAAATATGGGAGTCACCCTTCTTTTATTGATTGTTCTCCTACCTTCCTCCTTATTAACTGCTGGAGGTCTCTTATCCTGCGCCTATGCCTTTATATTGACGCTCACCTCTTCTGAAGAGGAGAAGTCAGGAATCCGAAAAGTCGTCAAGGAAAGTCTAGTGTTAACACTAGGGGTTCTTCCTTTTCTCATCTTTTTCTTTGGAGAATACCAACCCTGGTCTCTTCCTCTAACCTTTATTTTTTCTCTCTTATTTGATCTTCTGTTGTTACCAGGTCTGAGTGTCGTCTTTCTCCTCTCCTTTTTCTATCCCTTGACCTTCTGGAATCCTTTCTTCGTCTGGATGGAAAAAAGTATGGAGTATATAGCGAGCTTCACTAGCAAATCCTTGGTTTTTGGACAGCCAAGCATTTATTTTTTCATCTTGCTTTTGTGCTTGCTGGCTTGTCTCTATGAGATGCGAAAGGTTAAGAAATGGAGATATCTTTTTCTACTCTTAGTATGCTCTGTATTTGCTATCGTGAAGCATCCTTTAGAAAATGAGATTACCATCATTGATATTGGTCAAGGTGATAGTATTTTGTTGCGTGATTGGCGAGGAAAAACGATCTTAATTGATACAGGAGGAAAAGTGGACTTTGGCCAAAAGGAGGAATGGAAGAACCGAAGGTCTACTAGCAATGCAGAACGGACCCTGCTCCCCTATCTCAAGAGCAGGGGGATTGACCAGATTGATCATATGATTCTCACGCATACTGACACAGATCATATGGGAGATTTGGAAGTGCTTGCGACTAAGGTTAGGATAAAGGAAATAAATATTTCTAAGGGAAGCTTAAAGAAAGACTCTTTTGTCCGTTTGCTCAAACGGTTGAACTTACCGGTGAAAACGCTAGAGATTGGAAATCGGTTATCAATCTTTGATGGGAGTGCAGAAGTCCTCTATCCGGTAGAAGTAGGAGATGGAAGTAATAATGATTCCATTGTTCTCTATGGACGCTTTTATGGGTGGTCCTTCCTTTTTACAGGAGATTTAGAAGAAGAAGGGGAAAAGACCTTGTTAGCCCGTTATCCTCAACTGCGCGTGGATGTCCTAAAAGCAGGCCACCATGGTTCTAAGGGTTCTTCTCACCCTGCCTTCTTAGAGAAAATCCAAGCAAAAATTGCCTTGATATCTGCGGGTGAAAAAAATCGTTACCAGCACCCTCATCAGGAAACCTTGGAGCGTTTCGAAGAGTTACAAATGACTGTTTTTCGTACAGACCAGCAAGGAGCGATTCGTTTTAGAGGGTGGAATCAGTGGAAGATTGAAACCGTTCGATAGGAGCTGTTTGATTTCTAGCTTGAAAATTGCTATGATAAAGTCAAGGAAATGAGGTTACAAGTATGAAATCATTACAGTTGTTTTGGATGCAATATGCTGATTTTTCTAGAAGATCAGATAGAAAAGAATTTTGGATTAGCCAAGTCTGGCATTTATTGTTTACAAGTCCTTTTTGGATTTACCAATTGGTCTTATTCTTTTCAAATTCGAAATCAGAGGAAGAGGTGATTCCCTTGACCGGGATGGACGTTTCAGCTTGGTTCAGCATCTTTTTTCTCCTCTATCTCTATCTTATTTTTGTTCCCCAGCAAGCGGTAGTCGTTCGGCGATTGAGAGATGCGGGTCTTCATTGGTCGTTGATTTTCCTATTTCTAGGCCCTATCTTGCTCTACCTTTTATCTCCTATTTCAATTTTTCTAGTCTTAGCTCTTGCAGGCTTGCTTTGTTTGGCATGTCTCTTGGTCCTTCCAAGTGCTAGACTTGCACAACCGGACCAGAATGCTTCTCCAGGATTTGATTTTACGAGTCCCGTGGTCTCTTCGCCAAGTATGCCATCCCATTTGATGGATCCCAACAGTTTTTCAGCTATTCCCCAGATTGTTTCGGCTCCACCAACTCCACTAGAGAAAGCGCCACTTGAAAAGAAAATGGAATCGGAACAGACCCAGCATCAGTTTAGAGAGTGGAATGAGGTACCTTCAGAACATGCAGGCTTTACAAACAATTAAAAAAATCAGTGCTGAGAACCTTCCTCCAATCCTGGTTCTATCAGGAGATGACATCGGTCAGTTTGAGTGGATGAAAGAGCAACTTTTAAAGAAAGTTGGCTACAATTCATCTGATTTGAACTATTCCTATTTTGACATGAAAGAAACAGCATATGCAGAAGTCGAGCTTGACTTGGTCAGCCTCCCATTTTTTGCGGACGAAAAAATAGTGATTTTAGATCATTTTATTGATGTGACGACCGCAAAAAAAAGATACCTGACAGATGATGAATTGCAGTCCTTTGAAGATTACTTAGCGGCGCCTTTAGAAACGACTCGCTTGATTGTCATTGCGGAAGGAAAACTGGATAGCAAGCGAAGGATTGTCAAGCTTTTAAAACGGGATGCCCAGTTGCTGGAGGCAACTGAATTAAAAGAGCAGGAGTTGCGTGCCCATTTCACGGAAGAGATCAAGTCTCTAGGGCTAGCGATTGATTCACAAGCCTTCGACCAACTTTTGATTAAATCGGGCTTTGATTTTAGTGAGATTCAGAAAAACTTGGAGTTTCTTAAAACTTACAAAGGAGCTTCTAGCATCACCATCTCAGATATTGAGGAGGCTATTCCGAAGACACTACAGGATAATCTGTTTGATCTGATTCAGATGATCCTAAAGAAACAAATTGATTCCGCCCGCAGTTTGGTTAAGGACCTTCGGTTACAAGGAGAGGATGAAATCAAACTTCTGGCCATCTTGTTGAGTCAGTTCCGCATCTTCACACAGGTTAAGCTGTTGAAGCAAGAGGGACGGACAGAACCCCAAATCGTTTCAGACCTATCAGAGTTGACCGGTCGGAAAGTGAACCCCTACCAAGTCAAATTTGCCCTAAGAGATAGTAGAGGGATATCTCTATCTTATTTGGAGCAGGCGATTTGTCTTTTGATTGATACCGACTTTCAAATGAAGTCGGGAACGTATGAGAAGGACTATCTATTTGATTTAGCTTTACTAAAGCTGGCCAACCCATCTGTGTAAGCAGAATAGTTGAATTAATTAGATGATTGCGTTATCATTTTTATATACATAAAGAAATAGAGGTATTTTCCATGGCAATTATTTTACCAGATCTTCCGTACGCATACGATGCATTGGAACCATACATTGATGCTGAAACAATGCACTTGCACCATGACAAACACCATCAAACTTACGTAAACAATGCAAATGCAGCTCTTGAAAAACACCCTGAAATCGGTGAAGACCTTGGAGCTTTGCTTGCTGACGTAGAATCTATCCCAGCTGATATCCGTCAGGCGCTTATCAACAATGGTGGTGGACACTTGAACCACGCTCTTTTCTGGGAATTGATGACTCCTGAACAGACAGCTCCTTCAGCAGAACTTGCAGCAGCAATCGATGAAACTTTTGGTTCATTCGAAGAATTCCAAGCAGCCTTCACTGCAGCAGCAACTACTCGTTTTGGTTCTGGATGGGCTTGGTTGGTTGTTAACAAAGAAGGGAAGCTTGAAGTGACTTCAACAGCAAACCAAGACACACCAATCTCAGAAGGGAAGAAACCAATCTTGGGCTTGGACGTTTGGGAACATGCCTACTACGTGAAATACCGCAACGTTCGTCCTGACTACATCAAAGCTTTCTTCTCAGTGATCAACTGGAACAAAGTAGATGAGCTTTACGCAGCAGCTAAATAAGCTTTCATAATAAAAAAAGTTTGAATCAAGAGGCCACTTAACGGGGGGCCTCGATTCAGGCTTTTTATTTTTAAATTGGTCAACATAGACTAAAAGGATTCTCCCGTTTTGGAAGGGATATTTCTTGCGTTTATACCTGAAAATGATACACTAGAGGAGTATGTGAAAATGAGGAGAAAGGTTTCCTACATAAGGAAGAAGCCTTGTCACTTTTTCTGAAAAAACTGTGCCTTAACAAAAGGGAGAATGAAAATGACAAGTATTACGATTACAAAAGGAGCAGTGGATACGCCACTTTATCTAAAAATGCTCAACCGCCACGGTTTAATTGCAGGAGCTACTGGTACAGGGAAAACCGTGACCTTAAAAGTGATAACTGAAAAATTAAGTCAGCAAGGGATTCCGGTGTTTCTAGCAGACATCAAGGGAGATCTTTCAGGTCTTGCAAAAGCTGGACAATGGACGCCAAAGATGGAAGAGCGCTATAAGCTACTAGGTATTACAGATCCTTTTGAACCTCAAGCTTTTCCAGTTCGTTTATGGGATGTCTTTGGTCAAGCAGGCCATCCAGTCCGTGCAACGATTGAAGGAATGGGGTCTCTTTTACTAGCTCGCTTATTGGACCTCAACGAAACGCAAACAGGGATTTTGGCCATCGTCTTTAAATTGGCCAAAGAAAAAAATTGGCCTTTGATTGATTTGAAGGATTTGCAGAGCCTTTTGAAGGAAGTGTATGACCATGCCTCAGATTATTCCGCTCAGTATGGAAATATCAGTAAACAATCAGTAGGGGCTATTCAACGAAGCTTGTTAGTGCTAGAGCAAGAGGGAGCAGATCAATTCTTCGGAGAGCCAGCTTTGGATCTTCAAGATTTTATGCAATTGGATAACAGTGGACGAGGTTACATTAACATTCTATCAGCGACTCGTCTCTTCAACTCCCCTAAACTCTATTCAACCTTCCTTATCTGGATGTTATCTCGTCTGTTCGAAACCTTGCCAGAAGTTGGAGATTTAGAAAAACCAAAATTTGTCTTCTTCTTTGATGAAGCCCACCTTTTGTTTAATGATGCGAGCAAGCTCTTCCTTGAAAAAGTTGAGCAAGTCGTTCGACTCATCCGGTCTAAAGGAGTGGGGATCTACTTTATTACACAGAATCCTCAAGATCTTCCTGAATCTGTATTGGCCCAGCTTGGTAATCGTGTCCAACATGCCTTGCGTGCCTATACGCCAAAGGAAATGAAGGCTATCAAAGTTGCTGCTCAAAGTTTCCGACCAAACCCAGAGTTTGATACGGAAACTGTCTTGACGGAGTTGGGAACAGGGGAAGCTCTAGTCTCCTTCCTAAATGAAAAGGGGCAACCAAGTGTGGTTGAGCGCTCCTATATTTTGTCTCCACAATCCAGTTTTGATTTGTTAAACGAGAGTGAACAGTTGGCCTTGATTACCAGCTCTCCTTTCCATCAAAAATATGCTGTTCGAGTAGACAATGAATCAGCTTATGAAAAATTGACTGAAAAATCTGCTAGAGAAGAGAAGGAAAAGGAGAGGGAAGCGGAAGAAAAGACAAGAGTTGCAGAAGAGAAGGCTAGCCAAAAACGGAGTCCGGGCCGTCCACGAAAATCTAGTATAGAAAAGGCCAAAGATTCCTTTATCAGTTCCTTGTTCCGTACCATTGCGCGTGAAGTTGCTAAATTGATTATGGGATCTTTTAAGCGCAAGTAAGACAGTCAAAAGGGGACAGATTCATAGGAACAGGAGGAAGGATTCAGTCGGGATTGCTAAAAAAGTTTCTTCCAGAAGAAATCGTTTTCTGATTCAGAAATACCTTGTTATTTTAAAGAGAATCTTTTATAATTAACTTCATATGAAAAAAATATTTAATGTTCGATCGATCATGATTGTATTGGGAATTTTACTATGTATAGGAGGAGTTGGAGCATTAAGTTACCTTCATCTTCATCAGGCTCCAGCTTCTCCTCTTGCTCAAGAGGGAACGACGGCTCAACCAGCTGAGTCAAAGCAAGAGAAGCAACCCCTCCAACCTCCTCGTGTCAAAACTCCTGAGGAGAAACAAGCCGTCATGGATCAAGATCGTGAAACCATGGAGAATTTGGGTCTTGTCTATGATTATGCCAATAAAGGCTTGGTAGAAGTTGTACAAGACTACATGGCTGAATATGGTATTGATCCTTCCCAAATTACCTTTACCTATAAAAATCCTGCGACAGGTCAACAATTTTCGATGAATGAGTTACAGCCAATGACAGCGGGAAGTACTTATAAACTACCCCTAAATATGTTAGTCGTGGATGAAGTCGATGCAGGAAAGTTAAACTTAACGGATGAATTTGATATTACCAATACTTACTACGAGTACCTTGGAGAGCATGATAATTATGTAGCTGCCTTTGGTGGAGCTATGACGATTCCAGATATGCAACGTTATTCTCTTGTCTATTCAGAAAATACGCCGGCATATGCCTTGGCCGACCGCTTTGGTGGCATGGACAATGTCTATGAGAAGTATAAAAAATATGGAAAATCCCGTGCAGAAATAAAAACCATTAGTCCTGAAAACAAAACGACATCTGATTACTATATTCAAGTCTTGGACTATCTTTGGAACCACAAAGAAAAGTATGGGACCTTGCTAGAATTAATCGGAGAGTCCTTTCCAAATGAATACTACAAACGGTATTTACCAGATTTAGTCATTCAGCAAAAACCTGGTTATGTAGCGGAAGCCCTGAATGTCGAAGCTATTGTTTACGAACAAACTCCTTATCTTATCTCAATTTTTACAGCTGGTCTAGGGGGGACAACCCCAGAAAGTACGGAGATCAGTGGTTACGGTCTTCATTTACTTGGTCAACTCTGCTATGTGATCAATGAATGGCACCGTGTAAATGTCAATTAAGGAATTAGAACCTTTCCCAAGATAGTTTTGGGAAGGTTTTTTCTATGCAAAAATATGGTTTAATGGTTAAAATCTTGGTGACATTCTTTGAGGTCAGTGAATAAATATGATATAATAACTAAAGAACCTAAAGAAAGAATAAAAATGATTACAAAAGAAGATTATCAGTTGATTCGATCCCATCCAGCTTTCTCTGAAATTCCAGTTGAAAAATTTGATAAATTAGCTGTAGAAATCCATTATAGAGAAATTCCAAAGGGACAAATCCTATTTTTTGCTGGTGATAAACGCGATCGTATCTTTTTAGTGGTGGAAGGCTATGTCCGGATTGAGGAGTTTGACTCTTCAGACACCTTCTCGTATATGGATTACATCAAAGAAGGAGCTGTTTTTCCATATGGTGGTATGTTTACAGATTCAACTTATCACTATACAGCCACTTCCATGACAACGGTAAAATATTTAAGTATCCCTGTTCAGCTTTATGAAGAAATTGTTCAGTCCAGTATGGAACAAGTTCTCTTTATAACGAGAAAACTTTCAAAAATTCTGGAATTCCAGGAGTTGCGACTTCGCAATGTGGTGGCAGCTAGTGCCAGTGATCGTGTGATCCAATCCCTAGCTCTACTCTGTAAGGATTATCAAAAGTCTGGGCCAACTATTCCTTTTCCAATGAGTATGAAGGAGTTGGCTAGATTAGCTGCGACGACGAGAGAAACCGTCAATCAAGTGTTAAAGAAGCTCCTAGAAGAGGAGAGAATCGAGTACAAGCATAAGAAATTAACTTTTCTAGATCTTCCGTTCTTTTTAGATAGTTTTGAAGAAGCCTAATAGGGCTTCTTTTATTTTCTGTCAAAAACGTTAAAAAGTTTCAAAAATCAAATAAAAAAATATTTACTCGCAAAAAGAATATATTTAGCAAAATATTCAAAGAAAGCGGTTGATTTTTCATAAAACAAGGGTAATATTTAAAAAAGTGTCAGATTCTTGGCGTTCGTAATGGAAGATTGGCTGTGAAAGCGGTACCAATTGGTGATAAAATAAAACCTGTAAACGGGATTAGCTAAGCTAAACCGCAAGAAAAAGGAGGACTATAGATGTCTACACACCCAATTCATGTTTTCTCAGAAATTGGAAAACTGAAAAAAGTTTGTTTGCACCGTCCAGGTAAAGAGTTGGAAAATTTGATGCCTGACTATCTTGAACGTCTTCTTTTTGATGATATTCCTTTCTTGGAAGATGCTCAAAAAGAACACGACGCATTTGCTGAAGCACTTCGTAACGAAGGTATCGAAGTACTTTATCTTGAACAGTTAGCTGCTGAGTCATTGACTTCTCCAGAAATTCGCGATCAGTTC
Source organism: Streptococcus australis ATCC 700641 (assembly GCF_000186465.1). Lineage (GTDB taxonomy): Bacteria > Bacillota > Bacilli > Lactobacillales > Streptococcaceae > Streptococcus > Streptococcus australis. The sequence goes on along the minus strand of NZ_GL636091.1, from coordinate 1,867,771 downwards.
ATCGAAGAATACCTTGAAGAAGCGAACATTCGTGGACGCCAAACAAAAATTGCGATCCGTGAATTGCTTCACAGCATTGAAGACAACCAAGAATTGGTTGAAAAAACAATGGCAGGGGTTCAAAAAGCTGAACTTCCAGAAATTCCTGAAGAAGCAAAAGGATTGACAGACCTTGTTGAATCTGACTATCCATTTGCTATCGATCCAATGCCAAACTTGTACTTCACACGTGACCCATTTGCGACAATTGGTAATGCAGTATCATTGAACCACATGTACGCAGATACACGTAACCGTGAAACCTTGTATGGTAAATACATCTTCAAATACCACCCAGTTTACGGTGGAAAAGTTGAACTTGTCTACAACCGTGAAGAAGATACTCGTATCGAAGGTGGAGATGAGTTGGTACTTTCTAAAGATGTATTAGCAGTTGGTATCTCACAACGTACTGATGCTGCATCAATCGAAAAATTGTTGGTAAACATCTTCAAGAAGAACGTTGGCTTCAAGAAAGTATTGGCCTTCGAATTTGCTAACAACCGTAAATTCATGCACTTGGATACAGTATTCACAATGGTGGACTACGATAAATTCACAATCCACCCAGAAATCCAAGGTAACCTTCGCGTCTTCTCTGTAACTTACGAAAACGAACAATTGAAGATCGTTGAAGAAAAAGGTGATTTGGCTGAATTGCTTGCTGAAAACCTTGGTGTTGAAAAAGTTACATTGATTCCATGTGGAGATGGCAACATCGTTGCTGCTGCACGTGAACAATGGAATGACGGATCAAATACTCTTACAATCGCACCTGGTGTGGTAGTAGTATACGACCGTAACACTGTTACCAACAAGAAATTAGAAGAATACGGACTTCGTTTGATCAAGATCCGCGGAAGTGAATTGGTTCGCGGTCGTGGTGGACCTCGTTGTATGTCAATGCCATTCGAACGTGAAGAAATCTAATCATCCTTCTACAGGTTAGACGGGCTCAGTGTCTAAACTGAGCCCTCTAAACTGATTGACAGGATCTTATCATGCATAATTAAAGGAGATAATTAATGACAACTTCAGTATTCCAAGGACGTAGCTTTTTAGCAGAAAAAGACTTTACACGTGCAGAGTTAGAATACCTTATCGGACTTTCAGCTCACTTGAAAGACCTTAAAAAACGCAACATTGACCACCGCTACCTAGCTGGTAAAAACATTGCGCTTTTGTTTGAAAAAACTTCAACTCGTACTCGTGCAGCCTTCACTACTGCAGCCATCGACCTTGGTGCTCACCCAGAATACCTTGGTGCAAACGACATCCAACTTGGTAAAAAAGAATCTACAGAAGATACTGCAAAAGTTCTTGGACGTATGTTTGATGGTATTGAATTCCGTGGTTTCAGCCAACGCATGGTTGAAGAATTGGCTGAATTCTCAGGTGTTCCAGTATGGAATGGTTTGACTGACGAATGGCACCCAACTCAAATGCTTGCTGACTACTTGACTGTTCAAGAAAACTTTGGACGTTTGGAAGGTTTGACACTTGTATACTGTGGTGACGGACGTAACAACGTTGCAAACAGCCTTCTTGTAACAGGTGCTATCCTTGGTGTGAACGTACACATCTTCTCACCAAAAGAACTCTTCCCAGAACAAGAAATTGTTGAATTGGCAGAAGGATTCGCAAAAGAAAGTGGCGCTCATATCTTGATCACTGAAGATGCTGACGAAGCTGTGAAAGGTGCAGATGTACTTTACACTGACGTTTGGGTATCTATGGGTGAAGAAGACAAATTTGCAGAACGCGTTGCCCTTTTGAAACCTTACCAAGTAAACATGGAATTGGTTAAGAAAGCTGATAACGAAGACTTGATCTTCTTGCACTGCTTGCCAGCTTTCCACGACACAAACACTGTTTATGGTAAAGATGTTGCTGAAAAATTCGGCGTAGAAGAAATGGAAGTTACTGACGAAGTGTTCCGTAGCAAATATGCTCGCCACTTTGACCAAGCTGAAAACCGTATGCACACAATCAAAGCGGTTATGGCAGCTACTCTTGGTAACTTGTACATTCCAAAAGTTTAAGACTTTATAACCGTATACCAACAGCTATAGGGGCTGGACTGCTAGCTTTAGTCCTGCCCCTATTTTTTATAGAAAGGGAAAAACTATGTCAAGAAAAATCGTCGTTGCTTTGGGAGGAAATGCCATTCTCTCATCTGATCCTTCTGCAAAAGCTCAACAAGAAGCACTTGTAGAAACAGCAAAACACTTAGTAAAATTGATTAAAAATGGGGATGACTTGATCGTCACTCACGGAAATGGTCCTCAAGTAGGAAACCTTTTGCTCCAACATTTGGCAGCAGATTCTGAAAAGAACCCAGCTTTTCCATTGGATTCATTGGTTGCAATGACTGAAGGAAGCATTGGTTTCTGGCTTCAAAACGCTCTTCAAAATGCTCTTCTTGAAGAAGGAATTGAAAAAGATGTGGCTTCTGTTGTGACACAAGTCGTTGTTGATAAAAATGACCCAGCTTTCGTTAACTTAAGCAAACCAATCGGCCCATTCTACTCTGAAGAAGAAGCAAAAGCAGAAGCTGAAAAATCAGGTGCAACTTTCAAAGAAGATGCTGGTCGTGGCTGGCGTAAAGTTGTTGCTTCTCCAAAACCAGTGGATATCAAAGAAATCAATACTATCCGTACCTTGTTCAATGCAGGCCAAGTAGTGGTTGCAGCCGGTGGTGGCGGTATTCCAGTTGTGAAAGAAGCTGATGGCAGCTTGACTGGTGTTGAAGCTGTTATCGATAAAGACTTTGCATCCCAACGTTTGGCTGAATTGGTAGAAGCAGACCTCTTCATCGTTTTGACAGGTGTGGACTATGTCTTTGTGAACTACAACAAACCAGATCAAGAAAAATTGGAACATGTAAATGTCGCTCAATTGGAAGAGTACATCAAACAAGACCAATTTGCACCAGGAAGCATGCTTCCTAAAGTAGAAGCTGCGATTGCCTTTGTAAATGGTCGTCCAGAAGGAAAAGCAGTCATCACTTCACTTGAAAACCTTGGCGCTTTGATTGAGTCTGAAAGTGGAACAATTATCGTTAAAGACTAAATCATGCACATGAGGAGGGGAGTAAATCTTATTTTTACAGGATTTTGTATAAAGATTCTCCCCTTGTTTTTTCTAAAAAAGATTAGGAAAAACTAGTTTTTTAATCTTAAATATGATAAAATAAACATATAGGTAAGCGCTTTCTAAAAGATAAACCTTTTGAAAGAGTCACTCAAACTTTGTTGCGTTAGGAGGATAAGCAAATGAGTGAAAAAGCGAAAAAAGGGTTTAAGATGCCTTCATCTTATACCGTATTGTTAATCATCATTGCCATTATGGCAGTGTTAACTTGGATTATTCCAGCTGGTCAATACAAAGTTGACGATGGTGGTGCCATCATCGCAGGTAGTTATGAAGCTGTGAAACAAAATCCTCAAGGGATTTGGGACGTCTTGATGGCCCCAATCAATGCCATGCTTGGTAAAGCACCAACCAGTGCAGCCATTGACGTAGCCTTCTTTATCTTGATGGTCGGTGGTTTCCTTGGTGTTGTGAACGAAACAGGTACCCTTGATGTAGGGATTGCTTCTATCGTTCGTAAATACAAAGGCCGCGAAAAAATGTTGATCTTGATCTTAATGCCATTGTTTGCCCTTGGTGGGACAACTTATGGTATGGGTGAGGAAACCATGGCCTTCTATCCACTTCTTGTACCTGTTATGATGTCTGTTGGTTTTGACAGCTTGACAGGGGTAGCCATTATCTTGCTTGGTTCACAGATTGGATGTTTGGCATCTACCTTGAACCCATTTGCGACAGTTATCGCATCTGATACTGCAGGTATCTCAAGTGCTTCAGGTCTCTTGCTTCGTTTAATCTTCTGGATTGTCATGACAGCCCTTAGCACCTACTATGTATACCGTTACGCTGATAAAATTCAAAAAGACCCAACCAAATCTCTCACCTATGCTACTCGTGAAGAAGATTTGAAACACTTCAACGTTGATAGTGGCGAAGAAATTCCTTCACAAATGAACAAGAAACAAAAACGTGTCTTGCTCGTCTTCATTTCAACATTCGTCATCATGGTTGCTGGATTTATCCCATTCAAAGATTTGGGTATTACATTCTTTGACAGCTTTAACGAGTCTCTCCATAAAGTTCCTTACCTTGGTCAATTGATCGGTAACACAGATGCTCTTGGTACTTGGTATTTCCCTCAAACAGCTATGCTCTTTGCCTTCATGGGAATCCTTGTTGGTATCATTTATGGCTTGAAAGAAGAACAAATCATTTCATCCTTCATGAATGGTGCAGCTGACCTCTTGAGTGTTGCTATTATCGTAGCAGTAGCACGTGGTATCCAAGTCATCATGAACGACGGTATGATCACTGCAACAATTCTTCACTGGGGTGAAGAAGGACTTAAAGGTCTTTCATCTCAATTGTTCATTGTCTTGACTTACATTTTCTACTTGCCAATGTCATTCTTGATTCCATCATCATCTGGTCTTGCCAGCGCGACAATGGGTATCATGGCACCTCTTGGTAAATTCGTTAATGTACCAGCTAGCTTGATTGTTACAGCTTACCAATCTGCATCTGGTGTCTTGAACTTGATCGCACCAACTTCAGGTATCGTAATGGGAGCTCTTGCTCTTGGACGTGTTGAATTGAGTGCATGGTGGAAATTCATGGGTAAATTGGTCGTAGCGATTGTAGTGATTACCATTGCCCTTCTTCTACTAGGAACTGTGGTTCCATTCTTACAATAGAATAAAGTAGGTGTTTCATGAAAAATAGAATAAAGGACGATGTAAAAGAGCAGTTTTTAACCTCTCTTCAAACCATCATTTCTTATCCTTCGGTTTTAAACGAAGGCGAAAATGGAACACCGTTTGGACAAGCTATCCAAGATGTCCTTGAGAAAACGTTAGAAATTGCTCAAGAAATGGGCTTTCAAACCTATCTAGATCCTGAAGGATACTATGGATATGCAGAGATCGGTCAGGGGGAAGAACTCCTGGCCGTTCTTTGTCACTTGGATGTTGTTCCAGCCGGTGATTTAGAAGATTGGCAAACGCCACCTTTTGAGGCAACTTTGAAAGATGGATGGTTGATTGGACGTGGGGTACAAGATGACAAGGGGCCATCCCTTGCGGCCCTTTACGCAGTTAAGAGTCTTCTCGACCAAGGAGTGACATTTACCAAACGGATCCGCTTTATATTTGGTACAGACGAGGAAACTCTCTGGCGCTGTATGAATCGCTACAATCAGATAGAAGAAAAAGCAGATCTTGGCTTTGCTCCGGATTCCTCTTTCCCATTAACCTATGCTGAAAAAGGCTTGCTTCAAGTGAAGCTCCATGGACCAGGCTGGGAGGATCGTCCCTTACAAGCTGGTCGTGCCCTTAACGTGGTACCAGATAAGGCAACTTATAAGGGGGAACGTTTAGAGGAACTTTTACCAGTGATCGAGCAAAGTGGTGTGAACTATACAGAAGAAACAGGAGCAGTAACCGTTCTTGGACTGTCTAAACACTCCAAGGATGCGGCTGAGGGTGTCAATGCTATTGTCGGCTTAGCGGAAAGTCTTTCCTTGATCCAGCCTCATCCAGCTCTTCTCTTTATAGCAGATGCTGTTGGGGAAGATGCGACAGGAGCAGCTCTCTTTGGTGAAATCAAAGATGAACCAAGTGGTGCTCTTTCCTTCAATATTGCAACCCTCTCCATTGATGAACAGCAATCTGAAATCGGGATTGATATTCGGATCCCTGTCCTAGCAGATAAGGATGCTTTAGTAGAGCGATTAACTGAGGTGGCGTCTAGTTACCAACTTCAGTATGAAGAATTTGATTATGTAGCTCCACTGTACGTGCCGTTAGATAGTCCATTGGTAAGTACTTTGATGAAGGTCTACCAAGAAGAGACTGGTGATCAAACCCCAGCTATGTCCTCAGGAGGAGCTACTTTTGCTCGAACCATGGAAAATTGTGTGGCTTATGGGGCCCTCTTCCCTGATGCTCTCCAAACAGAGCACCAGGCTAATGAGCGAGCCAAACTGGATGATTTATATCGTGCAATGGAAATTTATGCCGAGACCATTCGACGGTTAGCAGGCAAGGAAGTCTAATATAGATTTGAAAAAAAAAGCTTAGATGGTCAGACCATCTAAGCTTTCTTTTATTTGCTAAAGAAGAAGGGAGGAGTAAATTCTTTCAATTTTTCAAAGCAGTCCAAGGCACCTTGATTGTCTTCACAGATGATGAGGCAGACGTCGTCCCCACAGACGGTTGCGACAATTTGTGGTAATTCAAGGGCGTCTAAGATAGCACCAAAAGACTGAGCCAGTCCAGGTAGAGTTTTCACCACCACTTGGTTTTGGACGGGACGAAGCATGACGAGGGCATCCTCCATATAAAAACGAAGTCGGTTTTCCCAGCGAGATGGGGCAATGCTATTGATGGCATAGTAAGAGGTATCCCCTTCGTTAATTTTTACTAGATTCAAGGATTTGACATCTCTTGATAGGGTTGACTGGGTCACGATGATGCCGTTAGCTTCCAGGCTGTCCTGCAATTCCTGTTGGGTTCGAATTTTCTTTTCTGAAATAATGGACCGGATCAGGCGGTGGCGACTTTCAATCTTATTCATAAGGGGCTCTCCTTATTTGATAAACATAGCATCTCCAAAGCTGAAGAAACGGTAGCCTTGGTCGATAGCGTGCTGATAAGCATTCAGAGTGAGTTCTCGACCTGCGAAGGCAGAAACGAGCATGACTAAGGTTGATTTTGGTAGGTGGAAGTTGGTTGAAAAGGCGTCGACAACCTGCCACTGATAGCCTGGTTTGATAAAGATATTGGTCCAACCAGAGTCGGCTTGTAACTCCCCATTAAACTTGTTGCCAATTGTTTCTAAGGTTCGGATAGAAGTGGTTCCAACAGCTACGATGCGGTGACCGCTCGCTTTAACTTGCCGAAGGGTTTGGGCAGCCTCTTCAGAAAGTTGATAAAACTCGGAATGCATCTCATGTTGGTCGAGATTGTCGACAGATACAGGACGGAAGGTACCCAGCCCGACATGGAGGGTTAGATAAACCAAGTGAACCCCTTTGTCTTCAATTTTTTGTAAGAGCTCGGGTGTGAAATGGAGGCCAGCAGTAGGAGCAGCGGCGGATCCATTTTCTTTGGCATAGACCGTCTGGTAACGTTCTTGATCTTCTAATTTTTCATGGATGTATGGTGGTAGGGGCATTTCCCCTAGACTTTCCAAGACTTCAAGGAAAATTCCTTGGTAAGAAAACTCTACGATACATCCTCCGTGTTCCAGCTTTTTGATTAGGGTAGCTTGAAGACGTCCATCTCCAAAGCTGACGACCCCTCCCTCTTTGAGACGTTTAGCAGGTTTGGCAAGAACCTCCCATTGATCGCCCTCGATATTTTTTAAGAGAAGAAGCTCCACATGCCCCCCTGTATCCGGTTTGACCCCATGGAGACGAGCTGGCAGGACACGGGTATTGTTCATCACCAAAGCATCCCCTGGTTCTAATTCATTGATAATGGCATCAAAATGCTGGTCTTCCATCTGACCTGTTTGTCGATTGAGGATTAGTAGTTTTGAGGCATCGCGCTTCTCTAGTGGGGTTTGCGCAATTAATTCCTCGGGGAGGTGGAAATCAAAGTCATTCGTGTTCATGTTCTCTCCTTGTATCTAAATTCTTCTATTTCTTACATTTAACCTTCCCCATTATATCATGAAATAAGAGTGAAACAAAGGAAATCACTAGCCGAATTTTAAAGGGATGAAGGTGAAAAATCCTTTTCTAACATCAAGAAAGCGCTTGACAAAAATTGGTCTATACCATATAATGAAAATAAGAAATAAGAGGAGGTATAATCATGAAAGTTATTGAAGTAGCCAATCAAATCGAAGGAGGGCAGGTTGCTTTTGACCTGTTAAAAGAAAAGTTAGAGCAGGGTGCCAAAACTTTAGGGCTTGCGACTGGAAGCAGTCCACTTGAATTTTATAAATTGATTCGAGAAAGTGACTTGGATTTCTCAGACATGGTCAGTGTCAACTTGGATGAGTATGTCGGTTTGACGGGAGAGGATCCTCAATCTTATCGTTACTTTATGCAGGAAAATTTATTCAATGAGAAACCCTTTAAAGTCAGCTATCTTCCAAAAGGAAATGAAGATACTGCAGAAGAGGAAACAGCTCATTACAATGAAATTTTGGCTCAAAACCCAGTAGATCTGCAAATTCTAGGAATTGGTCGCAACGGGCATATTGGTTTTAACGAACCTGGAACCCCGTTTGACAGCCAAACGCATTTGGTCCATTTGGATCAATCAACGATTGAAGCCAACGCTCGCTTCTTTGAAAAAATTGAAGATGTGCCAACTCAAGCCATTTCCATGGGAATTGCGAACATTCTCGATGCTAAGTCTATCATTCTCTTTGCCTATGGAGAATCAAAGGCACAAGCAATCGCAGGAATGGTCAATGGTCCAAAAACAGAGAGTTTACCAGCGAGTGCGCTTCAAGCTCATCCAGATGTCGTGATTATTGCAGACCAAGCAGCCTTGAGCCTACTGTAACCAGTTGAAAAAGAGAGACCTATCTGAAATATCCTGAAAGATAGGTTTTTTTATGGATTGAAGTATGGTACAATAAGATAAAATTAAATATTTGAGGAAAATATATTTTGAAAAAGAAGTTGCTCGTTTTAGGAATCGTCGTCTTATCTCTGCTCCGGCCATTGTCGATTGTGGCTGATGAGTTAGTGGATATGGCGCAAAAAATGTATCCCAATGATCATGTGCAGGCCTATAACCGACCTAGGTCTTCCCTCGTTATCGACGCGAATACCGGGGATGTTTTATGGAAAGACAATATTGATGAAGTGCGGGATCCTGCAAGTATGAGTAAGCTCATGACGTTGTATCTGCTTTTCGAATCCATGAAAGAGGGGAAGATTACCAAAGATACGGTTGTCACTGCAACAGCTGCGGATCAATCCATGTCAAAAATCTATGAGATTTCCAACAATAACATCGTTGCAGGCGTAGACTATACGGTCTCTGAATTGATTACCATGACCGCGGTTCCATCCTCCAATGTGGCAACGATTATGTTGGCCAATCTCCTTTCTAACCACGATGCGGATGCCTTTATTCAGAGGATGAATGAAAAGTCCAAGGAGTTGGGGATGACTAATACCATTTGGAACAATCCTAGTGGTGCGGCCATTTCAACCTTCCAAGGTTTATATACCAGTTATAACTATCCAAATGATGCTGCTAACCAGACAACTGCAAGAGACTTGGCGATTCTCGTCTATCATTTCGTGAAAGAATATCCTGAGATTCTTAGCTATACCAATCAGGCTAAGGTGACCGTCAAACAAGGAACTCCTTATGAGGAAACCTTTGATACCTATAACTATTCCTTGCCAGGAGCTAGATATGCTCTTGAAGGAGTAGATGGTCTGAAGACAGGCTCGAGTCCTCGCGGTGCCTTCAACTATATCGCAACTGCTAAACGAGGAGAGCAACGAATTATCTCCGTAGTCATGGGAGTTGGTGATTGGTCTGACCAGGATGGCGAATACTATCGACATCCATTTGGCAATGCCTTGATTGAAAAAGCTTTTGCAGATTATCGTTATAAGAAGTTATTGGACAAGGGTGTTCAGACGATTGATGGAAAGACCTACACACTGGATCAACCTTTCTATGCCACGGTGAAAAAGGGAGAAGAGAATCCAAAACTAGTTGTCAAAGATGGACAGGTAGAGGCGGATTCAGGCTTGATGACCCTATCAGAAAAGATTTCTGATGGACTTCCAGTAAAAGAAGGAGCAGTGAATCAATCGGATACCCAAAGTACTACGGCTTCAACTACAGGGAAATCCTTCCATTTTCCTCTTGAAAGCCTGGTCATTCTGATTCCAATTGGTATTCTTGCTATGATTCTGTATTTAGAAAGAGCCCGTCGTAAAGAACGTGCGCGCAAGGCTCAGGATCGATACAAAAAATAAATAATCAAAACTCAACTGAAATCCAGTTGGGTTTTGTCATTGCCTCTTATATTTAAATTTGAAAGGAAACTAATGAAAGCATTTCGAAATTCCTATCCTGCTTATTTATTTTTATATAGTTTTTACTTCATGTCGACTGCTCTCTTTACGACTCTAATCTCTGTCTATCTTATTGGCCAGCAGTATTCAGCCAGTCAGGTCTCTCATTTGGTATCAATGGCCTTTTTCCTATCCATGCTTGCCCAGCCCTTATTTGGTTATATCAATGAACGATTTGGCATTGTTAAAATCACCACTTTGAGCTTGGGAGTCCTCATGGCAGGAGTGGCTGGCTTCATCTGGGCCCCTAACTACTTTTGGTTGACGATTTTTTATGGCTTGGTTTTGCTGTGTCTAAATGGGACGGCTCCCATGATGGAGGTTTTCGCTACCCAGAGTTCCTATGCTTTTGGAAAAATCCGCGTTTGGGGGACACTAGGGTATGCGGCTGGAGCGCAACTAGCTGGTTGGCTCTATGCTCATCTTAGCCCCCAGTCTGTATACTATTGTGTTTTGGTAACTATCCTTCTTAGTTTCCTCACTTTAGGAGCTATTCGTATCGACAAGACCAATCGGGTACAGAAAGAAGCTGTATCGATCCGTCCTTTGCTCCACAATGGTCCCTATCTCTTTTTCTTACTTTTGATGGGGCTTGTGTCGGGCGTGGGCAATATTGGCCATACCTATATTCCAGCTCTCTTGATGGATAGTGGGCTCCCTGTTCAGATAGCCTCTACGGTTGTGGCCATATCTGTCGTAGTCGAAGCACCTCTCATCTTTTTCTCAGATCGTTTTATGGACCATTGGCCCTTGCGCTTACTGATTTTGCTTCCTGTGGGGATTCTCTTGCTCCAGTATTTCATCTATGCTCTTCCAAGTCCTGTCTTCTTAAAAGTGCTGGTCACTCTGTTGGCCAAGCATACGACGGGGATGGTCTTGGTCATGGTCTCCTTACGCTTTATCTCCCAACAGGTGGATAAGAAAGATCTAGTCTTAGCCATGGCTATCCTGCAGGGAGTCCGCTATCTTGCTACCATTCTCTTGCAACCAGTAGCAGCTTTCTTTGTGGATCACGGTGGATTTTCAATGATGAGTTCCTTCTTGGTGGCTGTCCTGGTTCTCGTCCTTCTTCTAAGTATCTTTTTAAAGATGCCAAAAGGAAAATCTCCGGGTCTCTTTGGTAGTATGAAGGAGTAAAAAGATTAGGAAATAGTGTTTCTGAATAGAGGGACTTATGCTATAATGGAGAACGATGATGATGAAAGAAATGAGAGAGAATGAAGTTTAAACGTGCCTTATTTGCGACACTTTCCCTTGGTTGCCTATGTTTTCCAATGCTCGTAAGGGCGGATGATCTTTACCAACAAGAAGACATCATGTCAATCACTGAAAAATCAGGGACTTCGGTGGATGAGTTTTTCCGTCCCAAGGCCGATATTGTTGTTGACGCTCACACAGGAGCGATTGTTTATGGAGATAATATTGATGCTCCTCGTGACTCTGGTAGTATGGCTAAATTGATGTCCGTCTATGTTCTTCTGAAAGCCATTCAAGAAGGGCAGCTGGATTATGATACCCAAATTACAGCGACAGAAACAGATGTAGCAATTTCGCAAAACCAGAAGTTGAGCAATAGTCCCATTGTGGCGGGTGCTAAATACAAGGTATCGACCCTCCTGAATATGATTTTTGTTCCTTCATCTAGTGCCGCTACCATCATGATTGCCAATAAGGTGTCTGGAGGAGATCCGGATAAATTTTTGGATTTGATGAACCAGCGGGCCCAAGAAATTGGAATGACCAATACCAAGTGGAACAATCCTAATGGTGCCCCAACTGCAGTCTTGGATGGCTACTATAATCCGACACGCTATGATCAACACGCCATTAACCAAACAACAGCGAGAGATATGGCTATTTTGGCTTATCACATGGTCAATGAGTTTCCTGAAATCCTCAACTACACTAAAAATGCTAAGATTACTCTCTTCGAGGGCACAGATTATGAAGAAACGCATGAGAATTATAATTATTCTTTAGAAGGTGGAAGGTATTCTCTAAAGGGAGCGGATGGTCTGAAAACAGGCTCTAGCCCGACTGCGGATTATAATTACACCTTGACGGTTAATCGTGGGAACCAGAGATTTGTCCAAGTCATTATGGGAGTTGGCCATTACGATGTAGAAATTGCAGAGAGCCTGCGCCACGTCATTGGAAATGCCCTGATTGAAAGACTCTACCAGGATTATGAATACAAAGAGGTTCTGCCGGCGGGGGATCACACCATTCAGGGGCAAACCTATCACTTAGACAAACCCTTCTATGCTACGGTAAAAAGAGGGACCAATCCAGAGATCAGTGTTCAAAATGGCCAGCTACAAATTGCAAATGGTTTGCAAACTCTTTCTCCGTCCATTCAGCAAACACAGTCTGTAACCGCACTACAAGGGGCTCATCAGAAGTCCACTAGCACGCGTCAAAAAGGCTGGGATCCAATGTGGCTCTGTTGCTTCCTTCCCTTTATTTTCTTAAGAATTTTCTTTAACATAAGATATAAGAGAAAATAAAAAAGATTTCCAAATAAATCGATAGACCGGAGATAGACTAATCTCTGGTCTTTTTTTAAAAAATCAGGGGACAGGTATGAATTGACGGCAACCTGGCTTGATGCTAGAATGGTAATGGAATGATAAAAAGGAGAGATTGAATGAAAAAAAGACTATTAACAATGCTTGCTTTAATGGGAGTGCTTGGGCTAGTAGCCTGCTCAAATCAAGAAGGGACCTCGTCCAGTGAAAAGTCAGTTCAGGGAACAGCCCAGTCTTCTAGGGCCTCTCAGAGCAAGAAAGTGACCAGTTTGAAAGGATCCTCAGAATCTCCTTTTGTTTTGTATACAGATGAGGAACTTGAAAATACCAGAACCGTTGGGGATTTTAAAGCTCTCTATGCTTTGATGATGGACCGAACAGTTGCTCATTCGGAGGAAGCAGGAGCATCACTCACGGGCTCTGCAAAAGATACCTATGAGACTTATCTGAAAAACTTGAAGGAGAAAATGGAAACCAGCAAGGCCCGTTTTAATGAATCCATGGATACGATAGGGTCTGAAGACACAGATGTCCCGGAAGATGCTCGTGCAACCATTGTTGAAAAATTCGAAACAGCTCGAAAACAAGCTGAAGCATATGAAAATGGGACCTCCCCATCAGCGGAAAATCAAGATCCGGCATCAGACGAGAAAACGAGTGAGTCAAATCAATAAGCGGGGGACTCTTTATTAACAGTCTCGTCTAAGATGAATGAACATTCGCTATACATGTCAGTAAGATCATATCTAAACAGAGGCTGGGACAAAAGTCCTAGCCTCTCAATTGTCTTTGGATTGTCGAGCAAGACGCAGTGGTTGAGTGGGCTCTACTACGCTGATTTCATCAGCTTTTACAGCCCTACTCAACTGTGCGGAGGTGGGACGACGAAATCGAATTCTAATGAATGACCGATTTCTGTCCCACTCTTTTTTTCTTTCTCCTCTAGTATAAGCGTCTTTGGTTACGAATTATATAAGTGGAGGTGATGACATGTTTATTGCGGCTGATGCAAAGCAACAGCGTTGGAATTGTTTGGAGAAGGTTCCGATGAGAAGAGATGGTCCCTTTGTCTGTCTCCTGTGTGGAAAGGAAGTCCGCTTAAAGAAAGGGCGAGTGATGCGTCCTCATTTTGCTCACGTCAACCTAGAGGCTTGTCCCTTCCATCATGAAACGGAGAGTCCAGAACATTTGGAGTTAAAGTTGGAGCTTTATCGATGGGCCAAACAAAATACCCAAGCTGAAGTGGAAAGTCCTTTGCAGGCTCTCCAACAGATTGCGGATGTTCTCCTTCCAGATCAAAAGATTGCCTTAGAAGTGCAATGTAGTTCCTTGTCTATGGAGCGTTTAAAAGAACGGAGCGATGCCTATCGCATGCATGGTTATCAAGTTTATTGGTTATTGGGGAAAAACTTATGGCTCAAGAAAAGCTTGTCAGCTCTGCAAGAAGGTTTTGTCTATTTTAGCCAAAATAGGGGCTTTCATCTCTGGGAGTTGGACCTAGAACAGCAAGAAGTTCGGCTCCACTATCTCATTCATCAAGATTTGCGAGGGCGTCTTCATTATCGGACTCAACATTTTCCTTTTTATGGAGGGAGCTTATTAGAAGTTTTGCGGACCCCTTATGCCCAACAAGGCTTGCAACGAATGACGGTCCCTCTAGACCGACAGTTTAAGGACTACCTTCGTCAGCAGTTGTATTACCGGCATCCTAAGTGGATGGCTCTTCAGGAACAACTCTATCTGAAAGGAAAGCATCTCCTGGACTTGAACTTGGAAGCCTTTTATCCCCTGTGTCGGCCACTGAAGTCTCTCCATTTTATCCAGATTAAGGGAGACTGGCGAAGCTATTACCAGAACTTTATGACTTATTATCTCCAAACCGGAATGAAAGCGACGCAGACTCTTTATTCGCCTCGTTTTTATCAGAACTGGAAAGCTTAAATTTCTGTCAATCAAATACCCCCAAATGCTAATATTATGTTAGAATAGAAGCATTGGAGGATTTTTGTAATGGTAAAACAACGAAATGAAATTGATGAAAAATACCAATGGGATTTGTCGACCATTTTTGCGACAGACCAAGCTTGGGAAGAAGAAGCAACTGTTTTAGCTGCAGCTATTAAAGATGCTGCCCATTTTGCAGGCTCTTTATTGTCTTCTCCAGCCAACCTATTAGAAACCACAGAAGTTTATTTGGACTTGAGCCGTCGTTTGGAAAAGGTCTATGTCTACGCCCATATGAAGAATGACCAGGATACACGCGTAGCCAAATACCAAGAATTCCAATCAAAAGCCATGTCTCTTTACAGCCTTTTAGGGGAGACCTTTGCCTTCTACGAACCAGAATTTATGGAGATCACCGAAGAGCAATATGCCAACTTCTTGAAAGAAGTCCCTGCCTTAGAAGCTTACGCTCATTACTTTGATAAACTGCTCAAAACCAAAGAGCATGTCCTCTCTCAAAAAGAAGAAGAGTTGCTAGCAGGAGCGGGTGAAATCTTTGCTGCTGCGGGTGAAACTTTTGAGATTTTGGACAATGCAGATATCGTCTTCCCGATGGTGAAGGATGACCAAGGACAAGAAGTGCAGTTGACCCATGGAAACTATATTTCTTTGGTAGAGTCTAAGAACCGCCAAGTCCGTAAGGAAGCTTACCAGGCCTTGTATGGTGTCTACGAACAGTACCAACATACCTATGCTAAGACCCTTCAGACCAACGTCAAGGTTCACAATTACAATGCCAAGGTTCGCAAATTCTCAAGTGCGCGTGAGGCAGCTCTTTCTGCTAACTTTATCCCTGAAAGCGTCTATGACAGCTTGGTAGAAGCGGTGAACAAGCACTTGCCTTTGTTACAACGCTACGTGAAACTCCGCTCAAAAATCTTGGGAATTGAAGATTTGAAGATGTATGATGTCTACACACCATTATCTTCTACCGATTACAAGTTCACCTATGAAGAAGCCCTTGCCAAGTCTGAGCAAGCTTTGGCGGTGCTTGGTGATGACTACCTATCCCGCGTGAAGCGCGCCTTCACTGAACGTTGGATCGATGTCCATGTCAACCAAGGAAAACGCTCAGGTGCCTATTCAGGTGGATCGTATGACACCAATGCCTTTATGTTGTTGAACTGGCAAGATACATTGGATAATCTTTTCACCTTGGTTCATGAGACTGGTCACAGTATGCACTCCAGCTATACCCGTGAAACCCAGCCTTATGTCTATGGGGATTATTCTATCTTCCTTGCTGAGATTGCTTCCACAACCAATGAAAATATCTTGACCGAGCAACTGTTAGCTGAAGTAGAAGATGATGAAACCCGTTTTGCTATTCTCAACCACTTCTTGGATGGTTTCCGTGGTACGGTCTTCCGTCAAACCCAGTTTGCTGAGTTTGAACATGCGATTCACAAGGCCGACCAAGAAGGACAAGTCTTGACCAGCGAATTCTTGAATGAACTGTATGCGGACTTGAATGAGAAATACTATGGTCTTTCAAAAGAAGACAATCCAGAAATCCAATACGAATGGGCTCGCATTCCTCATTTCTACTATAACTACTATGTTTTCCAATATTCAACTGGTTTTGCAGCAGCCTCTGCCTTGGCTGAGAAAATCGTTCATGGAACACAGGAAGATAAGGACAAATACCTAGAGTATTTGAAAGCTGGAAATTCGGATTATCCACTCAATGTGATCCGCAAGGCGGGTGTCGATATGGAAAAAGAAGACTACCTCCATGCAGCCTTTGAAGTCTTTGAACGTCGTCTCAACGAATTTGAGGCACTGGTTGAAAAATTAGGATTGGCCTAAGATGGTTGAGTCTTACAGTAAGAATGCTAACCACAATATGCGCAGACCGGTTGTGAAGGAGGAAATTGTCTCCTTCATGCGGGAGCGCCAAGCACCAGTTACGGACGCCTTAAAGGAGCTAGAAGAATTTGCTCGTCGGGAGAATATTCCCATCATCCCTCATGAAACGGTTGCTTTCTTCCGTCTCTTTTTGCAGACCATGCAACCCAAGTCGATCTTAGAAATCGGGACGGCGATTGGTTTTTCAGCCCTCTTGATGGCGGAGCAAGTACCGGATGCAAAGATTATGACCATTGATCGCAACGAGGAAATGATTGGTTTTGCCAAGGAAAACTTTGCTCGTTTTGACCAGCGCAAGCAAATCACCCTTTTAGAGGGTGATGCGGTGGACCTGCTGGAGCATATTGAGCAACGCTTTGACTTGATTTTTATGGATTCGGCTAAATCTAAGTACATCGTCTTTCTCCCAGAAGTTCTCAAACGGTTGGAAGTTGGGGGAGTAGTCGTTTTGGACGATATCTTCCAAGGAGGAGATGTGGCGCGTGATATTATGGAAGTTCGTCGTGGACAACGCACCATCTATCGAGGTTTGCAACGTCTCTTTGATGCCACTTTGGACCAACCTGGCTTGACGGCCAGTCTGATTCCCCTCGGAGATGGCATTCTTATGATCCGTAAAAATCAGGAAGAGATTTCTTTGCCGACAGAAGAGTAGCTTTTAGACTTATTTAAGTTATCCTGTTGAATTTGTGGTAAAATAGTAGCAGTGAATTTTAGAATGGAGAAATAAAGATGAAGAAAAAATTTGTAGCTGGAGCGGTGACCCTTTTATCCGTTGTAACGCTAGCAGCTTGTGCAAAAGGTGGCAGTGACAAAGATATCGTCACAATGAAGGGTGACACGATTACTGTTGGTGATTTCTATGATGAAATCAAAAACAACCAAGGTGCACAACAATATCTTTTCCAAATGACCATTAATAAAGTCTTTGAAAAAGAATACGGCTCAAAAGTCTCAGACAAAGATGTTGAGAAAAAAGTTGATGAGCAGAAAAAACAATTGGGTGAAGCCTTCAATAGCTACCTCACACAACAAGGTTTAACAGAAGAAACCAACAAACAACAAATCCGTAGTAACCTTTTGTTAGAGTATGCGGTTGACCAAGCTATTTCAAAAGAGTTGACAGACGAAGCTTATAAAAAAGCCTTTGAAACCTATACACCAGAAATCACTGCAAATGTGATAAAATTGGATTCAGAAGAAAAAGCAAATGAAGTTCTTGCAAGTGTAAAAGCTGAAGGCGCTGACTTTGCACAAATTGCCAAAGAAAATTCTACAGATGCTAGCACCAAAGAAAAGGGTGGAGAAATCAAATTTGACTCTGGAACAACAACTGTTCCAACTCGTGTCAAGGAAGCAGCATCTAAGCTTGATGTAAATGGTATTTCAGATGTCGTTATTGATCCTGCTAGTCAAAAAAGCGCTGGTGCCTACTATATCGTTAAAGTAACTAAGAAGGAAGAAAAAGGATCTGACTGGAAGAAATACGAAAAACGCTTGAAAGAAATTCTGACGGCAGAACGTAAAAATGATGCCAACTTTATCCGTAGCATCATTGCTAAAGCAATGACAAATGCCAATATCAAGGTCAAAGATGATGCCTTCAAGGCAACCTTCAACCAATACATGCAAAATATTGGTGCAACAACAGAAAATAGCTCATCTTCTAAATAAGGATATTAGTTGACGAGCATTGTATTTATCTGTATAATGAGATAGTTGAGAATAAATCATTTAGAATCAGATTCAGAGAAGTGGCGGGGGTGCGAGCCATGGAAGAGGAATGATTTTGCTACTCAATAGAACAATTACATAATCGAATGAAGAATGACAAGTTCATTGAATGAAGGTGGTACCGCGGTTTTTCGCCCTTCGTTAGTGAGCTTGTCTTTTTTTCAGCATTTCTACCGGAGATCCTTTCTAATAAGAGAAAGGTTTTAATAAGGATTTGCAGGAGGAAACTGATGAAAACGTATCTGGTCAAACAAAAGTTTCGACTTGGAGGGGAACGCTTTGATATCAAAAATGATCTGGGAATGGTAGAATACCAGGTAGAAGGTTCATTTTTGAAAATTCCTAAAACCTTTACGGTATTTGATGTGGAAGGCCAGAAGGTCAGCCATATCACGAAGAAGCCTTTTAGCCTCTTACCTCAATTCACTGTAGAATTAGCGGATGGCTCCAGTTTTTTTATCCGTAAAAAACTGACCTTACTCCGTGATAAGTACGAAATTTCTAATTTAGGACTACGCATCGAAGGCAATATCTGGGATTTGGATTTCAAGTTATTGGATGATCGCGACCAGCTGGTTGCAGAGATTAGCAAGCAAGTCTTTACCTTGACGTCGACTTATCAGGTTTCCGTCTATGAAGAGGAATATGCCAATCTGGTGATTTCCTTGTGTCTTGCCATTGACTATGTAGAAATGATGGAAAATGGCTCCTAAGCCAATCAATAGAAAACAATAAATAGAGGAGAAAACATGAAACAATTATCTAGTGCACAAGTCCGCCAAATGTGGCTTGATTTCTGGGCTACCAAAGGTCACTCAGTAGAACCATCTGTTAGCTTGGTTCCTGTCAACGATCCAACCCTTTTATGGATCAACTCAGGGGTAGCAACCCTTAAGAAATACTTTGATGGGACTATCATCCCTGAAAACCCACGGATTACCAATGCGCAAAAGGCCATCCGTACCAACGATATTGAAAACGTAGGAAAAACAGCTCGTCACCATACCATGTTTGAAATGTTGGGTAACTTCTCAATCGGTGATTACTTCCGTGATGAAGCCATCACTTGGGCTTATGAACTTTTGACAAGTCCTGAATGGTTTGACTTCCCCAAAGACAAACTCTACATGACCTACTACCCAGCTGATACGGATTCTTACAATCGCTGGATTGAAGTGGGTGTAGATCCAAGTCACTTGATCCCAATTGAAGACAACTTCTGGGAAATCGGTGCTGGACCTTCTGGACCAGATACAGAAATCTTCTTCGACCGTGGGGAAGCCTTTGACCCAGAAAACATCGGTATTCGCCTCCTTGCAGAAGATATCGAAAACGACCGTTACATCGAAATCTGGAATATCGTTTTGTCACAATTTAACGCAGATCCAGCTGTACCTCGTAGTGAATACAAGGAATTGCCACACAAAAACATTGATACGGGCGCTGGTTTGGAGCGTTTGGTAGCCGTGATCCAAGGGGCGAAAACTAACTTTGAAACGGACCTCTTCATGCCAATCATCCGTGAAGTGGAAAAATTGTCTGGTAAAGTTTACGACCAAGATGGTGACAACATGAGCTTCAAGGTCATCGCAGACCATATCCGTTCTCTTTCATTTGCTATCGGTGATGGGGCTCTCCCTGGAAATGAAGGCCGTGGTTATGTCCTTCGTCGTCTTCTTCGTCGTGCATCTATGCATGGTCAAAAATTGGGCATCAATGAGCCTTTCCTTTACAAACTGGTTCCAACCGTTGGTAAAATCATGGAAAGCTACTATCCAGAAGTGCTTGAAAAACGTGACTTTATCGAGAAAATTGTGAAGAGCGAGGAAGAGTCATTTGCTCGTACCCTTCACTCAGGTCAACACTTTGCAGAAACAATCGTAGCAGACTTGAAAGAAAAAGGTCAAACGGTTATCGCTGGTCAAGATGTCTTCAAACTCTACGATACTTATGGATTCCCAGTGGAGTTGACAGAAGAAATCGCTGAAGAAGCTGGTATGACAGTTGACCGTGAAGGTTTTGAAGCAGCTATGAAGGAACAACAAGAACGTGCGCGTGCGTCAGCTGTCAAAGGCGGATCCATGGGGATGCAAAACGAAACCCTTCAAAATATCACTGTTGAGAGCGTCTTTAACTACAATGCTAGCCAATTGCCTTCAAAATTAGTGGCTATCGTAGCAGATAACGCAGAAGTAGAAGCTGTTTCAGAAGGAACTGCATCACTGATCTTTGCAGAAACTCCATTCTACGCTGAAATGGGTGGACAGGTTGCTGACCATGGTCAAATCTTGGATGCTACAGGAAATGTCGTAGCGACTGTAACAGACGTTCAAAAAGCACCAAACGGACAAGCTCTTCATACCGTTGAAGTTCATGCTCCACTTGCTTTGAACCAAGAATATACCTTGGCAATCGATACGAACCGTCGTCATCGTGTCATGAAAAACCACACAGCGACTCACTTACTCCATGCAGCTCTTCACAATATCCTTGGCCACCATGCTACTCAAGCAGGATCTCTTAACGAAGTAGAATTCCTTCGTTTTGACTTCACTCATTTCCAAGCGGTAACTCCTGAAGAATTGCGTGCCATTGAACAACAAGTCAATGAAAAGATTTGGGAAGCGATCGCTGTAGAAACAGTTGAGACAGATATTGATACAGCTAAAGAAATGGGAGCTATGGCCCTCTTTGGTGAGAAATACGGTAAGGAAGTCCGTGTTGTCACCATTGGTGACTACTCAGTCGAGCTTTGTGGTGGTACCCACGTTGGCAATACTTCTGAGATCGGTCTTTTCAAGATTGTTAAAGAAGAAGGGATTGGATCAGGAACTCGTCGTATCTTGGCAGTGACTGGTAAGGAAGCCTTTGAAGCTTATCGTGAACAAGAAGATGCACTGAAAGCAGTCGCAGCAACCTTGAAAGCTCCTCAACTCAAAGAAGTACCTCACAAGGTTGAAGGACTTCAAGAACAACTCCGTCAATTGCAAAAAGAAAATGCAGAATTGAAGGAAAAAGCAGCAGCAGCAGTGGCAGGTGATGTCTTCAAACATGTTCAAGAAGCAAACGGTCACCGTTATATTGCTAGCCAAGTTTCTGTTTCTGATGCGGGTGCTCTTCGTACCTTTGCGGATAACTGGAAACAAAAAGACTACTCAGACGTCCTTGTTCTTGTCGCAGCAATCGGTGACAAAGTGAACGTCCTTGTAGCCAGCAAGACAAAAGATGTACACGCAGGTAACTTGGTCAAAGAATTAGCTCCAATCGTTGATGGACGTGGCGGCGGAAAACCAGACATGGCCATGGCAGGAGGAAGCAACCAAGCGAAAATCCAAGAATTGTTGGATGCCGTAGCAGGTAAATTGTAATAAACAGAAGAGGTTGGATGTTTGTCCAACCTCTTTTTTCAAAAAATAAGTAGCTCCAATCAGAAAAAGATTGCAACAAAAAAACCTTTCCGTCTGGAAAGGTTTTTGTCTTATAGGCCGTAGTTGTAATCGTCATCCTGCATGGCTTCTACTTCACCGAGAAGGTAACCATTTCCGACTTGAGAGAAGAAGTCGTGGTTGGATGTACCGGTTGAGATCCCATTCATGACGATTGGGTTGACATCATCTGCTGAGTCTGGGAAGAGCGGGTCTTGTCCCAGGTTCATGAGGGCTTTGTTAGCGTTATAACGAAGGAAGGTCTTGACTTCCTCTGTCCAGCCAACACCGTCATAGAGGCTCTCTGTATAGCCTTCTTCATTCTCATAGAGGGTGTAGAGCAAGTCATACATCCATTCTTTGAGTTTTTCTTGTTCCTCTTCTGGTAATTCGTTAAATCCAAGTTGGAACTTGTAGCCGATATAGGTTCCGTGAACAGATTCGTCCCGAATGATCAACTTGATGATTTCTGCCACGTTGGCCAACTTGTTGTTTCCAAGATAGTAGAGCGGTGTGAAGAAACCAGAGTAGAAGAGGAAGGTTTCAAGGAAGACGCTGGCTACTTTCTTTTCTAGAGGAGTGCCATTGAGGTAGATCTCGTTGATGATTTCTGCCTTCTTTTGAAGGAAGGGATTGGTATTGGTCCATTCGAAAATCTCTTCGATTTCTGACTTAGTATTCAAGGTAGAAAAGATAGAAGAGTAGGACTTAGCATGGACAGATTCCATAAATTGGATGTTGTTAAAGACAGCTTCTTCATGAGGAGTACGGATATCTGCACGAAGAGCTTGCACACCAGTTTCGGACTGCATGGTATCCAAGAGTGTCAATCCACCAAAGACTTTACCAACAAGGTCTTTTTCCTTGTTAGAAAGCTTTCTCCAGTCGTCCAAGTCGTTTGACAAAGGAATACGTGTATCCAACCAGAATTGTTCGGTTAGCTTTTCCCAAGTAGATTTATCGATGACATCCTCGATGGCATTCCAGTTAATGGCTTTGTAGTAAGTTTGCATGACAATCTCCTATGAAATAATTTTTAATTTTTAAAGTGACGAGAGTTGTGTATCCAATTTATATTTTTAAAGCGATTATAAATATACATTTGATGTGTAATATTAAAAGGTTTATTTGATATTATATAATAGTTGGCAGTATTAATAGTGGCTTCATTAATATAGCGCAATTTCTCATTTGTCATTTCCACCCATAAATTATCAGAGCAATTCATTTCATTATTTTGGAATTCAAAACACAGATAAGGGGAAATAGGCATTAGGATTTGAAATCCATTTGGAATGTTTGGAGGTCCGAATGTTGAAACAACTGGATTATCACTAGTTAGAAATCCATTGCCAATAGAGATATGAAAATTCATTTGTTTAGGCTTTTTAAAAAAACTGAGAAAACTCTCTAAATTTTTATCTTTTTTCATTACTTTATTAAAAATATTAATATTTTCTAGATTGTTCTTTATTTCAGCTAATTCAATTGGGAACCCCCGAGATTCTGAGAAATGATTAATAAAATTAGATACTAACCTTACTCTGCCAGAGTCAGTTCTGATTTCTTGGAGAAACATATATTTCCAGATTGTTTCAATTTCGCTTTGATTTAAGGTACATGGTTTTCTTGATAATACGATATGTTCAACTATTTCAGAAATCTCCCCTTCAAATCTACTAAGCTTATTTTCAAGAATATTATCAACAATAATACGATTATCTGATCTTTTTTCTTCGTAGGTATATTTCTTGTAACATATACTTTCATAGTGGACATATTGTTCCATATTAGCAATGCAATTATAAACATGAAACTTACTTGTATTATCAGCAAAATGTTTAAGTAAGCTTCTTGGATAATAATGTTGTTTTTTTGTAACCATAAGTAATCAAATCACACAGCTTTCACATTGGTTAGCACCGACTTCCCCACCATCATCTGTATAGGTACGGACGTAGTAGATAGACTTGATTCCCTTATTAAAGGCATAGTTGCGAAGGATAGACAAGTCACGAGTGGTTTGTTTGTTTTCAGTTTTCCATTCATAAAGACCTTTTGGAATGTCACTGCGCATAAAGAGAGTCAGTGAGAGCCCTTGGTCTACGTGCTCAGTTGCAGCAGCGTAGACATCAATCACTTTCCGCATATCCATGTCGTAAGCAGAAGTGTAGTAAGGAATGGTATCTGTTGATAATCCTGCAGCAGGATAGTAGATCTTCCCGATTTTCTTTTCTTGACGTTCTTCAATCCGTTGTGTGATTGGGTGGATAGAAGCAGATACATCATTGATGTAGCTGATAGAACCATTTGGTGCCACAGCCAAGCGGTTTTGGTGGTAAAGACCATCTGCTTGAACCTTCGCACGCAATTCTGCCCAATCTTCTGCACTTGGAATGAAGATATCTTTAAAGAGTTCTTTGACGCGATCAGA
Organism: Streptococcus australis ATCC 700641; assembly: GCF_000186465.1. Taxonomy (GTDB): domain Bacteria; phylum Bacillota; class Bacilli; order Lactobacillales; family Streptococcaceae; genus Streptococcus; species Streptococcus australis. Next base: position 1,843,585 of record NZ_GL636091.1, on the reverse strand, counting down.
TTGTGGAACAAACTCTCCAGTCGTGTACTTATCGAAGTAGCTACCGTTGGCATAGTCTGATTTTTCAAAGTTGTGGAAGGTAATACCCCGTTCACGCGCGATGTTGTTTGATTCTACGAGGGTCCAGTAGTTCATAAGCATGAAGTAGATGCTCGTAAACTCAACAGACTCAGGTGAGCCGTATTCGATCAATTGTTGGGCAAGATAGCTGTGAAGTCCCATGGCTCCAAGTCCGAATGTATGCGCTTGGCTGTTTCCATGGTCGATAGTAGGAACAGCGACGATGTGAGAACTATCGGTTACAAAGGTCAAGGCACGAACCATGGCACGAATGGAACGACCAAAGTCAGGTGAGGTCATCATGTTGACCACGTTGGTTGAACCAAGGTTACAGGAGACATCTGTCCCCATTTTAATGAATTCTTGGGCATCGTTGATCAAGCTTGGTTCTTGAACCTGGAGGATTTCTGAACACAAGTTACTCATGATGATCTTCCCATCAACTGGGTTTGCCCGGTTAGCAGTATCGATGTTGACTACATAAGGGTAACCAGATTCTTGTTGCAATTTAGAAATTTCAGTTTCCAAATCACGCGCCTTGATTTTTGTCTTGCGGATATTTGGATTAGCGACCAACTCATCGTATTTTTCAGTGATGTCGATGTAGTTGAATGGTACTCCGTATTCACGCTCTACAGAATATGGGCTGAAGAGGTACATTTCTTCATTCTTACGAGCCAACTCATAGAATTTGTCTGGTACGACGACACCAAGTGAAAGGGTCTTAACCCGAATCTTTTCATCGGCATTCTCTTTCTTAGTAGAAAGGAAGGCGATGATGTCTGGGTGGAAGACGTTGAGGTAAACCACCCCAGCCCCTTGGCGTTGACCCAATTGGTTTGAATAAGAGAAGCTATCTTCAAAGAGTTTCATAACAGGAACGACCCCAGAAGCAGCTCCTTCATAGCCCTTGATCGGTGCTCCAGCTTCACGAAGGTTGCTGAGGGAAATCCCAACCCCACCACCGATACGAGAAAGTTGAAGGGCAGAGTTGATAGAGCGTCCGATCGCATTCATGTCATCGGTTACTTGGATCAAGAAACAGGAGACCAATTCTCCACGGCGGGCACGTCCAGCATTTAAGAATGAAGGAGTAGCTGGTTGGTAGCGTTGGTGGATGATTTCGTTTGCGATGTCCTTTGCAATGTCTTCATTTCCATCCGCAAAATAGAGAGCGTTGAAGAAGACGCGGTCTTCCATGCTTTCGAGATAGTATTCTCCATCATTTGTTTTCAGAGCGTACTGGTTATAGAATTTATAGGCAGCCATGAAGGACTTGAATTGGAAGTTTTGATCTTTGATAAATTGGGCCAATTCTTCCAAAAAATCAGGACGGTACTTCTGAATGAAGGCTGTTTCGATATAGTTGTGTTCAATAAGGTAGTTGATTTTATCCGTTATTGAATCGAAGGCCATGGTATTTGGCACAACGTTTTCTTTGAAGAAGGCATCCAAGGCTTCTTTATCTTTATGAAGCATGATTTGACCGTTTACTGGACGGTTGATTTCATTATTAAGACGGAAGTAGGTTACGTCTTCAAGTGATTTTAATCCCATAATGTTCCTTTTTCTAATTCAAAAACAAAGGGGAGGCAAGCTCCCCTGTACAAGTAAAAGGGCCAGGGAACACCGTAGTAGCTTTCTACAGTGGTGAAATCCCTAGACCGATCAGATCCTGTTTAACAGTATTAAGATAATTTTTTGAGTTTAGCTGGTTGGAATCCAGAGAAGACTTCATCAGCAGTCTGGATAACCGGTGCAGCATTGAAACCAAGATTCTTTACATGGTCTACAAACTCAGGTTGCTCATCTAGATTAATTTCACGGTATTCAACGTGATTGGTATCTAAAAAACGTTTGGTCATTTTACATTGAACGCAATTATTTTTTGAATAAATTGTCACCATAGTGTGATCTAACTCCTCTAAATTCATAAATCTGTATCTAGTATAAACAAAAGGTTTTTTCTTGTCAAGAGTTTTAACTAAATATTGTGCATATAAATTAACTATTCTGAAAGATACCACAATATGTAGTATTGTAAGGATTGGTGAAAATTAAGGAAAACGTGATAAAATATAGGTTTTTTAAGTCAAAGTAATTTAGTTGTTTTTCCTAAAATTCTATATACTGTGTCCATGAAACCAATTCTATTTATTTAATAGAAGAAAGTAAAAAAGTAGTCCAAAAGAATAGAAAAATTGAGTGCTTCCTGTAAGTATTTTCAGTAAGTGTGTGATAAAAATCTTGAAAAATATTGGAGAAGATGATATAATAGCAAATTGTAAGGGTTATCACAGATAACTCAAAACTAATTATAAAAGGAGAGTCAAACTATGGCTTCTAAAGATTTCCACATCGTGGCAGAAACAGGTATCCACGCACGTCCAGCAACTTTGTTGGTTCAAACTGCTAGCAAATTTGCTTCAGATATTACTCTTGAATACAAAGGTAAATCAGTTAACTTGAAATCAATCATGGGTGTTATGAGCCTGGGTGTTGGTCAAGGAGCTGACGTTGTAATCTCAGCTGAAGGTGCTGATGCTGATGACGCTCTTGCAGCAATCGCTGAAACAATGGAAAAAGAAGGATTGGCATAAACATGACAGAAATGCTTAAAGGAATTGCAGCATCTGATGGTGTTGCCGTTGCTAAGGCATATCTACTTGTTCAACCCGACTTGTCATTTGATACAATCTCAGTTGAAGATACAAATGCAGAAGAAGCTCGTTTGGATGCAGCTCTTGAAGCTTCACAAAACGAGCTTTCTCTTATTCGGGAGAATGCAGTAGCGAGCCTTGGTGAGGAAGCGGCACAAGTATTTGATGCTCACATGATGGTTCTTTCTGACCCTGAAATGGTTGGTCAGATCAAGGAAACGATTCGCACGAAGAAGGTGAATGCTGAGGCTGGATTGAAAGAAATCACAGACATGTTTATCACCATCTTTGAAGGAATGGAAGATAACCCATACATGCAAGAACGTGCGGCAGATATTCGCGACGTGACCAAACGTGTTCTTGCAAACTTACTTGGTAAGAAATTGCCAAACCCAGCGACGATCAATGAAGAAGCAATCGTGGTTGCGCATGACTTGACTCCATCAGATACAGCTCAATTGAACAAACAGTTTGTTAAAGCTTTTGTTACAAACATTGGTGGCCGTACCAGTCACTCAGCCATCATGGCTCGTACACTTGAAATCGCAGCTGTTCTTGGTACAAACAACATTACCGATCTTGTAAAAGATGGTGATGTTTTGGCTGTATCTGGAATCACTGGTGAAGTAGTCATCAACCCAAGTGAAGAACAAATTGCAACCTTTAAAGCAGCTGGTGAAGCTTATGCGAAACAAAAAGCTGAATGGGCTCTCCTTAAAGATGCGAAAACAGTGACTGCAGATGGTAAACACTTTGAGTTGGCAGCTAACATCGGTACACCTAAAGACGTTGAAGGTGTGAACGAAAATGGTGCAGAAGCTGTTGGTCTCTACCGTACAGAATTCTTGTACATGGATTCTCAAGATTTCCCAACTGAAGACGACCAATACGAAGCTTACAAAGCAGTTCTTGAAGGTATGAACGGTAAACCTGTTGTCGTTCGTACAATGGATATCGGTGGGGATAAAGAACTTCCTTACTTCGATCTTCCTAAAGAAATGAACCCATTCTTGGGTTACCGTGCTTTGCGTATCTCTATCTCTGAAACAGGTAACCAAATGTTCCGTACACAATTGCGTGCTTTGCTTCGTGCATCTGTTCACGGTAAATTGCGGATCATGTTCCCAATGGTTGCTTTGTTGACAGAGTTCCGTACAGCTAAAGGTATTCTGGAAGAAGAAAAAGCGAAATTGGTTGCTGAAGGTGTTGCCGTTGCTGACGACATCGAAGTAGGGATCATGATTGAAATCCCAGCTGCAGCGATGTTGGCTGACCAATTTGCCAAAGAAGTTGATTTCTTCTCAATTGGTACAAACGACTTGATCCAATACACAATGGCTGCTGACCGTATGAACGAACAAGTTTCATACCTTTACCAACCATATAACCCATCGATCCTTCGTTTGATTAACAATGTGATCAAAGCAGCTCACGCTGAAGGTAAATGGGCTGGTATGTGTGGTGAGATGGCTGGTGACCAAACTGCTGTTCCACTTCTTGTCGGAATGGGCTTGGATGAGTTCTCAATGTCAGCTACATCTGTCCTTCGTACACGTAGCTTGATGAAGAAACTTGACACAGCTAAGATGCAAGAATACGCTAATCGTGCTCTTACTGAATGTTCAACCATGGAAGAAGTGCTTGAACTTTCTAAAGAATACGTGAACGTAGACTAATTGATGTTAAAAATCTGATAAAAGTTATCACCTTTGAAGAGGTGGTAGCTTTTTTGTTTTAAACGTCTATTTGTTTCTTTAAATGAAGTAGCTGAACAAAAATGGAGTTGTTGTCGTTATATCAAAACAAAAAATCTAAATTTTCTAAAAAATTTCGGAAATAGCTTTAATTACACTTATTTTTATAGTATAATATTGGAAAGATAGTTTGAAAGCTGAACAATTATGAATCTATTTTAGGAAATTTCAGAGAAATAATGGAAGTTTCAAATTCTTTTCATAAATTTTCATCGTATTATTCAAGAAAAAATCTTGAATATTTCAACTATTTATAGTAGAATAATACTAATAGGAAGCGCTTACATAAAAGCGAGAGAGGTGAGTGAATGGATACGAAACAAGCATTGTATACATTTGGAACTGGGGAGAACTTTCATCTTCAACATTATCTAGGGGCTCATAAAGAGCAAGTAGATGGTGTGGAAGGGTATAGTTTCCGTGTATGGGCTCCAAATGCTCAGGCAGTACACCTAGTAGGTGATTTTACCCAATGGGAAGAAAATGAAATTCCTATGGTGCGAAACGAAGCTGGTGTTTGGGAAGTTTTTACAACTGCACCTCAAGTTGGCGATATCTATAAGTTCCATGTTACAAGACAAAATGGCCACCGCTTGATGAAGGTGGATCCTTTAGCAGTCCGCATGGAAAAACGTCCGGGTACTGGAGCAGTCATTACGGAGATTCCTGAGCGGAAATGGAAAGATGGACTCTGGATGGCGAGACGGAGAAAACTTGGCTTTAGATCTCGTCCAGTAAATATTTATGAAGTTCATGCCGGTTCTTGGAAACGAAATGAAGATGGAAGTCCCTATTCATTTGCTCAGTTGAAGGAAGACTTGATTCCTTACTTGGTAAAAATGAACTATACCCATGTGGAGTTCATGCCGGTGATGGCTCACCCGCTTGGGCTTAGTTGGGGCTATCAATTGATGGGTTACTTTGCCTTAGAGCATACCTACGGAACACCGGAAGAGTTTCAAGATTTCGTGGAAGCTTGTCACTTGAATAACATTGGGGTGATTGTGGACTGGGTACCGGGACACTTTACCATCAATGATGATGCCTTGGCTTATTACGATGGAACACCAACCTTTGAATACCAGGATCACCATCGTGCCCACAACTATGGCTGGGGAGCTTTGAACTTCGACCTAGGTAAAAATCAGGTTCAATCCTTCCTCATTTCTAGTGTGAAGTTCTGGATTGAGTTTTATCATTTGGATGGAATTCGGGTCGATGCGGTCAGCAACATGCTTTACTTAGACTATGATAGTGGACCATGGACACCAAATATTGATGGTGGAAATCTCAACTATGAGGGGATCCATTTCCTTAAGCGGATGAATGCTGTGATTAAATCAGAACATCCGGATGTCATCATGGTAGCTGAGGAAAGTTCATCTGGCACCAAAATCACTGGTCCAGAAGAGTATGGTGGTTTAGGATTTGACTACAAGTGGAATATGGGATGGATGAATGATATTCTTCGCTTCTACGAGGAAGATCCTATTTACCGGAAATTTGATTTCAACTTGGTGACCTTTAGTTTTATGTATGCCTTCTCTGAAAACTTCTTGTTACCTTTCTCTCACGATGAAGTGGTCCACGGGAAGAAGAGTCTCATGCATAAGATGTGGGGAGATCGCTACAACCAGTTCGCTGGCTTGCGCAATCTCTTGACCTATCAGATTTGTCATCCAGGTAAGAAATTGCTCTTCATGGGTTCAGAGTTCGGTCAATTCTTAGAATGGAAGTCTGAAGAACAGCTAGAATGGTCTAATCTGGACGATGACATGAATCGCAAGATGCAAGAGTTTACTTCACAGCTCAATCAATTCTACAAAGACAACAAGATGTTGTGGGAAATTGATGATAGCTATGATGGCATTGAGATTATTGATGCAGACAACCGAGATCAAAGTGTCTTGACCTTTACTCGTAAGGATACCAAAGGAAATCATCTGCTTTGTATCTTTAATATGGCACCAGTAGAGCGCAAGGACTTTACGGTCGGCGTCCCTGTTGCTGGGGTCTATGAAGAAATTTGGAATACAGAATTAGAGAAATGGGGAGGTGTCTGGAAAGAGCACAACCAGGAAGTGAAGACTCAAGAGGGATTATGGAAAGATTATCCACAAACCTTGACCTTCACCTTACCAGCTCTTGGAGCTAGTGTATGGAAAGTGAAACGAAAACTTCGTTCCAATGTGTCTAAAACAAAAAAATAGTTGTTGGTGATCTACTGATCGTAGTCTATGATCCCATTCCTAACTCTGTAGAAGAGGCCAAAGTGCCTCTCCTCAGAAGTGGGAAGAAGGTCTCGTCAATCCAAAAAGGAGTAATCAATGAAGAATGAAATGCTAGCTCTGATCCTTGCTGGTGGGCAAGGAACTCGCCTTGGAAAACTCACTCAAAGCATTGCCAAACCTGCAGTGCAATTTGGGGGACGTTATCGTATTATTGACTTTGCCTTATCCAACTGTGCCAACTCAGGTATCCACAATGTTGGCGTGATTACTCAGTATCAACCGCTTGCCTTAAATAATCATATCGGAAATGGTTCAAGTTGGGGTCTTGATGGTATTAATACTGGGGTTTCTATCCTTCAACCTTATTCTGCAAGTGAAGGAAATCGTTGGTTTGAAGGAACAAGTCATGCGATTTTCCAAAATATCGACTACATCGATAGCATCAATCCAGAGTACGTGTTGATCCTTTCTGGAGACCATATCTACAAGATGGACTATGACGAAATGCTTCAGTCTCACAAAGATCACAATGCAAGCCTTACAGTAGCTGTATTGGATGTACCTTTAAAAGAAGCTAGCCGTTTCGGAATCATGAATACGGATGCCAACAATCGAATTGTCGAATTTGAAGAAAAACCTGCAGAGCCAAAATCAACAAAAGCTTCCATGGGTATCTACATTTTTGACTGGTCTCGCCTTCGCAATATGCTAGTAGCTGCAGAGAAGAGTGACATCGATATGTCTGACTTTGGTAAAAACGTTATTCCAACTTACCTTGAATCTGGAGAAAGCGTTTATGCTTATGAATTCAAGGGCTATTGGAAAGACGTGGGGACCATTGAATCTCTCTGGGAAGCGAATATGGAATACATTGATCCAAACAATGCTTTGGATAGCCGTGATCGTCACTGGAAGATCTATTCTCGTAACTTGATTTCACCACCAAACTTCTTTGGCGAACATACCCATATTGAAGATTCCTTGGTGGTGGATGGATGCTTGGTAGACGGAACAGTAAAACATTCTATCTTGTCTACGGAAGCACAAGTTCGTAAAGGTGCAGTCGTTGAAGATTCTGTCATCATGAGTGGTGCCATTATCGGACAAGGTGCCGTGATTAAACGCGCTATAATCGGTGAAGGAGCGGTCGTTTCAGAAGGTGTAGTCATCGATGGAACGGAAGAAGTACAAGTCGTTGGATATAACGAAAAAGTGGGGGTAGCAACAGATGAAGATTGATAAGTATTCAGCCATTTTAGGAAACACAGTAGGCTTCCATGATATGTCATCATTGACAGATCATCGTCCTGTTGCCAGTCTACCATTTGATGGGAAATATCGTTTGATTGACTTCCCACTTTCAAGTTTAGCCAATGCGGGAATCCGTAGTGTATTTGGTATTTTTCAACAAGAAAATATTAGTTCTGTCTTTGACCATATCCGCTCTGGTCGTGAGTGGGGCTTGTCAACTCTTTTGAGCCACTACTATCTCGGTATCTACAACACTCCAGTAGAAAGTTCAAACGTTGGCAAGGAATATTATGAGCAACTATTGACCTATTTGAAACGCTCTGGTTCGAACCAGACAGTCGCTCTTAACTGTGATATCTTAGTAAACATTGATTTGAACCAAGTCTTCCACTTGCACAATACCGCTGACAGACCAATCACAGTGGTGTACAAAAAGATGCATCATCGTGACATCTCTGAAGTAAATGCGGTTTTAGAAATCGATGAGACAGACCATGTACGTGGACAAAAGTTGTTTGATGGAACAGATCCAGATGCTCTCTATAATATGTCAACGGATATCTTTATCGTTGATACACCATGGTTGATTGAAAAATTAGAAGCAGAAATCCATAAAGAACATCCAGAAAAATTGCGTTATATCCTTCGTGATTTAGCAGTAGAACACGGGGCTTTCGCTTTTGAATACACTGGCTATATTGCCAATATTCATTCAGTTGAATCCTATTATCGTGCTAACTTGGATATGTTGGAAACCAATAAATTCATGTCTCTCTTCTCACCAAATCAAAAAGTTTATACCAAGGTGAAAAATGAAGAGCCAACTTACTATGCTCCTGGTTCGCAAATTAAGAATTCGCAATTTGCATCAGGAAGTATTGTCGAAGCTTTGGTGCATGATTCTATCATTTCTCGTCGTGTTCATCTACACCAGGGGGCAGAAATTCGTAGCAGTCTCCTGTTCCCAGGTGTCGTTGTCCATGAGGGAGCAGTCGTTGAGCATGCGATTCTTGACAAGGGCGTCGTAGTTGAAACTGGTGTAACCATTCGTGGAACCAAAGAAGCACCTCTTGTGATTAAAAAAGGTGCTGTGATTACAGAGGATATTGGATAATGAAATTATTGTTTGTTGCCGCTGAAGGAGCTCCTTTTTCAAAAACCGGGGGCTTGGGAGATGTCATTGGAGCACTCCCTAAATCCTTGGCTAAAAAAGGTCATGATGTTCGTGTCGTCCTCCCTTACTACGACATGGTAGAGGCGAAATTTGGCGACCAAGTTGAAGATGTTTTACACTTCGAGACCAGAGTGGGATGGAGAAGTGAATATGTTGGTGTGAAACGCATCTATCGTGATGGTGTCACCTTCTATTTTATTGATAACCAGAAATATTTCTTTAGAGGACATGTCTACGGAGATTTTGATGATGGGGAGCGCTTTGCCTACTTCCAATTGGCAACGCTTGAGATGATGGAACGAGTGGACTTTATTCCTGATATCATCCACGCTCATGACTACCATACTGCTATGATTCCTTTCCTACTAAAAGAGAAATACCGTTGGATTCAAGCTTACAATGGAATCAAATCTGTCTTAACCATCCACAATCTGGAGTTCCAAGGTCAGTTTGACCCAGGAATGTTGTGGGATTTGTTTGGAGTTGGATTTGAGCGCTATGAGGATGGCACTCTTCGGTGGAAAGATTGCTTAAACTGGATGAAGGCAGGGATTCTCTATGCAGATCGTGTAACCACTGTTTCACCAAGTTATAGCTATGAAATCAGGACAGCTGAATATGGTTGTGGCCTTGATCAAATCTTGCGCATGGAATCTGGTAAATTAACAGGGATTGTGAACGGAATCGATACAGACCTCTACAATCCTGAGACAGATCCCCTCTTGACCTATCATTTCAGTAAAGATGATTTATCAGGAAAAGCAGCAAGCAAACGAGCTCTTCAGGAACGTGTTGGACTTCCGGTTCGTGAGGATGTTCCCTTGTTCGGAATCGTTTCACGTTTGACTCGCCAAAAAGGCTTTGATGTGGTGGTTGAAGAATTACACAACCTCCTACAAAAGGATATCCAAATCGTTCTTTTGGGAACGGGAGATCCTGGCTTTGAACATGCCTTTTCTTGGTTTGGTCAAGCTTATCCAGATAAACTCTCTGCCAATATTATGTTCGATGTGCAGTTAGCTCAAGAAATCTACGCTGCTTCGGATGTTTTCTTGATGCCGAGTCGTTTTGAACCATGTGGTCTATCTCAAATGATGGCTATGCGTTATGGAACCTTGCCATTGGTTCATGAGGTAGGGGGACTTCGCGATACTGTTCAAGCCTATAATGTAGTTGACGGAAGTGGTACTGGTTTTAGCTTTAATAACCTTTCTGGTTATTGGCTAAACTGGGCTGTCGATCAAGCTTTGACGGTCTATACTCATGATAAGGATGCTTGGCTTGGTCTCCAAAGAGAAGCCATGAGCCGTGACTTCTCATGGGATACAGCTAGTCAACATTATGCTGATTTGTATCAATCATTATAAGATGAATGAAAAACGCCTAATTTGAACTGTAACCCAAAAGTTAGACAGAAAAATCTAACTTTTTGGGTCGGTACAATTTTAGGCGTTTCTTTGTTTGTGGAAGGAAGAATTTACTACTAAAATACAGGGAACCAAAAAAAGGAAGAAATCTGAGTAAAATATGTTGCTAAAATCACTGAAAAAAGATAAGATAGGTAAAGAATCACAGGAAGCTTGTTTAGAGAAAGTGAGTATCCTCTCCAAAAATAAATGAGGCTTCCTATGATTTACTAATATTACTATGTAGGAAGTTATAGAATGAAACAAACAAGAAAAGCTGTTGAAAAGATTACTAAGTATTCGATTCGAAAATTATCCGTCGGGGTAGGACCGGTTGCTATTGGAGCCTTTTTCTTTGCAACTAGCTTATTAGGAGCACCATCAGTACAAGCAGATCAACTGACACGAGAAGCGACAGTTCATTTAGGATATGTTACGGAAAATGAGTTAACACCCGAAGAGCAAGCCCAGGTGATTCATGCTATTCCTGAAGAGTATCAAAATGAAGATACCTTTTATCTAGTGTATAGGAAGAAAACAGCTAGCCAAAGTATACTGCCACAAACAGGGACGACCGAATTGGCGATTGCGGGGCTTAGTTTAGCGACTGCATCCTTTGCAGTTCTTTTGCTGTCCAAGAAACACCGTAAAAAAGTAATGGGACTTTTATTAATTGGTTCCATGGGGCAAAGTCTGCTCTTGTCTATCGATGCTGCGGCCTTGCAAAATATTGAATTACGAAGCTACAATCAAACTCTTTCAATTGCAAGCAGTAAAGAATTAGCCAACGGTGTTATACCGATTGAAGGTTATGACTATGTCGGTTATCTCCGACATTCAGCTAGACCTAAATTGGATGGGCAAGCGCCTGTCGTGAAAGTTGAAGAAAAGCCGGCAATCTCCGATCTCTATCAACCTACAACGAAAGAGGAGACTCTATCTCAGGTTACACCAAAAGAAGGACCTAGTTTCCCTGTAGTGGAAAAGCCAAAAGTTGAAGTTTCAACAGAAAGTATCCCATTTGAAACTGTAGAACAACCAGATCCTACTTTAGCCAAAGGTCAAACGACGGTTCTAAGAGCTGGGCAAAATGGGGAACAAACTGTTTTAACGGAAGTGAGTACGGTAAATGGTCAGGAAGTTCGCAAAGTACTTGAAAGAACTGTAACAAAAGAAGCAGTTCCACAAATTATTTCTATTGGAACAAAGGAGGAGATTCAACCAAGTCCTCAACCTGCTCCAGTTGTAACTGCTAAAGGAACACAGAAGAAGGCCATGTTGGTGAAGCTCCTGTACAGCCAGAGAACCCAGCTTATACCGGTGTCGTTGAAGCCAAAGGAACGCAAGAAGAAGGCCATGTTGGTGAAGCTCCTGTACAGCCAGAGAACCCCGCCTATACCGGTGTCGTTGAAGCCAAAGGAACGCAGGAAGAAGGCCACGTGGGTGAAGCTCCTGTACAGCCAGAGAATCCAGCTTATCAAATAACGGAAGGAACGGTTACAGAAACAGAAACGGTGGTCCTTCCGTATGAAACCGAATATGTATCAGATGCGAACCGCTACACTGATGAAGAAACAGTGATTCAAAATGGTCAAGCAGGAAGTCAGCTGATTCACCGTGTCTATAAGACTGTCAATGGTCAAAAAGTTGGGGACCCAATCAGCACGAGTACAGAAACTGTTAAGGCTCCAGTAAACGAAAAAATTAGTCGTGGTACAAAGGCTATTGAAGGTCAAGTTGAAGAAGTTTCATTTGAAGAAATTCCTTTCGAGACAAGAACTGAAGTAGACAGCACTCTTCCGAAGGGAACAGAAGTTGTTGCTCAAGCTGGTCAAAACGGTAAGAAAAAGATTACCAAAGTCTATAAGACCATTAAAGGTGTAAAAACTGCGGATGCTCCAACGGTTTCGGAGGAAGTAGTTGAACAAGCCCAAGATCGGATCATTAAAAAAGGGACCAAAGAACTAGACAAGCCAACCTTGACCTTGACACAGGTCGATAAGGAAGAATTGAAGCGCAGTGCCAGGGCTTCCTATCGTTTGGATAAACCGGAAGGTGTCACCATCAAGTCCATCCAGGCGGTGTTGAAGAAGGGCGATCAAGTGGTGAAAACTTTTGCCCTTTCAGAGTCTGATTTAGCAGCTGCCTTACTGGATTTAGACTACTACAAGGATTATACGCTTGCAACGACCATGGTGTATGATCGTGGAAATGGGAATGAAGAAGAGGTTCTCAAGGAAGAGCCACTAAGACTTGACCTTAAAAAAGTTGAAGTCAAAAACATCAAGGAAACTAGTCTGATTAGCGTGGATGACCAAGGCCTTGAGACCGATCGTAGCCTCTTGTCCGAAACACCTTCAGATGTGAAACCTTATTACTTAAAGGTTACCACCCATGATAATAAGGTCACAAAACTGGCCGTTGATAAAATCGAAGAAGTTACAATTGATGGAAAAGCATTATACAAGGTGACTGCTAAAGCACCTGATCTCATCCAACGAGCAGCAGATAAGCAGTTCAGTGAGGACTATGTCCACTACATTGCGAAGCCGAAAGCTCATGAAGGAGACGTCTACTACAATTTCAACGAACTTGTAAAAGCTATGCAAGCCAATCCGACTGGTACCTTTAAGCTTGGTAGCAGTATGAATGCAAGTAATGTGCAACCAGCTGGCAAGTCTTATGTAACCAATACCTTCAAGGGAACATTGGAAAGTACAGAAGGCAATAAATTTGCTATCCATAACATTACGAGACCGTTATTTGGTAACATCGAAGGTGGTACTGTTAAGAATCTCTTGCTTGAAAACGTAGCGATCGACCTACCTACGGTAGATCGAGTAGCACCGATTGCAAATGTGATCAAGAATAATGCGACTGTCGAAAATGTTAAAGTAACAGGTAATGTTGTTGGGGGCAACGATGTAGCTGGTATTATCAATAAAATTGATGGTAGTGGGAAGGTAAGTAATGTTGCCTTTATCGGGAAACTGCACGCTGCTGGAAACAAAGGTTGGTACTTAGCAGGTGTTCTAGGAGAAAACTGGAAAGGTATCGTCGAAAAAGCTTACGTTGATGCTGAAATTACTGGGAATAAAGCAAAAGCTGCAGGATTAGTTTATTCTTCTCAAAATGGTGGGAATAACAATACGCTAGGTAGAGAAGGAGTTCTCAGAAATTCCGTTGCTAAAGGTTCGATCGAACTGAAAGAAGCGGTCCAATCTGGTGGCTTACTGGGGACCAACTGGGCCTTGGGTGCCATTGAAGACAACATCACCATGATGAAAGTCAAAACAGGTGAGATGGTCTTCGGACACTCGGATATCGATGCAGATGATTACTTCACCTATTCAAGAACCAAGCGCAATTACAGTGTGGAGGATGTGAGTGAAGGTAAGAAAACCTATAACAACTCCCGTAAAATCCCTAGCATTTCCCTTGCAGAAGCTGAGCAGAAAATTGAAGCAATGGGGATTACTGCTGATAAATTTGAAAGCACGAAACCTGTTGAAGATAAACTCAATAACCTTGTTAACAAAGACGATCAATACAAGGCAATTGAAGGCTACGACGCCGCTCGCGAACTTGCTTACCGCAATATTGCAAAACTGCAACCATTCTACAACAAAGAGTGGATTGTCGACCAAGGAAACAAATTGGCTACGGGTAGTCCTCTCTTGACCAAGGAAGTCTTGTCTGTGACAGCCATGAAGGGCAATGATTTTGTAACAGAATTGGCTGATGCCGACCACATTCTGATCCATTACTCGGATAAGACAAAAGACATCTTTACTATTTCGCTGAAAGAATCTAAGGTCAAACAAGTGAAAGAGTACAGTGTAGCGGAACTCGGTGAAGTTGTTTATACGCCTAATATCGTTGACAAAGACCGTAGTGATCTTATCAATGCTATAGTTGAAAAATTAAGCCCAGTTGAGCTACAATCAGATCCAATTTACCAAAAACTTGGTAGAACAGGACCAAATAAAGTTAACGCTATAAAAGATCTTTACCTAGAAGAAAGCTTCAAAGAAGTTAAGGATAATCTAGCTAAATTTGTGAAACAGTTGCTTGAAAATGAAGATCATCAATTAAACACAGATGAAGCTGCTAAACGTGCTTTGATCAAGAAAATTGATGACAACAAGGCAGCGGTTCTCCTTGGTCTATCTTATCTTAACCGTTATTACGGAGTGAAGTTTGATAACTTTAATGTCAAGCAACTTATGTTGTTCAAACCAGATTTCTATGGTAAAAATGTAAGTGTGTTAGACTTCTTGATTCAGATTGGTTCTAAAGAAAGTAACATTAAAGGTGATAGAACTTTAGAAGCTTATCGCGAAGCTATCGGTGGAGTTATCGGTATCAGCGAGTTAAATAGTTTCTTAGACTATAATATGCGTCTATTCACAAATGATACAAACTTGAACGATTGGTTTATCAAAGCAACCAAAGACAATGTTTATATCGTTGAACCAGCAACAACAACTCCTGAGTTTGCTGATAAGAAACACAGAGCTTATGAAGGCTTAAACAATGATATGCACGGTAAGATGATCTTGCCACTCTTGAACTTAAAAGATGCCCATATGTTCTTGATTTCAACTTACAATACAATGGCTTATAGTTCATTTGAGAAATATGGTAAGTACACTGAAGCAGAACGTAATGCCTTCAAAGCTGAAATCGATAAAGTAGCCAAAGCTCAACAAAATTATCTAGACTTCTGGTCACGTCTATCAATTGATAAAGTTCGTAATCAACTACTTAAGAGCAATAACATGGTTCCAACACCTGTTTTGGATAACCAAAACTATAAAGATATTAGTACTGATAAATACGGTCACACTAATAGCGGTAAAGATGTTGCTCCTATTCGTGAATTATACGGACCTACAGGACGTTACCATGCGACTGACTGGCGTATGGGAGCTGTAGCTCGCGTTTATGGGAATCCATATAAGGATGATTCTGTCTTCTTCATGGTTACAGATATGATTAGTGACTTTGGTATTTCAGCCTTTACCCACGAAACAACTCACGTAAATGACCGTATGGTCTACTTGGGTGGTTCAAGACACCGTGAAGGTACTGATTTGGAAGCATTTGCACAAGGTATGTTGCAAACTCCATCAGTATCAAATCCAAATGGTGAATACAAAGCCCTAGGTCTTAACATGGCTTATGAACGTCCAAATGATGGAAATCAATGGTATAACACCAATCCAAATGATCTGAAGTCACGTGACGAAATTGATCGTTACATGAAGGGCTACAACGACACTCTTATGCTTCTGGATTATCTTGAAGGAGAGGCTGTCCTCGATAAAGCAAATCAAGATTTAAACAATGTTTGGTTCAAGAAGGTTGATAAGCAATACCGAGGAAATAACACCAAGAACCAATTCGACAAGGTTCGACCTTTAAGTGATGAGGAAAAAGCTATTCCTTTACGCACAGTAGATGACTTAATTACGAACAACTTCATGACCAACCGTGGTCCAGGTAACAGAGTTTATAATCCTACTGACTTTGATTCTGCTTATGTGAATGTTCCAATGATGACTGGTATCTATGGTGGTAATACAAGTGAAGGTGCTCCTGGAGCTATGTCCTTCAAACACAATACCTTCAGAATCTGGGGTTACTATGGCTACGAAAAAGGCTTCTTAAACTATGCTTCTAATATGCTAAAAGCTGAATCTAAAAAAGCTGGTAAAGATACTCTAGGTGATGATTTCATCATTAACAAGATTTCTGATGGTAAATTTAGTACCCTTGAAGATTGGAAGAAAGCTTACTTCAAAGAAGTTGTGACAAGTGCTAAAAATGGAATACAATCTTTTGAAATTGATGGTAAAACATACAATAGCTATGAAGACTTGAAACAAGCCTTTGCTGAAGCAGTTGATAAAGATAAAGCTACCCTAAGTAACGGCTCTGTCAAATTTGATCATACTGTTTCACTGAAAGAAAAAGTCTTTAAGAAATTGCTGCAACAAACAGACAGTTTCAAAACCTCTATTTTTAAATAGGAAGAAAATACTCATCTGCTCGTCAGGTGAGTTTTTTCTATCCTTGGTAATAATGCCTCCTCTTCTGATGAAAATAATATAAATTTGTGTGAAATACAAAAATAGACAAAGTGTCTAAAGATAATTAGAATCTTTTGAAAGCTAGTGGTAAGAGAAATTTTAAAAGTGGTGACAGAATTGCTGTAAAACGTTTTCTTTCTGAGTAAACATTTGACTATTATATTTTTTAGGAGTAAACTAAGGGAGTAAAATTTATTTAAGGAGAATTCATCATGAATTTAACATTTTTAGGTCTTTGTTTTGCCTGCTTCGGCGTATCCATTGCTGAAGGATTGATTATGAGTAATCTTTTTAAAGCTGCTTCTCGTCAACCAGAGATTATCGGTCAATTACGTAGCCTTTTGATCCTTGGGATTGCCTTTGTAGAAGGTACCTTCTTCGTAACCTTGGCTATGGCCTTCGTTATTAAATAGACTTCTCTATTTAGGAAAGGAGGTGTCAAACCTTGGAAGAAAGTGTGAATCCAACCCTAAATATTGGACCAGTATCCTTTGATTTGACCCTACTTGCCATGTCTCTTGTAACTGTTTTGATGGTCTTTGCTTTTGTCTATTGGGCAAGCCGCAAAATGACCCTCCGTCCTAAGGGCAAACAGAATGCTCTTGAGATGATCTATGATTTTGTCATTAGTTTTACCAAGGGAAACATTGGAGAGCACTACATGAAGAACTATTCTTTGTTCTTGTTTTCTCTCTTTCTCTTTATCTTGGTGGCCAATAATATTGGATTAATGGCAAAAGTCCAAACAACAAACGGTTATAACTTGTGGACTTCCCCAACGGCTAACCTCGGCTATGACTTATCTCTCTCCTTTATGATCACCTTGATCGCACATATAGAAGGGGTTCGTCGTCGAGGCTTTAAGGAATACTTGAAGGCTTTTGCAACTCCTGGTTTTATGACCCCGATGAACCTCCTAGAAGAGGTGACCAATTTTGCTTCCTTAGCAATTCGGATCTACGGGAATATTTTTGCCGGTGAAGTATTGGCAGGCTTGCTCTTAGCCTTGTCTCAACAAGCCTTTTATTGGTATCCAGCAGCCTTTATCGGAAGCATGTTATGGACGGCCTTTTCGATTTTCATTTCATGTATCCAGGCCTATGTATTTACCATGTTGTCATCCATGTACATAGGTAAAAAAATAAACGGTGAGGAAGAGTAAGTAGAGGAGTAGAAGATGGATTTAACAATTGGTACCATTATTGGTGACTTTATACTGATCGCTGGTTCCTTCCTCTTATTAATCTTTTTAGTAAAGAAATTTGCTTGGGGCAATATTACTAGTATTTTGGATGCGCGTGCTGAAAAAATTACCAATGATATTGACGAAGCAGAGGCAGCCCGTAAAAAGGCTGAGGAACTAGCTACAAAACGCGAAGCAGAGTTGGCAGGTAGTCGTCAAGAAGCAACGACCATTCTTGAAACGGCTAAGGAAACAGCCGAAAAAAATAAGGCTCATATTCTCAGTGAAGCCAACCAAGAAGCCCTTCGCTTGAAAGAAAAAGCGCAATTAGAAATTTCGCAAAATAAAGAAGAAGCGATGAACAGTATCAAGGGAGATGTCGCAGATCTAACCGTCAACTTAGCAGGTAAATTGCTAAGCCAACAGTTGGACTCTGAAGGCCATCGCCAACTGATCGATCGCTACCTAAATGAATTAGGAGATGCCTAATGGACAAAAAGCAATTAATGGTAATTGAGAAATATTCCCAGCCTTTTGTTCAATTGGTATTTGAAAAGAATCAGCAAGATGACGTTTATGAAAAATTAAGTCAAATAAAGGCTGTTTTTGAGGAAACAGGCCTTGCTGCATTTTTAGCTCATATCGGTGTAGAGGATGAAGAGAAGGCGAAAAGTCTGCGACTTTTCCAAAACTCGGATTCAGCATTACTAGACCATTTGATTGAAGTGGTTATTCTCAATCATCGTGAAGCCTTATTTTATGACATTGTCAGAGTTAGTATGGAGCAAATTCAACAAGTGAGCAACTGTTTTGAAGTAACCGTTTCTTCGGTTGCAGGACTCGATCAGGCTCAAAAAGAAAAGTTGATCCCTATTATTGAAAAGAAATTTGGTATTCAAGTTCGTTCTCTGAAAGAAGAACTGGATCCAGATTTGATTGGTGGTTTTGTGGTTTCAGCAAATCACAAGACGCTTGATACCAGTCTAAAACGTCAATTGCAAGTCATAAAAGCAAATTTGAAATAGAAAGTGGTGTGAATTTTGGCGATTAACGCACAAGAAATCAGCGCTTTAATTAAGCAACAAATTGAAAATTTCCAGCCAAATTTTGACGTCACAGAGACCGGAGTCGTTACCTATATTGGTGACGGGATTGCGCGTGCTCATGGCCTTGAAAATGCAATGAGTGGTGAGTTGTTGATCTTTGAAAACGGCTCATACGGAATGGCGCAAAACTTGGAAACGACAGATGTCGGGATTATCATCCTCGGAGACTTTACGGATATTCGTGAAGGAGACTCGATCCGTCGGACTGGTAAAATCATGGAAGTCCCTGCTGGGGATGCCTTGATTGGTCGGGTTGTCAATCCTCTAGGTCAGCCAGTGGATGGCTTGGGAGAAATCGTGACAGATAAATTCCGTCCAGTTGAAACACCAGCTCCTGGTGTTATGCAACGGAAATCTGTCTCAGAGCCTCTACAAACTGGGTTGAAAGCCATTGATGCCCTCGTTCCAATTGGACGAGGCCAACGGGAATTGATCATCGGAGACCGTCAAACAGGGAAAACCTCTATTGCCATCGATACCATCTTGAACCAAAAGGATCAAGACATGATCTGTATCTATGTCGCAATTGGACAAAAAGAATCAACGGTTCGGACACAAGTAGAAACACTTCGCAAGTATGGAGCAATGGATTATACCATTGTCGTGACAGCATCAGCCTCACAACCGTCTCCATTGCTATTCCTTGCACCTTATGCAGGGGTTGCGATGGCCGAAGAGTTCATGTACAATGGCAAACACGTTTTGATCGTCTATGATGATTTGTCAAAACAAGCCGTTGCTTACCGTGAATTGTCCCTTCTTCTTCGTCGTCCGCCAGGACGTGAAGCCTTCCCAGGGGATGTCTTCTACCTTCACAGCCGTTTGTTGGAACGTTCTGCGAAAGTATCGGATGAATTAGGTGGTGGATCCATCACTGCGCTTCCAATTATTGAAACACAAGCAGGAGATATTTCCGCTTATATCGCGACTAACGTGATTTCGATTACGGATGGCCAAATCTTCTTGCAAGATAGCCTCTTTAACTCAGGAATTCGTCCAGCCATCGATGCGGGATCCTCTGTGTCACGGGTTGGTGGATCAGCTCAAATCAAGGCTATGAAGAAGGTTGCGGGGACTCTCCGTATTGACCTAGCTTCCTACCGTGAGTTGGAAGCCTTCACCAAGTTTGGTAGTGACTTGGATGCGGCTACTCAAGCTAAGTTGAACCGGGGTCGCCGGACAGTAGAAGTCTTGAAACAACCAGTCCATGAACCATTAACTGTCGAAAAACAGGTGGTGATCTTGTATGCTTTGACACATGGGTTCTTGGATAGTGTACCAGTTGATGATATTCTTCGCTTTGAAGAGGAATTGTTTGCCTTTGTTGAAGTGCATCATCCAGAAATCTATGAAACCATTCGTACTACCAAAGATCTTCCAAGTGAAGAAACAATGGATGCAGTGATTACTGACTTTGTCAACCAATCAAGTTTCAAATAGAAATAGGAGTGGCAGATGGCAGTTTCTTTAAATGATATCAAAAATAAAATTGCATCGACAAAGAATACCAGTCAAATTACGAATGCTATGCAGATGGTATCTGCTGCCAAACTTGGGAAGTCTGAGCAAGCTGCCAAGGACTTCCAAATTTACGCATCTAAGGTTCGTAAACTATTGACAGACCTCTTACATGGACACGAGGCTGAGAATGCTAAGTACCATCCATTTTTAAAGAGTCGTCCTGTCAAAAAGTCTGCTTATATTGTTATCACTTCTGACCGTGGACTAGTGGGAGGCTACAATGCCTCTATCCTCAAGTCAGTCATGGAATTGAAGGAAGAATACCATCCAACGGGTGAGGATTTTGAAGTCATCTGTATTGGAAGTATTGGGGCAGATTTCTTTAGAGCAAGAGGCATTCAGCCGGTTTATGAACTACGTGGCCTAGCGGATCAACCAAGCTTTGATGAAGTGCGGAAGATCATCAATAAGACAGTCCAAATGTATCAAAATGAATTGTTTGATGAATTGTATGTCTGTTATAATCACCACGTCAACAGTTTGACCAGTCAATTGCGGGTAGAGCAAATGCTTCCGATTATTGACTTGGACCCCAATGAAGCAGATGAAGATTATATCTTGAATCTGGAGTTGGAATCAGACCGCGATGCGATTTTGGATCAATTGCTTCCACAGTTTGCGGAAAGTATGATTTATGGAGCCATTATTGATGCCAAAACAGCTGAAAATGCTGCCGGTATGATGGCCATGCAAACCGCAACAGACAATGCCAAGAAAGTAATTGATGAATTGACCATTCAATACAACCGAGCTCGTCAGGCAACCATTACGCAAGAAATTACGGAAATTGTTGCAGGAGCGAGTGGGCTTGAGTAGTTGATTCGATGCACATTTTAACAATACAAAATTAAGCTTGATGGTATGTATTCACAAGCTTAGAAACTTAATAGAATAGGAGAATGACATGAGTTTAGGCAAAATTTCTCAGGTTGTAGGTCCTGTCGTTGACGTAGCTTTTGCTGCGGGCGATAAACTCCCTGAGATTAATAATGCGCTTGTAGTCTATAAAAATGACCAACAAAAATCAAAAGTCGTTCTTGAAGTAGCTCTTGAACTTGGGGATGGTGTCGTTCGCACCATTGCCATGGAATCAACAGATGGCTTGACTCGTGGGATGGAAGTATTGGACACTGGTCGTCCAATCTCTGTGCCTGTCGGAAAAGAAACTCTTGGACGGGTCTTTAACGTCTTGGGAGATACCATTGACTTGGAAGAAGCATTTCCAGAAGATGCTCCTCGTGAATCCATTCATAAAAAAGCTCCATCCTTTGATGAGCTTTCTACTTCAGAAGAAATTCTTGAAACAGGGATCAAGGTCATTGACCTCTTGGCCCCTTACCTGAAAGGTGGGAAGGTTGGACTCTTCGGTGGTGCCGGAGTTGGAAAGACCGTCTTGATTCAAGAATTGATCCACAATATTGCCCAAGAGCATGGTGGGATCTCTGTATTTACAGGGGTTGGAGAACGGACCCGTGAAGGGAATGACCTGTACTGGGAAATGAAGGAATCTGGCGTTATCGAAAAAACAGCCATGGTCTTTGGACAAATGAACGAACCACCAGGAGCACGGATGCGTGTAGCTTTGACTGGTTTGACTATTGCGGAATACTTCCGTGATGTGGAAGGTCAGGACGTTCTCTTGTTTATCGACAATATCTTCCGTTTCACCCAAGCCGGTTCAGAAGTATCAGCCCTTTTGGGACGGATGCCATCAGCCGTTGGTTACCAACCTACTTTGGCAACGGAAATGGGACAATTGCAAGAACGGATTACCTCAACCAATAAAGGTTCTGTTACATCGATCCAAGCCATCTATGTGCCAGCCGATGACTATACAGACCCTGCCCCAGCAACAGCCTTTGCCCATTTGGACTCAACGACCAACTTGGAGCGTAAATTGGTACAATTAGGGATTTACCCTGCCGTTGACCCATTGGCATCTAGCTCTCGTGCCCTTTCTCCAGACATCGTCGGAGAAGAGCACTATGCAGTGGCTTCTGAGGTCAAACGCGTCCTTCAACGCTACCATGAACTGCAAGATATCATTGCCATCTTGGGGATGGATGAATTGTCTGATGATGAAAAGACCTTGGTGGCTCGTGCCCGTCGTATTCAATTCTTCTTGTCTCAAAACTTTAACGTGGCGGAACAATTTACTGGTCAACCAGGTTCTTATGTACCGGTTGCAGAAACTGTTCGTGGCTTTAAGGAAATTTTGGATGGGAAGCATGATCACTTGCCTGAGGATGCCTTCCGTGGTGTCGGTTCGATCGAAGATGTGATTGCGAAAGCTGAGAAAATGGGATTCTAAGAAGAGGTGAAAGATGAGTCAAATGAACGTCCAAATCGTTACACCGGATGGACTGGTTTATGATCATCATGCCGCATTTGTATCTGTCAAGACAATTGATGGTGAATTAGGGATTTTACCTCGTCATATCAATACCATTGCGGTTTTGGCTGTAGACCAAGTCAAGGTCCGTCGGATCGATGACGAAAAACACATTGATTGGATCGCCGTGAATGGTGGGATTATTGAAGTGGCAGATAATGTCATTACCATCGTAGCGGATTCGGCGGAACGCGCTCGAGACATTGATGTTAGCCGGGCTGAGCGTGCAAAAATGCGTGCTGAAAAAGCCCTTGAAGAGGCCAAAGATCAACATTCTGTTGATATGGAGCGTCGTGCAAAAATTGCCCTTCAACGCGCTATTAACCGGATTAATGTCGGAAATCGATTATAAAAAGTTAAAGAGGCTGGGACAGAAGTCCTAGCCTCTTAATTGTTTTTGGATTGTCGAGCAAGACGCAGTGGTTGAGTGGGCTCTACTACGCTGATTTCATCAGCTTTTACAGCCCTACTCAACTGTGCGGAGGTGGGACGACGAAATCGAATTCTAACGAATTACCGATTTCTGTCCCACTCTCTTTTTTTGAATCTAAAGAATATGAAGGGAAACTTTTTCTTATGGTATAATAGAGGTATGATTCAAATGATTTTTACTTTTTGCAGTCACCTATTGTTTATTTTCTTCGCCTACCACCTTCTTTCAACGGTGGTTCAGTGGGAGCGTTTTTTAAAGGTAAACGCCGAAACAGCCGTAAAAATTCGGCTTCTTATTTTATTGATCAGCATTAGTCTTGGCTATTTGACTAGCAGCTTCTTTATCAGTATTTATGAATTCAGTCGGCAGTTGTTTAACGGGAACTTTTAGCTTCTTTTTTAATGAATTTATGGTATGATAGTAGTCGTGACTGAATGAAATGGAGTAATAACAAGTATGGATAAAATTATTGTAAATGGTGGTCAAAATCGCCTAGTTGGAACTGTGAAGATTGAAGGAGCAAAGAATGCAGTCCTTCCTCTTTTGGCAGCAACTGTTTTGGCCAGTGAAGGAACAACAACTTTGACCAATGTTCCTGTTTTATCTGATGTCTTTACAATGAACAATGTCGTTCGTGGCTTGAACACACAAGTTACGTTTGATGAAGAAACCAATACAGTAGTCGTTGATGCGACGCAACCATTGACAGAAGAAGCGCCTTACAAATATGTCAGCAAGATGCGAGCTTCGATCGTCGTTCTAGGTCCTGTCTTGGCTCGGAATGGTCATGCCAAAGTTTCCATGCCAGGTGGCTGTACCATTGGAAGTCGTCCAATCGATTTGCATTTGAAGGGCTTGGAAGCTATGGGAGCGAAGATTACCCAAACGGCTGGTTACATTGAAGCAAAAGCAGATCGTCTTCGAGGAGCTCATATCTATATGGATTTCCCATCCGTAGGTGCGACGCAAAATATCATGATGGCAGCAACCTTGGCAGATGGAACGACGGTTATCGAGAATGCAGCCCGCGAACCTGAGATCGTGGACTTGGCCTCTCTGTTGAATAAGATGGGAGCTAAGGTACGTGGAGCAGGTACAGAAACCTTGACGATTGTTGGGGTGGATCGTTTGCATGGAGCGGTTCACAATGTCGTTCAAGACCGAATTGAGGCAGGAACCTTCATGGTTGGTGCAGCCATGACAGGTGGAGACGTTTTAATCGAGGATGCGATTTGGGAACACAACCGCCCTCTTCTTTCTAAGATGCAAGAAATGGGCGTTGAGGTAACGGAAGAAGAGAATGGCATTCGCATTCGCTCAGATGTTTCTAAATTGAAACCAGTGACGGTAAAAACTTTACCTTATCCAGGCTTCCCTACAGATATGCAAGCCCAATTTACTGCTTTGATGGCCATGGCTTCTGGTGAATCGACCATGATTGAAACGGTATTTGAAAATCGTTTCCAACACTTGGAAGAGATGCGTCGGATGGGCTTACATTCAGATATTATGAGAGATACGGCCCGCATCCAAGGTGGGGCTAGCTTACAAGGGGCTGAAGTAATGTCGACAGACTTGCGTGCTAGTGCAACCTTGATTTTAATGGGGCTTGTGGCTGAGGGAGAAACCAAAGTGAGCAAGTTAACCCACCTTGACCGTGGATATTTTAAATTCCATGAGAAATTGGTGGCTCTTGGAGCAGATGTACGTCGTGTGAAGGAAGATGATGATGAAAACTAAATTAAAAGCAATCGGAAAACAATTGGGAATCGTCCTATTGGTTCTTACTATCTTAGCGATTGTTTTCGCTCTTGGCTTGGTCATTGGATATGGTGTCATTGGTAATGGAAAGGATCCTTGGTCCATTCTCTCGCCAGATACATGGAAGGAAATCCTTCAGAAATTTTCAGGTAAGTAACTATTTATCAAAAAGAGGAGCTTGAGATCGTGATCCCAGGCTCTTTCCCATTCAGTAGAAACAGAGGAAACCAGTGTGGCAAACAATCAAAAGAAACCACTTAAAATGAAAAAATCAGGACAAACTCTACTGGGCTTGGTGGTGGCAGCAGCCCTTTCCATCGGTGGCTATTATTTTAGTCAACCCCAGCCAGTCGCTAGTCACTCTCAGGTTCAAACGGTTGTTACTTCGAGTCAAGAAGCAACACCGAGTAAGGAACTAGCGGAGAGTGTTCTGACAGATAGTGTTCGAGCTAAACTAGGAAAAAACATTCAATGGAATGAAGCAGGCGCTTTCATCATTAACCAGAATAAAACCAATCTGGATGCGGATGTTGCTAGTCTCCCTTATGCAGATACTAAGACAAAGACTGTAAAAGGACGAGAGATTCCAACAGTTGCCAATGCTTTGATGACCAAGGCGACTCGTCAATACCAAAAAAGGGAACAGACGGATGTAGATTGGGCTCCCGCTGGCTGGCACCAAGTAACCAATTTAACTGGGGAATATGACCATGCGGTCGATCGGGGCCATCTTCTCGGCTATGCCTTGATTGGCAACTTAGATGGGTTTGATGCCTCGATGACGAATCCTAAAAATATTGCGGTTCAAACAGCTTGGGCCAACCAAGCGCGTGACAGTTTTTCAACGGGACAAAATTACTATGAAATCCTTGTTCGGAAGGCCTTAGATAAAAATAAGCGGGTCCGTTATAGGGTGACTCTCTACTATGCTTCAGATGAAGATTTGGTACCAGTTGGCAGTCAAATTGAAGCAAAATCGAGTGATGGCAGTCTAGAGTTTAACGTTTTTGTTCCAAATGTCCAGAGTGGGATTAGTTTGGATTATCGTACTGGAAAAGTAACAGTGCATCGCTAAGCTGCGTATAAAAGAAGAAGCAGGATGAAAAGGATTCGGTTGGCTTTGCTGTCAACTGGATCTTTTTCCTTTCATGACGTCACCCTTTAGCTTATTTTAAGAAAACTGAGGTAAAATAATCTCTTCTAGACCTAAACAAAGGTCTTCCTAAGGAAAGGAGGAACTTGTGAGAACCATTATAGCCATGATTCGTTTTCTAATACGGGTTATTTGGAGTCTTGTTTGGGGCTTGTTTTGGACTCTCGCCCTTAGTTTTGCTTTGCTGGTTGCTACTTTATTCTTTAGTGGCAAAACCGGTAGCGGAATAGATGGGGTCAGTCGCGCAGCCCAAACGGTTGTTACTCAGGTAGATGCTTACTTTCATCGAGATGGTCCTCTACGGGGTCAGGGAAGTCCATCTGCTCAAGAGGACTTAGCAACAGATGGCCATACCTCAACAGGAGCAAGGTGGGATCAGGCAACTGCAAAAGTTTATCTAGATCCTACGATGGATGATACCTTTACCCGTGCCTATGAGGAAGCTCTTGAGTCTTGGAATCAGACAGGGGCCTTCACTTTCCAACTTGTCACCAGTGAAGAAGAGGCTGATATTATCTTAACGGAGATGGATGATAGCACGGTTTCTGCAGCGGGTGAGGCCGAATCCCAGACAAATGTTTTAACCAATCGTTTCAAACGGGTGACCGTTCGTTTGAATCGCTATTACCTACTTAATAAGCAGTACAATTATTCCCATCAGCGAATTGTAAACACAGCTGAGCATGAACTAGGCCATGCGATTGGTTTGGACCATACTGAGGAAGAGTCCGTCATGCAGGCAGCTGGTTCCTTTTATAGCATCCAAGAGAGGGATATTGAGGCTGTTCGTCAACTATACAAGGAGTAAGAATAATCAAACGCATACTGTATGTTATTCGAACCTTTCCAGAACAAGTGGCACTCTTTGTGTTTAACTCTGGAATCTTTCTATGGCTATCCCAAAAAGGGCAAGCATTATCCCATGAATTAGGCATTCAACAGGCTTGGGAAAACTATGCTCCTGAGGGAGTCCGTCAATTTTTCGGAGACAATAAGGAAGCCGTCCAAGCTTTCTTCTCGCATTCGGCCATCACTTGGCTGATTGGTTCCATGATTATCCTACTTGTGATTCGCTTTGTAAAGGGAGTCATCAAATGGGGCTTGCTTTTGCTGGTGATTGGCATTGGGCTTTTCCTCTCCTATCAGTACAGCCAAATGGCTTCCAACATTTCAACAATCTAAAAAGTGAGGACAGGTCAAGCGCATCTAGCGTTTGGCCTTTTCTTCAATTGTCAATTTGTCAAAAGTAAGGTACAATGAAACTATGATTATTTTACAAGCCAACAAAATTGAACGCTCTTTTGCAGGGGAGGTTCTTTTTGATAATGTCAGCCTGCAAGTGGATGAACGGGACCGGATTGCCCTGGTCGGAAAGAACGGAGCCGGCAAGTCTACGCTCTTAAAAATCTTGGTGGGAGAAGAAGAGCCGACTTCTGGGGAAATCAATAAAAAGCGGGACCTTTCTCTCTCTTATTTAGCCCAGGATAGTCGATTTGAGTCGTCCAATACTATCTACGATGAGATGCTCCATGTCTTTGACGATCTCAGAAAGACCGAGAAAAGCTTGCGGCAGATGGAGCTTGCGATGGGGGAAAAAACTGGGGCTGACTTAGAAAAACTCATGCAGGATTATGACCGTCTATCAGAAGAATTCCGTCAGGCTGGTGGCTTTACCTATGAGGCAGATATCCGCGCCATTCTCAACGGATTTAAGTTCGATGAGTCTATGTGGCAGATGAAGATTGAAGAGCTGTCTGGTGGGCAAAATACCCGTCTCGCTCTGGCCAAGATGCTCTTGGAAAAACCAAATCTCTTGGTACTGGACGAGCCGACTAACCACTTGGATATTGAGACGATTGCCTGGTTGGAAAACTATCTGGTCAATTATAGCGGAGCCCTTCTCATTGTCAGCCACGACCGGTATTTTCTCGATAAAGTTGCTACCATTACCTTGGACTTGACCAAGCATTCTTTAGATCGCTATGTCGGTAATTACTCCAGCTTTGTGGAGCAAAAAGAACAAAAATTGCTGACCGAAGCCAAGAACTACGAGAAGCAACAAAAAGAAATTGCAGCGCTGGAAGACTTTGTTAATCGCAATTTGGTGCGGGCGTCGACCACCAAACGGGCCCAGTCTCGGCGTAAGCAGTTGGAAAAAATGGAGCGCCTAGACAAGCCGGAAGCTGGGACCAAGTCTGCCCATATGACCTTCCATTCCGATAAGACATCGGGCAATGTCGTCCTGACAGTAGAAGAGGCAGCTGTCGGTTATGACGATCAAATCCTGTCAGAGCCCATCAATCTGGATATCCGCAAGATGAATGCGGTCGCTATTGTAGGACCAAATGGGATCGGGAAATCTACTCTTATCAAGTCCATCGTCGGGCAGATTCCTTTTATCAAGGGGGAAGCTCGCTTTGGGGCTAATGTCGAGGTGGGCTACTATGACCAGACTCAGAGTAAGCTAACCCCTCACAACAGTGTCTTGGATGAGCTCTGGAATGACTTTAAACTGACACCAGAAGTGGAGATCCGCAATCGCCTAGGAGCCTTTCTTTTCTCTGGGGATGATGTCAAGAAAACTGTCGGCATGCTGTCAGGTGGAGAGCGGGCGCGTCTGCTCTTGGCCAAGCTGTCCATGGAGAATAACAATTTCTTGATTCTCGATGAGCCGACTAACCACTTGGATATCGATAGCAAGGAAGTGCTGGAAAATGCCTTGATTGATTTTGACGGGACCTTGCTTTTTGTCAGCCACGACCGCTACTTTATCAATCGTGTAGCCACACAAGTCTTGGAACTCTCAGAAGAGGGCTCAACTCTTTATCTAGGAGATTATGATTATTATCTGGAGAAAAAAGCTGAGTTAGAGGCTCTTGCAACAGCACAAGCAGAAACTGTGCCTGTTTCTTCTACGGAGGAATTCACCAGCAATGACTATCACATGCAGAAGCAAAACCAGAAGGAACTCCGGAAAATCACTCGTCGCATTGAGCAATTGGAAGCGGAGATGGAAGAGTTGGATCAGAAAATCCAAGCCATCACCGAAACCATGCATAGCACCAACGATGCAGCTGACTTGGTTCAACTCCAAAGCGAGCTGGATCAACTAACTGTCCAGCAGGAATCGGTCATGGAAGAGTGGGCAGAACTGTCAGAGCAGGTGGAATAGATGGAAGATCTTGGAAAAGTTTTTCGTGAATTTCGGATCAGTAAAAATTATTCGTTAAAAGAAGCTGCTGGCCACCAATGAAACCGGCGAACTCATGGAGAGCCAGCAGCAAATCGACCAGCTGACCGCCGCCCAAGAAGAAGCCATGATAGAATGGGAAGAACTAGCGGAGAAAGTGTAGTTTTCTAATTTGCCTAAGGAGAACATTGTGATGACTGAAAATGATTGGTTTATGAAGCAGATTAAAGGTGTAGCCGATATAATTGGTACAACTTTGCGCCTGCAGATTCAGAATTTAGATTTGGGGCAGTATGAGGATGAGGAAGGAAAACTCATCAACGGGAATCACTATCTTCAGCAAGTTTTAGAAGAGCAGCGCTTTGCAGAGGCCATTTCTTTTGTTGAAGAGCAGATGAAACGCCTACCTCTTCATCAGTATGATCTATTGGTTGATTGGCTGATTTCTTACTTAAGACAATTAGATTTTTCCGTGAAAGAAGATCACGGATTCTACGAAGGATACTTGCAAGAGTTAGAAAGGTACTTAAAGGAATTTAAGTGGTAATCAAATGGAAGATTTAGGCAAAGTTTTTCGTGAATTTCGAATCAGTAAAAATTATTCATTGAAAGAAGCAGCAGGAGAAGCTTGTTCGACCTCCCAGTTATCCCGTTTTGAATTGGGGGAGTCGGATCTGGCTACGTCGCGCTTCTTTGAAATTTTGGACAATATCCATGTGACGATTGAGAATTTTATGGATAAGGCCAGAAATTTCCAACACCATGAGCATGTGGCCTTGATGGCTCAGATTATTCCATTTTACTATTCAAATGACATTGCGGGTTTTCAAAGGCTTCAAGGAGAACAACTTGAAAAGGCTAAAGGTTCGACCAATCCCCTTTATTTTGAATTGAACTGGATTTTGTTACAAGGGCTGATTTGCCAGAGGGATGCCAGCTACACGATGAAGCAGAGCGATCTGGACAAGGTGGCGGACTATCTCTTTCAAACGGAAGAGTGGACCATGTATGAGTTGATCCTCTTTGGCAATCTCTATAGCTTTTATGATGTGGATTATGTCACTCGGCTTGGTAGAGAAGTGATGGAGCGGGAAGATTTCTACAAGGAAATTGGTCGCCATCGAAAACTGGTCTTGATTCTAGCTCTGAATTGTTACCAGCATTGTCTAGAACACCGTTCTTTTGAAAATGCCAGCTATTTTGAAGCCTATGTGGAAAAGATTATCGGCAAGAGCATCAAACTCTACGAACGCAATATCTTTCATTACCTTATGGGATTTGCCCTCTACCAGAAGGGAGAAACAAATGAAGGCTGTCAGCAGATGCAAGAGGCTATGCATATTTTTGATGTGCTAGGACTGCCAGAGCAGGTAGCCTATTATCAAGAACACTTTGATAAATTTGTAAAAAATGAATGTTCCTAAATAGGAGAGATAAAGGAGATTTTATGAACCGACATGCGGTCCAATTAATTAGTCGTGGAGCTATTAACAAAATTGGAAATATGCTCTATGATTATGGGAATAGTGTCTGGCTGGCCTCGATGGGGACTATAGGAAAGACGGTATTAGGGATCTATCAAATTTCTGAGTTAGTGACAGGGATTCTCGTGAATCCTTTTGGAGGGGTGATTTCAGACCGTTTTTCTCGTCGCAAGATTTTGATGACGACCGACTTGGTTTGTGGTCTCCTTTGTATGGCGATTTCTTTTATCAGAAATGATCGTTGGATGATTGCGGCCCTGATTTTTGCCAATATTATTCAGGCCATTGCCTTTGGTTTTTCTCGACCTGCCAATAAAGCTATTATCACAGAGGTTGTTGAGAAAGAAGAGATTGTAACCTATAATGCGCACTTGGAGCTGGTCTTACAAGTTGTTAGTGTCAGTTCTCCCGTGTTTTCTTTCCTAGTTCTACAATTTGCCAGTCTCCATGCGACCCTCTTACTAGATGCGCTGACCTTTTTCATTGCCTTTGTCCTAGTGGCATTCCTTCCGAAAGAAGTAGCAAAGGTTCAAGAAAAGAAACAGTTTACGGGGAAAGATATTTTTTCTGATATCAAGGAGGGGTTAGACTATATCTGGCATCAGAAAGACATTTTCTTTCTCTTGTTGGTGGCTTCCGGCGTTAATTTCTTTTTTGCGGCTTTTGAGTTTTTACTTCCATTTTCCAATCGACTTTATGGGGGCAAGGGGGCTTATGCGACCATCTTAACGTTGGGAGCTATTGGATCTATTCTAGGAGCACTTGTTGCCAATAAAATTACATCAAGCATGAAAATTCTCCTGTTTTTACTGATCATGGCAGGTGTAGGAGTGTTCATGATGGGCTTGCCTCTTCCGACTTATCTTTCCTTTTCGGGAAATCTGGTCTGTGAATTTTTTGTGACCATTTTCGACATCCACGTTTTTACACAAGTACAAACCAAGGTGGAAGATGATTATCTGGGGAGAGTCTTGAGCACGATTTATACTTTGGCTGTTCTATTCATGCCCATCGCCAAGGGTTTGATGACTTGGTTGCCAAGCGTCCGCATGGAATCATTTCTTTTTATTGGAGCTGGAGTTATTCTCTTTTCACTCTTGGCTCAGCTAGTAGCTAAGCAACTTCAATCAAAAGAACAGTAGGGATCCTTTGATAAATTTGTAAAACACTAATTTTCCCAAATAGGGGACAAAATGAAAACCTCTTTCATGAACTGATACAATAGTTTCAGAAAATGAAGGAGGTTTTTTATGAATCGACATGCAGTCCAATTAATTGCTCGTGGGGCGATCAATAGAATGGGAAATATGCTCTATGATTATGGGAATAGTGTCTGGCTGGCCTCAATGGGGACTATAGGAAAGACAGTGTTGGGGATTTATCAGATTTCTGAACTTGTCACCTCTATTTTAGTCAATCCCTTTGGTGGCGTGATCTCAGACCGTTTTTCCCGTCGCAAGATTTTGATGACAACCGACTTGGTTTGTGGTCTCCTTTGTTTAGCGATTTCCTTTATCAGGAATGATCGTTGGATGATTGCAGCCTTGATTGTTGCCAATATTGTCCAGGCCATTGCCTTTGCATTTTCTCGTACGGCCAACAAAGCCATTATCACTGAAGTCGTAGAGAAGGATGAGATTGTGACCTATAATGCACGCTTGGAGTTGGTCTTACAGGTTGTCGGTGTTAGCTCACCTGTGTTCTCTTTCCTTGTTTTACAATTTGCCAGTCTCCATGCGACCCTCTTACTGGATGCACTGACTTTTTTCATCGCCTTTGTCCTAGTGGCATCCCTTCCGAAAGAAGAAGCCAAAGTTCAAGAAAAGAAACAGTTCACGGGAAAAGATATTTTTTCGGATATCAAGGATGGATTGCACTATATCTGGCATCAGAAAGAGATTTTCTTCCTCCTCTTGGTGGCTTCCAGCGTCAATTTCTTTTTTGCAGCTTTTGAGTTTTTACTCCCATTTTCCAATCGGCTCTACGGGGTCAAGGGCGCTTATGCGACCATCTTAACCTTGGGGGCTATTGGCTCCATCATCGGAGCCTTGATTGCTAATAAATTTAAATCAAGCATGGAGATACTTCTCTTCTTATTGATTTTAACAGGAGTAGGAGTATTCATGATGGGCTTGCCTCTTCCTCCTCTTCTATCCTTTTCTGGAAATTTAGTCTGTGAACTCTTTATGACGATTTTTAATATCCACTTTTTTACCCAAGTGCAAACAAAGGTTGAAGGAGACTATCTGGGCAGGGTCTTAAGCACTATTTTTACCCTAGCCATTCTCTTTATGCCCATCGCCAAAGGTTTGATGACCTGGTTACCAAGCGTCCGTGTAGAATCTTTTCTCCTGATTGGGGCTGGCGTCATCCTTTTTTCACTCCTAGCACAAGTAGTCGCCAAGCAGCTACAAGCAAAAAATCATTAGAATAGCATCAAAAAAGCACCGATCGGTGCTTTTAGTTTTCGATTTGTTTGATTTTTTCTTCTTTATCACCTGACATCTTTTGTCCTAGTTGTTTTTTCGCGGTTTTTAACTCATGTTTTAATGAGAAATTTTTTGGAAGGCTGACTAAGAAAGTCACCAGCGAACCAAGAAGGACACAGACCAGAATCAAAATGATGAGCGGGAGTTTAAATTGGACCAGCAAAAAGTTCACAGTCACCATTTGCATATTGGCCAAGGAAATAATCGCAATAAGCAAGACTGCAATCAGTAGTGCAACATATTGTAGTTTTCGTTTATTCATTTTGTCTCCCTATTCTTCTAATTCAGCTTTGCTTTTCACATCAGTATATTCTTCCGCCTTTTCAAGGCTTAAGATATCATCGTAAGTCGCTAAGACGATGTCTTGTCCATATTTTTTCTTTAGAGCTGTTGTCACCAAGCGATAGGCCAAATTGGCGTTGCGAGAGAGAATAGGACCGTGGAAGTAGCTACCAAAGACGTTCTTGTAATGAACCCCTTCGCAACCATCTTCTTTATTGTTCCCATTTCCGTAGATGACCTTACCTAGCGGTTTTTCATCCTCTGCCAAGAAGGTCCGACCTTGGTGGTTTTCAAAACCATAGTAGGTCTCGTTGAACTCTTCATTATGGATCTTGATGTCGCCAATATAGCGATTATTTTCTTGGTTGAGGGTATAGTGTCCCATAATACCAAGTCCCTCAATACGCTTGCCAGAAGCTTCAATGTAGTACTGGCCTAGAAGTTGAAAGCCACCACAGATAGCAAGGACCACACCATCGTCATGAATGAAACGTTCAAGGTCTTCTTTTTTATCTGGTAGATCTTCTGATACAATGGTCTGTTCGTAGTCTTGGCCTCCACCGAAAAAGGCGATGTCGTAGGTATCTGGATCAAAGCGGTCTTTGAGAGAAACGATATCCACAGTGACATGAGCACCAAGTTTCTCCGCAACGTACTTGAGCATGAGGATACTTCCATTGTCCCCATAAGTATTCATCAGATTCCCATAAAGATGGGCAATTCTCAATTCGTACTGGTAGTTTTCCTGATCAGGGGATTGTAGTGAAGTGTAGATCATTAATTCATCTCCTTTTCAATCAGGTGTTCTTGGGCCAAAATCTCACGGAATTCAAGCATGGCCGTATAAGTGGCTAAGATATAGGCGTGAGGAGTTTCCTGTTGCTGGATGCGTTGGAAGACCTCTTTTAATTCAATCATTTCTGTGATCTTTTCAGCAGGATAGCCTGTAACCCGAAGTCGTCGGGCAATTTCAGAGTGGCGTACCCCTCCAGCATTAATCTCTGGGATGTCCATTTTGGTGATTTGCTCAAAGTCCGCATCCCAGATCCAGCTAGTGTCGATCCCATCAGCATAGTTAGCATTGAGGAGGACTGACAAGCTAAAGGAATACGGCGCCAACTTAATCATTTCAATGGCTTGGGTTGCTCCAACCGGATTTTTGATCAGGACTAAGGTACATTCTTTATCCCCAATCTTAAAGGTTTCCTGACGGCCGAAGACAGCCTTGCTCTTGTCGAAACCACGCTTAATGACGTCTGGACTCACTTCAAAATAATGGGCAACTGCAACTGCAGCGAGGGCGTTGTATATATTATAGAGGCCCCCAATATTGATGTGGTAGTTTGTCCCGTTGATTTTAAAGTGAGAAGAAGTATTGGTCAGCTCGGTCAATTCATTAACTGCCACTGTCAATGGAGGACGATGGAAGCCACAGCTTTCACAAATGTAATCTCCCAGATTGGCATAGGTGTTTAATTGGTAAGTTAAAATACCGTGACACTCTGGACAAACGATTCCTTCCGTATTGTAATGAGCTAGCTGCGGAGCAGTTTTTTCCGTGTCAAAGCCAAAATATTGAACGGGATTTGGTAGGGGAAGGGTATGGAAAAGAGGGCTATCCCCATTCATCAAAACAGTCGCCTGTGGCGCTTTTTTTATCCCATCTAAGATCATCCGATAAGTCGTGTAGATTTCCCCGTAGCGATCCATTTGATCCCGGAAAATATTGGTGATTACAAACAAGGTCGGAGTGATATAGTCACAAATTCGAGCCAGGCTGGCTTCATCGATTTCAAGAACAGCAATAGGACGACCGGAAGAACCTTTAGCGTTCAAGAAAGTAGTCGTAATCCCTGAAATCATATTGGCTCCACTAGGATTGGTCACGATAGGTCCGAAAGCCTCCCGAAGAATGCCAACAGTGAGAGCTGTTGTTAGTGTTTTCCCATTCGTACCAGTGATAACCACAATTTCGTAGTTCTGGGCCAGGTGTTGTAAAATGTCTTTATCAATTTGGAGGGCGATTTTTCCAGGAAGGGTAGAGCCACGACCAAGCAAACGCAAGAGGTGACTACTCGTTTTTCCGGCAATAAGCCCTATACTAGTCTTAATCTTCATAATTCATATTTTATCACAAAAACCAACAGAAGGTTACAGAAAAATCTGTTGAAACATGATATAATGGTGTAGAGTAGTTTGAACGCGCTATCCATTTGCTAGAAGCCTTGCTGTTTCCAGTAATCATCCACAATTGTTAGCTGCGTGAAAAGCCTAGAAGAGAAGTGGTAGGTATGAGATTGTGAACATCCAACAATTGTCAAATCCCCAGTATTGGGCCAGTTTATTTCCCACTCCATGGAGTGTGGTTGTCAACCTGATTGACATTGCCCTAGTAGCCTGGTTATTGTATTATTTTATAAAAGCCATTGTCGGCACTAAAATTATGATTTTAGTCCGTGGTGTCTTGACCTTTTTCTTATTTGAGTTAGTTGCCAATATGATTGGTCTGACGACCATTTCTTGGTTGATCAACCAAATCATCACATACGGGGTCATTGCTGCGGTAGTGATTTTCTCTCCGGAAATTCGGACGGGATTAGAACGATTAGGTCGAGCAACTGAATTTTTCTCAACCAACCAGATTAGTACAGAAGAAAAATTGGTTCAATCCTATGTAAAAGCCGTTGCTTATATGAGTCCTCGAAAGATTGGTGCCTTGGTTGCTATTCAAGGGAGTAGAACCCTTCAAGAATATATTTCTACGGGTATTCCCCTCGATGCAGATGTTTCGGGTGAACTTCTGATTAATATTTTTATCCCCAACACCCCGCTTCACGATGGGGCAGTGATTGTCACCAATGATAAAATTGCTGTATCTTGTGCCTATCTCCCCTTAACAGAAAGTACGGGAATTTCAAAAGAGTTCGGTACGCGACACCGGGCAGCAATTGGCTTGTCTGAGGTAAGTGATGCCTTCACCTTTGTTATTTCGGAAGAAACGGGTGGTATTTCCATTACGAGAAATGGGAGTTTTAGACACGACCTCAGTATCGAAGAATTCGAACAAGAATTGCGTGCCTTCATTATTCCAGAAGATCAAGAGAAAAAAGATTTGAAATCAAGAATTTTTGGAGGACGCGTCAAATGATTTCAAAAAGAAAAATAGTCTATATTGTGACCTCTGTCTTTTTCTCAAGTCTCTTGTTCATCAATGCAACTTCTGTTAATTTTCAGAATAACAGTAGTGCGCGTCAAGTTAGTTCTGAAACCTACACGAATACCTTGACCAATATTCCAATTGACGTAAAGTACAACGATAGTAAATATTTTGTCAGCGGGATTAGTTCAGAAGTGACCGTCTTTCTTAAAGGATCTAATCGTGTTGCTTTAGCATCAGAAATGCAGGCTAGTACTCGTAAATTTAAAGTGGTAGCCGATTTAAGAGATCTGAAAGAAGGCGAGCATGAAATCATATTAAACATTGAAGGCTTACCTTCTGGTTTAACAGCAACCATCGAGCCTCAGAAGGTAACTGCAAAAATTGGTAAGAAAATGACGAAAAAATTTGATGTTTCCGTCACGATACCAGATAAACAAATTGCTCCAGGTTGGAATCTCTCGCATGTTACTTTCTCTGAGGATGAGGTATCTGTAACAAGCGACCAAGATACTTTAGCTAAAATTGATCATGTGGAAGCCATCTTCCCTGAAGGAGATCTTTTGAACAATACCTATACTGCAACCGTATCAATGAAGGCAGTAGACAGTGAAGGGAATGATTTACCAGTCATCATCTCTCCATCAGAACTCTACATGAAGGTTGAGTTGAAACAAACCAGTTCCAGCTCTTCCTCGACCAGTTCTTCATCACATAATAGCAATTAATAAAGATTCATCGAAAGGAATATCATAATGGGTAAATATTTTGGAACGGACGGAGTCCGTGGAGAAGCAAACGTCGAATTGACGCCAGAGTTGGCCTTTAAGCTCGGTCGATACGGAGGTTATGTCCTCAGTCAACATGAAAAAGGAACTCCACTTGTTTTCGTAGGACGAGATACACGTATTTCTGGTGAAATGTTAGAAAGTGCTCTCGTAGCAGGTCTCCTATCTGTAGGGATTAAAGTTTATAAACTCGGTGTCATCGCGACACCAGGTGTAGCTTATTTGGTTCGTTCTGAAGGTGCAAGTGCTGGGGTCATGATTTCTGCCAGTCATAATCCAGCCTTAGACAATGGGATTAAATTCTTTGGGAATGATGGCTATAAATTAGACGATGATCGTGAACTAGAGATTGAAGCCTTATTGGATGCGGAGTCTGATACTCTTCCTCGACCTAGTGCAGAAGGTCTTGGTACAGTGATGGACTATCCTGAAGGACTTCGTAAGTATCAAGAATACTTAGTTTCAACTGGAACCCAGCTGGAAGGAATGCACGTAGCTCTGGATGCTGCGAATGGTTCCGCATCTACAAGTGCCCGTCATGTCTTTGCTGACTTGGGAGCACGTTTGACAGTTATTGGAGAAAGCCCAAATGGTCTCAATATCAATGACCAAGTAGGCTCGACCCATCCTGAGTCTTTGCAAGAGGCTGTCCGAGAATCTGGTGCGGCCATTGGTTTGGCTTTTGATGGTGATAGTGATCGTTTGATTGCAGTTGACGAAAATGGGGACCTAGTCGATGGTGATAAAATCATGTACATTATTGGGACTTACCTTTCTGATAAGGGCCTCTTAAAAGATAACACCATCGTAACGACGGTCATGTCCAATCTAGGATTCCATAAAGCCTTGGATGCAAAAGGGATTAATAAGGTTGTAACTGCTGTCGGAGACCGCTATGTGGTCGAAGAGATGCGGAAGTCTGGTTACAATCTAGGTGGTGAACAGTCTGGTCACGTGATTGTCATGGATTACAATACTACTGGAGATGGCCAGATGAGTGCCGTTCAATTGACTAAGATTATTCAAGAAACAGGTCGTACTTTATCAGATCTTGCATCAGAAGTTACTATCTATCCTCAAAAATTGGTCAATATCCGTGTTGAAAACAGCATGAAAGACAAGGCTAAGGAAGTTCCTGCCATTCGTGCGATTATTGAAAAAATGGAAGCTGAAATGGATGG
The DNA here is from genome assembly GCF_000186465.1 of Streptococcus australis ATCC 700641. Classification (GTDB taxonomy): domain Bacteria; phylum Bacillota; class Bacilli; order Lactobacillales; family Streptococcaceae; genus Streptococcus; species Streptococcus australis. Next base: position 1,804,834 of record NZ_GL636091.1, on the reverse strand, counting down.
GAATGGCCGTATCTTAGTGCGTCCAAGTGGTACCGAACCTCTTCTTCGTGTCATGGCAGAAGCTCCGACTGATGAAGAAGTGGACTACTATGTGGATACCATTGCTGCTGTAGTCAAAGATGAAATTGGTCTTGAAGATTAAATAAAGAAGTAAACTCTCCAAGTGAGAGTTAAGGAGGTTAATATGAAATATTTACGTCGAATGATGTGGTCCCTAGCCCTTGTTGCTGCAGTTATTTTTTCGAATGCTTTTGTTCAAACTATTCAAGCGTCAGAAGTCCTGTCTTATACGCAAACAGCTAGTCTGACCAAGGATAACCAAGCAGTAACCAGTGGAACCACAGTCTTATCAAACGAAAAATTGTCTGCTACCATCAATGTAGCCTTTCCAGATACACAAGCCATTCAAGCAGGAGACACCCTGACCTTGGCTTTGCCGAAAGAATTAACCTTCTATACACATCTCGAGTTTGATGTAGTGGAAGAAGGTCAAATAAATGGTCAGACAGTCGGGAAAGCTGTTGTTAATACAGCTAACAAAACAGTCAATGTTACCTTTAATGACTATTTTACATCCCATCCACTTAATAAACGAGTTGCCTTGCATTTTGATGTAAAAGTAGACTCCGAAGTGGTTACTAAAACATCCCCAATCCAGTTTAAACTAGGCAATACAGATTTTTCATTGAATTATGAAAAGACTGATGGAGAAGCTGGAGACTATGAGATGAAATACGGCTACCAAGATAAGTCTGATCCAACCATTATTAAATGGCGGATTATCTTAAATGCCCGCCAAGATATGCTTCGTGGCATGGTCATTAAAGATCAATTTGGAGATGGCTTGACACTGGTAGAAGGTAGTTTCCGTGCGGTTCGCTTTAGTCCAGTAGAAGGTGGCATTAGAAATGAAGCCCATATTTTAAGTCTGCCAGTTTTAGACAATTTCAGTAAAAAAGCTGTCTTCGACAAGAATGAAGCTGGTCAGATCACTGGATTCACAATTAACTTTGGAGATAACTACAATTGGCCAATGTACATTGAATATTCTACGAAAGTAGCTCCTGGTACAAAAGTTGGTGATCTCGTTCATAACACCTTGACATGGAAAGCAACCAATTTCCCAGAGCCACGTAGCTTAACACGAGAAGTAAGATTGGAATCAGGTTCTGGAGAAGGTTTGGGTGAGAAAGAACAAACTCCACCGACACCAGATCCGGAGCCATCTAAACCGCAACCGGATCCAAAACCAAGTCCAGATCCAGAGCCATCTAGACCGCAACCAGATCCAAAACCAAGTCCAGATCCAGAGCCATCTAAACCGCAACCGGATCCAAAACCAAGTCCAGATCCAGAGCCATCTAAACCGCAACCGGATCCAAAACCAAGTCCAGATCCAGAGCCATCCAAATCACAACCAGATCCAAAATCATCAAACTCATCATCAACTTCTGTTAAAGAAGAAGAAGCACCAAAACCTGGTAAGAAAAAAGTTCTTCCAAGTACAGGTGAAAAGATGACTCCGGTTATCATCCTGGTTGGTATTTTGGGCTGTGCGGTTGGTTTTACTGTGTTACGGTCTAAGAAGTTAACAAAATAATACTGTTTTTTAAAAGGCTGGAATTTTCCAGTCTTTTTTGATGCTTCTATAAAAGTGGAGTTAAACAAGTGTCGATGTTGAAAAATTTATTTTATCCAATAGCTCCCTTTCCTCTAGGAGGTGGATGTTTGAAAAATGCCCTTATTCGTGGTAAAATAGGGCTAATGAATTTATTGTAATTGAGGTAAAAAACGTGGCTTTTGGAGACAACGGAAAACGCAAAAAAACTTTCTTTGAAAAATTGACCATGCTGGTCATTGTAATTATGTTGATTGTAACGGTTGGAGCAATCTTTGCTGCAGCTTTGGGTGCACTATCCTATTAAGGGACTACCAAGTGATTCTTGGTTATAAAAGGAAAACGATAAACTATGAGTATGTTTTTAGATACAGCCAAGATTAAGGTCAAGGCTGGAAATGGCGGCGATGGCATGGTGGCCTTTCGCCGTGAAAAGTATGTTCCCAACGGCGGTCCTTGGGGAGGCGATGGTGGACGCGGAGGCAATGTCATCTTCGTTGTAGACGAAGGCTTGCGCACGCTGATGGACTTCCGCTATAACCGGCATTTCAAAGCCCAAAATGGCGAGAAGGGAATGACCAAAGGGATGCACGGACGGGGAGCAGAAGACCTCTTTGTGCGAGTACCGCAAGGGACAACAGTACGAGATGCTGAGACTGGTAAGGTCATTACCGACTTGGTTGAAAATGGACAAGAATACATTGTCGCACACGGTGGCCGTGGAGGACGCGGAAATATCCGTTTTGCAACTCCTAAAAATCCAGCTCCTGAGATTTCAGAAAATGGGGAACCAGGTCAAGAACGTGAACTCGAATTAGAACTCAAGGTCTTAGCAGACGTTGGTTTGGTTGGCTTCCCATCAGTAGGGAAATCAACTCTTCTCAGTGTGATTACTTCTGCTAAGCCAAAAATTGGGGCTTATCATTTCACAACCATCGTTCCAAATTTGGGCATGGTTCGGACGCTGTCAGGTGAATCCTTTGCGGTCGCTGACCTTCCTGGATTGATTGAAGGGGCTAGCCAAGGAGTGGGACTAGGAACCCAGTTCCTTCGTCACATCGAGCGCACCCGTGTTATCTTGCATGTCATCGATATGTCAGCCAGTGAAGGACGAGATCCTTATGAAGATTATGTTCAAATCAATAAAGAGCTCGAAACCTATAATCTTCGTTTGATGGAACGTCCTCAGATTATCGTGGCAAATAAGATGGATATGCCGGAGAGCCAGGAAAATTTGAAAGAGTTCAAGAAAAAATTGGCGGTCAACTACGACGAGTTTGATGAACTGCCACAAATCTTCCCAATCTCTAGTTTAGCGCATCAAGGTTTGGACAACTTGTTAGAAGCAACAGCAGACTTGTTAGACAAAACACCAGAATTCTTGCTCTATACAGAAGAAGATATGGCGCAAGAAGAAGTCTACTACGGCTTTGATGAGGAACAACCAGCCTTCGAGATTAATCGTGATGATGATGCTTCTTGGATCTTGTCCGGTGATAAGCTAGAGAAGCTCTTCAATATGACCAATTTTGATCGCGACGAGTCTGTCATGAAATTTGCGCGTCAATTGCGCGGAATGGGTGTCGATGAAGCCCTTCGTGCGCGTGGTGCAAAAGATGGAGATATCGTACGTATCGGTAAATTCGAATTTGAATTTGTTGACTAGTTAGAGCTAAAGAGGAGAAGAAGATGGGAGATAAACCTATATCCTTTCGTGATAAAGACGGAAATTTTGTCTCTGCTGCAGACGTTTGGAATGCAGAAAAATTGGAAGAACTCTTTAACAAGCTGAATCCCAAACGTAAGTTACGCTTAGAACGGGAAAAATTAGCAGCATCCAGTGAAAATTAGGAATCAGGAGAAGAAAATGGCAAAAACAATTCACACAGACAAAGCACCGGCAGCAATTGGACCTTATGTTCAAGGGAAAATTGTGGGCAATCTTTTATTTGCAAGTGGGCAAGTACCTCTTTCACCAGAAACTGGTGAAATTGTTGGAGAAACTATTCAAGAACAAACCCAACAAGTGTTGAAGAATATTGCTGCTATCCTTGAGGAAGCTGGAACGGACTTTAATCACGTAGTGAAAACAACTTGTTTCTTAAGTGATATGAATGATTTTGTACCTTTTAACGAGGTATACAAAACAGCTTTTTCAAGTGAATTTCCAGCACGTTCTGCAGTAGAAGTGGCTCGCTTGCCACGCGATGTCAAAATCGAAATCGAAGTGATTGCAGAAGTTTAGTCTCAAAATAAGGAATGCATTCGGGTAAAAAGAATGTTGGAGTGAGAGCCATCGACTGACCAACTGGAAAGAGATGCCCTCCTCCTTTTTTGTAAGGAAAAGGTGATTAGGATGACAGATACAGAAAAAACAATTCAACTGGTCATTGTGACAGGAATGAGTGGTGCGGGAAAGACCGTAGCCATTCAATCCTTTGAAGATATGGGGTATTTCACCATCGACAATATGCCACCAGCTCTCTTGCCGAAGTTTATTGAGCTGATTCAACTGTCGATGGACAATAATAAGTTGGCTCTCGTTGTGGATATGCGGAGCAGGTCTTTCTTCGCAGAAATTCGCTCCATTTTGGACGAATTAGAGAACCACGAAGGAATTGATTTTAAAATTCTCTTTTTGGATGCGACAGATAGTGAATTGGTCGCGCGCTACAAAGAGACTCGTCGGAGTCACCCACTCGCAGCTGATGGGCGTGTCTTGGATGGGATTACGTTGGAACGGGAACTTTTGTCTCCACTTAAAAACATGAGTCAAAATGTCATTGATACGACGGAATTAACGCCCCGTAATCTTCGTAAAGTAATTGCTGAACAATTCTCCAGACAAGATAGTCAGCCTGAGTTTCGGATTGAAGTCATGTCCTTTGGCTTTAAGTATGGTTTGCCTTTAGATGCAGACCTGGTCTTTGATGTTCGTTTCCTACCGAATCCTTATTACCAACCAGAACTACGGAATCAAACGGGGCTTGATGATGATGTCTATAACTATGTCATGAATCACAAAGAATCAGAGGAGTTTTATCGTCATCTTTACGATTTGATTGCTCCCATCTTGCCAGCATACAAACGAGAAGGAAAATCCGTTTTGACAATTGCAGTGGGCTGTACAGGGGGTCAACACCGTTCAGTAGCCTTTGCTGCTCGTCTTGGACGGGATCTAGCGAAAGATTGGACGGTTAATATGAGTCATCGCGACAAAGACCGACGGAAAGAAACGGTGAATCGTTCATGAGAAAACCAAAAATGACCGTCATCGGAGGCGGTACAGGGATTTCCGTTATTTTGGACAGCCTTCGGAAAAAGGATGTTGAAATTACGGCTATTGTGACAGTGGCGGATGATGGGGGTAGTTCTGGGGAACTTCGGAAAAATATTCATCAATTGACACCACCGGGCGACTTGCGGAATGTGCTAGTAGCCATGTCTGACATGCCTCGCTTTTATGAAAAAGTCTTTCAATACCGTTTTGCGGAAGATGATGGACCACTAGCTGGTCATCCTCTTGGAAATTTGATCATTGCCGGGATTTCTGAAATGCAAGGCTCGACCTATAATGCCATGCAATTGCTGACTAAATTTTTCCATACGACAGGAAAAATTTATCCTTCCAGCGATATACCGTTGACCCTTCATGCCGTCTTTACGGATGGGTCAGAGGTCGCAGGTGAGAGTGAAATCGCCCATCATGAGGGAATGATTGATTATGTCTATGTCACCAATACCTATAATGATGAGACACCGAAAGCGAGTCGAAAAGTAGTAGATGCGATTATAGAAAGTGATATGGTGATTTTAGGACCGGGCTCTCTTTTTACATCAATCCTTCCTAATCTAGTGATTGAAGAAATTGGACAGGCCTTGCTTGATACGAAAGCAGAGGTCGCTTATGTCTGCAATATCATGACCCAACGTGGGGAGACAGAATACTTTACCGATAGTGACCATGTTTCCGTCCTTCATAAACACTTGAAGAAGCCGTTTATTGGTACTGTTTTAGTCAATATTGAAAAAGTCCCTCAAGAATATATGGACACGAATCGCTTTGATGAATACTTGGTTCAAGTAGAACACGATTTTGCAGGTTTAAAATCGCAGGTTCCCCGAGTTATTTCAAGCAATTTCCTTCGCTTGGAAAACGGCGGCGCCTTCCATGATGGAGGAGCTGTGGTAGATGAGTTGATGCAAATTGTACAGGTGATAAAATGAGTTTTACCATTAAAGTAAAAGAAGAGCTCTTGACCCTTCATCGCTTTGAGAAAAGTGAGTTATCTGCTCTGATTAAGATGTCAGGTAGTTTGGGCTTGAGTATGGGGGGCTTAAGTTTGTCTCTGACAACGGAGAATGCTAAGATTGCCCGCCATATCTATGAATTAATTGTAGAGTTTTATCAGGTCAAATCTGACATTCGTCACCACCAAAAAACAAATTTGAAGAAGAATCGTGTCTATACTGTTTCTATTGATGAAAAAGTCGAAGAGATTCTTGCAGACCTACACTTAGCGGATTCTTTCTTTGGTATTGAGACTGGGATTGACCCGAGAATCTTAGAAGAAGATGAAGCAAGTCGCGCTTATCTGAGAGGAGCTTTCTTAGCAAGTGGGACCATCAAGGATCCAGAATCAGGACGCTATCAATTAGAAATTAGCTCTGTTTATTCTGACCATGCTCAGGATTTAGCCAACTTGATGCAACACTTCTTGTTAGATGCCAAGACCATCGAACGCAAAAAAGGAGTCGTTACCTATTTGCAGAGGGCAGAGGATATTATTGATTTTCTCATCTTGGTAGAAGCTAAGCAGGCCATAGAAGAATTTGAGTCTGTCAAGGTTTTGCGAGAGGCGCGCAATGATCTCAATCGAGCCAACAATGCTGAGATGGCCAATATTGCTCGTACAGTAACGGCTAGTATGAAGACCATTAACAATATTGTCAAAATCATGGATACTATTGGATTAGGTGGTCTTCCGGTCGAGCTTCAGGAAGTTGCCTATGTTCGAATCCAGAATCCCGACTATTCCATACAGCAAATTGCGGATGCCCTGAAAACTCCCTTAACCAAAAGTGGGGTCAATCATCGCTTGCGAAAAATCAATAAGATTGCAGACGAGCTAGATAATCTATAAGAAAAAGAGGCTGGGACAAAAGTCCTAGCCTCTCAATTGTCTTTAGATTATCGAGCAAGACGCAGTGGTTGAGTGGGCACTACTACGCTGATTTCATCAGCTTTTACAGCCCTACTCAACTGTGCGGAGGTGGGACGACGAAATCGAATTCTAATGAACTACCGATTTCTGTCCCACTCTCTTTTTCTTACAAACTAGTCGAATGAACTGGTTGAACTTTCTTGTCTGGATAAATGTAGTTTATCGCATTATTTACCGCAGTCGGAGCCTCGCCTAATCCGGTCGCGATTAAGTCGATTTTCCCTTCGTAGAAGCAACAATCGCCACACGCGTAGATTCCTTCGCGACTGGTTTCTTGTTTGCGATTCACGAGGATTTTATGACGTTGGAGATCCAAGCCCCATTCTTTTAATTTGCCGACTGACGATTTGAAGCCGTAGTTGACAAAGAGTTCATCGATGGGGAGTAATTGGGTTTCATCTGATTTGACCTTGGTGATTTCTAGGTGGCTAGCACGGCCGTTTTCTCCGATTAAGCGACTAGGAACAAAAGGAGTTTGAATAGAGACAGAAGAAGTCTTTAATTCTTCAACGCTATGTTCGAGAGCGCGGAAATTATCACGACGATGGACCAGAGTTGTTGGTGCGATTTTCTCAAAGGCCAGGGCCCAATCGACAGCAGAATCTCCTCCGCCTAGAATAGCAACTTGTTTGCCGGCATATTGTTGGATATTTGAAACATGGTAGTGGACGTTCTCGAATTCCTCAGCCCCGTCCACTTCTAAAGGACGTGGTTTAAAGGCACCACCGCCTATCGCAATAATAACAGCACGACTGAAATGCTGGCCTTTATTGGTTTCAATCAGGAAGTGATCTACGTTTTTATGAATGTCTAAAACAGTTTCATTCAAACAAATATCAGTCTCGAATGTTTCTAATTGATCGATCAACCGTTGGGACAATTCTTCCCCTGTTAGGTTGGTAAAACCAGGAACATCCAGGATTCGTTTTTCAGGATAGAGAATAGCGGGTTGACCCCCTAGTTGAGGAAGGGAATCAATCAATTTTACTTTTACTTGACGCATATGGCCATAGAAGGCAGCAAAGAGCCCTACAGGGCCACCGCCGATGATGGTAATGTCATAGATTTCAGACATGATATCTCCTTTGTGATGTGTAACTAATCCTATTGTATCATAATTCGGAGTTAAATAGAAAGTGGAGGAGAATACAAGGATTAAAAAGGATGAATCAAGGGATTGAGAGATAATTTTTAAAAATAATGTTCGGTTTATTTACAAGTGTTCGATAATCTGTTAGAATAAATTATTATTATTTTTTTATAAGGAGATTATTCAAAAATGCAATTTGATTTTTGGGTTAAAGTTGCGACCGAATTTATTGCAACAGCATTATTGATTATTTTAGGAAATGGTGCCGTTGCAAACGTTGAGTTGAAGGGTACCAAGGGGCATCAAAGTGGATGGCTCGTGATTGCGATTGGCTACGGAATAGGTGTTATGATGCCAGCCTTGATGTTTGGTAACGTTTCTGGTAACCATATCAACCCTGCCTTTACGATTGGTCTTGCAGTTAGCGGACTCTTCCCTTGGGAAAATGTTTTATACTACATCGTTGCTCAACTTCTTGGTGCGATGTTTGGGCAATTGGTTGTCGTTGCGACTCACCGTCCTTACTACCTTCAAACTGAAAATCCAAACAATATCTTGGGAACATTCTCAACGATTTCTAGCTTGGATAAAGGAACTCCAGAGTCACGTAAAGCAGCAACCATCAATGGTTTCGTCAATGAGTTTGCTGGATCATTCGTCCTTTTCTTCGGTGCACTTGGCTTGACAAAACACTTCTTTGGTGCAGAGGTTGCTTCTCTAGCTCAAAGAGCTGCGACTGAGCAGGGAGGGATTTTTGATGCTTCTTCAACAGCCGCAAAATTGGCTTTGTCACAAGCACATGCTCCTGGTTTAGGAGTTGCTCACTTGGCACTTGGATTCCTCGTTATGGCTTTGGTGACATCACTTGGTGGTCCTACAGGACCTGGTTTGAACCCTGCACGTGACCTTGGTCCACGTTTGGTTCACGCCTTCCTTCCAAAATCTGTTTTAGGTGAACACAAGGGAGATTCAAAATGGTGGTACGCTTGGGTACCAGTTGTAGCACCAATCTTGGCTGCAATCGTTGCCATTGCCCTCTTTACCTTCCTTTATAAGTAAGACCAGAACACTTTTCGTAGACATTACGGAAAGTGTTTTTATCTTTTGTTGAGTAAACGGTTTTTATAAAAGGAGTAGGATGAAAGAAAAGAATTTAATAGAAGATAATAGAAGAGCTGATCATTTTAGTTTTCTATATTATTTGCATGAGAAGAAAGTGTTTCATTCGGAGTCACTTGCTACTCTTTGTCAGTATCTAGTAGCATTGGAATCAGTCAGCATCGAGCAACTAAGAGACTTGCGTTGGATTGAGAATCAAATCTTGCGCCATCTGGTCTATCATTTTGATGAGAATGATCTAAGTAAAATTAGTAATCTCCCAATGAATTATTGGGAAGAATTAGAAGCATTCGAACAAGTAATATCAAACCTTTATGATCGTTATGAATGAAAGGAATTCAAAAAGAATGAATCCTCGAACAGATTGGATAAAGGTTTAGATAGTGACAAGTGATGAATTCCTTTAACTTTTTCTTGACAATCTATAGAATTCCGTGTAAAATAGAATAGATCTTGAACTTGAAGGGAGTGAAAAACATGTCAAAAACAGTAGTACGTAAGAATGAATCTCTTGACGATGCTCTTCGTCGTTTCAAACGCGCGGTTACTAAAGCTGGTACTCTTCAAGAAACACGCAAACGTGAATTCTATGAAAAACCTTCTGTAAAACGTAAACGTAAATCAGAAGCAGCTCGTAAACGTAAAAAATTCTAATTGAATACAAGAACAGACTTCGGTCTGTTTTTTGTTTCTCTAGAAAAATTGAAGACAAAAAAAGCCGACCTTCTAGCTAGAAGATCGGATCTTTTTATCTGATTATTTGTTTGCGAGCAAGTCGCGGATTTCAGCAAGCAACTCTTCTTGAGTAGGAGCAGCAACTTCTTCTTCAGCAACTTCCTCTTTTTTACCAAGGTTTTGAGCTTTCTCAGCAGCTTTCACTACAAAGAAAAGAACAGTACCAACAACAAGGAAGTTGATAACAGCGCTCAAGAAGCTACCGTATGCAACACCGTTCCATGACAATTGTGCAATATTTTTAACACGAGCAGCTTTCAAAGCTGGGTTCAAAATAAGTGGAGTGATGATATCGTTCACAAATGATGTAACGATAGCTCCAAATGCAGCTCCGATAACGACTGCAACAGCAAGGTCAACAACGTTCCCACGAAGGAGAAAAGCTTTCAATTCTTTTAACATATCCTAAATATGTCCTTTCATAATGAATTTTTACTATGACAGTATAACGAAAAATACATAGACTGACAAGAAATATGCCTAATTTTTTTGAAATTAGTGATAAGTGGGGAAAATCTTTTCTTTTTAGTTTGAAATCGGTAGGAAAAAATTTACTTTTACTAACTTTTAGTATAAAATATAAAGTGATAATCTATGGTAAAATGGAGGCACTGTTTATGGTTGACAAACAACTGATTTCAGAAATTAAAAACAGTGTGAATATTGTAGATGTAATCGGAGAAGTCGTTCAATTGACAAAGGCAGGACGAAACTTTTTAGGACTCTGCCCTTTTCATGGTGAAAAGACGCCTTCTTTTAACGTAGTCGAGGATAAGCAGTTTTATCATTGTTTTGGTTGTGGCAAATCAGGCGATGTTTTTAAGTTTATCGAAGACTATCGTGGAGTCTCCTTCATGGAAGCTGTTCAAATTGTTGGAGATCAAGTAGGCATTCATGTGCAGACCCATGCTCCTCAGTCAAGGGGACAACAAGCAGATGGGAAACAACCCTTTTATGAGATTCATCAGGAGGCTGCCAAGTTCTATCATGCCATCCTGATGACGACAAAGATGGGAGAGGATGCTCGGCAATACCTTTACGATCGAGGGCTTGATGATGAGGTGCTTCGGCATTTTCAAATAGGGCTAGCGCCGGCAGAAGGAAATTATCTGTATCAGAGTGTTTCTGGAAAGTTTTCAGAAAAAATTATGGCCGAGTCGGGACTGTTTCACATTAGTGATATGGGGACTATATATGATGCTTTTCAAAATCGCATTATGTTTCCCTTATCGGACGATACTGGCCGAGTCATTGCCTTTTCTGGTCGACTCTGGCGTGAACCAGTTGAGGGAGCAAAGCCTCAAGGGAAATACAAGAACAGCCGCAGTACGCTCCTTTTTAACAAGAGTTATGAGCTCTACCATTTGGACAAGGCCAAGCAAGTTGCAAAGAAGAACCATGAACTATACCTGATGGAAGGATTCATGGATGTCATCGCAGCCTACCGAGCTGGTATTGAGAATGCAGTTGCCTCCATGGGGACAGCGCTCACGCAGGAACATGTGGCCCATCTGAGCAAATTTACTAAAAAGGTTATCTTAGCCTATGATGGAGATAAAGCTGGACGGTTAGCAACAGCTAAGGCTTTAGAGGTTTTAGATAAACACGAGGTAGAGGTCGTCCAGATTCCTGATCAGATGGACCCAGACGAGTATCTCAATAAGAATTCTCCTCAAGCTTTGGCGGACTTATTGGAAAAAACACGTCTCAGTCGCGTAGAGTTTCTCATGGATTATTGGAAGCCAGACAATATTGAAAATTTGCAGGCGCAGATTGAATTTGTTGAAAAAATGGCTCCTTTAATTGCTCAGACACCTTCTGTAACGGCTCAGAACACATATATATACAAATTAGCTGATCTGTTGGCAGACTTTGATTATTTGCAGGTGGAACAAACAGTTAATGCTAGTCGCCTACAGATGCGTAGCCAGCGTCAGGAGCAAACGCAAATCCAGACACAGGCTCCACTTGCTAGTCCAACTGTTTTACAGAAGCAATTGCCTCGCCTGGTTCGGGCTGAGAATCATCTTCTTCATCGGATGAACGCTTTTCCTTATGTTTTGAATGAATATCGTCTTCGGACAGATTTTTCATTTGATACCCCTGCCTTGCAAATCTTGTACCAACTTCTTTGCCAAAATGGAGAAGTGACATCGCAGGATTTGTCAGAGCAGACAGAGGAAGTCCAACGGGCCTGGTATCTGATGTTAGAAGAAAATTTACCGGATGAAATTGCGGAGAATGAGCTGGAAGAAGTGGAAGAAACGAGAAATCGGGAGCTTCTCCGAAAAGAAAGTCAACAAATAGGGAAAAAAGTCCGAGAAGCTTCTCACAGTGGAGATGCGGATCAGGCTTTATTGGAACTCGAGCGACTAATCGCTCAAAAAAGAAGAATGGAGTAGGAATGGCGAAAGAACAAAAAGATATCACAACTTTAGATGTCCAAATTGCGGAGTTTATTCGTAGTCATAAGAAAAGTGGTACTGCAACAGATGATGAAATCAATGATCAATTGGTCATTCCTTTTACCTTGGATGCCGATGGAATTGATGATTTGTTGCAACGGATTCAGGATGCAGGGATTTCCATCACGGACAAGGAAGGAAATCCAAGCGCGCGTGTCTTGAACACCGAAGAGGAAGAACCAGAGTTGACGGATGAGGAATTGCTTGGAAGTAACTCTGCCAAGGTCAATGACCCAGTACGGATGTATTTGAAAGAAATTGGGGTCGTTCCTCTTTTAACCAATGAAGAAGAGCAAGAATTGGCTATCTTAGTGGAACAAGGAGACTTGGAAGCCAAGCAACGTTTGGCAGAAGCCAACCTTCGTTTGGTTGTTTCCATTGCGAAGCGCTATGTCGGTCGTGGGATGCAATTCTTGGATTTGATCCAAGAAGGAAATATGGGCTTGATGAAGGCCGTTGATAAGTTTGACTATACCAAAGGATTTAAGTTCTCTACTTATGCGACTTGGTGGATCCGTCAGGCTATCACTCGTGCTATCGCAGACCAAGCCCGTACCATTCGGATTCCTGTTCACATGGTGGAAACCATTAACAAATTGGTTCGGGAGCAACGCAATCTCTTGCAAGAATTGGGACAAGATCCAACACCTGAACAAATCGCTGAACGCATGGATATGACGCCAGATAAGGTACGTGAAATCTTGAAAATTGCCCAAGAACCCGTTTCTCTCGAAACCCCAATTGGGGAAGAAGATGATAGCCATTTGGGAGATTTCATCGAAGACGAAGTGATCGAAAATCCAGTAGACTATACTACTCGTGTGGTTCTACGTGAACAATTAGATGAAGTCCTCGATACTTTGACAGATCGGGAAGAAAACGTCCTTCGTCTCCGTTTCGGTTTGGATGATGGAAAAATGCGGACTTTGGAAGATGTGGGCAAAGTCTTTAACGTGACTCGTGAACGGATCCGTCAGATCGAAGCCAAAGCCCTCCGTAAACTCCGCCACCCAAGCAGAAGCAAACCATTGCGTGACTTTATAGAGGATTAAAAATGTCCAGTGGACATTTTTAACGGCCACCCAAAAATAAGAGAGTGGCCCAAGTCCGGTGGACATTTTTAACGGTCGCCTAGAAATGAAGAAGCGACCTAGGTCCGGTGGACCTTTTTAACCCGATCCGAGAAATTCGGAAGCGAGGAAGATCCAGTGGACATTTTTAACGGTCGCCTAGAAATGAAGAAGCGCCCCAGGTCTGGTGGACCTTTTTAACCCGATCCGAGAAATTCGGAAGCGAGGAAGATCCAATGGACATTTTTAACCTGAGCCAAAATAATTCGGAAGCGAAGAATGTCCGGGCGGTCTTTTATAGAGTTCCCTCAATATTTGTGTTTCCGTAAACAAAGAAATTCTTCATAGGGTTGAACCAAATGAAGAAGGAGTGAAGAATGAGTTATACGACAGAAGAAATCGAACAAATTAAAAACCGTATTCTTGAAAATCTAGAGCAGGTCATCGATCCTGAATTAGGGATTGATATTGTCAACCTTGGTTTGGTCTACGAAATTCGGTTTGATGGTGAAACTGGTGAAACAGAAATCGATATGACCCTCACCACCATGGGTTGCCCATTGGCAGACTTGCTGACGGATCAGATTTATGATGCCTTAACGGGAATGGAAGAAGTGACCAAGGTCGATGTGAAACTGGTCTGGTATCCAGCTTGGACAGTTGAAAAGATGAGCCGCTATGCGCGGATTGCATTGGGAATTAAATAAAATTGTTTTAAAGGAGGGGCAGATGTTCCTCTTTTTTTAGTGAAGATGGTTTGGATGTCAAATAGTACGAACATTCTACCTTCTTTTACGATTATATCTTGCAATCACTTCTTAGTAAGGTTATAATAGAATCATTATTAAATTAAGGAGAAGATTATGAATCAGTACCCTTTGGTCTACTTAGACCATGTTCAAAAAGTGTATGGTAAACATATTGCCTTAGGTGATGTGAGTGTCAATATTCAACCGGGTCGTATCATTGGTTTGTTAGGACCAAACGGAAGTGGGAAAACTACCATTATTAAATTAGTGAATGGGCTCTTGCAACCAACTTCTGGTAATGTCTACATCCATGGCCAAGTACCTTCTGCAAAAACCAAACAAGTCGTTTCTTATTTGCCAGATACAACTTATTTGGATGAGAATATGAAAATTTCAGAAACCCTTCGTTTCTTCCAAGACTTCTATAAGGATTTCAATGCTCAACGTGCTTATCAATTGTTGAATGATTTACACTTGCACCCAGAGCAAAAATTGAAACAACTCTCTAAAGGGAATAAGGAAAAAGTTCAATTAATTTTGGTCATGAGCCGTGAAGCGGATTTGTACATTCTTGATGAACCTATTGGTGGAGTGGATCCTGCTGCGCGTGATTACATTCTTAGAACCATCATTCAAAATCGTCGTCCAAACTCATCAGTATTGATTTCAACCCACTTGATTGCGGACGTTGAACAAGTCTTGGATGAAGCGCTCTTTATCAATCAAGGACGTATTCTGTTGCATGAAAACACAACTGTTCTTCGCAACCAATACGGTAAATCGATTGATGAGATCTTCCGTGAACAATTTAGAATGTATTAGGAGGTTCTTATGTTTGGGAAATTAATGAAATATGAATTAAAAGCAACCTATAAGTGGTATCTCATTATTTCGGGTGTGCTTGCTATTCTCTCCATTTTTGCTGGTTTATTAGCTTCTAGTGTTATAACTGGGGCAGCGACTTATACAGCAGATACAACTTATACAATTGTGGGAATTATTGTCCTGGTTATTTTTGCAGGTTACATTGGCTTGACCTTGACCAACTATATTATTATTATTCGTCGTTTTTATAACAATATTTTTGGTCGTGAAGGTTATTTGACCTGGACATTGCCAACTGGATCTCATACTGTTTTACTTGTAAAAGTAACATCTGCTTTGATCTGGAGCATTTTCTGTTTTATTAGCTTGATTCTTTCTTTGCTTATTTTCTTAGGAGTGATCGGTCTTGCTCAACAACAGAATATCTTTGATGTGCTTGGTCCAGTGTTCGAACATATTGGGTCATCTCTTATTTGGCAAAGCTTGCTATTTCAAGTGTTAGCGACTATTTCAGGTATTTTAATGCTCTACTGTGCCATCTCACTGGGTCAGCTCTTCATTAACAATCGTATCGTGATGGCCTTCGTCTTTGGATTTATCCTTTGGGTCGTTCTCAGTATCATTGGAAGATTGTTCCCTTCTATATCTATTTCAGAACTTTCAAGAACTGCAACTATGTCTTCTGATACTCTTAGTGATATCTTGGTTGTTAACTTTATTCCTGCCTATATCTATGAAGTGGTGAAAATTGTAGCGATGTATTTCACGGTACATTATGTAACAAAATTCAAACTAAACTTGCAATAAAAGTGAAAGAGGGAAGAGATCCCTCTTTTTCTTTTGCCATTTTATCCAAAAAATGATACACTTGAGTATATCATTTTGGGGTCGTTACGGATTCGACAGGCATTATGAGGCATATTTTGCGACTCGTGTGGCGACGTAAACGCTCAGTTAAATATAACTGCAAAAAATAACACTTCTTACGCTCTAGCTGCCTAAAAACCAGCAGGCGTGACCCGATTCAGATTGCTCGTGTCTGATGACAGGTCTTAATTTTAGCGAGATACGATCAAACTTTGTCTAGCAGTTTGATAAGAGATTGATAGTCTCGCAGTTCCTAGGCTTGAGTTATGTGTCGAGGAGCTGTTAAACCAATACATAACCTATGGTTGTAGACAAATATGCTGGCAGATGTTTGGACGTGGGTTCGACTCCCACCGGCTCCATTTTTATATATGCAAACGATAAACCCTTGTCGTTTTTTGTTTCTTTAAAAATCTATCAAGCAATGATATCTTGTGAGCGATTCCTAAATTTTTTGTTGACAGGAGGGGCGCTTTTCCGTATAATGGATACTAGTTTGGAAGATTACTCAAGAGGCTTAAGAGGCCGTGTTGGAAACGCGGTAGGCGTGTAATAGCGTGCGTGGGTTCGAATCCCATGTCTTCCGTATAAGAAAGAAAAGCAGATTTATCGATCTGTTTTTTTGTTAGGCAGGATTAGCAATGGGTAAGAGTGTCTTCTTTGTCGGATTTCCTGTATAATAGAAGGAAAGAACGGACGAAAAGGAGTGCAAGGTGATTACACAACTGGACACAAAATCGGTTTATACCTTTATGGACAGTTTAGTCTCTATTCGAGACTATATTCAGCGTGCCAAAGAAATGGGTTACCAACAAATTGGTCTCATGGACATAGATAATTTATATGGGGGCTACGAGTTTTTAGAAGAGTGTCAAAAAGCTGGTATGGGGGCTGTCCTAGGTCTTGATTTGGAGGTCGAGTTACCAGCTGGGCCTTTGTCTATCCGTTTGATTGCATTAGGAACCAAAGGCTATAAACATTTAATCAAGATTTCTAGCATGAAAATGATGGGGACAACAGACTGGTCGGCTTTCCAACACTTTTTGGAGGATATAGCCATCGTCGTTCCCTATTTTGAAGGGATTGAGTATTTAGACTTGGGCCAAGACTTTGCGATTGGTGTCTTTCCAGATACTCCAGCGAAACAGTTTTCTCGTCCTGTTTTCCCACTCCATACGGTCCGCTATTTTTCTACGAGTGATTTGGAGAGTCTTCAGATGCTCCACGCTATTCGTAATAATTGCAGTCTGAAGGAAGTAGGAGCTGTTGACACTTCTATGATGTTCCTGCCACCAGAAGAGTTGGAGCGGGCCTTTGTGCATAATTATCCAGATAGTATTGCCTATCTAGAGAAGGCCCTTGTGGCTGTTCATTATGAGATTGATACGCAATTAAAGCTTCCCCGTTTTAATCCGGAGAAACCTGCTGTCGAGGAATTACGTGAATTGTCTGAAGAAGGTTTGAGAAGCAAGGGGCTGGACCAGACGGTTTACCAAGAGCGTTTGCGTCATGAATTAGCGGTCATCCATCAGATGGGCTTTGATGACTATTTCTTGATTGTCTGGGATTTATTACGGTTTGGTCGAAGTCAGGGATACTATATGGGGATGGGCCGTGGATCAGCAGTTGGTAGTCTAGTAGCCTATGCCTTGGATATCACAGGGATTGATCCAGTCAAGAACAATCTCCTCTTTGAGCGCTTTTTGAATCTGGAACGCTATACTATGCCAGATATTGATATTGATATTCCAGATGTCTATCGTCCCAAATTTATCCAGTATGTTAAAAATCGCTACCGCAGTCCTCATGTGGCTCAAATTGTGACCTTCTCAACTTTTGGAGCCAAACAAGCCATTCGAGATGTCTTTAAGAGATTTGGAACTCCAGAGTATGAGTTAACCAACCTTACCAAGCGGATTGGCTTACGGGACACCTTAGCCTCTGCTTATGAAAAGAATTTAGCCTTCCGTCAAGCCATCCAAAGTCGTCCAGAATACCGTAAGGGGTTTGAAATTGCGAAGAGGATTGAAGGGCAACCGCGTCAGACGTCGATTCATGCGGCAGGTGTCGTCATGAGTGGAGAAGACCTCACCAATCAAATTCCAATCAAGATGGGTGAGGAGATGAATCTGACCCAATATGATGCCCATGGTGTTGAGGCAAATGGCTTGCTCAAGATGGACTTCTTAGGACTACGAAATTTAACCTTTGCTCAACGGATGCAGGAAGCAGTGAAGGAAAAATATCAAAAGGATATTAAAATCGAGGATATTCCTCTAGAAGATCCAGAAACGATTGCTTTATTTGCTGCGGGTAATACCAAGGGAATCTTCCAGTTTGAGCAAACGGGTGCTATCCGTTTGCTTAGACGAGTTCAACCTAGCTGTTTTGAAGAAATTGTTGCGACGACTTCTTTGAACCGGCCAGGGGCTAGTGACTATATCGATAATTTCGTCAAACGCAAGCATGGCAAAGAGAAGGTCGATATGATTGATCCTAGTTTGGAAGGGATTCTAGCACCAACTTATGGCATCATGCTCTATCAGGAACAAGTCATGCAGGTGGCACAGACCTTTGCTGGCTTTAGTCTAGGAAAGGCCGATATTCTCAGACGGGCCATGGGGAAAAAGAACGTGGCAGAAATGCATCGGATGGAAGATGACTTTATCAAGGGGGCTATCGCGCTTGGGCATAGTGCAGAAAAAGCCAAGCAAGTCTTTGCCATTATGGAAAAATTTGCTGGCTATGGCTTCAACCGTTCCCATGCCTATGCCTACTCTGCCTTGGCCTTCCAATTGGCTTACTTTAAAGTCCATTATCCAGATGTCTTCTTTGACATTATGCTCAACTACTCTAGTAGTGACTATTTGACAGATGCTTTGCAATTTGACTTCCAAGTAGCTCCTTTGACCATTAATACCATTCCTTATAAGGATAAGTTCCAAGATCAGAAGATTTATCTAGGAATGAAAAATATCAAGGGTCTTCCCAAAGATCTAGCCTATTGGATTATTGACCAACGTCCCTTTGAGAGTATTGAAGATTTTATCTTGCGCTTGCCCAACCAGTACCACAAACTTCCTCTCTTAACGCCACTGGTAGAATTGGGCTTGTTTGACTGCTTTGAAAAGAATCGCAGAAAAGTCCTTCAAAATCTTCCCAATCTATTTGTCTTTGCGGATGAATTGGGTAGCTTATTTGGCCAGGCTAATTATTCCTGGACGGATGCTGAGGATTATAGCAAGGCCGAGAAGTATGAAATGGAGCAGAGGGTCATTGGGGTCGGTCTCAGCCCTCATCCTCTGGTGGAAATTGTAGCAGCAAGTAGCCAACCGACTCGACCGATTGCTTCTTTAAGTGAAGGAGAACAGGCCACCATTCTAGTCGAAGTCCAATCCATCCGGACCATTCGAACCAAAAATGGGGAAAATATGGCCTTTTTACAAGTTTCCGATCTCCAAAAGAAGATGGATGTCACCCTTTTCCCAGATACTTATCGCCAGTATAGTGTAAAAATAAGAGAGAAGGGCTATTACTATCTCAAGGGGAAAGTACAATCTAGAGATGGTCGTCTCCAAATGATTTTGATGGAAGCAGAAGAAGCTACCAATCAGCGTTTTTGGATTCAATTGTTTGATCACCAAGAGGACCGGGCAGTCTTAGATATTTTAAAAGCCTATCCGGGTCCCTATCCTGTCGTTATTCGCTATGAAGAGGAGAAAAAGACCATTCAATTAAAAGGAGTTTCCGTCCAGAAAAACGATAAGTTAGAAAATGAACTGGCAAGTATTGCTATGAAAACGATTTATCGATAAAATCTACGGAAAATAGGAGAAATTTGGGGCTCTTTGTGTTATAATCATTTAGAATGTAAAAGAAAAAAAGGAGCAAATATCGAAATGAAACGTATTGCTGTTTTAACCAGTGGTGGAGATGCCCCTGGAATGAATGCCGCTATCCGTGCAGTTGTTCGCCAAGCAATTTCCGAAGGAATGGAAGTATTTGGTATCTATAATGGATACGCTGGTATGGTTGCTGGTGATATCCATCAATTGGATGCTTCATCAGTTGGAGATATTATTTCTCGTGGTGGAACGATGCTTCATTCAGCTCGCTATCCTGAATTTGCTGAACGCGAAGGTCAATTAAAAGGGATCGAGCAGTTGAAGAAACATGGAATCGAAGGTGTCGTCGTTATCGGTGGTGATGGATCATACCACGGTGCGATGCGTTTGACAGAACATGGCTTCCCAGCTGTAGGACTTCCTGGAACAATTGATAATGATATCGTTGGTACAGATTTTACAATCGGATTTGATACAGCTGTTACAACTGTTATGGACGCGATTGATAAGATCCGCGATACATCATCTAGTCACCATCGTACTTTCGTTATCGAGGTAATGGGACGTAATGCCGGGGATATTGCCCTTTGGTCTGGTATTGCTTCAGGGGCTGATGAGATCATTATCCCAGAAGAAGGCTTTGCTATCGAGGATGTCGTTGAGAGCATCAAGAAAGGCTACGAAAAAGGTCGTACACACAATATCATCGTCCTTGCAGAAGGGGTGATGTCTGCTGCTGAATTTGGTAAAGCCTTGAAAGATGCTGGAGATACCAGCGATCTTCGTGTAACAGAACTTGGACATATCCAACGTGGTGGTTCACCTACTGCGCGTGACCGTGTTCTTGCTTCACGTTTGGGTGCACATGCTGTTAAGTTGTTGAAAGATGGTATCGGTGGCGTAGCTGTTGGTATCCGCAATGAACAAATGGTGGAAAACCCAATTCTTGGTAGTGCTGAAGAAGGTGCCCTCTTTAGCTTAACTGAAGATGGTAAGATTAAAGTGAACAACCCTCACAAGGCTGACTTGAACCTTGCAGAGTTGAACCGTAGCTTATCTTCTATTTAATATTTTTTTGTTAAAATTTGTCTAAAAAGACAGTGTATTTTAAAAGGAGTCATAGAAATCATGAACAAACGTGTAAAAATCGTTGCAACCTTAGGTCCTGCGGTAGAAATCCGTGGTGGTAAAAAATTCGGTGATGACGGATACTGGGGTGAAAAACTTGATGTTGAAGCTTCAGCTGAAAACATTGCTCAATTGATCGAAGCTGGAGCAAACACTTTCCGTTTCAACTTCTCACACGGTGACCACCAAGAACAAGGTGACCGTATGGCAACTGTTAAACTCGCAGAAAAACTTGCAGGTAAAAAAGTTGGTTTCCTTCTCGATACTAAAGGTCCAGAAATCCGTACTGAATTGTTCGAAGGCGATGCTAAAGAGTACTCATACAAGACTGGTGAAAAGATCCGTGTTGCGACTAAACAAGGTATAAAATCAACTCGTGAAGTGATTGCTTTGAACGTTGCTGGTGGTCTTGATATCTACGATGATGTTGAAGTTGGTCATCAAGTCTTGGTTGACGATGGTAAATTGGGTCTTCGTATTTTCGCTAAAGACGATGAAACTCGTGAATTTGAAGTAGTTGTTGAAAATGACGGTATTATTGCTAAGCAGAAAGGTGTGAACATCCCTAACACGAAAATTCCTTTCCCAGCTCTTGCTGAACGCGATAACGATGATATCCGTTTTGGTTTGGAACAAGGTATCAACTTCATCGCGATCTCATTCGTACGTACTGCAAAAGACGTGAACGAAGTTCGTGCCATCTGTGAAGAAACTGGTAACGGTCACGTTCAATTGTTTGCGAAAATCGAAAACCAACAAGGTATCGATAACTTGGATGAAATCATTGAAGCTGCTGACGGTATCATGATTGCTCGTGGTGACATGGGTATCGAAGTACCATTCGAAATGGTTCCAGTTTACCAAAAAATGATCATCACAAAAGTGAACGCTGCTGGTAAAGTTGTTATCACTGCAACAAACATGCTTGAAACAATGACTGAAAAACCACGTGCAACTCGCTCAGAAGTATCTGACGTCTTCAACGCAGTTATCGACGGAACTGACGCTACTATGCTTTCAGGTGAGTCTGCAAATGGTAAATACCCACTTGAGTCTGTAACAACAATGGCAACTATTGACAAGAACGCTCAAACTCTTCTTAACGAATACGGACGTTTGAACTCAGATTCATTCGAACGTAACTCTAAGACAGAAGTTATGGCTTCAGCTGTTAAAGATGCTACAAACTCAATGGACATCAAATTGATTGTAACATTGACTAAGACTGGTCACACAGCACGTTTGATTTCTAAATACCGTCCAGATGCTGACATCTTGGCCTTGACATTTGACGAATTGACAGAGCGTGGATTGATGTTGAACTGGGGTGTTATCCCAATGTTGACTGAAGCTCCATCATCAACTGACGATATGTTCGAAATCGCAGAACGTAAAGCAGTAGAAGCAGGTCTTGTACAATCTGGTGACGATATCGTTATCGTTGCAGGTGTACCACTTGGCGAAGCTGTTCGTACAAACACAATGCGTATCCGTACAGTCCGTTAATCTAATCAATGAACAAACCTTGTTTTCTAAGTTTAAAGCTTGGAGACAAGGTTTTTCTTTTTAGAGCAATTTTCTGACAATTTGGGAATGTGGGCCTTTTTTATTGTCTAATAAAATGGTATAATGAAATGAGCTGAAAGGGGGGATAGGAATGTCGAAAAGGGATTTGATTCGGAATATTATCATCATTGGAATATTGGGCTTGGTACTTATTACTTTGCGCCTATTTGTTTTTCAACCATTGTGGGTATCTGATCAAATGGCCAATGCCTCCGTTAAGAAAGATGATTTAGTATTAGCGACTAAAAAGGGGAAAATTGATCGAACGGACTTGGTCCTCTATCATGTAAAAGAGAAACAATATCTTGGACGTGTCATTGCGATAGAGAGCGATGAGGTCAGCTATGTGGATGATGTCTTTTATCTGAATGGTGTAGCTACAGCAGAGCCGTATTTGGACAAGATGAAGACCAAACATTTGGCTGCCCCAAGTGGCGATTATTTTACAAATGATTTTTTCTCTAGAGAACTCAAGGGAACCAAGGCTGGAAAAGTACCTAGTAATAGTTACTTAGTCCTAAATGATGATCGCAACAATACCAAAGACAGTCGTGAATTTGGTTATATTCAAGCAGATCAGATTGAGGGTGTTGTCGATTTCAGATTGTACCCTCTAAATAAATTTGGTTTTATTAAAGAAGAAGAATAGTCCATGAGGACTATTTTTTCTTACAAAAAAGCTACTGCAGAAAGGAATTGCAGTAGCTTTTTGTTCTAGTTTAGATTGAGGGAGAGGGATCTATTTTTCCTGTTTATTTGTAATTTGATGAAAGACCTTTTGCCAGTGTTCATGGCGACGCCAGAGACTGGTGTGAACCTGGTTGTGTAATTCATAGCGAATCAATTTGGTCTTTTGACTGATGGATTCGATCTCGAAATTCTTAAAGGGAATTTGATGCTCTTCTTGCAAACGGACTAGGTCCTCTTTGTGGCTTTCTTGGCCGAATTCATTAATGAGGGTGAAGTTGTCTGCTAGGAGGGTTGAATATTCCTGCTGAGCCTGCAAGCGTTCTTCATAAGTTTTCAATTTGAGAAGGACATTGTCCAAAATCTCATCTTCAGGGATAGAACTTGGCTCCACATGGACATCGATATCAAAGACGCCAAACTGTTGCTTGAGAAGGCGCTCGACCTCTTCGGTAATGGCATGACTCTCATAAACAGAGAGGTCTGGATTCATTTCGATGACGACATCTAGGTAAATGTTGCTTCCATAGGTCCGTCCCCGTTGGGATTTGACCCGGCTGACTTTGGGTAATTCTAGAATGGCAGCCTTGTATTTATCAAGAAGACTTTCATCAAATCCATCTGAGAGGCTGAAGGAGGATTCAATGAAAATGTCGTAGGCAGTTTTTAGGATAAAGAAGGTAATAACGATGGCCACTAATTGGTCCACAATTGGATAGTTAAGAGCACTAGCTCCAATCGCAACAGAGGTTCCTAAAGAAGTGACCACATCAGACAGGTTATCTTTGGCAGCAGCATTGAGGGCCTTGGATTGGGCTTTCTTGGCTAAAGTGCGGTTATGAAGATAGACCGCAAACATGACAAGGGCTGACCCAACTCCAACAATGGCTCCTAAAGGATCAATAACAGTTGTTTCCCTGCTGAGAATTTTTTGAACCGTATCTCGTAGGACATCAAAGCCCACATAAAACATGATGATGGAAGTTACCAGGCTAGCTAGATCTTCAATCTTCCAATGACCAAATCGGTGGTCGCGGTCAGCTGGCTGGCGGGCCATGCGAATGCCGATGAGAAGGGCGACATTACTGATAATATCTGATAAGTTATTAAAACCATCAGCAACCAAACTAGACGAGTGAAGGAGGTGGCCTGTTGCTAATTTGGCAGCGGATAGGAGCAGGTAGGCCACGATACTGATCAGGGCTCCACGTTCGGCTAGTTTTAAATTACTTTGTGACTTTTCCACGAGTCCCTCCTTACTTTTCATTTTTTATTTCATTCGTTTCCTCGTTTTCCTTTGATAAAGAAAAACGTTTCTTCTTAAAGATTCATTATAGACTTTTTACGCTTAAAATTCAAATGAAGCCGACCATTTTCTCAAGGAGAAAGAGGCAAATTGTGGTATAATAGAACGATTGAATGAACGAGGAGTATGAGATGAATCCTTTATTGAATGGTATGAATGAGCGCCAAGCGGAGGCGGTCCAAACGACAGAAGGTCCCCTCTTAATTATGGCGGGGGCAGGTTCTGGTAAGACACGTGTCTTGACCCATCGGATTGCTTACTTGATTGATGAAAAAATGGTCAATCCTTGGAATATTTTGGCCATTACCTTTACCAATAAAGCCGCTCGCGAGATGAAAGAGCGGGCTTATCAGCTAAATCCGGCGACTCAAGATTGCTTGATCGCCACCTTCCACTCCATGTGTGTGCGTATCCTTCGCCGCGATGCGGATCACATTGGTTACAATCGCAACTTTACCATTGTTGATCCAGGTGAGCAACGAACACTGATGAAACGTATTCTCAAGCAGTTAAACTTGGATCCTAAGAAATGGAATGAACGAACCATTTTGGGAACTATTTCCAATGCCAAGAATGACTTGATCGATGAAGTGGCCTATGCTGCCCAAGCGGGAGATATGTACACCCAGATCGTCGCCAAGTGCTATGAGGCTTACCAAAAGGAACTCCGTCAGTCAGAAGCGGTGGACTTTGATGATTTGATCATGCTGACCTTGCGTCTCTTTGACCAGCATCCTGATGTGCTGACCTATTACCAGCAGAAGTTCCAATACATCCATGTAGATGAGTACCAAGATACCAACCATGCCCAATACCAATTGGTCAAACTCTTGGCTTCTCGCTTTAAAAATATCTGTGTTGTTGGGGATGCTGACCAGTCTATTTATGGCTGGCGGGGAGCAGACATGCAAAATATTCTCGACTTTGAAAAGGATTATCCCGATGCCAAGGTCGTCTTGTTAGAGGAAAATTATCGCTCCACTAAAACCATCCTCCAAGCAGCTAACGATGTGATCAAAAACAATCGGAACCGCCGTCCGAAGAATCTTTGGACCCAAAATGCAGACGGTGAAGAGATTGTTTATTACCGGGCCAATGATGAGCAGGATGAAGCGGTCTTTGTTGCCAAAACCATTGAAGAGCTCAGTC
The DNA here is from genome assembly GCF_000186465.1 of Streptococcus australis ATCC 700641. Lineage (GTDB taxonomy): Bacteria > Bacillota > Bacilli > Lactobacillales > Streptococcaceae > Streptococcus > Streptococcus australis. Next base: position 1,779,390 of record NZ_GL636091.1, on the reverse strand, counting down.
GCGAAGCTGGCTATAAGCATCGTGATTTTGCGGTTCTTTACCGGACCAATGCCCAGTCACGGACCATTGAAGAAGCCCTGCTCAAATCCAATATTCCCTACACCATGGTAGGGGGCACCAAGTTCTACAGCCGGAAGGAAATTCGGGATGTCATTGCTTATCTGAACTTGATTGCCAACCTCAGTGACAATATCAGTTTTGAGCGCATTATCAATGAACCCAAGCGGGGAATCGGGCCAGGTACAGTGGATAAGATTCGTGATTTTGCCCAAATGCAAGGGACCTCACTTCTGGATGCTTCAGCCAATATCATGCTCTCAGGCATCAAAGGAAAGGCTGCCCAAGCCATCTGGGACTTTGCCAATCTCATTCTTGATTTGAGAGAAAAATTGGACCAGATGACCATTACAGAGTTGGTCGAAGAAGTCCTTGACAAGACAGGTTATATGACGGCCCTAACCAATCAGGGAAATCTGGAAAGTCAGGCCCGCATCGAGAATATCCAAGAGTTCCTATCTGTTACCAAGAATTTTGATGAAAATGGCGATTCTGTTGAAGACGAATCAGGTGTGGACACCTTGAGTCGTTTCTTGAACGACTTAGCCTTGATTGCCGATACAGACGATGGAGCGCAAGAGACCTCAGAAGTCACCTTGATGACCCTTCACGCGGCCAAAGGTTTGGAATTCCCAGTGGTCTTCTTGATTGGGATGGAAGAAAACGTCTTTCCTCTTAGTCGAGCGGCAGAGGATCCGGATGAGTTGGAAGAAGAACGTCGTTTGGCTTACGTGGGTATCACGCGGGCAGAGAAGGTTCTCTTCTTGACCAATGCCAATTCTCGTTTGCTCTTTGGGCGGACCAGCTACAACCGTCCGACGCGCTTTATCAATGAAATTAGCTCAGATTTGTTAACTTACCAAGGATTAGCGCGTCCGGCCAACACTAGCTTTAAGGCTTCTTATAGCAATGGTGGCGGAACGACCTTTGGAAAAGGCATGAGTCTGTCACAAGCCCTTCAAGAGCGCAAGAGACAAGCAGCTCCAAGTGCGCTCACGTCCTCAAGCCTCCCCTTTGGCAATAGCAACCGTTCTAGTGCCAAAGAAAGTGTCGCCTGGGCCATTGGCGATATTGCCCTTCACAAGAAGTGGGGAGAAGGAACTGTGCTTGAAGTCTCTGGTAGTGGCAACACCCAAGAACTCAAGATCAACTTCCCAGAAGTGGGGCTCAAGAAACTCTTGGCCAGTGTCGCTCCGATTGAGAAGAAATAGGTGGAGATCAGGAAGCTAAGTCCACTGTTTCAGATTATAAACAAGCAACATCTCTTTAGAAATCTAAAGTTATTACTGAATGAGACTATTGAAAAAAGATATTTTGGAACTAGTGCAAAATAGATTGAGGCTTTTCGCCGTGAGGAAAGTCTCAATAGAGAAATGAATATTCAGTTAAAACCAGCAAGCCTCGTTTGCTGGTTTTGATTTTACTGGTGGCATGATATAATATACTAAGAATAGAGAAAGAGGCATGCTATGAACGAAATCAAGTGCCCCAACTGTGGGGAAGTATTTACAGTCAATGAAAGTCAATACAGCGAACTCTTGTCACAGGTACGGACAGCGGAGTTTGACAAGGAAATTCATGAGCGGATTCAGCAAGAGTTGGCTTTAGCTGAGCAAAAGGCCCTCAATGAGCAGCAAGAGAAGTTAGCCAAGAAGGACCAAGAAATTGCCCAGTTACAAAACCAGATTCAACAGTTTGATACTGAAAAAGAATTGGCCAAAAAAGAGGTGGAGCAAACCGCTAGCCAAAGTCTGCTAGAGAAAGAAAAAGAAGTTCAACAACTTGAGAATCAGCTGGCTACCTTGCGCTTGGAGCATGAAAATCAGCTTCAAAAAACACTGTCTGATCTAGAGAAAGAAAGAGATCAGGTCAAAAATCAGCTCCTATTACAAGAAAAAGAAAACGAGCTTTCTCTGACTTCTGTTAAGCAAAACTACGAAGCCCAGCTTAAGGCAGCCAATGAACAGGTTGAGTTCTATAAGAACTTCAAGGCCCAACAGTCGACCAAGGCAATCGGAGAAAGTCTGGAACAGTATGCGGAAAGTGAATTCAACAAGGTTCGCAGTTTTGCTTTTCCAAATGCTTATTTCGAAAAGGATAACAAGATTTCTGCGCGTGGTTCTAAAGGAGACTTCATCTTCCGTGATTTTGATGAAAATGGGCTGGAATTCATTTCCATCATGTTTGAGATGAAAAATGAAGCGGATGGAACTGAGAAGAAGCATAAGAATGCCGATTTCTACAAGGAGTTGGACAAGGATCGTCGAGAAAAGAACTGTGAGTATGCTGTTTTGGTAAGTATGCTTGAAGCTGATAACGATTACTTCAACACAGGGATTGTCGATGTCAGCCACGAGTATGAGAAGATGTACGTCGTTCGTCCTCAGTTCTTTATCCAGTTGATTGGTCTCTTACGCAATGCGGCTCTTAACTCTCTAAAATACAAGCAAGAACTAGCACTTATCCGTGAGCAAAATATTGACATCACCCACTTTGAAGAAGACCTAGACGCCTTCAAGCTTGCCTTTGCTAAAAACTACAATTCAGCATCTGTCAACTTCGGTAAGGCTATTGACGAAATTGACAAGGCCATCAAACGGATGGAAGAAGTCAAGAAATTCCTCACCACATCCGAAAATCAACTCCGACTTGCCAACAACAAATTGGATGATGTTTCCGTTAAAAAATTGACTCGGAAGAATCCAACCATGAAGGCTAAGTTTGATGCCTTGAAGGGGGAATAATCTTTGTATTCAGCTAAGAACGCTACCTTGTCCATGAATGGGAAAACCATGGATTATGTGACTTTTGGTAAAGGAAAGAAGCCTCTCGTTATCATACCAGGCTTGGGGGATGGGGTGCAGACGGTTAAAGGAAAGGCCCAACTCTTTTCCCTCTCTTATCGTCTACTTGCTAAGCACTATAAAATCTATGTTTTTTCTCGAATCAATGAGTTGAGGCAGGGTTATACGACACGGGATATGGCAGCAGATGTAGCAGAAGCAATGGAGACACTAAACCTAGATGTCGCTTATGTTATGGGGATTTCACAAGGTGGAATGATTGCTCAATGGTTAGCTGTTGATTTTCCAAAAAGGGTTCAAAGGCTTATCCTAGCTGTGACAACAGCGAAGCCTAGTCAACTTGCTAGAGAACGAATTGAGCATTGGCAAAAGCTTAGTCAATCTGGAACTTTTAGAGACCTCATGCTGGATATCGCAAAGCACTCCTATACGCAAAAGAGCTACCAAAAGTGGCGCTTGCTTTCTAACATTATGGGGCGCTTGGGACGAATCAAAGATGAGAAACGAATTGCTATTCAGTCTCAGTCTTGCCTTACTCATGATAGCCTTGGGGTCTTAAAAGAAATTCAATGTCCGACTTTGGTTCTTGGTGCGCTTGAAGATGATGTGATTGGTGTGGATGGGTCCAAGGAACTGGCAAAAGCGATTTCGGGTTGTCAGCTCCTTATTCTTAAGCATTCAGGTCATGCTCTGTATGAAGAAAATAAAGTATTTCAAGAGGCTGTCTGTGGATTTTTACATTAAAAAACGCTGGAAAAATTCCAGCGTTTTTATGTTAGTTAAATCGCAAAGAGATCGTTTAGGTTTTCTGCCATGGTTGGGTGGGTAAAGATTTGTTTTGCAATGTAAATATAAGGGATCTTGTTGTCCATGGCCATGGTGATCAGGTTGATGAGTTCGCCTGCAGCTTCTCCAAAGAGAGTTGCTCCAAGAATTTCTTTGGTTTCTGGATTGACTACAGCTTTGAAAGCACCTCGGAGGTCTGCATTGACATGTCCGCGAGGCATGGCAGCAACTGGTAATTCTTTAACAGCAACTGGAAGTCCTTTGTCACGTGCTTCTTGCTCGGTCAAGCCGACTTGGGCAAGTGGAGGAGCAATAAAGAGTGTTGTTGCATAATTGTTACGAGCTTCTAGGTTGTAGCTACCATCACCTGTAAGGTAGTTGAAAACAATGCGGAAGTCATCAAGTGACATGTAGGTGAATTGAGGGCCACCATTGACATCTCCAACTGCAAAGACGCCAGGGACGCTGGTTTCCAAATGACGGTTGACTTGAATCGCTCCACGATCAGTGACTTGGATGTCTGTGTTTTCAAGACCAAGTCCAGCTGTGTTTGGCTTACGACCTGTTGCGTAGAGAAGGATATCGAACTCGAAGTCTCCCTTATCCGTTACAACAGTTAAGCTATTGTCACCATCTTTGATTTCTTGGGTATGAACGCCTTGCAAGAATTGAATGCCATCTTCTTCCAGGTAGCCTTTTGCAAGAGCTGCAATGCTTGGCTCGACCCGTGGCAAGAATGCTTCAGAAGCGTCCAGTACTGTTACTTGGCTACCCAAGGTATTGTAGAGATGAGCAAATTCCAATCCGATAGGTCCACCACCAAGGACGCCCAGGCGTTTAGGTAGATTTTCCAAACGTTGAATACCGGTTGAATCCACTGCAAATTTACTTTCAGCCAATCCTGGGATTGGAAGGATAGTTGGCACAGCACCAGTATTGATAATAATGGTTTCAGCTGTCAATTCTTCCTTTTCATCTCCAGCTTGAATTTCGATGACCTTGTTGGAAAGGAAACGAGCTGTCGCATCGATGATGTCTACACCAGTTCCAGCAATAGTTGCGTAGTTCTTGCCATTGAGACGAGTGGTGACTGCATTTTTCTCATTCATGGCTTGCTCAAAATCCAAGCCTTTTTCTGCGGCAACAATCAAGGTCTTGGTGGGAATACAAGCGATATTGATACAAGTACCACCGTACATAGATTTGCTCTTTTCAATCAGAGCGACTTTTTTACCTTGGCTTGATAATTTCGCTGCGAGTGTTTTACCAGCTTTACCAAATCCAATAACAATAACATCATACATTAACATATGTTACACCTTCTTTCGTTTTCTATTGTATCAAACCCATATTAAAAAGTCTGAAATCTGCTACGGGATTTTTAAAAGGCTCATCAGAACGAGGAAACAGGGACAAGAAGTCTCATTTCATGGTATAATAAAGGGTCGGTGACCGTCATGGTCACACATGAGATAGAAAGAGCAAATCTAATGGATGGAATTATTAATATAAAAAAAGAAGCGGGCATGACTTCGCATGATGTGGTCTTTAAACTTCGGAAAATCTTAGGCACCAAGAAGATTGGCCATGGAGGGACTCTGGACCCGGATGTGGTCGGGGTGCTTCCGATTGCCGTAGGAAAAGCGACCCGTATGGTCGAATTTATGCAAGATGAGGGTAAAATCTACGAGGGAGAAATCACTTTGGGATTTTCTACCACGACGGAAGATGCCAGTGGGGAAATCGTTGAGCGGACTCCAGTGGAATCACCTTTAGATGCAGCAGAGGTAGACCACATGATTGCCCAAATGGTGGGAGAGATCGAGCAGGTACCGCCCATGTACTCGGCTGTCAAGGTCAATGGTCGCAAGCTCTATGAATATGCGCGTGCAGGTGAAGAAGTGGAACGGCCGGTTCGACAGGTGACCATTTATGACTTTACGCGTACCAGTGATATTGGCTACAAGGAAGGCCTGGCCCGTTTTCGCTTCCGGGTCAAATGCAGCAAGGGTACCTATATCCGGACCTTGTCGGTGGACCTTGGTCAAAAGTTGGGTTATGCAGCCCATATGTCTCATTTGACCAGAACCAGTGCCGCTGGTTTGTCACTAGAAGATGCCCTAACCCTGGAAGAAGTGGCTGAAAAGGTAAGTCAAGGAGATTTGAGCTTCCTTCATCCACTTGAGATTGGAACCGGGGATCTGGAAAAAGTGGAGCTGACAGTAGAAGAGGTCGGTGAAGTCCAAGTGGGACGCTTTATTCCAGTTGAGAGCGAAGCCAGAGAGTTAGCTGCTTTTTACCAAGAGAAATTGATAGCCATTTTGGAAAAAAGGGAAGAACTTTACAAACCTCGCAAGGTTTTTCTGACAGAAAGTGTGTTACAATAAATTTATGAACATTTGTTATGTAACTAGTGAAAAAGAAATAAAAGCTCAAGCAGATGCCGTTCTTGTCTTGGGCTATTTTGACGGTCTTCATCGTGGGCATCAGGAGCTCTTTCGGACAGCTCGCGCCATTGCCGATGAGCAAGGACTTCGAGTAGCTGTTTTGACCTTTCCAGAATCTCCAAAATTGGCTTTTGCTCGTTACCAACCAGAATTACTCCTCCACCTCCAAAATCCAGAGGAGCGTTTTAAACGAATGGAAGAACTTGGAGTCGATGATCTTTATCTCATTGATTTTACCAGTGATTTTGCGGCTCATACAGCTGAAGAATTCGTGGCTACCTACCTAACAAGACTTCGAGCGCGTGTCTTAGTGGCAGGCTTTGATTATAGCTTTGGTAGCGACAAGAAAGTAGCTAGTGATTTAGGAACCTATTTTAAAGGCCAAGTCATAGTGGTTCCACCTGTCCTAGACCAGGGCGAAAAAATCAGCTCGACCCGTATTCGCCAGGCCATTGCCTCTGGCCAAGTGAAAGAAGCAGCCAATCTTTTGGGGTATCCCTTATCCAGCCGTGGCATCGTAGTTCATGGAGATGCAAGAGGGCGCACCATTGGTTTTCCAACAGCCAACCTTGCACCGATCGATCGGACCCATCTTCCTCAAGATGGTGTTTATGTGGTTGAAGTAGAAGTGCTGGGGAAACGTCACCGTGGGATGGCTTCTGTAGGGAAAAACTCTACCTTTGATGGGACGGAGCTTCGCTTTGAAGCCAATATTTTTGATTTTTCAAAAGATATTTATGGGCACACCATTCGGATTTTTTGGTTAGACAAAATTCGAGAAATGGTCAAATTTGACAGTGTAGAAGCTCTTGTGGAGCAACTGCGCCAGGATGAGATTTTGGCTCGTAAATGGACAAATTAATTTTTGTTAGAAATTCTCCCTTAAGGGGAGAATTTTCTTTGTCTAAATTAAAAAATCACTATGCAAGCATGGAATAATTTTGTATAATAGAGTCAGCTAAGTGTGTCCAAAAAAAGAAGAGAAGAACATGATTACATTATTTTTGTCTCCGAGTTGTACATCCTGTCGGAAGGCCCGGGCTTGGTTAGAAAAACATGAGGTTCCTTTTAAGGAACACAATATTATGACGAGTCCTTTAACAACTGAGGAGTTGCGTAATATTTTAGCTCTAACTGAGAACGGTACAGACGATATTATTTCAACTCGTTCTAAAATTTTTCAGAAGTTAAATGTTGATGTAGAGGATTTATCGATTTCTGCTTTAATCAAGTTGATTGAGGAGAATCCTAGTCTTTTGCGTCGCCCAATTATTCTAGATAAGAAACGGATGCAAATTGGTTTTAATGAGGATGAAATCCGTGCATTTCTCCCTCGAGGATATCGTAAGGAAGAGTTAAGATCTGCTACATTAAGAGCGGAGATCCATTAATATGAATAAAAATTATAGTTACCCACTCGATTTATCGTGGAGCACTGAAGAGCTTGCTTCGGTGCTTTCTTTTTTTAATCAGGTTGAACAAGCCTATGAACAAAAGGCAGATGCTCGTATCTACCTAGAAGCCTATAAGGCCTTTAAGAAAGTTGTCCCAAGTATTGGCGAAGAAAAGCGTCTGGGCAAGGAGTTTGAAGAGGTCAGCGACTACTCACTTTACCGTGCAACCAAAGCCGCGAAAGAAAAAGGGGAAGGATGGTTTTCGATTGATCAATAAATTAGAATTTGCTAAGACCATTGTCAAAGAAGCAGGAAGCTATCTAAGAGAACACTTACATGACCAGCTAGCGATTACTGTCAAAACAAATCCGACAGATTTGGTGACGCAGATGGACCAAGAAGTGCAAGCAACCCTGGTCCGTAAGATTTTGGAAGCTTATCCAGAAGATCAAATTTTTGCTGAAGAAGATGAACTTCGTGCTCCTATTCACTTCGGTAAGGTTTGGGTGATTGATCCCATTGATGGGACCAATAATTTTGTGACCCAAAAAGAAGATTTTGCTGTTATGGTTGCCTATTTTGAAGAAGGTCTTGGCCAGTTTGGCTTGATCTATGATGTCATGCGCGACCATCTCTTTTTTGGTGGAAAGGATTTTGGAGTCTTTTGCAATGACAAAGAACTAAAACCGTTTCAAAATCGGCCTCTTGGGGACTTATTAGTGGCTTCTAATGTCGGCATGCTCAAGTCCAATGCTTGGGGCATGGCGGATCTGGGAGCAGAATGCTTGGGGATTCGGGTCTACGGGAGCGCTGGTATCAGCTTTACCAAGATTCTATCTGGTGGCATTTTAGGGTACTTTAGCTATATCTGGCCTTGGGATTATGCCGCTGCAGCTATTATGGGCGAGTGCCTAGGCTACTCTGTCTTGACTTTGGAAGGAAAAGAACCTAACTATGAGACCTTGGAGCCCATCATGATGGTACCAACTTGTAAACTAGATGAGATTCAACCTTTTTTGACGAAAGGAAAAGACGCATGACCTTTCCTCAAGGATTCAAAGAAAAATATACCCAATTACTTGGAAAAGAGGCCAAGGCCTTCTTTCAAACCTTTGACGATCCAGCAATATCTGCCTATCGGACTAATCCATTGAAGGCGGAGCAAATCAGAGGTGATGAACCTATTCCAGGCATGCCTTGGAGTTACTATGGCAAGGTATCAGGGAAATCCATTGCCCATGTCACTGGACTGGTCTATTCGCAAGAACCGGCTGCCCAAATGGTAGCACAAGTAGCTCATCCAAAACCAGGTATGAAGGTCTTGGATCTTGCGGCAGCACCGGGTGGCAAGACGACCCACTTGCTCTCTTATTTAGACAATCAAGGACTCCTCGTTTCCAATGAAATCCACAAGGGCCGCTCTAAGATTTTGGTCGAGAATGTCGAACGCTTTGGAGCCCGTAATGTCGTGGTGACCAATGAATCAGCCGATCGCTTGGCTAAGGTTTTCCCAGCCTATTTTGATTTGATTGTTTTGGACGCACCATGCTCTGGTGAAGGAATGTTTAGAAAGCAGCCAGATGCTATGGACTATTGGCATCCTGATTATCCAGCCCAATGTGCTGGTCTCCAAAGAGAAATTTTAACAGATGCTATCAAGATGCTGGCACCAGGTGGACAGCTAGTTTATTCGACCTGTACCTGGGCACCGGAAGAGAATGAAGAGATTGTCTCTTGGCTCTTAGAAGAATATGAGTTGGAATTGCTACCGATTGAAAAAATCAATGGCATGGTAGAGGGGATCGGCTATCCTGAAACAGCCCGGATGTATCCCCATCGTTTCAAAGGGGAAGGGCAATTTGTTGCTAAATTCCTTTATCACGGAAAGCCTGAAGTTAAGAAGATCAAGGAAGGACGTTCCAATCTAACGGCTGAGCAGAAGAAACTGTGGCAAGCTTTTGCCAAGGACTGTTTAGCCATTGATTTAGAGGGCCTCTACCAATGTTTTGGAGACCAGCTTTATCTCTTGCCAGTTGGACTTCCTGATTTGAAAAAAGTCAAGATTGCTCGCAATGGCTTGCACCTTGGAACTTTCAAGAAAAATCGCTTTGAACCTAGCTTTGCTTTGGGCTTAGCTCTGAAACCAGATCAAGCGAAGAAATCGGTCAGCTTGTCGGATCCAGACTTTATGAAGTACGTGGCTGGAGAGACTATTCAGCTAGATCAAGACTACCAAAATGGTTGGTATCAGGTCTTAGCTGGAGGCAATGGTTTAGGTTTTGCAAAAGTGACTGGACGGACCTTAAAAAATTTCTTTCCTAAAGGTTTGAGATTTAGATAAATTATTAGGAAATGCCGTCTTTCTATGTTATAGTGGAAATAAAGTGATTCTTGCTAGAATACTAGAAGATGACCAAGTGTTTAGAGATAAGATTTAAACGATATTTGATTATGATTCAAGGAGACTTACATTGAATAAATGCAAAAAGCTAGTCCTTGGGCTAGCAACAGTAGCACTTGCAGCTTCTCTATCTGCCTGTGCGTCTTGGATTGACCGTGGAGAAGCGATTACAGCTGTTGGATCAACAGCCCTACAACCGCTCGTTGAAGGGGTGGTAGATCGTTATATTGAAGAGCATCCCGGTAAGATTGTCAATGTCCAAGGGGGTGGATCTGGTACAGGTCTTTCTCAGGTCCAATCAGGAGCTGTCGACATTGGAAATAGTGACCTCTTTGCAGAGGAAAAAGATGGTATCGCTGCTTCTAGCTTGGTGGATCATCAAGTAGCAGTAGCAGGAACAGCTATCATTGCGAACAAGGGGATTTCCGTAGACGATTTAACTACTGAACAATTGCGTAAGATTTTTACTGGTGAATATACCAACTGGAAGCAATTGGGTGGTGAGGACTTGGAAATTACCATTGTGAACCGGGCAGTAGGATCTGGTAGCCGTGCTGTGTTTGATGACATCATCATGGACGGCAAAGATCCTAAACAGGCTCAAGAACAGGATTCCAACGGAATGGTGAAGAACATTGTTTCCCAGACTCCAGGTGCCATTTCTTATTTGGCTTTTACCTACGTGGATGATAGTGTCAAAACCATGAAGTTAAATGGCTATGAACCAACTAAGAAAAACGTAGTGAATAATAACTGGCCAATTTGGTCCTATGAACACATGTATACCAAGGGTGAGCCAAGTAAACTGGCAAAGAAATTCTTGGATTATATGATGACAGATGAGGTCCAGCAGGAAATCGTTGGTAAGATGGGCTATATCCCAATCAATGATATGAAAATCAGCCGTGATCTTGACGGTAACATTACGAAGAAATAAGAAGAATTAGGTAAAACATGAACGAAGTAGCAAAAAAAATGCTCGCAAAGTCCAATAATTCTCGTTTGGAAAAATTTGGTAAAACCATTACTTTCTGCTGTATGAGTTTGATTGTCTTTGTTGTAGCTTTGATTTTGATTTTTGTAGCCCAAAAGGGATTATCGACCTTCTTTGTCAACAAGGTTAATGTCTTTAGTTTCCTTTTTGGATCCACTTGGAATCCGTCAGGGAAAGAATTTGGGGCTTTGCCAATGATCTTGGGTTCCTTCATTGTAACCCTTTTGTCTGCCTTGGTGGCGACGCCTTTTGCCATCGGTGCGGCAGTCTTTATGACAGAGGTTTCTCCAAAGGGAGCTCGTCTCTTACAACCAGCCATTGAGTTGTTGGTAGGGATCCCTTCTGTTGTTTACGGATTTATTGGTTTGCAAGTGGTGGTTCCATTTGTTCGTTCCATCTTTGGTGGGACAGGATTTGGGATCTTGTCAGGGGTCTTTGTCCTCTTTGTCATGATCCTTCCAACTGTGACCTTTATGACAACAGACAGCTTACGGGCAGTACCTCGTCACTATCGGGAAGCGAGTATGGCTATGGGAGCGACTCGCTGGCAAACGATTTGGCATGTCACCTTAAAGGCCGCTCGCTCAGGTATTTTTACGGCAGTTGTCTTTGGAATGGCCCGTGCCTTCGGTGAAGCCTTGGCGATTCAGATGGTGGTCGGAAACTCAGCGGTTGTTCCAACATCTTTAACGACTCCAGCTTCCACCTTGACCTCTATCTTGACTATGGGTATCGGAAATACGGTTATGGGAACTGTTAACAACAACGTTCTCTGGTCACTTGCCTTGGTGCTCTTGCTGATGAGTTTGGCATTCAACAGCGTTATCAAATTGATCACGAAAGAAAGAGGTAAGAAGAACTATGCACGCTAAAAAAATAGATAAGATAGCGACAGGGGTTCTCTATGCAATTGCTGGAATTATTGTCACTATTCTTGCTTCTTTGATTCTCTATATCCTGGTTAGAGGGTTGCCGCATGTGTCTTGGACCTTCTTGACCAGCAAATCCTCTTCTTACCAAGCAGGGGGAGGGATTGGGATTCAGCTCTATAATTCCTTCTTCCTCTTAGTCATTACCTTGATTATTTCCTTCCCTCTTTCATTAGGGGCAGGGATCTACTTGTCAGAGTATGCCAAGAAGGGCCCATTGACCAATTTGGTTCGGACCTGTATTGAGATCTTGTCTTCTCTACCATCGGTTGTAGTCGGTCTATTTGGTTACTTGGTCTTTGTAGTGCAGTTCCAATATGGCTTCTCGATTATTTCTGGAGCCTTGGCCTTGACGGTCTTTAACCTGCCACAGATGACACGAAACATTGAAGATAGTTTGCAGAATGTCCACCATACACAGAGAGAAGCTGGGCTTGCGCTTGGAATATCTCGTTGGGAAACCGTGATTCACGTGGTGGTACCTGAAGCCTTACCAAGTATTATTACGGGTGTCGTACTAGCTTCTGGGCGGATTTTTGGGGAAGCAGCGGCCTTGATTTATACTGCTGGTCAGTCTGCCCCAGCCTTGGATTGGAGTAACTGGAACCTCTTTAGTGTCACCAGTCCAATCTCCATTTTCCGTCAAGCAGAAACTCTAGCGGTGCACATTTGGAAGGTCAATAGTGAAGGAACCATTCCAGATGCGATTGAAGTATCCGCTGGATCGGCTGCAGTCTTGTTGATCTTCATTTTGATTTTCAACTTTGGAGCGCGTAAGCTCGGTACTTACCTCCATAAGAAATTAACCTCAGCATAAAAGGAGAAGAAATGTCAAAGTACAATTGGGATGAGAAACATATCATTACTTTTCCTGAAGAAAAAGTGGTCCTTTCGACCAAAGATCTGCATGTCTACTATGGTTCAAATGAATCCATCAAAGGCGTGGATATGCAATTTGAGAAGAATAAAATCACAGCTTTGATCGGTCCTTCTGGATCTGGGAAATCTACCTATCTTAGAAGTTTGAACCGGATGAACGATACCATTGATATTGCGCGTGTGACTGGGGAGATCTGGTACGAAGGGATTGACGTTAACCGTCCAGATATCAATGTCTATGAAATGAGAAAGCATATCGGAATGGTCTTTCAACGACCAAATCCCTTTGCCAAGTCTATCTACCGCAATATCACCTTCCCCCACGAGCGGGCAGGTGTCAAAGACAAGAAGATTTTGGACGAAATCGTTGAAAAATCTTTGAAGCAAGCAGCCCTCTGGGATCAGGTCAAGGATGACTTGCACAAGTCCGCATTGACCCTCTCTGGTGGTCAACAGCAACGCCTTTGTATTGCCCGTGCCATCTCCGTTAAACCAGAGATTTTGCTCATGGACGAGCCAGCTTCAGCCTTGGATCCTATCGCGACTGCTCAGTTGGAAGAAACCATGTTGGAGTTGAAGAAGGACTATACTATTATCATCGTGACCCACAGCATGCAACAGGCAGCTCGGGCCAGCGATTATACAGGATTCTTCTATCTAGGCGATTTGATCGAGTATGATAAAACAGCCAATATCTTCCAAAATGCAAAACTGCAATCGACTAACGATTATGTGTCTGGTCACTTTGGATAGGATTTGGCAACATTGAAACAACATAAGGATGAAAACATGACAGAACCAATTTTGCAAGTCAAGGACTTGTCGGTTTATTACAATAAGAAAAAGGCACTGAATAGTGTGTCACTGGATTTCACCCCTAAAGAAATCACGGCTTTAATCGGTCCTTCTGGATCTGGGAAGTCTACCCTGCTCAAAGCTATCAACCGAATGGGCGATTTGAACCATGAGGTAACGACGACAGGAACCGTCCTCTATAATGGTCACAATATCTATAGTCCTCGGACAGATACAGTAGAACTTCGTAAGGAAATCGGGATGGTCTTCCAACAGCCCAACCCCTTCCCTATGTCTATCTATGACAATGTCACATACGGACTCATGATCAATGGGGTCAAGGACAAGCAAGTCTTGGATGAAGCAGTCGAAACCTCTTTGAAAAATGCTTCTATTTGGGATGAGGTCAAGGATCGTCTCCATGATTCAGCGATTGGGTTATCAGGGGGGCAACAACAACGGGTTTGTGTGGCGCGTGTATTGGCAACCAGCCCTAAGATTATCCTCTTGGATGAGCCGACCTCAGCCTTGGACCCGATTTCTGCTGGAAAGATTGAAGAAACACTTTATGGCTTGAAGGATCGTTACACCATGCTTTTGGTGACGCGGTCTATGCAACAAGCCAGTCGGATTTCGGATAGGACGGCCTTTTTCTTGGATGGGGACCTCATCGAGTATGATGACACCTCAAAAATCTTCTTGAACCCTGCTCGGAAGGAAACAGAAGATTATGTATCAGGGAAGTTTGGATAAGAAAGGGAAAGTAAATGTTACGTGTACAATTTGAAGAAGATTTAGAAAAGCTTCATAATCAGTTTTATGCCATGGGAAATGAAGTCTTGACCCAGATCAACCGCACGGTTCGAGCTTTTGTCACTCATGACCGTGATCTGGCACGCCAGGTGATTGAAGATGATGCAGAGATTAATGAGTATGAAGTGAAGTTGGAGCGCAAATCCTTTGAGATGATTGCCCTTCAACAACCGGTTTCTCAGGACCTTCGGATGGTGATGACAGTCTTAAAAGCTGTATCTGACGTTGAGCGGATGGGAGACCATGCGGTATCTATCGCTCGAGCAACCATCCGTATGAAGGGAGAACTTCGTAGTAAGGTTGTAGAAGAAGAAATCAGCAAAATGGGTCGAGAAGTCAAAGACTTTGTTGAAGCAACCTTGGAACTATACTTAAAAGGGGATGTAGAAACGGCCTATGAAGTTGCAACTCGCGATGAAAAAATTAATGAGTACTATGATCGTATTCAAGAGTTGGCAACGGAAGAAATCAAACATAATCCTGATTTGATTATCACTGGTCGGGATTACTTCCAAGTGATCAACTACTTGGAACGTATTGGGGATTATGCTAAAAATATCTGTGAGTGGGTTGTCTACTTCGAAACAGGAAAAATTGTGGAATTATAAGAAAAGAAAGTCTGAGGTCATCATCTCAGACTTTATTTTTTTATAGATCTGGTTTTGCCCCCTCTTACCTTACAGTTAGTAGGATTTATGTTAGAATAGAAGATGATAAAAAATGAAGAAGGAGTTACTCATGCAAGCAGTTGCACATTTTATTGATACATTTGTACCTGAGCACTATGATCTATTCTTAGATTTAAACCGCTCAGACAAAACTTTCTCGGGGAAAGTGACCATAACTGGAGAGGCAAAGGAGACTCGCATCTCTCTTCACCAAAAGGATTTGACAATCGAATCGGCTCAAGTAGGTGGGCAAGATTGTGCCTTTACAGTCAATGATGAGGAAGAAGCTGTCTTTGTCGAAGTTCCTGCTACAGGTAAAGTAAACCTTACCCTCACTTATACAGGGAAAATTACCGATAATATGACAGGGATTTATCCGTCTTACTACACAGTAGATGGCCTTAAAAAAGAAGTGATCTCTACTCAATTTGAAAGTCACTTTGCTCGTGAAGCCTTCCCAAGTGTAGATGAACCAGAAGCCAAAGCGACCTTTGATTTGGCTGTGAAATTTGACCAAGAAGAAGGAGAAATCGTTCTTTCTAATATGCCTGAAATCGATGTCGAAAGTCGGAAAGAAACAGGTATTTGGAAGTTTGATACGACTCCTCGTATGTCTTCTTATCTCTTGGCCTTTGCGGCTGGAGATTTGCAGGGTGTGACAGCTAAGACCAAGAATGGAACCCTAGTCGGTGTCTACTCTACCAAAGCTCACCCATTAGAAAACTTAGACTTCTCATTAGATATTGCCGTTCGTGCCATCGAATTCTACGAGGACTATTATGGAGTGGCTTATCCAATCCCTCAATCCCTTCATATTGCGCTTCCAGACTTCTCTTCAGGAGCTATGGAAAACTGGGGCTTGGTAACCTACCGTGAAGTTTATCTCCTTGTAGATGAAAACTCGACGGCCCAAAGCCGTCAAACAGTAGCCTTGGTGGTGGCTCATGAATTGGCTCACCAATGGTTCGGAAACCTCGTGACCATGAAGTGGTGGGATGACCTCTGGTTGAATGAAAGCTTCGCCAATATGATGGAATATGTCTGCTTGGATGCCATCGAACCAAGCTGGAATATCTTTGAAGACTTCCAAACAACCGGTGTACCTGCTGCCTTGAAACGCGATGCTACAGATGGCGTTCAATCCGTCCATGTAGAAGTGAAACACCCAGACGAGATCAACACCCTCTTTGACCCAGCGATCGTTTACGCCAAGGGTAGCCGGCTCATGCACATGCTTCGCCGTTGGTTAGGCGATGATGCCTTCCGTAAAGGTTTGAAGATCTACTTTGAAAAACACCAATACGGCAATACCATCGGTCGTGACCTTTGGGATGCTCTTGGTCAAGCTTCAGGTCGTGATGTCGCAGCCTTTATGGATTCTTGGTTGGAGCAACCTGGATACCCTGTTGTCTCAGCTTCTGTAGAGAACGACACCTTGATCATCCGTCAAGAGCAGTTCTTTATCGGAGAAAAAGAAGAAAAAGGTCGCAAGTGGGTTGTTCCTTTGAACAGCAACTGGACAGGTATTCCAGATACCTTGGAAACAGAAGTCTTAGAAATTCCAAACTATAGTGCCTTGAAAGCAGCTAACAGCGGAGCTCTTCGCTTCAATACAGAAAATACGGCTCACTATATCAGTGATTACCGTGGGGAATTGTTAGAAGACATCCTTGCTGACCTTGCTAGCTTAGATAGCACTTCGAAATTGCAAGTGGTTCAAGAACGCCGTCTCTTAGCGGAAAGCGGTCAAATTTCTTATGCAAGCCTCTTGCCAGTGATTGAACATTTGACAGAAGAAAGTTCCTTCTTGGTTGTTTCTGCTGTTTCGAGCGTCTTAAGTGGAATCAGTCTCTTTGTGGATGAAGGAACTGAAACAGAAGCTGCCTTCCATGAGCTGTTGAAACGGATGAACCGTTACAACTTTGAACGCTTGGGACTAGAAGCTAAGCCAGGTGAAGCAGAAGAGGACGAAAAAGTTCGTCAACTAATGATTGCTAATATGATCAAGGCCAATGACGAAGCTGCACAAGCACAAGCGAGTGCCATCTTTGAAGCGCATGCATCTGATCTAGAAAACCTTCCAGCTGCTATTCGCTTGCAAATCTTGGTCAACCAAATCAAGCACCAGGAAACCAAGGCGCTTAGCCAACAATATCTGGATACCTATGTGAAGACAGTTGATGGAAACTTTAAACGCCAGTTGGCGGCTGCACTTTCTTATACCAAGGATGCGGAAACCTTGGAAGCTCTATTGAAGGAGTGGAAGAACAAGGATGTGGTGAAACCTCAGGACTTGGCTATGAGCTGGTACTTCAATTTCTTGCACCATGACTTTACCCAAGGAAGAACCTGGACTTGGGCACGTGAGAACTGGGACTGGATCAAGAAGGCACTCGGTGGTGATATGAGCTTTGATAAGTTTGTCATCTACCCAGCTAACTGTTTCAAGACTCGTGAACGGTTGAATGAATACAAGGCCTTCTTTGAGCCTCAATTGGATGATATGGCGATCAGCCGCAATATCAAGATGGGAATCAAAGAAATCGCGGCTCGTATCGATCTTATTGAGCGGGAGAAAGCAGCTGTCGAAGCAGCCCTTCTAGCAACTAAATAATGAAAAAAGCTCCTAGAGAGTGCTCTGCAGATCTGCAAGCCTCTCTAAGAGTTTTTATTTTGCTTTTTTGAAATATGGGAGATGTTTGAGATTGCGATAGAGAATAACTGCGAAAACAGTTGTCAAAGTCATTTTAATCAAATCTGGTAATACAAAAGGTAGGACGACAAATTTTACTGCAAAATCTAAAGATTTATGGGCAATGAGCATAAACCCTAAGGCACCCCCAATAAAGAGAACGACTTCTCCTAAAGCGTTAGCAAGAAAAATACGAATGGGCTGTCCCTTTTGACCAGCAAAGATAGAAGTAACCAAAGCACGAAGGGGAAAGAAGAAAAGGAATCCGGCAGTGGGACCGTAAAAGGAGCTGATGCCTCCGTGACCACCTGCAAAGACGGGAAGTCCAATGGCACCTAAGAGGAGGTAAATGAGAACGGAAAGGGTAGCTTCTTTTGGACGATAGATGCTGGCAATTAATCCAATGGCTAAAGTCTGAAGCGTGATAGGAATGGGTCCAAGTGGGATTGTAAAAGGGGATAGGGCAGCAATCAAAGCTGCTCCAAGAGCAATTAATGTCATTGATTCTATTTTTTTCAAAACAGTAAACCTCGCTTTGTTTTTATGGTAACTATTCTACAAAAATGAAGGCAAACCTGTCAAGTCCTCTTTTCAGCTGTGACAAATGTCTCCTTAATCATTTTAGGAAAGTTTAAGAAAAAATTTAGTCACGGTTAAGGAAGAGTCGGTAAACTATCCCTATCTAAACAAAGGCCTTGTTTAAATAAAAATATAAGGAAATAAAAGAATGCACGCTTCGAATGAACAAAAGCAAGAAAGAACTGAAAAAATGATTGTCGTTAAGAAAAGTCCTAAATGGTGGGCAACTGCCGCAGCAACAGGAGGACTCGTCGTAGGAATGACAGGTGGATTTGGATTGGGAATGTTGGCGACAGCCAATACAACTTCCCAACGCCAACAAGCAGCGATAGCTACACAAAATAGTAACCATCCTGCCCAAAATTCTCAAGGACAAAATGGCCATGGGAATCATCAAGAACAAAATGGACCTTCTAACTCACAAGGTTTTGATGGCCAAAATGGTGGTCCAGGGAAAGGACAAATGAACGGTCAACCACCTCAAGGAGGGGGCTCACAAGGTGGTCAAGGACAAGATGGCTTTGGTGGAGGACCAGGCGGTATGCCTCCTCAAGATGGTCAAAATGGTGGGCCAGACCAGGGGAATAGGAATGGACAACCACCACAAGATGGAGGACCTCAAGGTCAACAAGATAACCAACAAAATGGAAAATCCAATAAGAAATCCTCCAAGAAGTCCTCTTCTAAAAAATCGTCTAGCAATACAAACAATTCATCAAAGGATGAGACAGGGACAGCGGGCTAAGAAAAAAGTTGAAATCGTTATCTGGATGCTACTGAATGAAGCCCGGTCATGTTATAATAGAGTAGAAAATACTCATCATCCCTGTATGGAAGAATGAGAAGGAGAAAGTAAACATGATTAAGATTTTATTAGTCGAAGACGACCTCGGTTTGTCTAATTCAGTATTTGATTTTTTAGATGATTTTGCGGATGTCATGCAAGTCTTTGATGGGGATGAAGGTCTGTATGAGGCTGAAAGTGGCATCTATGACCTCATTTTGCTAGATCTCATGCTTCCTGAAAAAGATGGTTTCCAAGTTCTGAAAGAATTGAGAGATAAGGGTGTCTCCACTCCAGTATTGATTATGACAGCCAAAGAGAGTTTGGACGATAAGGGCCATGGGTTTGAGCTAGGGGCAGATGACTATCTGACCAAGCCATTCTACCTAGAAGAACTCAAGATGCGGATCCAAGCATTGTTGAAGCGCTCTGGTAAGGTCAATGAAAATACCCTTTCGTATGGGAATGTGACCGTTAATCTCTCGACTAACTCTACGCTTGTTGAAGGAAAAGAAGTAGAACTATTAGGAAAAGAATTTGATCTCTTGGTCTATTTCCTTCAAAATCAAAATGTTATCCTGCCAAAAACACAAATCTTTGATCGACTTTGGGGATTTGATAGTGATACGACTATCTCGGTTGTCGAAGTGTATGTTTCTAAGATTCGTAAGAAGTTAAAAGGAACAGACTTTGCAAAAAATCTCCAAACATTGCGTAGCGTGGGGTACATTCTGAAAGATGCTCAATAAAATTAAAAAAACTGTTAATGCGGATGACTTTTCTTATTTCATCCGCTATTTCGGACTCTTTACCTTAATTTTCTCAACCATGACCTTGATTATTATTCAAGTGATGCGGTCAAGTCTTTATACAACGGTTGATGAAAATTTAAAGATGCTGAGTAAAGATCGTTATTCTATTATTAGCTTGGCCAATCGTACAGGAAATGGGATGGGAAGAGACGAACCAGATGATGACCGACCAGAAGATGATGAACTTGGTCCCGAGAATGGCCCTAGACCATCGGTCACTTCTAATAGTACAGCCATCCTCTTAAATGATAATTTTGAAAATATAACGACGGATAATGGTTTCCTGGATCTAAAAACAGTGACCTTTAGTCGCGGTTATTTAAATAAGATCAAGCAGATTCAAATCACCAACCATTATAAGCAGAAGGAAAGTTACCGAGCTTATTTGGTAGATATTGATCCCGATGATTATATCGACGGGGTGAAATATGCCGTGATCATGACCAACATCAGCCAGTTGGAGCAGACTAGTGAAAAACATGAGAGCCAAATCGCCTTGGTCATGATTTGCTTCTGGGGCATTTCTCTCTTTGCAAGTATCTTTCTGGCTAAGATGAGTGTGAAACCTCTCTTAGAGAGCATGAATCGGCAGAAGGCTTTTGTTGAAAATGCTTCTCATGAATTGCGGACACCTTTAGCCGTTTTGCAAAATCGTTTGGAAACCCTGTTCCGAAAACCAGAGGCAACGATCATGGAATCCAGTGAGAACATCGCCTCCTCTTTGGATGAGGTTCGCAATATGCGCTTACTGACGACCAATCTCTTAAACTTAGCCCGCCGAGATGATGGGATTAAACCTGAGTTTTGTGAAATCCCTCCCTCTTTTTTCGATCAAACCTTTGCCAATTATGAAATCATTGCCGAGGAAAATGATAAAATCTTCGAGTATGAGAATCATGTCGAAAGGAGTCTGGTGTCTGACAAGGTCCTACTGAAACAGCTGATGACCATTTTGTATGACAATGCCCTCAAATACACAGAGGAAGAAGGAAAGATACGATTTGTCGCCCAATTCAAGGATCGTTATCTCTATCTTAGGGTAGAGGATAATGGACCAGGGATTGCAGACGAAGATAAAAAACGGATTTTTGATCGATTCTACCGAGTGGATAAGGCGCGGACCCGTCAAAAGGGTGGTTTTGGGTTAGGTCTTTCTTTAGCCAAGCAAATCGTAGAAGCTTTTAATGGTACCATTACTGTTCGAGATAACAAGCCTAAAGGTGCTATTTTTGAGGTAAAGCTAGCAACTAAATCAGATAGTAAAAAGAAATCCAGTTCTAAATCAACGAAGAACAAGTAAGAGAGTGGGACAGAAATCCTAGCCTCTCAATTGTCTTTGGATTGTCGAGCAAGATGCAGTGGTTGAGTGGGCTCTACTACGCTGATTACATCAGTTTTTACAGCCCTACTCAACTGTGCGGAGGTGGGACGACAAAATCGAATTCTAACGAATTACCGATTTCTGTCCCACTCTCTTTTTTCATCCATTTCAAATAATCGCTATTTTTATCTGACTAGTGTATAATAGTAAAAAAAGAAAGAGGTGTCTTATGGCTTCAAAAATGTTACACACTTGTTTACGAGTGGAGAATTTAGAAAAATCAATTGCTTTTTATGCAGATGCGTTTGGATTTAAGGAATTGCGTCGCAAGGATTTTCCTGAATACAAATTTACGATCGTCTATCTTGGCTTAGAAGGAGATGACTATGAGTTAGAATTAACTTACAACTATGATCATGGTCCTTATGTCATTGGAGATGGTTTTGCCCATGTTGCCTTAAGTACCCCAGACCTTGAAGCCCTTCATGCAGAGCATAAGGAAAAAGGTTACCAAGTAACTGATCCAAAAGGATTGCCAGGAACGCTTCCAAACTATTACTTTATTGTGGACCCAGATGGCTACAAAGTAGAAGTGATTCGTGAAAACTCCTTATAATCAGCATCATATAACATGTGATAAAGAGCAGGCGAGAATTGACCTGTTCTTTTTTTGTGCATGAAGATGGCCTCTAGGGAGTGACAGGAGATAGGACAGGATTGATTCTATTTTCCTACTATTTTTTAGGTTTTATTTTCTAGATTCTAGAGTTTTCTCCTGTTTTTTTAGTGATAAAATTGCTATAATAAGAGTATGAAGAATTCCTACTTGAAAATGTTTATCCTCATTATTCTAAACCTCCTTTTTATCGGAGGAATTTACCTAGCTTATCAGAAGATTGAGGAAGCACGCGCCATCAAAAATTATAATCAACAGTTTTCCAAAGCAATTCGGGAAGAAGAAGCAATTGAAAAAGACAAGGATACCAGCCTTCAAAAAGGAATGGTTGGTCAAACATATGTCGCGGCTTACTACCCGAAAAATAATGAAGAACCCATCGCAGTGGTTAAAGAGAGAATTTTGGCTGACGTTGGCTCTCTTCCCCAAGAAGAGAAAAAGAACCAGCAAGCAAAAGAGCTTTTGTTCTACCATACCGAACGTTCAGAAGACCCATTTGTAGGGGTTCATCCTTATCAGGTGAAGAAGACCCAGTACAAGTGGAAAAATGGCAAGTTTATCAAAGATGGGATCGACAAACTTCCTCTCCTTTATCTAACGGATGAAGGAGCTGTCTTCCATTTTTCACAATTGTTTACGGATGCAGATCTATCCAAAGAAATTCTCCTAACAGAATTGCGTTCCCAGCTGGTCTTTCTACAGTTAGGGGAAGAAAGAATTGAGGAGATAATGCAAGCTGTCTCAGCAAGTGATATGGCAGGCTGGCAGTTCACCTACAATCAAGGGGTTCTTTCTATTACCCTTCCAGTTACTATTGAGGGCATGGAAACCTTCGATGTACCCCTTTCGAAGCTCTATGATGTGATTGATTCTGCTCGTCTGAATCCTGGAGATCTTCAAGCTTATGAGGCCTACCAAACTCAACGTCATGCTAAGATGGTTGCCTTAACATTTGATGATGGTCCAGATCCAACGACGACCCCTCAAGCCCTGGATATCCTCAACAAGTACCATGTTAAGGCGACTTTCTTTATGCTTGGGAAGAATGTCTCGGCCTATCCTGAAGTGGCTAAACGGGTACGTCAGGAAGGACATGAAATCGGAATCCATACCTGGAATCATCCTGTCTTAACCAAGTTGCCTTTGGAGGCTGCCCAAAAAGAAATCATGGATACGAAGGAAGTGATTCAAAAGGTCACAGGAGTGCAAACGAAGATTACTCGTCCTCCTTATGGTTCGATTAATAGTGCCATTCAATATGCCGTTGATCAGGCCTTTATCATGTGGGATGTGGATACTCTGGATTGGAAGACCCACAATACACAAGCCATCTTGGCAGAAGTGAAAAAACAAGTCAAACCAGGATCGATCATCCTGATGCACGATATTCACCAAACATCTATTAATGCCCTTCCAGCCGTGATTGAATACCTTCAATCGCAAGGCTACACCATCGTGACGGTTGATGAACTCTTAAACCACCAAGTGGAAAGTCATCGCCTCTATTACAATCGCAATTAAAAAAATCGTTCGTATTATTACGAACGATTTTGAATGTAGACAAACTATTGTTTTACATAAAACAGCGGGATGATTTTCAAAAATTGACTTTTATTTTTTAATCATTTAAGAATATGAAAAACTTTCCGCTGTGAGAAAAATGCCTGAAACACAATTGTTTCAGGCACTCGGGAGTTTTGAAACTTTAGGTTCAAAACTAAGTCATGGAACTTCTACGAAGTTCGCTGACGTCCGTACTCACCTAAGGAAAGTTTTAAAAATGACTTTATCTTCAATCTGAATCGTTCGTAATGCTACGAACGATTTTCTTATTCTTCCCCTATATAAAGTTGAGCTCCTTTGAGAATCAAGGGACGAACGGGGGTTAATTTTTTCAAACTTTTCAATTCTTCTGGATGGCTGACCAAGGTGATGACATAGCCCTCTTTACCCATACGTCCGGTACGTCCAGATCGGTGGATGTAGGTTTCGGTATCTCGAGGAACTTCATAGTTGACGACACATTCTAGAGAGTCAATATCAATTCCTCGTGCCACCAAATCTGTTGCAAGAAGGAGTGTCAGCTGGTGGTCCTTAAAGCGTTCCAGAATGACTTTTCGGAACTTGACATTAACGTCACTAGCAAGTGAGACGGCGCTAACTTCCCGGTATTGGAGTTTTTCTTCGGCGCTTCCTAGGTCTGACAAGCTGTTGAAGAAAACGAGGCCACGAAAGTCTTCGACATTGGAGAGTTTTCTGAGGAGTTCAACCTTTTCTCGCTTGTCCACTTCCATATAGAAGTGCTGGATATTGTCCAAGTTTTGTCCTTCCACTTGAATGGTTAGAGTATTAGGTTCGATTTGTTCTGGATCAAACTTGGTCGTTGCACTCATATAGATAAATTGATGATCTCGGGGCGCGTAGTGGCAAATCTTATCGACAAAGTGATACTGAGAGTCGCTAAACAGTTGATCAAATTCATCCAGGATGATGGTATCAACATTCATCATCTTGATTTTCTTTAACTTGATCAATTCAAAAATACGTCCTGGAGTTCCAATGAGAATTTCGGGTCCCTTTTTGAGGCGTTCGATTTGCCGTTTTTGACTAGAGCCTGAAAGGAAGAGTTGGGCACTGAGTCCAAGAGGTTCCGCCCATTGTTTGGCAACATCAAAGATTTGTCCGGCCAATTCTGTATTGGGTGATAGGATCAACAATTGTTGTGCTTTTTTAGGTTTTAGCTTGAGAAGACTAGGGAAGAGATAGGCCAGGGTCTTTCCGGTTCCTGTCGGGCTGACTCCAAGCACGTTCTCCCCTTGGGTGATCGGCTCGAAGAGGCGTTCTTGGATTTCAGTCAGTTGCTCAAAGCCGAGGGTTTTGAGTTGCTCTTGCCAGAGCGGTGGAAATGCTAGTGTCATATTAATGTTCGTCCTTAAAGTGTATTCCAGCATCTTGGCGCATAGCGTAGAGGGTTTGGTGAACCATCTGTCCTGTTTGAAGCCAAGTCTGGTAAAGTGTCTGGTTGCCTTCTGTCATTATACTTGCAAAGGCCTGAGCTTCTTCGAGCATGTTATGAGAAGCAGGAGTAATCGGAAGTTGGTAACTAGTTCCAGAATGATCTTGAAAAACAGCCTCGTTAACGGCTTCGATTCCACTTAAGAAAAGGGTGCCGTCTGTCGTGTAAATTTCAGCAGGAAGATTGCTGGTCACATCTTTGCCGGCTTGAATGCCAATGATAAAGTCAGAATAAACCAAGCTACCATGTCCGTTCAAATCGATTGAATTAGGCAATTGCCGCGCTTGATAAGTTACTGATTCAGGTTGACCAAAGAGGCCGATTGCAAAGTAGAGAGGATAGACTCCCAAATCCATGAGGGCTCCACCCGCAAATTGGTCGGAGAAAATATTGGGAGTATTTCCTTTCAAGAGCTCAGGCATTTTAGAAGAGTATTTGGCATAAGTCATGTGGCCACCCAAGATGGTCTTGTCTTTGAAAAAGTCTTGGATGGTTGCAAAGGCTTTTTCATGATAGTTGCGAGCGGCTTCAAAGAGATAGACCTGGTGCTCCTGGGCTAATTTAACCAACTCTTTCCATTCCTTGGGAGTGGTGACAGCTGGTTTTTCAAGGATGACATGTTTCTTAGCCAAGAGGGCTAATTTTGCCTGGGGATAGTGGAGTGAATTAGGACTAGCAATGTAGATGACATCCAGATCACTATCTAAAAAGGCAATCAGGTCATCATAGAGGGCCACTTGTCCATAAGGTTGGGTGAAACTACGAGCTTTCTCCAAGGTCCGTGAATAGACCGCTCTTAACTCATACTGGCCTGTTTCTTTAGCTGCAGCAAGGAAGGAATGGGAGATGGCACTGGTGCCGATGATACCAAGTTTCAGCATGGCAGCTCCTTTCAATCAGGTATTTACTGGTTTCATTATATCATGTTTCATCCTAAAAAGATGGAATGGGCCTTTCTAATTGGGATGGAGGATAGGAGGGAAGGTCTTCTTGGAAGGTTGATGAAAATCCTTAGAAAAAAGGTTTAAGTCGTGGTCAAGAGACCGCTTTTGTGATAGAATAAATAAGATTATAGAAAATGGAGAAGAAGATGCGAAACAGACCAATTATTATCGGTGTAACAGGTGGTTCTGGTGGGGGGAAAACCAGTGTTTCTCGTGCAATTTTGTCCCACTTCCCAGATGAAAAAATTGCTATGATTGAGCACGATTCTTATTACAAGGATCAAAGTCATCTAACCTTTGAAGAGCGGATTCAGACCAACTATGACCATCCTTTTGCCTTTGATACAGACCTCATGATTGAGCAAATCAATGAGTTGTTGGCTGGCCGTCCAGTTGATATTCCTACTTATGACTACGCAGAGCACACGCGTAGTTCTAAGACCTATCGTCAAGAGCCTCAGGATGTCTTTATCGTTGAGGGGATTTTGGTCTTGGAGGACAAGCGTCTTCGTGACTTGATGGATATCAAGATTTTCGTTGATACCGACGATGATGTGCGGATCATTCGCCGGATCAAGCGAGATATGGAAGAGCGCGGTCGGAGTTTGGACAGCGTCATCGAGCAGTACTTGGGAGTGGTGAAGCCGATGTACCATCAGTTTATCGAGCCAACCAAGCGTTATGCGGATGTTATCATTCCAGAAGGCGTGACCAATACTGTAGCCATTGATTTGATTACGACCAAGATTGAGAAGATTTTGAGCGAATCACGTGAAGGATAAGATAACAAGTGAGAGAGGTTAGGAAGTAGTGTCCCAGCCTCTTTTCCATGACAAATAGGGAGAAATATGAAAAAGTTAAGAAGGGAGTTTCACTCCAGAAGTAAGGCCTTTGCCTGCCTACTGACCATGTGTGCAGGTTTTTCAGATGCCTACACCTTTATCGAAAGAGGAGGGACCTTGGCCGCGGGCCAAACGGGAAACGTGGTCTTTCTATCTGTTGGTTTAATTGGCCATGAAATCGCGGATGTGGAGGTCAAACTAGCCACCATGTTGGCCTTTATGATCGGGATTTTCTTGATGACCGTCTTTCAACGCTTCTTTAGCCATTCCGTTTGGCGACTCAGTACCTTGGTTCCCTTGGTTCTGACGACCTTGGTGGCAGGATCTCTTCCCAAAGAAGTGCCCAATGTTCTAATTGTACCTTTCTTTGGGCTAAGCTTGGGGATTGTAGCCATTTCCTTTGGAGAAGTCGATAGCTATGCTTATAACCATTCCTTTATGACAGGGAATCTCAAGAAGACCATGGTCGCTTACGGGAATTTTGTACGGGAGCGGAAGATGGAGTTTTTTTGGGAGTCTCTCTTTATGACTTCTTTGATTGGGAGCTTTGTGGGAGGAGCTATTCTTTCCACCTTCCTCATCCAATATTATGGCCTTCGGACCATCTGGTTTGTCTCCCTTGTTCTGACCCTTTTTCTCTCTTATCGGGCGATTCAATATGTTCGGAGAGACGCTTAGATGAATTTTTACAAAGTCAGGGACCTTGCTCCCTGGCTTTTTTATTGAGAACATTTGCTTGATACTTCTGATGGCAAGCTGGGTTGTTATCAAAGGTTGCTCCGTTGTAAATACTTAATTTTCTAACTAAAGTTTGGTATAATAAAGGTTATGAATATACAGGAAAAAGAATCACGTTACCAACTCTTACTAGCCCAGTTAGAAGCTCTTTTAGAGGGTGAAAGCAATGCCTTGGCCAATTTATCCAATGCCAGTGCTTTGCTCAATCAAGCCCTACCACATTCGGTCTTTGCAGGTTTTTATCTTTATGATCAAAAAGAGCTGATTTTAGGCCCCTTTCAAGGTCAGGTTTCCTGTGTCCACATTGCCTTAGGAAAAGGCGTCTGTGGAGAAGCAGCAGAGAAAAGAGAGACGCTGGTAATTGAGGATGTGACCCAGCATGCCAATTATATCTCTTGTGACAGTCGCGCCATGAGTGAGATTGTGGTTCCCATGGTCTTGAAAGACCAGTTGCTGGGAGTGTTGGATCTAGATTCGGACCGAGTGGGAGATTATGATGATCTAGATCGCCTTTATTTGGAACGTTTTGTAGCTATCTTGCTTGAAAAAACAAATTGGAATTTTAGGATGTTTGGAGTAGTAGACTAATGTATCAAGCCCTCTATCGTAAATACCGTAGCCAGACCTTTGGCCAACTTGTAGGGCAGGAGGTTATTGCGACGACCCTTCGACAAGCTGTCGAACAGGGGAAAATTAGCCATGCCTATCTCTTTTCTGGACCTCGTGGGACGGGGAAGACCAGTGTGGCAAAAATCTTTGCCAAGGCCATGAACTGCCCCAACCAAAAAGGGGGAGAGCCTTGTAATGATTGCTATATCTGTGAAGCCATTACCAATGGCAGTTTAGAGGATGTTATCGAGATTGACGCAGCCTCAAATAATGGGGTAGATGAGATCCGAGATATCCGCGATAAATCTACCTATGCGCCTAGTTTGGCTCCTCATAAGGTCTATATTATCGACGAGGTGCACATGCTTTCGACGGGAGCCTTTAATGCTCTTCTCAAGACCTTGGAAGAACCAACAGAAAATGTAGTCTTTATCCTAGCAACAACGGAATTGCACAAGATTCCAGCAACCATCCTTTCACGGGTTCAACGCTTTGAGTTTAAATCCATCAAGACGCCAGCCATTCAAGACCACCTAAAAGCTGTTTTGGATAAAGAAGGGATTGATTACGAAGAAGAAGCTGTAGCCATAATTGCCCGTCGGGCAGAAGGTGGGATGCGGGATGCCTTGTCCATTTTGGACCAGGCCCTCAGCCTGACAGCTGGTGCCCAATTGACCACTGCGACGGCTGAAGAAATCACAGGTTCCATCAGTCAAGAAGCCTTAGATCTTTATGTTGCAGCCTTGTCAGCACAAGATGCAACAGCTGCCTTGGACCAGTTGAACCTGATCTTTGATAATGGGAAAAACATGGCCCGCTTTGTGACGGACCTCTTACAGTATTTACGGGATCTCTTGATCGTTCAGACAGGTGGGGAAAATCTCCATGTCAGTGAGCGATTTAATCAGAATCTAGCCATACCACAAGCCACCCTCTTTGCTTGGATTGATCTTGCGACAAGGAGTTTAGCGGATATCAAAAACAGCCTGCAGCCGAAAATCTATACGGAGATGATGACCATTCGTTTGGCAGAATACAAGGGTGAGGGCCCTTCGGCTAGCCAAGTGGCTCTTCCAGCAGATTTTTCAGCACAAATGGACCAACTCAAAAGAGAAGTGGAGTTACTGAAAAGTCAATTAGCTCAAGTAGCAAGTGGGGCTCCTGTAGCCAAGCCCGCACCTGCTCGTCCTCAGAAGTCTAGCAAGGGCTATCGAGTGGACCGTAATAAGCTTCAAGCTATCTTACAAGAAGCAGTTGAAAATCCAGATTTAGCCCGTAACAATCTCATTCGCCTACAGAATGCTTGGGGGGAAATTATTGAAAGCCTAGCAGGGGCAGATAGGGCTTTACTGGTTGGTTCACAGCCGGTTGCGGCCAATGAACGCCATGCGATTTTAGCTTTTGAGTCTGCCTTTAATGCCGAACAGACCATGAAGCGAGATAACCTCAATACCATGTTTGGCAATATTTTAAGCAATGCGGCAGGTTTCTCTCCGGAGATTCTGGCTATTTCAATGGAGGAATGGACCCAGGTTCGGGCGGAATTCTCTAAGAAAGCTCGTGGTCACAAGGAAGAGGCAGAAGTGACAGAAGAGTCAGTCATTCCGGAGGGCTTCGATTTCCTCTCTGATAAAATTATAGTTCAGGAAGACTAGGATGTGCTTTTTACAGAAAATCATGGTAGAATAACAATATGAATAAACGTCAATTTTGGACTATGGCTATCTTTACAGCCTTGGAAACCTATTTTTTTAATGATGCTGTGATGAGGGAAAGCTACCTAGCAGCTATCTTTTGGGCTCTCTTGATATTGAGAAATTTACAAGTCAGCTATATCTTAGGGAAGTTGGTCGAAAGTATCGATCAACAGCTCAATCAGAAAAAACGAGATAAGTATAAAAAATAAGCACCAAGAGGTGCTTATTTTTTATGAGCTGTTAGCTCTGTTTTATAGATCCCACTGCTTGATAGAGATTTCGCCACTGTTGAGCCAGCGTTCTTTGCCGTCCGTCAGTTGGACTAGTAGTTGTCCACTGTCCGAAATATCCTTGGCTAGGCCTTGGTAGCTAGTCTGATTTTGTTCGAAGCGGACTTCCTTACCTAGGACCAGTGAACGTTGCTTGTAGAGGTAGATCAGCTCCTCTTCTGGAGTGGTGAAAAATTCCTTCCAAATCTCAGCAATCAGTTCATTGCGGGAAATGGGAGGCTGGGCACCAAAGAGGGACCCTGCCTTGTCTTTCAGTTCCTTTGGAAAATCAGTGATGGAAAAATTGAGCCCCACACCAATAATGACATCTGTGATGAGGCCTGTTTCGATAGAACTGATGGCTTCAGTCAGAATGCCTCCAACTTTTTTCCCCTTGTAGTAGATGTCATTGACCCACTTGATATCGACATCCAGTAAGGCTAGATTTTTCAGAGCCTTATAGATAGCAGCTGCGACCATGAGGGTATAGGCAGGTGCTTGATCGAAAGGGAGGTTGGGCTTGAGGTGGAGAGACATGTAGATTCCCCCTTGAGAAGGACAGAAGTAGTCGCGCCCAAAACGCCCCTTACCAGCTGTTTGGAAAGGAGCTAGATACAGAGTAGCAGATTGGCCACCCGCTTCCATGGCATTCTTAGCGTCTAACTGGGTGGATTGGCACTGGGGATTATAGGAGACTGTCAATGGACAAAGGTCTTCGATGACTTGGGGGATTAAGAGGTCTCCAGAAAGGATCTTGTAGCCTCGATTTTTAACAGACTCAATCTCGATGCCTTCTTTTTCTAGACGCTGGATGGCCTTCCAGATAGAGGTGCGAGACAGGCCCATTTCCTGGGCTAGTTGCTCGCCGTTGACATAATCCTGGGCTTGGGCCAAAGTTTGGTATAAAATTTCGTGTGTTTTCATAGTTTCTTATTTTCGAAAAGGATGGAAGATCATCCATTCTTGGTACTTTCTCTTAAGGTGAGTTTGGTTCCTAGCATGGTAAGGGTCGGTATTTCTCTCGGAGCTAGGACTTGTTTATTGAGGACGTCCATAGCGGTTCGTCCCATTTCTTCTGTAAAAACAGTGATGGTCGAGAGGGGAGGAAAGACTTGTTTGGCTAAACTGGTATCATTAAAGGAGATGAGTTGGATGTTATCAGGGACCTTGATGCCGGCTTCTTGAAAGGCGCGAAGAGCCCCAATTGCCAAACTATCACTGGCAGCAAAATAGGCATCTGGTAAGGGTGAGCCAGACTGAAGTTGAGAGGAAATGAGGTCATAGCCTGATTGAGCTGTAAAACTACCTGTGAGGATGAGTTCAGGGTGGTAAATGTTTCTTTCAATACAATAGTTTCGATAGGCTCTTCGCCGAGGATCGGGAATACTTTCCAATAGGTCAGTCGTTTTTTCCTCACCGGTTAGGAGACCGATCGTTGTACACCCTTGTTTTCGTAAATAGTGAAGAGCAGTCTGAACAGCATTTTCAAATTCAGTCGTGACACAAGGATGCCCTTGGTTGAGAGTGTTACTATCAACAAAAACCAGAGGCTTGGCTAGCTTTTCTAGCTCGACAATCTGAATTCTACTAAACTTTCCAATACAAATGACCCCAACAACTTCCTCCCCTAATCGAAAGGGAATATCATTGAAATAGCGTAGGATGCCATAATCGAGATCCTGTGCTCTTTTT
Organism: Streptococcus australis ATCC 700641; assembly: GCF_000186465.1. Classification (GTDB taxonomy): domain Bacteria; phylum Bacillota; class Bacilli; order Lactobacillales; family Streptococcaceae; genus Streptococcus; species Streptococcus australis. The sequence goes on along the minus strand of NZ_GL636091.1, from coordinate 1,747,752 downwards.
TCAATGCCTAAACGGATGTTGTAGTAGTAAAGGTCGTCCAGCTCTCCTTCTTCACTTTTCCATTGGATGATGACAATTTGTTGTTTTTCTTTCTTAAAGTTCCCACTTTTCTGATGTCTGGTGTAGCCTAGTTCGTCAGCAACGGTCAAAATTCTGTGGCGGGTTTCCTCCGTTACAGAAAGACTAGTATCTTGATTCAGCACACGTGAAACAGTGGCGATGGATACGTTAGCGAGACTGGCAATATCCTTTAATGTAGCCATAAGTTTTCTCCTTCTGTCTTCTAGTATATCATAGCTTTGGCCTGGTTAGTGTATTTTACTAAAATTTTAGTAAATTAATTGATTTGCTTGATGAAAAGGGTTACACTAAAAATAAATAACTATATAAGTGAGGTAATCTCAATGAATACTCTAGAACTTCGGAACGCTTTTCAAACAGTCTTTGGAGCAGAAGCGGATCATACTTTTTTCTCACCAGGGCGGATTAATCTGATCGGTGAACATACTGACTATAATGGAGGCCATGTCTTCCCAGCAGCTATCACACTTGGTACCTACGGAGCGGCCAGAAAGCGTGAGGATAAGGTCTTGCGTTTCTTCTCAGGAAACTTTGAAGACAAGGGGATCATTGAAGTCCCACTTGAAAACCTTCAGTTTGAAGAGGAGCACAACTGGACCAACTATCCAAAAGGTGTTCTTCATTTCTTGCAAGAAGCTGGTCACACCATTGATGTGGGGATGGATGTCTATGTCTACGGGAATATTCCAAATGGATCTGGTCTCTCTTCTTCAGCCTCACTAGAGATGCTGACGGGCGTCATTGCAGAAAGGATCTACGGTTTGACAGTGGATCGGGTGGACTTGGTTAAAATTGGAAAACAAACAGAAAACCACTTTATCGGGGTCAACTCTGGCATCATGGACCAGTTCGCGATCGGCATGGGAGCTGACCAACGGGCCATTTATCTGGATACCAACACCTTGGAATATGACTTGGTGCCCCTTGATTTGAAAGACAATGTCGTCGTGATTATGAATACCAACAAACGTCGGGAATTGATTGATTCAAAATACAATGAACGCCGTGCGGAATGTGAAACAGCTGTCTCAGAATTGCAAGCCAAACTAGACATCCAAACCTTGGGTGAATTGGATGTCTGGGATTTTGATACCTATAGCTACTTGATCAAGGATGAAAATCGCATCAAACGAGCTCGCCATGCTGTACTCGAAAACCAACGGACTCTCCAAGCTCGTAAGGCTCTGGAGGAAGGAAATTTAGAAGCTTTTGGCCGTTTCATGAATGCTTCCCACGTATCATTAGAACACGATTATGAGGTAACTGGACTTGAATTGGACACCTTGGTGCATACGGCTTGGGAACAAGAAGGTGTGCTTGGTGCCCGCATGACAGGAGCCGGCTTTGGTGGGTGTGCCATCGCCCTTGTCAACAAGGATAAGGTCCAAGACTTTGAAGAAGCTGTCGGCAAACGTTATGAGGAAGTTGTCGGCTATGCTCCAAGCTTCTACATTGCTGAAGTAGCAGGGGGCAGTCGCGTCTTAGATTAGGAGAGAGGAGACAAAATGCCACAAGGAATTCTAGATGCATTTGTCACAGCCGTCATTGCGGCGAGTGACTACGAAGAGATGGATCGGATTTATCTAAAAAATCGCATCATGAGTCGCGTTGGAGAAGAAGGACTAGATGGACCAGCCCAAAAAGAAGACTTGATCGCGCTCAAAGATCAGCTGGTAGAGATTGCGGTTGCGAATAATATGATTCAAGATAGCATGGCCGCCAAGGACAGCCTAGGTGCGGAGTTGATGGATTGGATCACACCTAGCCCTAGTCAGGTCAACCATCTTTTCTGGGAGACCTATCGTCAGTCTAAAGAAGACGCGATTGCTGATTTCTATGCCCTCTCTAAGCGCAATGATTACATCAAGGTAGAGGCCATTGCGCAAAACATTGCCTTTGAGGCAGAAACTCCCTACGGTTCTCTTGAAATCACCATCAATCTGTCAAAACCTGAAAAAGATCCTAAAGACATTGCGGCGGCCAAACTTGCCAAAACCAGTCATTATCCAGCCTGCCAATTGTGCTTTGAAAATGAAGGCTATCAAGGTCGCCTAGACCATCCAGCTCGGGCCAATCACCGGATTATTCGCTTTGATATGGACGGTCATGACTGGGGCTTCCAGTATTCCCCTTATGCCTACTTCAATGAACACTGCATTTTCCTTGATAGCCAGCATGTGCCCATGGCCATTAGTCGCAAGACCTTTGAGCGACTTTTGACCATTGTTGAGACTTTTCCAGGCTATTTTGCGGGGTCTAATGCAGATCTGCCCATTGTAGGGGGATCCATCCTGACTCATGACCACTACCAAGGCGGACGGCACACCTTCCCTATGGAGCTAGCTCCTGTTGAGGAAAGTTTTACCATTGAGGGCTTTGAGGCTGTATCGCTAGGGATTGTCAACTGGCCCATGTCGGTTCTACGTTTGCAATCAGACGACAAGGAACAATTGATTGCTCTGGCAGACCATATCCTTACAGCCTGGCGTGGCTACTCGGATCCAGCCGTTCAAGTCTTAGCGGCATCCGACGGTCAGCCCCACCATACCATTACCCCCATTGCACGAATTCGTGATGGGCATTATGAACTGGACTTGGTGCTCCGTGACAACCAAACCTCACCAGAGCATCCAGATGGTATCTATCACCCGCATGCAGATGTGCAACACATCAAAAAAGAAAATATCGGCCTGATCGAAGTCATGGGGCTAGCGATTTTGCCACCTCGTCTTAAGGAAGAACTCAAGCAGGTCCAAGACTATCTACTTGGACGTGAGAGCACGGTAGCGACCTACCACCAGCCTTGGGCAGATGATTTGAAAGCCACTCACCCATCCCTCACAGATGAAGCAGAGGCAGAAGCCCTTGTCCGTAAATCAGTCGGTCAAATCTTTGCGCGGGTGCTGGAAGATGCTGGTGTCTACAAGCGAACAGCAGAAGGCCAGACAGCCTTTAGACGCTTTGTTGCGACACTTTAAGTGTGGAGAAGAGGCAGAAATTTGGTACAATAAGAGAGAAAACAAAGAAGCGAAAGGAAAATAAATGGCAATACTCGTACTCGGAGGAGCTGGCTATATCGGTTCCCACATGGTGGACCGTTTGGTCAATGAAGGACAGGAAAAAGTCGTCGTGGTCGATAGCCTGGTCACAGGCCACCGTGCAGCGGTGCATCCAGATGCGGTCTTTTACCATGGAGACCTGGCGGATCAAGACTTTATGCGCAGGGTTTTTAAGGAACATGCAGATATCGATGCGGTCATCCACTTTGCGGCCTACTCACTGGTTGCTGAATCCATGGCAGATCCATTGAAATATTTTGACAATAATACAGCAGGCATGGTTAAACTCTTGGAAGTCATGCATGAATGTGGGGTGCACTACATCGTCTTTTCTTCAACTGCTGCCACCTACGGCATTCCAGAAGAAATTCCGATTCTTGAAACCACTCCGCAAAAACCAATCAACCCTTATGGCGAAAGCAAGCTCATGATGGAAACCATCATGCGTTGGGCTGATCAAGCCTACGGCATCAAGTATGTGCCCCTTCGTTACTTTAATGTTGCGGGTGCTAAGCCTGACGGATCTATTGGGGAAGACCATGGACCAGAGACCCATCTCTTACCGATCGTCTTACAAGTGGCCCAAGGAAAACGCGAGAAGATCTCTATTTTTGGAGATGACTACCAGACACCAGATGGCACCAATGTTCGGGACTATGTCCATCCATTTGACTTGGCGGATGCCCATCTTTTAGCAGTGGAGTATCTGCGTAATGGCAACCCATCTACTGCCTTTAACCTGGGCTCGTCGACTGGATTCTCCAATCTTCAAATCGTAGAAGCAGCCCGCAAGGTGACGGGACATCCAATCCCTCTGGAGATTGCAGATCGTAGACCAGGAGATCCAGATACCCTGATCGCGTCATCTGAGAAGGCGCGTGCCATCCTCGGCTGGCAGCCAAAATTTGACAATATCGAAACCATTATCCAAACAGCCTGGGAATGGCATTCCAGCCACCCAGATGGCTACAATGATCGATAAGTAGGGGACTGCGAACATTATTTTTGAGACTTTTCTAATAACATCTAAAACGACAGTTGATCCTGCTAAATGACTCGTTTCAGATGTCAGTCATTTCCCTAACCATCATAAAAAAGTGAGGTATTCAAAATGAATAAAACCACAAAAATGTTAGCCGTCTTCTTGACAGCGGGTCTTCTTTTAGCTGGTTGCGCACAAAAAGAGAGTACAAAATCTACTAGTCCATCGTCCACTAAGGCGACTAGTAAAGCAACAAGCAAATCATCCGCTAAAGAGAAGACAAAAGAGTCATCAACGGATGAAAGCCAAAAAGAGGATGCACTAGCAGGTGCTCAAAAAACGGTTCTTGAATCGAGTGATGAAGCAGGTAAGTCCACTGTAACCTTGTATTACAAGGGAGATACCTTGTTAGTACAAGAAAAAGTTGATGATTACGACGTCTCAAAAGTTCCTGGTGAAAACCCTCTTGAATCCATGAAAGAAGCCGTTGCTAAGAGCCAAGAAATGTTCAAAGATTTGATGGGACAAGGATTTGAACTAACATCAGAATACAAAGATGGAATCTTTTATATCCGCAATACCATTGATTACACAAAAATCGATTTTAATAAATTAAAAGAAATCGTCCCAGGCTTTAATCCCCTAGATGACAAAACAGTTAGTTATTCAGTAACGAAAGAAAGTCTCATTAACAGTGGTATGGTCGAAAAATAATGTTTTGATATTCTAATCGGTCAGATTTTTCGCTTTGCTAAGGCTAGTGATGACCAAATCGTGAACAAGGATTATGTCTTCCAAGCAATAATGAAGTGGTCGCCTTGATCAAGCAACATATCGAAAGTCAGGACAATCTGGGTCGTCGAGAGCAAAAGGACCCAAATTAGATCAAAATGAAATGGAATAAGAAGGTTTTACACAAATCATCAGGTGTAGCCTTCTTTTTTGGTATAATATAAAGAGAAAAGTACAAATGTCAAGGATGGCACAAAAGGAGAAGCTTATGAAACGAAAAGAGAAGTTAGGAGCCTTTATTCTCTTACTAGCAGGACTTATTACGGTTGGTTGTAGCAAACGAACTCCTCGACATTCTAGTCAGTTGAATAACAGCGCGGAAACAACGACTTTATCATCTTCTAGTAAAAAGGTCACTAAAAAAGAAGTAAAAAAAGATTACAAGAAGTTGTACCAGCCTGTATTTGAGGATTATCAAAAGATTTTGACCTCGCCAAAGGATACAGCAAGCATCGCAAGTCTCTCTCAAAGTTTACATGCAACTGAGCGTCCAATCAATAGTTGGGCAATCGAAAATGCGGTTAACCAGGCAGATGAAATGCGTTATGCCTTTGCAGATTTAAATAACGATGGGATAGAGGAACTTCTGATTGCGGACCTAAATTTGAGTGGCAAATATTTCTTAACCGGCCTATATTATTTGAAAGCCGAGAAACCAGTCCTTTTAGCTGAAGGATTTACTGCTGGTCATGGTGGAGCAAGAAATGCAGTCCTTGTCTATAAAGGAGGAGAGGTACTGGAGCTTAGCTGGTCCTCAGGTACGGGTCAAGGTTATGGAACTCTTTATCAGCTTAATGCTAAGCAAGAGCAAGCGACTATACTCCAAGAAAAAGAGATTCAAATACAAGCAAATGATATTGCTGCTGATTTTGGAAAAAATGCATCGGATCAAATTGACTTAAGAGGCCTCGATTGGCAGGAATTTGAAGTTCCAAGTCGTTCATCTAAGTCAACAACTGAGCAAAAAGCACCATGGAATCCCAACAAATCTGCCAAGCTAGAAGCTTTTATAAAGGACTGGGGGGAAAAACTAGGACAACCCAATTACCAAAAGGGGATCGCAGGAGGAGATGTCGGTACTGACCACCTCTATACACTTAGGGATGATGGACCAAGTGAGAAAATGAATGCTGAGTATACGGATACAGGTCTCGGAAATGCCCAGTACCGAATAGTAGAGCGTTATAGCAATTGGGATAAGTACCCGGATGTTCATAGTTACTTCTTTGCGATAACCAATACAGGAGAAGCGATTGTCTTTCATTCACCGACGACTAATGGTGGAGTCATGTACTTAAAACAAACAGAAAATACAGAAATCCAAGCGGAGTTTAAACGTTTGGTAGAAGAAGAATAGTTCATCATAATGAAGAGTTTGGCCTTGGCCAAGCTCCTTTTCTTATATATGATTTTAAATCAAAATCGTTGACAGATTTAATATCTAGCATTACAATGTTATAATAATGATTACACTCTTATAAAAAGTGAGATAAGGATCTTAGCTTTTAAGGAGATGGTGAGGAAGAATATGATTGAATACAAACATGTAGCCTTGCGCTACACGGATAAGGACATTTTAAAAGATGTCAATCTCTGTATTGAAGATGGAGAATTTATGGTCTTGGTAGGACCTTCAGGATCTGGAAAAACCACCATGCTCAAGATGATCAATCGTCTTTTGGAGCCGACAGATGGCAATATTTATATGGACAGAAAACGCATCAAGGACTATGACGAACGAGAGTTACGTCTTTCTACTGGTTATGTTTTGCAGGCCATTGCTCTCTTTCCAAATCTAACTGTCGCTGATAATATTGCTTTAATTCCAGAAATGAAAGGGTGGACTAAAAGCCAAATAGCCTCTAAAACAGAAGAACTCTTGGACAAGGTTGGTCTGCCTGCTGCAGAGTATGCAAATCGCAAGCCAAGCGAGTTATCGGGTGGGGAGCAACAACGTATTGGCATTGTGCGGGCCATCATTGCAGAGCCAAAGATTCTATTGATGGACGAGCCCTTTTCAGCCTTGGATGCCATTTCTCGCAAACAGCTACAGGCTCTCACCAAAGACTTGCACAAAGAATTTGGTATGACGACTATTTTCGTGACTCATGATACGGACGAGGCCTTGAAATTAGGCGATCGGATTGCGGTGCTACAAGAAGGAGAGATTGTGCAGGTGGCGGATTCTGATACCATTCTAGCCCAGCCAGCAAACGACTTTGTTGCGGATTTATTTGGAGGTGCTCACCATGTCTAAACTAGTTGCAACCTTTCAAGAACGTTTTGGAGACTGGCTCGCTGCACTAGGGCAACATTTGCAACTGTCATTACTGACCTTACTCCTTGCTATTTTTCTGTCGGTCCCTCTAGCTATTTATTTAAGTACACGCAAGAGAGCCAGCAACTGGGTTTTACAGCTAGCTGGGATCTTCCAGACCATTCCTTCCATGGCCCTTTTGGGGCTCTTCATTCCCATCATGGGAATTGGAACACTTCCTGCCTTGACAGCTCTCGTTATCTATGCCATTTTCCCCATCCTTCAAAATACCATCACCGGTTTACAAGGGATTGACCCAAGCCTTGAAGAAGCGGGAATCGCCTTTGGGATGACCAAGTGGGAGCGACTCAAGAAGTTTGAGATTCCCTTGGCCATGCCCGTCATCATGTCTGGGATTCGGACAGCAGCTGTGATGATTATCGGGACGGCTACCCTAGCTGCCTTGATTGGAGCAGGGGGACTCGGTTCCTTTATCCTTCTGGGGATTGACCGCAATAATGCCAGTCTGATTTTGATCGGCGCCCTATCTTCTGCCTTCTTAGCCATTGCTTTTAACCTTCTTCTCAAATGGATGGAAAAGGCCAAATTGCGGACCATCTTTGCGGCCTTTGCGGTCATGATCCTGGGATTGGGAGCTAGCTATACACCAAGTCTTCTTCCCAAACCGGAAAAAGAAAACCTGGTCATTGCTGGGAAGTTAGGGCCTGAACCGGAAATTCTAGCCAATATGTACAAGATCTTGATCGAAGAAAAGACAGACATGACAGTGACTGTTAAACCAAATTTTGGCAAGACCACCTTCCTCTATGAGGCTCTGAAAAAAGGGGATATTGCTATCTATCCAGAGTTTACAGGGACCGTGACCGAAAGTCTCCTCAAGCCGGCGCCGCAAGTCGACCATGATCCAGAAGCAGTCTATCAAGCGGCTCGAGATGGGATCAAGAAACAAGACAACCTGGCCTTGCTCAAACCCATGGCTTATCAAAATACCTATGCTGTCGCAGTGCCCAAGAAAATTGCCCAAGAGTATGGCCTCAAGACCATTTCAGATTTGAGAAAGGTGGAAGGACAACTTAAGGCTGGATTTACCTTGGAGTTTAATGACCGAGAGGATGGGAACAAGGGCTTGCAGAAAGTTTACGGACTCCATCTACAAGTCTCCACCATGGAGCCAGCCCTTCGTTACCAGGCTATCCAGTCCGGTGATATCCAGGTCACAGATGCTTATTCAACGGATGCCGAGCTTGCTCGCTATGACCTCGTGGTCCTCCAAGATGACAAGCAACTCTTCCCGCCATATCAAGGGGCTCCCCTCATGAAAGAGGCTCTTCTTAAGAAACATCCAGAATTGGAAGGGATTCTCAACCAGTTAGCTGGTAAAATCACAGCAGAGCAAATGAGCCAGATGAACTACCAAGTCGGAGTAGAAGGCAAGTCAGCTAATCAAGTGGCACGTGATTTTTTGATTCAGGAAGGGATCATCAAGTAATAATGCGAATTTTAAATTGAAAAAAACTTTATTTAAGTTACTTACCTAGGATTTCTCTATGAACCTGATCTATTTAATGCTTAAAGGTTACTAAGAAGGAGAAAAACGGATTACCAAAAACTCATTAGAGGTTGGGCATATTGCCCCACCTCTTTTTATGATATACTAGAGTAGTTTTTGAGATTTGTAAAAAATGTGATTTTCTAGTTCAAATTTAAAAAAGAAAAGGGGAGAACATGGACATCTTTTTGAGGAGCATATCGGGCATCCTGGTCATCCTGGGCATGATTTTAGTGGGCTTTGTCATTGGTGAAAAAGCTTGGTTTGATGACAAGTCACGTGGCTTGATTGCAAAGCTAGTTACTCAAGTCGCTCTTCCCTGCTATATGCTCTACACCATTACGCAACGCTTCACAGCAGCAGATCTACTTAAAATGTTGCCAGCCTTGCGATTTCCTGCCCTGTCTATGGTTATTTTACTTGGCATCGCGACAGGGGTAGCAAGGATCTTTGCAGTAAGACAGGACCGTCGTGGCCTCTTTATTTCCATGTTTTTTAATTCCAATACCATCTTCGTGGGGCTTCCTATTAACCAAGCCCTCTTTGGAGATGCCAGCATTCCCTATGTTTTGATCTATTACATGTGTAATACGACCTTTTTCTGGACTTTGGGGACCTATCTGATTCAGCGGGATGGTGAGGGAGAAGCGCAGTTTGATCTTAAAACCAGTCTGAAAAAAGTCTTTTCTCCGCCCCTGATGGGCTTTCTCTTAGGGTTAGTCTTTGTGATCCTTCATATCAAGATGCCAGCCTTTCTAGCCAGTGATTTGCAGTATCTGGGTAATTTAACGACCCCCTTATCCATGATATTCATCGGTTTGTCAGTGTCTCATGTAGGTGTGAAGCAGTTGGTTCTGGGAAAAAATCAGCTACTCATTCTACTAGGTCGCTTCGTGGTTGCCCCTCTCTTGATGGCTTCCATCGTCTACTGGTTGCCTCTTCCAAACCTGATGAAGCAAGTCTTTATCATCCAGTCCGCCATGCCTGTGATGACCAATGCGCCAGTTGTTGCCAGACTCTACGGAGCTGATAGTGATTATGCAGCGGTCATGGTGACAGAGACGACCCTTGCAACCATGGTGGTGATCCCTATTCTCATGCTGTTGATGGCTTAATAAATAAAAAGAGCTCAAGTTTTCATTGAAAAAACCTGAGCTTTTTTATATGAGAGCTAATAAAATCGTAATTACCAGAGCGATACCTACTCGAATAACATGATGAACTGGTTTGAAGTTTTCTTTGTGCTTGCCATTCCAATAGGCCCCGTAGCAAATCAAACCACAGCCAATCATCCAAAGGAATAAAGCAACAATCGGCAAAAAGAAGTAGAGGATAAGAGAAAAGGTCGTAAGGCAACTTCCAATGAACAGAAGCTGATTTCCTAGAGTATTCTTGCCCTTTCTTAATTCTGAAAGGCTAGCCAATAAATGAAGGAGGGGAAAGGCAAGGGCTAAGAAGGCTGTCAAAAAGCCGAGAAGAATGGGGATGAGCATAGTTTTCCTTTCTATGATACATGATGTAAGATCGCTCCTTAGTTAGAAGCGACGTTTAAAATCTCCAAATAAAACTGAATGACTTCTTGTTCGGTGTAAGTCTTGCCTTTTTTGAGCCACCAGCTGAGGGTTTCAATGAAGTTGGTTACGACCAGGTGTTTGAGATAGGAGTGGGGGATGTTGGGGTGCGATTGAATCAGTTTTTCAGCTACCATGGGGTAGACGTCGTGTTCCAGTTCTTTTCTCAGTTGCCGGATAAAATAATCATTTTTGGAAAGCAAGAGACTGGTTACATGGTCTTGGTTTTTCTTGAAATGCTGAAAGATATGGGCTAGGTAGTCTTGGGGAGAGAGCTGATCATCTCGCTCAAAGAGGTGATGAAAGAGTTTTTGACAGAGCTCGTCAAGTAATAATTCCTTGCTCTCGTAATGGCTGTAAAAGGTTGAGCGCCCCACATCAGCAAGGTCAATGATTTCCTGAACGGTGATGGCCTCGTAGTCTTTTTGGTTGAGTAAGTGTAAGAACGCCTGATAGATAGCTTTTCGAGTTTTGGTGATGCGACGATCCTGTGCTGTCATATGGACACTTCGAACAAACTGTTCAGTAACGGACACCCTAAACGGTTTGCCCCTATCCTTTCTGTTGTGAATGTTAGATAATGATAATGAACATGATGTTCATGAATCTATTATAACAAAGGAAATAGGATTATGAAGACAAAACATGCGGTCTGGATCGCTTTTTTCTTGAATTTGAGTTATGCCATTGTTGAGTTTATTGCAGGAGGGATTTTTGGATCCAGTGCGGTCCTTGCGGATTCGGTCCATGACTTGGGGGATGCGATCGCTATTGGGATCTCTGCCTTTTTGGAGAGTATTTCCAATCGTGAAGAAGACAGCCACTATACCTTGGGCTACAAGCGCTTTAGCCTTTTAGGGGCCATGGTAACGGCTGTGATTCTCATGACAGGGTCCGTTCTAGTTATTTTGGAAAATATAACGAAACTCTTTCACCCACAACCTGTCAATGATGAGGGCATCCTCTGGCTTGGAATCATAGCTGTCAGCATCAATGTGCTAGCGAGTCTTGTCATTCGCAAAGGGCAAACCAAGAACGAATCCATTCTCAGCCTGCATTTTCTTGAAGATACCTTAGGTTGGGTGGCTGTCATCTTAATGGCCATTGTTCTCCGATTTACCGACTGGTACATCCTAGATCCACTCTTATCTCTTGCTATTTCCATCTTTATTCTGTCCAAAGCCATTCCACGTTTTTGGAGCACGCTCAGGATTTTCCTGGATGCCGTGCCAGAAGGAGTGGATATCCAGCAAGTCAAGAGTGATTTGGAGCAGTTGGAGCATGTGGCTAGTATCAATCAGCTTAATCTCTGGACCATGGATGGTTTGGAAAAGAACGCCATTGTCCATGTTTGTCTAGAGCATGTCAACCACATGGAGGTCTGTAAAGAGTCTATTCGTACCTTGCTCAAAGATTGTGGCTTTCAAAATGTTACTATTGAGGTCGATGAAGACCTGGCAACCCACCGAGCCCATAAGCGCAATATCGAAGAGTTGGAAGTGAATCAAAGTCATGGACATATTCATCACCATCATTAATGACGAGTTGGTACGAGCAGAAGCCTAAGAAAAAGTGTATACTGTAGGTAAGTAAGCAATAGAAAGTAGGTTGTTCCTATGAAGAAAACAGTTTATACAAAAGCTGGGCAAGTGGGTCTAGTAGAAGTTGAACGTCCGCAAATCGAAGCGCCGGATGATGTTATTCTCCGCATCGTCCGCACATGTGTCTGTGGATCCGATCTCTGGAGCTACCGTAATCCAGATATTGAAGCAGGGCATCAAAATAGTGGCCACGAAGCCATTGGGATTGTCGAAGAAATCGGAGAAGCCATTACAACGGTTAAACCAGGAGACTTTGTTATCGCGCCTTTCACCCATGGTTGTGGGGAGTGTGATGCCTGTCGTGCTGGCTACGATGGGACGTGTGACCGTCATATCGGCACCAACTGGTCTGATGGGGTGCAAGCGGAGTACATGCGCTTCGAATACGCCAACTGGGCCCTTGTCAAAATTCCAGGGCAACCATCAGATTATACAGAAGCCATGCTCAAATCTTTCTTGACGCTGGCAGATGTCATGCCGACGGGCTACCATGCAGCGCGTGTAGCAGACGTGAAGCCTGGTGACAAAGTAGTGGTCATCGGGGACGGTGCCGTTGGTCAATGTGCAGTGATCGCAGCCAAAATGCGGGGAGCATCACAAATCGTCCTTATGAGCCGTCACCAAGACCGCCAACAGATGGCCTTGGAGTCAGGCGCGACAGCAGTTGTCGCTGAGCGTGGTGAAGAAGGCATTGCCAAGGTTCGTGAAATCCTCGGAGGTGGAGCAGATGCGGCCCTTGAATGTGTCGGTACCGCAGCAGCTGTCGATCAAGCCCTTGGGGTTCTTCACAATGGAGGACGTTTAGGTTTTGTCGGTGTCCCTCATTACAATAATCGTGCCCTTGGTTCGACCTTTGCCCAAAACATTTCGGTGGCAGGTGGGGCAGCCTCTGTCACCACCTATGACAAGCAGTTCTTGCTCAAGGCTGTACTTGATGGCGACATCAACCCAGGTCGCGTCTTTACTCATAGCTATAGCTTGGATGAGATTGATCAAGCCTATAAAGATATGGATGAACGTAAGACGATTAAGGCTATGATTGTACTGGACTAACGAAAAAATTCTAGTAGAAAATATCTACTAGAATTTTTTAATACAATTCCCAATCCGGACTTGAAAATTTCTTGGTTCGGGTCATATAAAAATGGATAAAGTGAACTTCCATTGCTAAAGTCATCACGGTTGCGATGGTAATGACAATGGTTGGATTGGCTGAGAAAAGAAGGGAGAGAACCAGTCCGATAAGGAACATCCCTGCTTGCAAACCATAATAGAGCTTGTCATACTTGAGGTGACTCTTGTTAAAATAGCCATTTGCAAGGATAGCAGCTTGAAAGAGGCCGATACCCGTATAGAAGAAGCCAGTCGCAAAATGGTGATGGACTTCTGGATTGACCAAGAAACTCATAGACACAGTCACCATAATCAAGCCGATGAAAATTGGATAGTGACTATAAATTAGGAAGATTCCCTTATTCTTTCCTTCTTCATCAATGGCATGGTCAAACTTACCAAAGTAATTCATAAAGAGGTTGACCATGATGATAAAGTAAAGGATAGAGTGGATAGAGAAATTTTCAAGTGTAAAAAAATCTGCAAGGCCCATAATCATCTCACCAAAAGTGATGATAACTAAAAGCGAGATGCGTTCAATCAGGTGGGGGAGATTAATCTGAAAAAGACTTGTATGTCGAGTTAAGATAATAGGCATGACGAAGGTCAAGAGAATCCCTAGCATATAGACATAGATACCAAAATCTATCGGAAGAAGTGCAGCTATGTAGATAGCCAAGGTCCTGAGCCCTGTCATCCAAAGAAAGCCCTTGATACTTTTTCGATTGGCTGGAGTAGTAGACTTACGCAAATACTCTACTAAGTATTGGAGAAATAGGGTTAAGGTCAGGGTTCCCACTGTCCAGCAGAAGGTATGAAAGTAGCTCTGCCAGTCATTGGTAATCATGTTTGAGATTAAGAGCAACATTGCCATATTGATGAACATGACGGTCATATTGAAAAGGGAATTCTTTCCATAGCGGTTGGTATAGACGGTCTGAATCATCCAAGAATTGACCAAAACCAGAAGTGTCATCAGGAAACCAAAGATGGCATCTAATGATAAGACTCCATGGTGAAGATGATGGATAAGGGCAGTGGTTTTGGAAATAGCGTAAACAAAGACCAGATCATAAAAGAGTTCACTATACTCAACCCGTTTGTGTTTGATAAGATTTGACATGGGTTATCCTTTCTGCGATGTTTGAACAATTTATTATATCAGAAAAATGACAGTATATGATGGAAGGAAGGGGAGTAGACCAATCAATTTCATTGTGACGCAAATTGTCATTACATGACAACAGTTGATGTAGCCTATTTACTAGGATACTCCGAAGTGTCTTCCTTCTCACGAGCCTTTAAAAAATGGACCGGACAGACTATTTCAGAGTATCGCGAGTAGATGCAGACAGAAGCTTAACAGCAGAAATTTCCATTATCAACACCAGATGTATTCATCTGGTGTTTTTATCTTTCTGAAAAAAATGAAATTTTCTACTTGACAAGTGAGTGTTCACTCACTATAATAGTCTCATACTTAAAAAGTGAGTAAACACTCACTTAGGAGGATGCATATGAAAACATTGCTACATTTACAAGATTTACAAAAATCTTTTGGTCAACAACTGGTGTTAAACCACGTTGGTTTTGAATTACAGTCTGGGGAAATCATTGGTCTAATCGGTCCTTCTGGTGCTGGTAAATCAACCATGATTAAAACCATGTTAGGAATGGAAAAGGCAGATAGCGGTATCGCTTTAGTCTTAGACCACACCATGCCCAATCGTCATATTCTGGGAGATATTGGCTATATGGCCCAGTCTGATGCTTTATATGAGGCCTTGTCAGGGCAAGAAAATTTGGAATTTTTCGGTCAGCTAAAAGGCCTTTCCAAAAAAGACTTAACAACAGAAATTGCCCATGTGGCTCAGGTGGTAGATCTGACAGATCACTTAAATAAGGCCGTATCTGGTTATTCCGGAGGGATGAAACGACGCTTGTCGCTGGCGATTGCGCTTTTAGGAAATCCTCAGCTCTTGATTTTGGACGAACCGACGGTTGGAATCGATCCTTCTCTTCGAAAGAAAATCTGGAAGGAATTAATCACACTTAGAGACAAGGGTGTAGGCATTTTGGTCACCACCCATGTCATGGATGAAGCAGAGTTGACAGATAAGGTTGGCCTCTTGTTAGGTGGAAACATCATTGCCTTTGATACACCAAAAAAACTCAAAGAAAATTATGGTGTGTCAAGTATTGAAGAAGTCTTTTTGAAAGCAGAAGGAGAATAAGATGAGAACCCTTGCCATTGCAAAAAAAGTTATCAAAGAATTGCTTCGTGACAAACGAACCCTTGCCATGATGTTTGTGGCTCCAGTCTTTATCATGTGGTTGATGAACCTCATGTTTTCGGCTAGTACAACCGTGAACGTCAAGCTTGCAACACGGGATCTACCAACTAGTTTGGTAAGGAAGATGGATGATATGGACCATGTCAGTGTGAAAACTTACAAAGACATGGATCAAGCCAAAGAAGACTTGGCTGATGAGAAAGTCGACGCCGTCATTTCTTATAAAGACGGGGAGTATCTGGTAGATTATGCCAATACAGATGCTTCGAAAACTGCTATGACCCGTCAAGTATTGCGAACCAGTATCGCCAGTGAAGGCACCAATCAACTATTAACTCGTGTTAAACAGGCCCTTCCTCAATTGAAACTGGATGCAAAATCACCAGAAATTAAGGAATCTTATGAGTATGGGAATGAAGATACAGGCTTCTTTGCCAGTATGATTCCAGTCTTGATTGGATTTGTCGTTTTCTTCTTTGTTTTCTTGATTTCAGGGATGGCGCTGTTGAAAGAACGCACCAGCGGCACCCTAGATCGCTTATTAGCCACTCCAGTTAAACGCTCTGAAATCGTCTATGGTTACATGATGTCTTATGGGATCATCGCTATTCTTCAAACAGCGGTTGTTGTTTTAGCAGCTATCTGGTTGTTGAATATTGAAGTTGTCGGAAGTTTATTAAATATTATAATAGTTAATGTAGTATTGGCTCTTGTAGCACTCGCCTTCGGAATTCTCTTGTCCACCTTGGCCAAATCAGAATTCCAAATGATGCAATTTATTCCTCTTGTGATTATGCCGCAGCTCTTTTTCTCAGGAATCATTCCTCTTGATTCAATGGGAGAATGGGCAAAAACAATTGGGAAGTTCTTGCCTTTGACCTACTCAGGTGATGCCATGAGTCAGATTATTCTTTACGGACGTAACCTTGGGGATATTTTGCCAAATATCGGTGTTTTACTGCTTTTCCTTGTCGCTTTGACAATGCTGAATATTGTCGGATTGCGTCGGTATCGTAAGGTATAAAAATAATAAGAGGATGTGAGGAAGGACATGAACGAGAGTATTTTTGAGTCGTTTGAAGCGTATCTAGAGGGAGCAGACTATCCCAAAGGAAAGAAGAAAATTATGCAGGCAGCCGTCGATTTGATCTCGACCAAGGGGTATAATGGGACTTCAACCCTTCAAATTGCGGAGCATGCCGGGCTTAGCCAAGCCACTCTCTTCAAGTATTTCCAGACCAAAGATGAGTTGCTGACGGCTATTTTACATCCGATCCTTCCTAGTCTTCTGGGAAATTTTCTGGATCAACTCTTAAATTTTCAAACAACAGAGGAAAAAATTCACTATTTCGTTTATGACCGAATGAACTACCTCAAAACCAATCAAGCTCTCTTAAAAATCGTGTTACAGGAGATATTTTCGAATGAAAAGATCAAGCAGGAGCAAGAACATATTTGGAGTTTCATTCAGGGTAGAATTGGTGACCTCCTTCAAGAACTGAAAGCGGACCCTCGCATCAATCCTGATCTGACTATTTCCCAATTCCTGCGTATTCTGATTGGCCCGCTGCTTGCCTATTTTGGTCAGCTCTATATTCTTGGAACTAATGGGCAAGTGACCGATGAAGATCTTTCCTTGGTCGAAAAGCAAATCTTAGGTGGCTTGTGGAAATAGGGGGATCTGATAGAAACAAACCAAAAAACCATATTCCATTTCAATGGGAATATGGTTTTTTACAACTTTTATTTCAAATTCGACATCACTTGTTTCTTGGTGAAGGTGCGCTCTTGTTTATTAGCTAAGGCCTTAATGCGCGCATCAAGGAGAATAGCGCGACCTTCGGCACTTCGGGTATAGACGAGGTCATACTTACCTAGGCTCTTTCGGATTTGCTCCACAAAGGCTTGGGCATCCTCTTTCCGTTTGTCAAAGAGGCTTGGTACAGCGAAATATTCTGTTTGATCGGACACCTTTTCCTGTGCTTTCAGGATATAGCGCTGATTTTCAATTGGAGCGAAAAACTCGATCATGGTTTGCGAGAAGAGTTCCTTCTCCCGCATGGTTCCGCCTTTCATATAGATTAGCGTGTTGATGGCATCCTTTCTGTCTCGTACGACTTGGATGCGGGTTGCTTGAGTCTGGATCTGCCCAGAACGGAGTAGGGCTTGGTGGATAGCCTGGCCGAAGACTTCTAGCCGTTTATAAGGACTCTTATAGAGGTAGTAACGGAGCCAAGCAAGGAGTGCGAGAACAGCTAAGACGAATAGAAGAATAAGAGAAGCTGTATTCCATCCACCTCTATGTGAATAGTAAATCAGGTTGGCGAAAGAATCGGTCAAAGTAGCGGCCGTCAGCCAACGAGCTAGCTTCCTGGCGTCAAAAAATAGGGCCAGGGGCAGGAAGTGTTTATCCACTTGGACCTCGTTTGCAATCTCCATATTCTCCAGAATAGGCAGGGCTTTTTTCCAGCCGTCTCGGAGTTCTTGACGATGGGTGGAGCGCTCTAAGGTTTCTTCATTGAGTTTTTGCAACTGTTTTTTGGTATAGCGGATATTGTCAAAGGCTAGACGTTCAATACCGGATTCGATAAAGGGCTCCTTGTAATGGAGGCCTAAAAATTGCTTCATCCGCCTTTCTAAGAGTTCCAGATCAGGACTGTATTCTTTCAGCTGATCAGTGAGGGCTTCGATCTCTTCCTTTTCAAGATCGGACTTTTCATACCATTTCTTTAGGGAAAGATTGATGGAGACCAGGTGCCAGATGTTGCTAGTCTTGTCTGGATTCTCAGGCCACACTCGAATGGCACGACCCCGCATTTGGTTGCTGAGCATGAAACTGCCGACAAAGCTCGCTAGGATCAGAGAGTTGACGCAAGGAGCATCCCAGCCTTCTCCCAGAAGGGACTTGGTTCCAATGACGACTTGGATAAGCCCTTCTTGAAAGAGCTGGGTCACGGCTGTCACCAAATCATGTTGAGAACCAACCAAGCGAACCTTGAGAAAGTCATCAGGAGATAATTGGCCGACACTTTGGTATGTCAGTCTGTCCGAACCTAGAAGCTCTTCTAGTCTTGACTTAGCAACCGTCGGGATGATGACGATGCTGCCGGTTAAGACAGCGATGGCGGGAGGAGTTGCTTGCTCTAAGCTTTCCCTGCGAATAGATTCGAAATAAGAGAGTACTCCCAATTGAGTAAATTGGGCGTCCTTATCCCCGAGATGAACTTCAAAGTCTTGACGAATATAGTCTGTTAAGACCAGTTGTCGTAGTTGGCTTCCAAGGGCCTGGTATTCGGCCTTGAAAATCTCTCGGACGGCATTAAGTTTTCCGAGGGATTGGTTGAGTAGAAGGTCTTGTTTTTTGTTGCGGACCAGTTTGACTTGTTTTCGATCGATCAAGCTGGCTGCTTTTAATTCATGAAGCAGTTGCTTCTCGTATTCCTCAGGTAGATTGTACCAGTGAGGCACCTGAAAGAGCAGGCCTTGCAGGAGAATTTCAAGCCAGTCCAGGGTGAAAGCAGGTAGTTTCTTGGCTCCTAAAAGGTCCTGGAAACGTTTGGGAAAGTCAATTCCCTTGCTTCGAAGAAAGATCAGGGTAGCAGAGAGATACTTGGGCTCATTGAGCAATTCATCGTCGCTGATCTGACCAGATAAGGCTTGGCAGTTTTGGAGGTGTTGGCAAAAGAGGGGATCGGAAGTCAGTTGTTGCAAGAGAGCATTCTTTTGTTGGCTAAAGGCATCCAATTGCTCTTGCTCTTCCTTGGTTGGAAAGGCGAAGTAGACATAGTCCTGATGAGGACAAAGGGTATCTTCTTTGACCAATTCGGGAACCGTAATTTCCTCATCAATCTCACCACACATGCGGATATAGCGATCCCAAAGGGCAGGATCCCCTTCATAGGGCGGGGTGGCGGTAAGGGAGATCATCTTTAAGTCAGGGAAGGCTTGACGAAAAGCTTCCAAGCTCTTCCACCATTCATTGCGTAAGTGGTGGCACTCATCTAAACAAAGGGTCCCAAGTGAGATGGCCTTGAAAGTAGTAAAGATATCAAAGCCTTTGAAATCAAATGTTTCAATCTCTGCCTGGTCATCGGTATCCTCAGCTTGTGATTGACCGACGACTTGGTTCATGGCGCTGTGTAGGGCCTGATAGGTAGCCACTGTAATCAGCTTAGGATGTTTTAAGTCTTGTGAAATCAGTTGTTCTGCTTGGCTTTCATCACTCAAGAATGCCTGGATAATCCGGTCCACCCATTGTTGACGAATGGTGACCGTAGGAGCCAAGATCAGGGTTGGCTGGCCAAAGCGTCTGATAAATTCGATTCCTAGGGTTGTTTTTCCAGAGCCAGGAGCTGCTACCAAATGCAGGTGGCCATCCGCCATAAAAGCGTCACTCTTATCGAGAACGCGTTTTTGATAGTGTCTCCATTGGCCTGTAAAGGCTAGTTCTTGTAACATTGGTTTCCTCCCTTGTACTGTCCCCATTATATCATAGTTGAAGGTATTCATTAGAAAGGGAGTTGCTATGGAAGAAAAATAGTCCTTTTTGCTATCTCTTCTTGACACCGGCTAGATAGACTTATATAATGTTACAAACAAGTTTGGAGGCAACAGATGATCCATAAACATGAAATTCCTATTTTAGAGTTTGACGACAACCCACAGGCAGTCATTATGCCGACCCATGAGGGGTTAGACCTGCATTTGCCTGATAAATGCGTTTATGCTTTCTTAGAGGATGAGATTGACCGCTTTGCCAAAGTTGCTGGAGCCAAACAAGTAGCTAGCTTTGTCTCAGCTACCAAGACCTATCCGGTTTATGTCATGGAGCACCAAGGAGAGGAAATCTGCTTGGCTCAAGCGCCAGTTGGATCTGCAGCAGCAGCCCAATTCATGGATTGGTTGATCGGCTATGGGGTGAAGAAGATCATTTCGGCAGGAAGCTGTGGCGTCTTGGTGGACATGGAAGAAAATGCCTTTTTAATCCCGACCAAGGCTTTGCGAGATGAGGGAGCCAGTTACCATTATGTAGCACCTTCTCGTTATATAGAAGTAGATCGTCGAGCACTGACTGCCATTGAAAGGGTCCTAAAACAAGAGTCCATTCCCTACCAAGAAGTGATGACCTGGTCGACAGACGGCTTTTATCGAGAAACGCCTGACAAGGTGGCCTATCGCATTGAAGAAGGGTGTAGTGTGGTGGAGATGGAGTGCGCCTCACTGGCAGCAGTAGCCCAGCTTCGTGATGCGGTTTGGGGCTTGCTCCTATTTACCGCAGATTCTCTTGCAGACCTGGAAAATTATGACCAGCGTGACTGGGGATCTGAAGCATTCGATAAAGCCTTAGAATTGTGCCTAGAAATGGTTCTTCACTTGTAGGTCTATTCTCTTTTTATGGTACAATGAAGCTATGTTAGTCAAATTATTTTTAAAACAATGGCAGTCCAAGATGAAAAGTCTATCTCCAGCAAGGAGGCTCTTTTTCAGCTTTTTCTTGGTTATCTTAATTGGCTCCCTCTTATTGAGTCTGCCTTTTGTCCAGCAAGCAAGCTCAAAAGCAGGTTATGTCGACCACCTTTTTACAGCAGTCTCCATGGTCTGTGTGACGGGCCTCTTTACCCAGTCAGTAGCCTCGACCTACAATGCCTGGGGGCAGTTGATCTGTATGCTCTTGATTCAGATTGGTGGCCTGGGGATCTTGACCTTTATCGGTCTCTTCTTTATGGAAAGTCGTCAAAAGCTCAGCTACAAGGACCGACAGACCATTCGGGACAGCTTTAGCTTTAGCAATAACCAGAGCTTGGCCCGTTTTGTCCGTTCTATTTTCATAACCACCTTTACCATCGAAGGACTGGGGGCCTTGCTCCTCATGATTCGCTTCATTCCTCGCTTCGGCTGGGGGCATGGAGTCTTTAACTCCATCTTTGTCGCGATTTCAGCTTTTTGTAATGCGGGCTTCGATAATTTTGGGGGCGATAGTATGATGAGTTTCCAGACCGATTGGCTGGTGAACCTGACCTTGTCTGCCCTTATTATTACTGGGGGCTTGGGCTTTATGGTTTGGTTTGACCTCGCTACCAAGACCTGTAACCAATCAGGACGGCGGACTCTTCGCTTCCATACTAAGGTGGTTCTCTGGTTAACAGCTGCGATCCTTCTCTTTGGGACAGTAACCAGTCTCTTGACCGAGTTTGATAATCCGGCAACCATTGGGGCCCTCCCCTTGGGAGAGAAAATTTTAGTCAGCTTTTTCCAAACCGTCAGCATGCGGACAGCTGGTTTTGCTTCCTTAGATTATACAGCAGTCCGACCAGTGACGCTCTTCGTCTATCTCTTGCAGATGTTTTTAGGTGGAGCACCAGGCGGGACAGCAGGGGGCATGAAGATCACCACCTTCCTGGTCCTCTTGCTCCTGGCTCGGAAGGAACTATTGGGGCTACCACATACCAATTTAGGAAAACGTACGATTTCACCAGACATTGTTCAACGTTCCTTTGGGACGGCGGTGATTTTCCAGTTGACCTTCTTAGTGGGTCTATTAGGAATCTGTTTAGTGACGCCGGATGGCCAACGCTTTATTTATTTGGTCTTTGAGGTGGTATCCGCTCTAGCGACAGTGGGAGTGACAGCTAATGTAACCTCGACCTTAAATGGAGCGGGACTAGCCATTATTATGGTCCTCATGTTTATCGGACGGATTGGTCCTTTGACCCTCATGGTTAGCTTAAACAATTACCAAGCTAAGAAAGCAGATACCTTGCAGTATGCCAAGGCAGACATCATTATCGGATAGGAGAAACTCATGGCGAATCGAACCATTGGAATTTTAGGATTAGGAATTTTTGGACAGAGTGTCCTCAAAACCCTACAGGACCAGGATGTGGATATTATTGCAATTGATGATCACGCAGATGTGATTAATCAGTATGAATCCATGATTACAACTGGAATTGTTGGAGACATTACGGAGTTGGACCTCTTGGATGCAGCAGATATTGGGAACTGTGACACAGTCGTGATCGCGACGGGTGAAAACCTGGAGTCCAGTGTGCTGGCTGTTATGCACTGTAAGTCACTTGGCGTCGAGCATGTCATTGCCAAGGTCAAGAATGAAGTGACCAAGGAAGTCCTTGAGAAAATTGGGGCTGATTTGGTCATCCTACCAGAGGTGGAAGCGGGAATGTCCCTAGCTAAGATGATTCTCTTCCAACATGGGATTGAAGTTTTCCAGTTGGATGAAGAAGTGGTGGTGGTCGAGTTTACGGTTCCAGCTAGCTGGGTAGGAAAAAGCATCCGAGACTTGGAAATCAGAGACCAATATCAACTCAATATTATTGGCTATCGAGATGCGGAAGACCAGCCTTTGCGAAGTCAGATTGGTCCCGACTTTATTTGGCCACAAGGGGTGCGAGTAATGGCGGTGACAGATAACCAGTATCTAGATAGAATCCAAGACCTCTTAGAGGAATAGAAATAAAGAAACGACCAACTGGTCGTTTTTTACTGATATGAATTTATTACTAGCTAAGAATTAAAGTTTCTTTAAGCATATTCTTTTATAGTAGAACTATCAAAAATACTTCCAATGTGGGAATAGAAGGATGAATGATGAAAATTTTTAAGTTTATACGTTCAGAAAAGCCTTTAAAAGAGCTTAAATGGTATGATATCGCTATTGTGACTACCATTATGTTTGGGCAGTTTATTGTCTGGTCTACAGAACTCTTCCTTGCCAATCTTCAACCAGTTTCGCAAACCGTCACCACAGCTACTGAAACGGCCACCAATACAGCCACGGATGGAGCAGATACTCCAGTAGCTTCACCTTGCAGATCATCTTATTAGCCCTTGCCTTGGCTTACTTGCTTCTCAGGAATTTCGATTTTAAACAGCTGCCGATTCGCTTCAAATGGTCTGTCCTCTTTTGGGTACCCTTTATCTTTGCCATCGTCGGTTTGTTTGGGGATATCGTGACAACGGTGAGCGGAGAGTATGATTATTTCAATGTTAATCTCTTTGCTTATATCGATCCCATGCAGATTATCCACAAGTTCTTAGCACTCAGTCCCTTGGCGATTGCTTATGCCTTGCTCAATGGTTTCTACGAAGAGTTCTTCTTCTTAGGAGTCATGACATCTGTTAATCAGAAGTACAAGTGGTGGGCACTGGCTTATTCGACCTTGATTCGGATTTCCTTCCATACCTACCAAGGTTTGCTTTGGGCAGTGGTCATCGGTGTCATCTATGGACTCTTCTATTATGTTCTCTACAAAAAGGTGATCAAGAACCTCTTGCCATTCTTCCTCATGCATGCTTTGGCCGATATGTTTGGCTCTAGCATACTCTATCTCTTGATCAATTGGGGAAGCTAAAAAAATAGTTGAAAAGAGAGTGGGACAGAAATCGGTAATTCGTTAGAATA
>NZ_GL636091.1:1064980-1723960 GCF_000186465.1 Streptococcus australis ATCC 700641 | reverse complement strand
TCTTTTTTATCTGCTTTGAATCGCCAGAACTCTAGGAAAATCCCTGTAGAAAAGGCGCAAAGATGGTATAATAGAACTATCATTTTACAGGAATCCTAACATTATGAAATTAGTCTATACAGATATTCGAACGCCTTTAACCCAGGTCTTGGTGGATGAAGCCAATCGCTTGGTTGCTGAAGGGAAGCGGGTCTTTTATATCGCCCCCAACTCCCTGTCTTTCGAAAAGGAAGGCAAGGTCTTGCAACTCCTCGACCAGAAGGCTTCTTTTGCCATTACCATTACGCGCTTTGCCCAAATGGCTCGCTATTTCACCCTCAATGAAAGCCACCAACAGGAGTCGCTCGATGATATCGGTCTCGGCATGCTCTTTTTTAAGGTGCTTTCTCAGATGCCGGATGAAGAGCTCAAGGTCTATGCCCGTCTCAAGAAGGATCCCCAGTTTATCCAACAATTGATCCAGCTCTTTCATGAGTTGCAGTCTGCCCAGATGACAGCATCCGACTTGGATGCCTTGCCAGATCAGGAAAAGAGAGAAGACTTGGTCCATATCTTGAAGGCTGTTCAAGACCAGTTAGTTGCAGGCGCCTTTGAGTCTGAGTCTAAGTTGGCTAGTTTTGCCTCTCACCTTATCAAGGGAGATTTGGATGAGGAGTTAAAGGATTTGGCCTTAGTGATTGATGGCTTTACCCGTTTCTCAGCTGAGGAGGACTACCTGGTTTATTTGCTACATGACAAGGGTGTCGAGATCATTATCGGGGCCTATGCCAGTGAGAAGGCCTATCGCTCGAGCTTTCGTGAGGGCAATCTCTACCAGGCCAGTGTCGATTTCTTGCTAGACTTGGCTAGGACCTACCAGGTTACACCAAGCTACGTCGGTCAAGGAAAAGAGGATGCCTTTAGCCGCATGACGCGGATCTTGGAAGCTCGCTATGACTTTACAGAGGTCGATGTAGAGCTGTCTGATCAAGATCGAGAAGCCGTAGAGATTTGGACTTGTAATCATCAAAAGGAAGAGCTAGAAGCCGTTGCCCGCTCCATTCGCCAGCGCCTCTATGAGGGCGCACGGTACAAAGACATTCGGGTCCTCTTGGGAGATGTGGATGCTTATCAGCTCCAGCTCAAGACCATCTTTGACCAGTACCAGATTCCTTTCTATCTCGGAAAGAGTGAATCTATGGCCCAGCATCCCCTGGTCCAATGGGTGGAATACTTGGACCGTCTTCGTCGCTATCGGTTTTTGACCGAGGATGTGGTCAATCTCTTGAAGACTGGGCTCTATGGGACGCTGACACGAGAGGATATCGACCATTTCGAACAATATGTTCGCTTTGCAGAGATTAAGGGTCTGGCTGCCTTTTCTCGTGACTTTACAGCCAACCACCAGGACAAATTTGACCTAGAGCGTCTCAATCAGATTCGCCAGCAAGTGATCAGTCCTCTGCAGGAATTTTATAAGACTAAGAGTCAGACCAGCCAGGGACTGCTGAAGAAGTTTGCCCAGTTTTTCCAGGAGGGTCAGTTGGCTCAAAATATGCAACAGTTGGCCGGTCGTGGTTCAGAGCAGGAGATGGAACGCTATGATCAAGTCTGGAAGTCCTTTAGCCATGTACTAGAGCAATTTGCCCAAGTTTTTGAACAGATGAAGGTGACTTTGGATGATTTCCTAAGCATCCTCTTATCAGGGATGTTGTTGGCAAGTTATCGGACGGTTCCAGCGACTGTCGATGTGGTGACAGTTCAGTCTTATGATTTGATCGAACCTCTATCAGCTCCTTATGTCTATGCCATTGGTTTGACCCAGGAGCGCTTCCCTAAGATTGCCAAGGACCAATCCTTGCTGACGGATGAGGAGCGCCAGGTCTTGAACCAAGCTTCAGACGAACAGGCCAATCTCCAAATTGCCAGTCAGGACAACTTACGGAAGAATCGCTTCGTCGCCCTGTCCCTCTTCAATGCAGCCACCAAACAGTTGGTCTTGTCCAGTCCTATTTTAGTCAACGAGGTGGATGACAAGATGTCCCCTTACTTGCTCGAGCTGACCAAGGCCCCCCTCAATTTATCTGTCATTTCGAAGAAGGCAACAGCCTCTAGTCAAGACATGGGTTCTTACCAGGCTCTCTTAGCTCGATTGATTGAATTGCACCAGGGAGAAATTGACCAGGAGTTGAGCAAGGAAGAAGCGACCTTCTGGGCGGTTGCCATTCGTGTCCTTCGGAAGAAATTAGCGTCAGAAGACTTGCACATCCCACAAATTAGCCAAAACTTGACGACCAAGGTCCTAGAAGATGAGACCCTTGAAGCCCTTTATCCTAAAGGTCAGGCTCTGTCTTTATCTGCTTCAGCTCTCAACACCTACTACCAAAACCAATATAGCTATTATCTCCACTATGTCTTGGGCTTGCAAGAGGAGTGGCACTTGCGACCAGATGCGAGAAGCCATGGGAATTTCTTGCACCGAATTTTTGAACGGGTGCTAAAAGATCCTTCAGAAGGAGATTTTGATGAGCGCTTGAACAAGGCCATTCGCGAAACCAGCCAGGAGACAGAGTTTGCCCTCCTTTATCAGGAGAATGCCATGGCTGCTTTTTCAAAAGAATTGCTTCTGGATACCGCTCGGGCAACGGGACGTGTCCTCGCTCACAATGATCGCATTGAAACCATTGGAGAAGAAGCTCTCTTCGGCCAGGCAGATCGTCCCTTCTTAACCCTAGAAGATGGTCGTCCGCTCTTGGTCAAGGGCAAGGTCGATCGGATTGACCGGCTGTCTGATACAGGAGCTTTGGGAGTGGTGGACTACAAGTCCAGTGAGACCAAGTTTAATTTTGAGAAGTTCTTTAACGGTCTCAACTCCCAATTGCCAACCTATCTGTCCGCTATCAAAGACTTTCAGGACTTTGATCCTGACAAGGGGATTTTTGGAGCCATGTACTTGCAGATGACGGATCCTTTGGTGCTTCTCAAGGATACCAAGGCGGTCGATGATGCTGTCCAAGCCGTTCTAAAAACCCAGCAATACAAGGGTCTATTCTTGGCAGATCAGGCTAGCCAACTTGACGAGAACTATGAGAAAAACAAGGCCATGCTCCTGAGTCAAGAGGAGCTAGATCTGCTCTTACTCTATAATGCCCATCTCTATCAACAAGCAGCCCAGGGCATCTTATCGGGAGACTTTGCTATCAACCCTTATACTGAAAATGGTCGAAGCATTGCTCCATATGTAGAACAATACAAATCGATTACAGGATTTGAAGCCAATCTCCACTTAGGACAAGCTCGCTTCTTGGAGAAACTGGATCCAAGACAGTACGAGAAACGCCCAGTTGGTGACAAGCTTCGTCAGGTCTGGATAGAAAAAATGAAGGAGGAATTGAGTCGATGAAGCCAATTGAATTTTTAAGTCCCGTTCAGATTCAAGACCTCCAAATCCAGGAGGCCCAGTCTGACAAGGAACAAAAACGGACGCCTGAGCAGATAGAAGCCATCTATTCGTCAGGGACCAATATCCTAGTATCAGCTTCGGCTGGATCTGGAAAGACCTTTGTCATGGTTCAACGGATCCTGGATCAGTTGCATCGGGGGATTTCTATCCAGCAATTGTTTATCTCGACCTTTACCGTCAAGGCAGCGACTGAGCTCAAGGAACGTTTAGAAAAAGAGTTAGAGAAAAGTCTTAAGGCTAGCCAGGATGAGGAGCTCAAGCACCACTTGGCTCAACAAATTGCAGAATTACCAACTAGTGATATCGGGACCATGGATGCCTTCACGCAGCGACTGGTCTCCAAATACGGCTATTTATTGGGGCTCTCACCGACCTTCCGCATCCTTCAAAGTGCGAGCGAGCAGTCCTTACTCAAGAATGACTGTTTTGAACAAGTCTTTGAGCGCTTTTATGAGGTGCAAGGACCTGACCGCCTCTTTAGTCGCCTAGTTAAGAACTTTACAGGAAAGGGCAAGTCGCTAGCTGGGTTTAAGGACCAGGTTTATGCACTGGTAGACTTCCTCCAATCCACTGCGGATCCCCAAGCCTGGTTGGAGGAGTCCTTCCTCAAAGGTTATCAGGATCTGGACTATAATGAAGCCTTGGACCAGTTGGCCCAAGAGGTAAAAGAGCAACTCTTTGAACTGGAATCTTTCTTTACCTTCCACCTGGCCAATGAGGGGCAAGCCTTTTCTGGGGCCAAGTACCAAGAGAATGTTACCGCTATTCAAGACTTAATTGCGGGACTCAATGAGCAGTCCAGCCAGGAAGCCATCTTTGAGGTCTTAGAGCGGGTGGTCTTGATCTCTCGTGCTAGCGGAGGACGAAGCCTGACCATCACGACACGAAAAGAAGACCTGAAAGAGCTAGCTACTGCCTTCAATGACGAACGTAAAGAACGGATCGAAGCCTTGCGGGCAGCAGCTTCCCAGCACTACCAATTGACCTATCAGTTTCGCTTCAAGGATGAGCCCTTGCCTTTGCTAGTCTTGCTCAGGGATTTTGTCCAAGCTTTCTCGATTGCTTATTTGGAGCGCAAGAAGCAGGAAAATGCCTTTGAGTTTGGCGACATCAGCCATTTTGCCATCCAGATTCTAGAAGAATTTCCTCATATCCGCAAGCTCTATCAGGAGCGCTACCACGAGGTTATGGTCGATGAGTACCAGGATACCAACCACACCCAAGAGCGGATGTTGGAGCTCTTGTCCAATGGGCGCAACCGCTTCATGGTGGGAGATATTAAGCAGTCTATCTACCGCTTCCGTCAGGCGGATCCCCAGATTTTTAATGACAAGTTTAAGGCCTACCAAGAAGAAGGGGCAGATGGCAAATTGATTCTGCTCAAGGAGAATTTCCGTAGCCATGTAGAGGTTTTAGAAGCGACCAACCATGTCTTTGAACGCCTCATGGATGAGGAAGTTGGAGAAATTCTCTATGACCAGAGCCATCGCTTGATTGCGGGCAATCCAGAGAAGAAGGAGCCAACGCCTGCCTATGAGACGGAGTTCCTGCTCTATGATGGCAGTCAGGAAGTGGATGAAACAGGTGAAGACGAGGAGCAAGAAGGGGATAGTCTATCCTCAGGTGAAGTCCTTTTTGTCATCAAGGAGATCATCCGCCTCCACAATGAAGAGGGGGTACCTTTCAAGGATATGACGCTTTTAACGGCTTCTCGGACCCGGAACGACAAGGTTCTTTCAGCCTTTGAAGCCTATCAGATTCCTATCGTTGCGGACGGGGGAGAGGAAAACTACCTCCAGTCGGTTGAGGTCATGGTCCTCTTGGATACCCTTCGTACCATTAACAATCCCTTACAGGACTATCCTTTGGTGGCCCTCATGAAATCAGCCATGTTTGAATTTGACGAGGACCAGTTGGCCCGTTTAGCCTTACAGAGAGGTGAAGGCAAAAAAGCAGAGAATCTATATGAGAAACTGCAGCATGCCTTAGACCAGACTGGAAGTGCTCCTCAGTTGATCGATGCGAGCTTAAGAGACAAACTCACTCGCTTTATGGAGACACTAGATGCCTGGCGTGACTACGCCCAGACGCATTCTCTCTATGATCTGCTCTGGAAGATTTATCAGGATCGCCACTATTATGATTATGTGGGTGCCTTACCAAATGGAGCCCAACGGCAGGCCAATCTCTATGCCTTGACCCTTCGGGCAAATGACTTCGAAAGCTCTAGCTTCAAGGGCTTGCCTCGCTTTATTTCCATGATTGATAAGATCTTGGAAAATCAGCACGACTTGGCCAATGTTGCCCAGGCAGTTCCTAAGGATGCTGTCCAGCTTATGACCATCCATAAGAGCAAGGGACTTGAGTTCCCCTATGTCTTTATCCTTAATACCGATAAAAAGTTTGTCGGAAAGGAACTGTCGACAAATGCCGTGATCAGTCGGAAAAATGGGGTGGGCATCAAGTATATTGCGAATCTCCCTGTCGAGTCTGATCAAGAGGGACTTCCTGAGGCCGTTCGATTGGTCATTGAGACCCTGCCTTACCAGCGAAATGTCGAGGAAATTCGTCTGGCTGCCTTATCGGAACAGATGCGCCTTCTCTATGTCGCTATGACCCGGGCAGAGCGCAAGCTTTATCTGGTGGGCAAGGGCCGGCAAGATAAATTGGAAGAGAAAAAATGGGGAGCCAGTGTCAATGGACGCTTAAGTCCAGCTCTTCGCAAGGAAATCAATTGTTTCCAAGACTGGCTCTATGCTATCCAAGCCGTCTTTGCCCAGCAACATTTGGCCTATCAGACACGCTTTGTGACCGACCAAGACTTGACGCCGGAGCAAATCGGTCACTTGGAGGTTAAGACGTCCCTCCCAGTCGATGACCTCAAGGACAATCGCCAATCAGAAGAGATTCGCCGTGCCCTGGATGTCTTAGAATCTGTGGACCGGCTCAACACCCAGTACCAAGCAGCTATCCAACTCCCTAGTGTGCGGACTCCAAGTCAAATCAAAAAATTCTATGAACCTATCCAAGATATCGAAGGAGTGGACCTCATGGAAAAAGGGGATCTTGCCTTACCAAGCTTTGAGTTTCCAAAATTCGGCAAGGAAGAAGCTGTGACAGGAGCAACAGTCGGTAGTGCCCTGCACGAACTGATGCAACGGATCCCATTGACGACGATTCCAACCATGGAGAGCCTAGCAATGGTCCTCCAAGAGGTCAATGCCAGCCCAGCTGTCAAGGAGCGAATCGACCTTAAGAAGGTCTTGGCCTTCTTCCAGACTGACTTGGGCCAACTTTTGCTCAAGGAGGCAGACAAGGTTCATCGTGAAGCACCCTTTGCCATGCTCAAAACGGATCCAACTAGTGGTCAGGACTTTGTGGTCCGGGGGATCTTAGACGGTTACCTCCTTTTGGAAGATCGGATCCTGCTCTTTGACTACAAGACAGACCGTTACCGCAACCCTCAGGACTTGCTAGATCGTTACCATGCTCAACTGGAGCTCTACGCGGAAGCCCTCCGACGCTCTTATGGGGTGGACCGGCTTGAATCCTATTTGATTTTACTGGGTGGTGAGCAGCTGCAAGTCGTTTCTCTAGCAGATAGAACGGATCCATCATGACGCCTATCGAACGAATCCAAGAGATGGAAAGCCATCTCAAGGTCTACCAAGGCTTAATCGAAGAGCTTGAAGCCTGTTTGCAACGAGTGGAAGCTGGCCAGTCTCGCTATATCACCCTTCGCGATTACTACACTAGCCAGGTCTACATGGAGGATGTCGAACTGTCCAATCAACCAGACTTTCCTGAAGAGGTCTACTGTGGCGTCTTATCGGAAGATGCCGTCTACGATTTGTTGGACGAGCACTACCAAAAGGCAGTGGAAATGCTAGACCTTGCGACTAAGATGTTAAAAGAACGATAAGAACACAAAAAGAGAGTGGGACAGAAATCGGTAATTCGTTAGAATTCGATTTCGTCGTCCCACCTCCGCACAGTTGAGTAGGGCTGTAAAAGCTGATGAAATCAGCGTAGTAGAGCCCACTCAACCACTGCGTCTTGCTCGACAATCCAAAGACAATTGAGAGGCTAGGACTTTTGTTCCATCCTCTATTGATACGCAAAACAGGTCAACAGATGATCTAAAAATCATTGAACAAATTAAGCTCTTCTATTTTGACAAAAAAGTCAATCTTTCTGTGACGCACTGGAAGTTGCGTCTACCTGATTCTGATCTGCTTCTTCTTGTTTAGAAGAATTTCTTTCCGTCTTATCTAAAGTGTCGGGCTCTTTCTGTACATGCCCGCAGGCCGTTAGGATAAAGACAGAAATCAGAGCCAGAAACAAGCTCCCAATTTTCTTGAATCTAGACATACGAGTCCTCCATTTTACGAAACTTGATGAGACTAGCACTCCGCCAAAAATTCCTGCACAGTCTCGACATCTTCTGGACTACCGCCTCGGTCAATATCGCAGATATGCTGGAGCCCATATTTTTCGATAATCAAGGCAGTCGCCCCGCAGAAGGTCCGGCCGTGTTTAACAGAGTCACCATTATTAACAAAACCTTTAATCAGCCCAGGATGTTTCTTGATAAAGCGTTTGGTAGACCAGGGAATTTTCCCAGCACCAGCATTTCGAGTAATGAGAATACAGGGCTCTTCCAGTTTCTCCTTGATAGTCTGGGTCGGATAGCCCAGTGATTCTGCAAATCGTTTACCAATACCAGTATTTGAATCATAAACTACAATCATCTTCATCACCTACTTTCTTAAAAAAAGGATAGCAAACCAAGCCGCAAAGCCTAAAACCACGACATCTGAGATGAGCATAAGCATGAACTCTAAATCTGGCATCATGTGAATGTACATCAGCAATGACAAAGTTGTCAAAGCCAGTGCCGTCAGCTTAACAACTGCCGGCAAGCCCGGAATCAAAGCTGCTCCGATCAGGACAACGATGAGACCTCCGACTAAAAATGACTGAAAATCCACACTTAAACTAAAACCAACTGTCGCACCGCCGTAACCAATGGTCAAAAGACCAATCAGCACCAGACAGATACCCAAAATAGCCAATCCGCTCATAGCAAATCCTCCTTGCTTATTCATTCATTTCCTCACTTTCCGTTTTTGAATGAACGATTTCTAATATTCATTCAAAACTTTTTAAAAAATAATTCACTTTATACTTATCCAATCACATTTCTTGAATACCTTCCAATTCCTATTCGCACTACATAAGACATCACCTCCTTTTGTTTATGAATGAATGATTTTAAAAATTCATTCATGCTTGCTTCTAAGTAAAGGAATTTCCTCTATTTGGAAAAAATCCCCTTAACAAAATATTTCACTAAAGTCTCAAGACTATCGAAGTAGCCTGAAAATTCCTGCTCTGTGACATGCATGTCTATGTAATAAATCAAGTCATAAACCTTCATGATCTCAGCTATTTTCTCCTTCGAAAAGCCCTCTTCCTGCAAGCGCTGGCTGAAGGTCTGAATCAGAAACTGATGAAAGGCATTGGATGCTCGTCCGGCATCCTGATTATAGTAATCGTGCAGAATCTGAGAAATGCCTGGCTTGTTCCACTCAGCCAGAATTTTATTGGGTGAAATCAACTCAAAAGTGACTGCAAAAAGCTGCTCAACGATTGCCTCGGGCTCGCCCTGCCAGTCTACGCGTTGCATGATTCCCTCACGTATATGGCTATTTTCAGCTACATAAACCTCCAAGAAGATAGCTTCCTTGGACTCATAATACTTGTAAAATGATCCGACAGCCATATGGCTTCTCTTAGCAATATCAGAAATTCCAGCTGCCTTATAGCCTTTTTCTGCAAATACTTCTCTAGCCGCAGCCAAGAGCTCATTTTTTTTATCCATTTCCATGCCTCTTTTATGAATGAATCAATCTATATATTCATTCATATTTTAACACATTCTTGCCATTTGTCAAGCATTTATGCTATACTATACAAAAAAGATAGTTTGCTAATCAAATTATTTTTTTGTACTATATTTTGGAAGTTGAGCTATGCTCAAGGAAAGACGTAACCAGGGTACCATCGCCCTACTGGTAATTACTTTTATTTTTCTAGCAGTTGCTGCAGTGATGGGATTTATCCAATACCAAAAAGTCAACACCAAGACTGCCTATGACCGAAATAGCAATCCCGGAGCAGATTCAGCAGTCTATGCTGAAGTGTCATATATTTTTCCAGAGGCTCTGATTGAAGTAGAAGATAATACTCAAGTTTGGCTGGTTGCTTACCAAGACGGATATGTTGGTCTGCAGGCTAAAAAGGGAGACAAACAGATTGCCCAGCTCTTGGAAAAAGAGAAAAAGGGCGAGCTGGAAAAAAATCCTGTCCGAATCGTTGGCTCCTATGTTAATGCTAACTCCCCTAAAAAAAATCAGGGATATATCTCTAATTATGGCAGCCTCGTTCGCGGTCTCCTAGCAGACAATCCCGAAGTCATCACAGTAATGTCAAGCAGCTCCTATATCTCTATCACTGAATTTGAATCTGACAATCTTGCATTCATGTTCTACATTCTGTTTTTGATTGGACTCTGTGTTTTCTTTGTCGTTATAGGAATTATCGGCCGCAAGAAAAATATCGCTGCCTACGAAGAAATCTATGCAGCCTATCCAGAGGCCAAGAACAATCTCAATATCCTGCTGGAACAAGCTTCTTTCCACGACGATGTGCTGAAAATTGCTGTTTATAAAGACCATCTCATTGCCTACTATAGAGGTTTCAAGGCGATTGATCTCAAACAGGTCGTCCATCTCTACCACCACATTCTCACCATGCATCGTGGTTTCGTTGCTTCAAACAGAAACTCAACCTTAGTTGCTGTTCGAAACAATCAAAAGAAATACCAAATGCCTATTAAGAACATTGGTAAAACAACAGACACTAAACTTCAGTCAACCTTTGACTACCTCTACAACCACTTCCCTCATATCCGATTGGGAGTGTAATATCACATAAAGAGAGTGGGACAGAAATCGGTAATTCATTAGAATTCGATTTCGTTGTCCCACCTCCGGACAGTTGAGTAGGGCTATAAAAGCTGATGAAATCAGCGTAGTAGAGCCCACTCAACCACTGCGTCTTGCTCGACAATCCAAAGACAATTGAGAGGCTAGGACTTTTGTCCCAGTCTCTTCAAATTGAAGATAAAGTCTTTTGAAAAACTTTCCTTAGGTGAGTGCGGACGTCAGCGAACTTCGTAGAAGTTCCATGACTTAGTTTTGAACCTAAGGTTTCAAAACTATCGAGTGCTTGAACCATAGTGGTTCAAGCACTTTTTCTCACGGCGGAAAGTTTTAGATTTGCTTAAATGCTTATCTAATAAAAAATTTTTGAAATATTATCTAGCTAGTTAATGTAAAAATAGTTTGTTTCCATTCAAAAAACTCCGGTTTCCCGGAGTTTTTTGATTGATTAGTGTGATACGCGACGACGTGCTGCTTTTTTACGGTTTTCTTCGATGAAAGCTGCTTTTTGTTCTTCAGGCTCGATTACTTTTTTCTTGAATGTGTAAACTGCACCTGCTACAGCAGCAACTGTACCAGCAACACCAGTAACAAAACCTTTACCAAATCCTTTAGCCATGAGAATTTCTCCTTTTCTGAACTTTAAATATTTATGTTATAATATATGGTAACGAAAAAATGCGATTTTTGCAAGGAAAAACGATGAAAAACAAGATAATTGTGATAGTGGGACCGACCGCTGTTGGGAAAACAGCCCTCGCTATCGAGGTGGCCCAGCGCTTTCAGGGCGAGGTCATCAGTGGGGACAGTCAGCAAGTCTACCGCACACTAGATATTGGAACAGCCAAGGCCAGTCCAGAAGAGCAGGCAGCAGCTCCCCATCATCTGATTGATGTCCGTGAGGTGACAGAGACCTACTCGGCTTATGATTTTGTCAAAGAGGCCAGCCAAGCCATCGATGAGATTCAAGAACGGGGCCATCTTCCCATTATCGCTGGAGGAACAGGTCTCTATGTCCAGAGTCTCTTAGAAGGTTATCACCTAGGAGGGGATGTTGCTCATGAGGATATCCTAGCCTATCGGGAGTCCTTGTCCCCTCTCACTGATGAAGAACTATTTGAGCGAGTAGCAAAAGAGGGAATTAAGATCCCGCAGATCAATCGTAGACGGGCCATGCGAGCTTTAGAGATTGCCCATTTCGGTCAGGACTTGGAAAATCAAGCTCCTGCCTATGAACCCTATATCATCTGTTTAGATGATGATCGCCAAGCCTTGTATGACCGCATCAATCAACGGGTGGATCTCATGGTTGAGCAGGGCTTGATAGAAGAAGCCCAGTGGCTCTATCACAACCATCCTGAGGTTCAGGCGGCTAAGGGGATTGGCTACAAGGAGCTCTTCCCTTATTTCAAGGGTGAGCAAAGCTTAGAGGAGGCCCTGGAGCAACTCAAGCAAAATACTCGCCGTTTTGCCAAGCGCCAGTTGACCTGGTTCCGCAATCGGATGACGGTCCATTTTTACCAGATTGGAGAAGAAGACTTTAAGGAGCGGGTTCTCCAAGATATAGAAAGATTTTTAGATGATAGAAACTGAGAAAAAACAGGAGCGGGTCCTCATTGTCGGTGTCGAGCTCCAAGGGATGGAAAACTTTGACATGTCCATGGAAGAGTTGGCCAGTCTAGCCAAGACAGCCGGGGCAGAAGTCGTAGGTGTCTACACTCAGAAGAGAGAAAAGTACGACAGCAAGACCTTCGTCGGTTCTGGAAAGCTAGAAGAAATTGCCCAAATGGTGGATGCAGATGAGGTTTCGACAGTTGTCGTTAACAACCGTTTGACCCCTCGGCAGAATGTGAATTTAGAAGAAATTTTGGGTGTTAAGGTCATTGACCGGATGCAGCTGATCTTGGATATCTTTGCCATGCGGGCACGGAGCCATGAAGGGAAGTTGCAGGTGCACTTGGCCCAGCTCAAGTACCTCTTGCCCCGTCTCGTGGGTCAAGGAATCATGCTCAGTCGGCAGGCCGGGGGGATTGGTTCTCGTGGTCCAGGGGAAAGTCAGCTAGAGTTGAACAGCCGGAGTGTCCGCAATCAAATCACCGATATTGAGCGTCAACTCAAGGTGGTCGAGAAGAACCGAGAAGTGGTTCGAGAAAAACGTCTGGAATCTTCTGTTTTTAAGATTGGCTTGATTGGCTACACCAATGCAGGAAAGTCAACCATTATGAATGCCTTGACCAGTAAGGCCCAGTACGAAGCAGATGAACTCTTTGCGACCTTGGATGCGACAACCAAGAGCATTCATCTAACAGGGAATTTACAAGTAACTCTGACAGATACGGTTGGCTTTATTCAGGACTTGCCGACAGAGTTGGTGACCAGCTTTAAGTCGACCCTAGAAGAGAGCAAGAATGTGGATCTCTTGGTCCATGTCATCGATGCCTCTGATCCCAACCATGGAGAGCATGAAAAGACAGTCCTTCAGATTATGAAAGATTTGGAGATGCTGGAGATTCCACGCTTGACCCTCTACAACAAGGCAGACAAGGTCAAGGACTTTACCCCTACACAGACACCTTACCGCCTGGTTTCGGCCAAGGATCCCGATAGTCGGTCTAAACTTCAGGACATTCTACTTGAAAAGATGCAAGAGCTCTTCCAGTCTTTTACGCTACAGGTGCCTTTTGAGCAAGCCTACCGCTTCCATGAATTGGAGACCATGGCCATTTTGACCGAGCGTTCCTATGAGGAAACTGGTGAGGTCATAACAGGCTACATCGCCCCTAAAAATGCATGGAGACTAGAGGAGTTTTATCATCATGGATTATCTTAACATCGCCCTCAGCTACGGTGGCTATACCAGTCTAGACAAGGTCTATTTAGATCGGGTCTTGGCAGGATTGACAGAGGAGCAGAAGCTTCAGTTTATCACGCCACCACCCAGTGTCATCAACGCCTACTTCGCAGAGCTCTACCAAAAGAAAAGCCCGGAAGCAGCAACTGACTACTATGAACAAGTCACTGAGGTCTTTGACCTTTATCAGACGAGTCCCAGCTTTGAGGAGGAGAAACCCTTTGTTCGTCTCAATCTTTCTGGCAAGGCCTATGGTTTTTGCTACCGAGAGAAGGGATTGGCGCAAGTATTTGCCCAGCAAGCAGGAGCCATTCGTATGGACCTCTTGTTTGAGATAGCGCAAATTTTTCCTCACTACCTCGTCTATGAAGAGGAAGGCTTGATTTTGATGCGTCTGGTTAGGGAACAAGAGGTAGTCGAGACCAAGGAATTGTCAGCTTTGTCTAATCTTGAAGAGCTGGCAGATGGTAGTATCCGTCTATCTGGTTACAACCAGGACGAATTGGTTCAATTAGCCACTGCCTACCCTGGAAAAATCGCTGTTCGATCCAAGAATCGGACCGCTATGATCTATATTAGTTAGAAAGTATACAATGGAAATTCAATTTTTAGGAACGGGTGCGGGACAACCGTCCAAATCTCGTAATGTCTCTAGTCTAGCCCTCAAACTCCTGGATGAAATCAATGAAGTCTGGCTCTTTGACTGTGGGGAAGGGACGCAGAACCGAATTTTAGAAACCAGCATCCGTCCGCGAAAGGTCAGCAAGATTTTTATTACCCATCTACACGGGGACCATATCTTTGGCTTGCCAGGTTTCCTCTCTAGTCGGGCTTTTCAAGCCAATGAAGAGCAGACGGATCTAGAGATTTACGGCCCAGTTGGAATCAAGTCTTTTGTCTTGACCAGCCTGCGAGTTTCCGGTTCTCGCCTACCCTATCAGATCCATTTTCATGAGTTTGATGAAGGTTCGCTTGGGAAAATCATGGAGACTGATAAGTTCACGGTCTATGCCGAGGCTCTAGACCATACCATCTTCTGTGTGGGCTATCGCATCATGCAAAAAGACCTCGAAGGAACGTTGGATGCAGACAAGCTCAAGGCAGCAGGAGTGCCATTTGGACCACTCTTTGGCCAGGTCAAAAATGGGCAGGATGTTACATTGGAGGATGGCACCAAGATCATTGCGGCGGACTATATCTCAGCCCCTCGACCTGGTAAGGTCATTACGATTCTGGGAGATACACGTAAGACCAATGCCAGCGTCAGACTTGCCGTCAATGCAGATGTCCTCGTGCATGAGTCCACTTATGGCAAGGGCGATGAGAAGATGGCTCGTAAGCACGGACACTCGACCAATATGCAGGCGGCAGAAGTGGCGCGTGAAGCAGGGGCCAAACACCTTCTTCTCAACCATATCAGTGCCCGCTTCCTCTCCAAGGACGTCAGCCAATTGCGCAAGGATGCGTCCAGCATTTTTGAAAATGTTTATGTCGTCAAGGATTTAGAAGAAGTGGAGATCTAAGATGCGAACTATCATCATCACAGGAGCAAGCGGAGGCCTGGCTCAGGAAATGGTCAAGCTCCTCCCTGAGGACCGATTGATTCTCTTAGGCAGAAATCAAGAAAAACTGGAAAAACTCTATGCTAGCTATCCTCAGGCCGAATGCATCGGGCTTGATATCACAGATTCCTCAGCTGTCCAACAGCTAGTGGAAGAGCTGACTCAGTGCTATGGAAAGATTGATGTTTTGGTCAACAATGCAGGCTATGGGATCTTTGAAGAGTTTGACCAGATCACTAATGAGCAGATTCATTCCATGTTTGAAGTCAATACTTTTGCCCTGATGAACCTCTCGCGCATCGTTGCTAAGGGAATGAAGGAAGCAGGCAAGGGGCACATCGTCAATATCGTCAGCATGGCGGGTCTCGTCGCAACTGCTAAATCTAGCCTCTATTCGGCGACCAAGTTTGCGGCCATTGGCTTTTCCAATGCCCTACGCTTGGAACTCATGCCCTTTGGTGTCCATGTGACGACGGTCAATCCAGGCCCCATTCGGACTAGTTTCTTTGATCAGGCAGATCCTGACGGAAGCTATGTTAAGGCTGTGGACCGCTACATTTTGGAACCAGATTTTGTAGCCAAGAAGATCGTTAAAAACTTTGGAAAAGCAAAACGCGAGCTCAATCTTCCTTGGCTCTTGAACCTGACCCACAAGCTCTATACCCTATTCCCACGCATCTCGGACAAGCTCGCCAGCAAGATGTTCAATTACAAATAGGAGGAGCCAGATGGCCGCAAATATTCAAGCTTATTTAGAAAATCTCCAGCAACCCTGGGGACAGATCTATTATGATATCCTTTTTGACCAATTACAGGACATCAAGGGAAAGCGAGTGCTTGATTTTGGCAGTGGCTTTGGCCTGGTGGCCAACCACCTAGCAAAAGAAAATCAAGTCCTTGCTGTGGAGCCGAATGAAGAAATGGTAGCCTTGCGGGCCCAAGAACATTCCTACCAGCAACTGGTCGGAAGTCTGGACCAGTTAGCAAGCCTTGAAGATGCCAGCTTTGATGTCATCCTTTGCCACAATGTCTTGGAGTATGTAGAGGATCGCAAGCTGGTTCTTGAAGAATTTACCCGTCTCTTGAAACCAGGAGGCCTGCTCTCTATCGTCAAGCACAATGAGGTTGGCCGCGTCCTGCAGACGGTGGTCTTTGAAAATGATACTCAGAAGGCCGTCGATTTGCTAGCAGGCCAAGATCTGGAAACCCACTCCATGGGCTTGGCCCAGGCCTATGATCTAGATAGAACAGTCGAAGACCTAGCTCTTGAAGTTCAGAACTACCAGGGAATTCGAGTCTTTTACGCCTTGCAGGACAATCGCTTCAAAGGCCAAGAAGGCTGGAGAGAGTCTATGCTCAAAATGGAGCTGTCCGTTTGCCAAGAGTCCCCTTACAGAGATATCGCCTTCTTCAAGCACTATAGCTTAAAAAGGAGTTAAGATGTTACATTATAAAAAAGAAATTCCAGCGATGACAGACCTACTCGCACTCTACAGCTCGGTCGGCTGGACCAATTATACCAATAACCCAACCATGCTAGAAGAAGCTGTCAAAGCCAGTCTCTGGCAGTTGGCGGTTTATGATAAGGAAGAGTTAGTAGCCTACATTCGCTTGGTAGGAGATGGGCACTCTGTCCTGTTGGTGCAAGATCTCTTGGTGCGACCAGATTACCAGCGCCAAGGCATCGGAAAGAAACTCCTAGAAGAGGCTTTAGCTACCTTTCCTAATGTCTATCAACGGCTTCTTGTCACTGAACGGAGCGAGAAAAATCTTTCCTTTTACCAATCCCTTGGCTTTGTCGAATTGTCAGAGCAAGCCTGTACAGGGATGATTTATAGTAATTGACGGAGAGGGTTTCCAGATAGGGAATCCTTTCTTCATTTTCTTCTGTAAAATCTTTTATCACATTTGAAAAAAAGATTCATGATATAATAAGTAGACTAGATGACAGGGAGAAAAGATAAACAGATGATCACGTCAAAATATGAATGGCAGTTTGCTGCGCCCTTTTCAGATGATACTTTTTTGGCGCAAGCAAAGAAAAGAGGATTGGAAGCATCTGCAGCCAAGTTACTGGGAGAACGAGGGATCCAGACGGAAGAGGCGCTGGATCGTTTTCTAGAACCGCGGCTAGAAGATCTGCATGATCCCTACCTGCTACACGATATGGACAAGGCTGTGGATCGGATCCGACAAGCTATTGAAGATTATGAACAGATCCTAGTTTATGGAGACTATGATGCGGACGGGATGACGGCTGCTTCTATCATGAAGGAAACCCTGGAGCAGATGGGGGCGGAAGTAGCGGTCTATCTGCCTAATCGTTTTACAGATGGGTATGGTCCCAATGCCAGTGTCTACAAGTACTTTATCGAACAGCAAGGGATTTCCCTCATCATCACGGTGGACAATGGAGTAGCTGGACATGAAGCCATTGATTTGGCCCAAAGCATGGGGGTAGATGTCATTGTGACAGACCACCATGCCATGCCCGAAGTCTTGCCCGATGCCTATGCTGTCATTCACCCCGAGCATCCAAATGCCGATTACCCTTTCAAACACTTAGCGGGCTGTGGAGTTGCCTTTAAATTAGCGACTGCTCTCTTAGAAGAGGTGCCTCTAGATTTTCTGGATTTGGTAGCCATTGGGACCATTGCGGATATGGTCAGTCTGACAGACGAAAACCGCATCCTGGTCAAGTACGGCCTAGGTGTCCTTCGTCAAACCCAACGGATCGGCCTTCAGGAAATGCTCAAGCTGGCCTCCATCGCCCCTCAAGATGTAAATGAAGAAACGGTTGGTTTTCAGATTGCCCCTCGTCTCAATGCGCTAGGTCGCTTGGATGACCCAAATCCAGCGGTCGAACTCTTGACAGGCTTTGACGACGAAGAGGCGTTGGAGATTGCGCTGATG
This sequence comes from Streptococcus australis ATCC 700641, assembly GCF_000186465.1. Classification (GTDB taxonomy): domain Bacteria; phylum Bacillota; class Bacilli; order Lactobacillales; family Streptococcaceae; genus Streptococcus; species Streptococcus australis. The sequence continues at coordinate 1,706,185 of NZ_GL636091.1, read as the reverse complement.
ATTCAAGCCAAAAATGAAGAGCGCAAGGAGATCGTCCAATCCATCTATGATGAGGCCAAAGCTATGGTGGACCCAAGTCTTCCCGTTCAAATCTTGGCAAAAGAAGGCTGGAATCCTGGTGTCTTAGGGATCGTAGCCGGTCGACTGCTAGAAGAGCTCCATCAGCCCATCATCGTCCTCACCATAGACCAAGGCAAGGCTAAGGGAAGTGCGCGAAGTCCCGAAAGTGTCCATATTTTTGAAGCCCTAGATCCCCATCGGGATCTCTTTATCGCCTTTGGAGGTCATGCGGGTGCAGCTGGTATGACTTTGGAAGTGGACAAGCTCCCTCATCTGACCGAGATTTTTTCCGATTATATTCGTGAAAAAGGGATTGACCTGACGGCCAAATCCACACTCTTTGTGGATGAGGAATTGGACCTAGAAGAGCTGACCTTGGATACCTTAAAGAGTTTTGATCGTCTAGCACCTTTTGGGATGGACCATAAGAAGCCGGTCTTTTACATTCGTGATTTCCAAGTGGAGTCTAGTCGGAACATGGGGGCTGGTAATAGCCATCTGAAGTTGAAGATTCAAAAAGGCGATGCCCGCTTTGATGTCGTGGCTTTTGGTCAGGGCCATTTGGAATTGGAGTACTCCCAAGCGAAAAATCTGGAGTTGGTGGTATCCTTGTCCGTCAATCAGTGGAATGGACAGACCACCCTGCAACTGATGGTTGTGGATGCCCGTGTAGAAGGAGTACAGCTCTACAATATCCGAGGAAAGAATGCTCCTCTCCCACAAGCCGTCCCACTCTTTAGTCAGTTGGAAGAAGGGGAAGATTCCCCTGCCATTGTCATCGATCGCATACCGGATGACCTGGCTGACTTAAAAGCGCTCTTCCAAGAACAGAACTTCCAAGCGGTTTATTTTAAAAATCACTTAGACAAGGCCTATTATTTGACCGGCTACGGTAGCCGTGATCAGTATGCTAAACTCTACAAAACACTGTATCAGTTCCCTGAGTTTGATATTCGCCATAAGCTCAGCCAACTATCTGACTACCTCAAGATTCCACAGGTTTTGTTGATCAAGATGATCCAGATTTTCCAAGAATTGGGCTTTGTCCAGATTAAAAATGGCATCATGACGGTTAACAAGGATGCGGAGAAGAAGGAGATTGCCTCTAGTTCCATCTATCAGGACTTGGTGCAGACGGTTAAAGACCAGGAACTCATGGCCCTAGGGTCTGTGCAAGAAATCTATGATTATTTGCTTTCTGATGAAAAGTAACGATTGCTCATGAATCGTACTAAAGTCTGCTTTTTTAAGACTTTCTAGTGCATCTCATAAATTTTCATGGTATAATGAAATGTAAACATAAATTTTGAAAGAAGTTAGAAATGAATTTAAAAGATTACATTGCAAGCATTGAAAACTATCCACAAGAAGGGATTACCTTCCGTGATATCAGCCCGTTGATGGCAGATGGCAATGCTTATAGTTATGCGATTCGTGAAATCGTTCAATACGCAACCGATAAGAAAATCGACATGATCGTCGGCCCTGAAGCGCGTGGATTCATCGTTGGTTGTCCGGTCGCTTTCGAGCTCGGTATTGGTTTTGCGCCTGTTCGTAAACCTGGTAAATTGCCACGTGAAGTCATCTCAGCGGACTACGAAAAAGAATACGGTGTGGATACCTTGACCATGCACGCTGATGCTATCAAACCAGGTCAACGCGTTCTCATCGTCGATGACCTCTTGGCAACAGGTGGTACGGTTAAAGCAACCATCGAAATGATTGAAAAACTCGGTGGAGTGGTTGCAGGTTGTGCCTTCTTGATCGAGCTCGATGATCTCAAAGGTCGCGAAGCAATCGGAGACTACGATTACAAAGTCTTGATGCATTACTAATATAGTTTAGAGCTATATCTAGATAGAGAAAAACCATAATTGAAAACTATATGCTCCTGTCTTATAATAAGAGGTAACAACTTGTAAGATGGGAGCTTTTTATGCCAATTACCTTAGATAAGAAATTACCAGCAGTTGATATTCTTCGTTCAGAAAATATTTTTGTCATGGATGATATTCGGGCAACTCACCAAGATATTCGTCCGATGAATGTTCTGATTTTGAATCTCATGCCGACTAAGGTAGCAACTGAGACTCAACTGTTACGCCTCCTGGCCAATACTCCCTTGCAGATCAATGTGGATTTCCTCTATATGACCAGCCATGAGTCCAAGACAACAGCAGCAGAGCATATGGAAGTCTTCTATAAATCCTTTGAGGATATTAAAGAGAATTATTATGATGGCCTGATCATTACGGGAGCTCCAGTAGAGAAATTGGCTTTTGAGGAAGTGGATTACTGGGAGGAGTTAACAAAGGTCTTTGCTTGGTCGAAGCGCCATGTTTTTTCAACCTTGCATCTTTGTTGGGGTGCGCAAGCTGGCCTCTATTACCGCTATGGGATTGAAAAAGTAGCTCTCTGTGACAAGCTATCAGGGATCTATGAGCAAACAGTCATGAATCCACAGAACCGATTGATGCGTGGTTTTGATGATGCTTTTCTGGCTCCTCACTCACGTTATACGGATGTTCCCCTCAAAGAAGTGCTAGACAAGAGCAACTTGCAAGTCTTAGCTCAAGGCGGTGAAGTAGGTCTATCTATTCTGGCAAGCCCAGACCTTCGAGAGGTCTATAGTTTTGGTCATCTGGAGTATGACCGTGATACCTTGGCCAAGGAATACCAGCGGGATGTCAAAGCAGGCTTGAATCCAGATCTTCCCAAGAACTATTATGATCAGGATGACAGCAGTCGCGATCCTCGGATGCGGTGGAACTTAGCGGCAGCCAACTTCTTTAGTAATTGGATCAATTATGCAGTTTACCAAGAAACTCCTTATCGTTTGGAGGAGTTAGAAAAAGATATTTCATTTTATGGTTACCTATAAAGGGGTAGTATGACATATTCACAAGCATTTAAGTCAGGCAATTTGGTCTTACCAAGTGCCTTCCTTTTCCATTATCACCACTTATTTAAAGACGCAGAGGATTTTCTGGTTTGGCAGTTCTTTTATTTGCAGAACACGACCAACCAATCCAGTCTCACGCCGAATCAAATTGCAGATGCGATTGGCAAGTCTGTCGCAGAAGTCAACCAGTCCATGTCTCGCCTGACCAACCAAGGGTTGCTCCAATACCGGACTATTGAGTTAGATGGCGAGATTGAAGTTCTTTTTGATGCGACCATTGCCCTCGAACGCTTGGATGACCTGCTTCAAAGTAAGACAGAAGTAGCACAGCGTGGGCAAGACAAGTCAGCAGAAAATGAGCTGGCTGATTTGGTCAAAACATTTGAGCAAGAGTTGGGCCGTCTATTGACTCCCTTTGAAATTGAAGATTTGACACAGACAGTCAAACAGGACCAAACAGACCCTGATATTGTGAAGGCTGCCTTGAGAGAAGCAGTCTTTAACGGCAAGCCTCACTGGAAATACATTCAGGCCATCCTGCGCAATTGGCGACGGGAGGGCATTACCAGTTTGACACAATTAAAAATCAAACAACAAGAGCGGGAGGCCCTTCAGCCTGAAAATGTCACAGTTTCAGATGATTTCTTACAGGCGATGGATTTGTGGAAAGATTAAAAAACTAGCACTTATAAAGTGCTAGTTTTTTTCGTTTATAAATAGTCTGCATAGGCTTCTTCTAGTTTGGTCAGGAGTTCTTGCTTTTCCTTCTCACTAGCAAAGGAAGCCTGGATGGCATCGACATTGTGCTGGTAAAAGTCAGCTGGGGTCGTTTGGAAGTGGCGATGGTAGAGGGCATATTCCTTGGTCAAATCCGTATCAGAGACGGTCCGGTTATCGGTGTTGATACTGATATGAGCTTGAGCTTCCTTCATCTTGAGGTAAGGGAAGTCCGCCACAGTGGCAGCAGCCTTGGTTTGAAGGTTACTGGTCAAGCAGAGTTCACCGGTGACTCCATTTTTCACAAACTCTTTTAGAAGCTCTGGTTCATCTGCTAGCAAGGTCACATGACCATTTCGTTTGATGCCGTAGGCCATGGATTGAGCAACATTGGCTGGGCAGTGGCACTCGCCAGCATGCAGGGTCATGGGTCGGTTGTAACTTTTGACCTGTTGGATGAGGGCATCAATGGCTTGTGGAGGGTAGTGATGCTCATCCCCAGCGAAGTCAAAGCCGACAAAATCCTGATCTGTGACTTGGTTGGCTTCTGCCAAGATGCGAGAGGTGAGTTCTTGATCCGACTGGCGCATACCACAGACGAGGGCTTTGGCTGTAATGTCAAATTCATCCTGGGCTTGGTGCAATCCTTCACAGACAGCATCGATAGTTTCTGGGACAGTGAGCCCTTGGTCCATGGACAATTCTGGGGCAAAACGAACCTCAATGTAGACGACATTTTCCAAAGCAGCTTGCTTGGCCACATCGTAAGCAGCAAGTGTCAAGGCTTCCTTGGTCTGAAGGAGAGGGCGAATGTAGTCAAAGGCCTCCAAATAGTCCAAAAGATTCTCACAGTGGGCAGGGGCAGTGACATGGTGCTTGAGCTCTTCATCGCTAGCAGGAAGGTCAATATTGGTCATGGCTGCCAATTGGCGAATAGTCGGTAGAGACAAGGAACCGTCTAAGTGACAGTGGAGTTCTGTCTTTGCCAAACTATGAAAGTCAATTGTGGACATATTTTTTCTCCTTAAAATGTATTTTTTCTATACTATCATTTTGCCAAGAAAAGTCAAGTAAAGCTAGCGTAGCAGATTTTTGAAACTAGAGGCAGGATTTGATATGGTAGTAGTAACATAGACAAAGGAGAACAGAGATGTCAGATTATCAATTACCGGAAGTATGGGAAGCGCCAAATCAAATGGGTGGAGCCTGGGGTAGCTTGAACCAACCAACAGCAGGTGCCCGCTTTGAACAGACTCTTCCAAAAGGCGACCAGCCTTTCCAACTCTATACTCTTCCAACCCCAAATGGGATCAAGGTGACTATTATGCTGGAAGAACTAAAAGAGTTGGGTGTAGATGCGGGCTATGACGCTTATCGCATCAAGATTGGTGATGGGGATCAATTCGGCAGTGACTTTGTGGCCATCAATCCAAACTCGAAAATTCCAGCCATGTTGGATCAATCAGGTGACCAAGCCATTCGGGTCTTTGAATCAGCCAATATTCTCTTGTATCTAGCAGAGAAATTTGGAAAATTGATTCCGACAGATCCTGCTAAACGGACCGAAGTGCTTAACTGGCTCTTCTGGCAGACAGGGGCTGCGCCATTTCTAGGTGGGGGCTTTGGCCATTTCTTCCACTACGCTCCTGAAAAAATCGAGTATGCCATCAACCGCTTTGCCATGGAAGCCAAACGCCAATTGGACCTACTGGACAAAGAATTGGCGACCAAACCTTATATTGCAGGGGAGGATTATACCATTGCAGATATTGCTATCTGGTCTTGGTATGGCCGTCTAGCCCAAGACAAGGTTTGGGATCGTGCGGGAATTTTCCTGAATGTGAAGGAATACAAGCATTTGCAAGCTTGGACAGAGAAAATTGCTAATCGCCCAGCAGTGCAACGTGGCTTGGAAGTAGAATATAAGGAAATTGATGCATAAGGAAAAGGCGCCGTCGCGCCTTTTTTTAATGGTGCAAACATGGTATACTTAAGGATGGAATAAAAGTTTAGAAAGTAGAACATGGAATTTACAAAATTATCAAATCGCTTGGACTTGGTGGCTAGCTTCGTCCCAGAAGGAGCGCGTCTGTTAGATGTGGGAAGTGACCACGCTTATCTCCCAATCGCTCTTTTACAGGAAGGCAAGATTGAGGCTGCTATTGCAGGGGAAGTGGTTGAAGGACCTTATCAGTCTGCCCTGCAAAATGTCGCCGATAATGGTTTAGAGGACAAGATTGAAGTCCGCCTGGCTAATGGCTTGGCTGCATTTCAAGCAACAGATAGTATTTCCTGCATCACCATCGCAGGAATGGGAGGGCGCTTGATTGCAGATATCTTAGCAGCAGGGCTTGAGAAATTAGCCGGTGTCTCTCGCTTGGTCTTGCAACCCAATAATCGGGAGGATGAACTGCGGGCTTGGTTAGTAGACCATGATTTCCGCCTTGTTGATGAAGCTATCTTAGAAGAAAATGAGAAGTTTTATGAGATCCTCGTGGTCGAACAGGGTTCTCAAGAGTTGACAGCTAAGGAATTGCGCTTTGGTCCGTATTTGATGATAGAACAAGCTCCAGCCTTTGTTCAAAAATGGTCCAAGGAAGTGGAGAAATTAGCCTTTGCCTTGGAGCAGGTCCCAGTTGAGAATCAGTCCGCCAGAGCATCGTTAGAAGAGCGCATCGCCCAAATCAAGGAGGTCCTAAATGCTAGCAAGTGAAGTTATCAAACGCTATGAAGCCTACTGTCCCCAGGAACTTTCCATGGAGGGAGATGTCCGTGGGCTACAGGTCGGGACGCTGCAAAAAGACATCAAGAAGGTCATGGTAGCCTTGGATATCCGGGAGCAGACGGTGGCAGAAGCCATTGATCATGGAGTGGACTTGATCATTGTCAAACATGCGCCCATTTTTCGTCCTATTAAGGATCTGGTTGCCGATCGGGCTCAAAATCAGATCTACATTGACTTGATCAAGCATGATATTGCGGTCTATGTCAGCCATACCAATATTGATATTGTTCCAGATGGATTGAACGATTGGTTCTGCCGGCTCTTAGAAATTGAAAATACAAAGCCCCTCAGCATGACAGGAGAAGGTCTAGGAATCGGCCGGATCGGTCAAGTGCGCACCCAAACCTTTGGCCAGTTGGCTCATAAGGTAAAAGAAACCTTTGGCTTAGATGCCTTACGCTTGGTTGGTTATGACCAGGCGGACCTGGATCGGATGATTGAGCGCGTCGCTATCTGTGGTGGAAGTGGCCAATCCTTTTACAAGGATGCTCTTGCTAAGGGGGCAGAGGTCTATATCACAGGAGATATCTACTACCACACGGCTCAAGACATGCTGAGCGATGGTCTCCTTGCCTTGGATCCAGGTCACCATATCGAAGTTCTCTTTGTGTCGAAACTAGTCGAAAAACTCAATCAGTGGAAGTCTGAAGAAGCGTGGGAAATCGAAGTGATTGGCAGTCAAGCCAGCACCAATCCTTTTTATCATATCTAAGGGGTTATCATGAAAGTTGCCATTATCGGTGCAGGGATTGTTGGATCCACTGCAGCCTATTATTTATCCAAGGAAGCACAGATAGATGTCACTGTCTATGATCACGGAGTTGGCCAAGCAACCAAGGCAGCGGCTGGCATTATTAGCCCTTGGTTTTCTAAGCGGCGAAACAAGGCTTGGTATCGTCTAGCTCGGCTAGGAGCTGATTTCTACCAAGAATTGGTAGAGGACCTAGCCAAAGACGGAATCAAAACAGACTTTTACCAGCAGACAGGGGTCTATCTTCTTAAGAAAAAGGAAGAGAAATTAGATGAACTCTATCAGTTGGCGCTGAGTCGACGGGAAGAATCTCCCTTGATTGGGGAATTGGCGGTTTTAACCAAAGAAGAAGTAGGTCAACAATTCCCAGGTCTGCAAGGCTTTGAACAGCTCCTTTATGCCACGGGTGGGGCCCATGTAGAGGGAGCCCTTCTAACGGAAACTCTCCTTAAAGCAAGTGGCGCAAGAGTGATCAAGGAAGAGGTTACTCTCTCCGTCACGGGTGATGGTTTTCAGATAGCAGGAGAGAGCTATGACCAAGTAATCCTAGCGACAGGAGCCTGGTTGGGGCAAATCCTTGAGCCACTTGGCTACCAAGTGGATGTCCGTCCGCAAAAAGGACAGTTGAGGGATTATCAGCTAGACCTAGATACGAATAATTATCCTGTGGTTATGCCAGAAGGAGAACTGGATATCATTCCCTTCCAGCAAGGCAAGATCAGTATGGGCGCTACCCATGAGAATGAGCTAGGCTTTGACCTAACAGTGGATCAAGCTTTGCTGAATCAAATGGAAGAAGAAGCCTTGACCTACTATCCAGAACTAGCTCAAGCGACAGTTGTCGGTGAGCGCGTAGGTACCCGGGCTTACACCAGCGACTTCTCGCCCTTTTGGGGAGCTCTTCCCGATCAAGCTGGTATTTATGTCGCTAGTGGACTTGGTTCGTCTGGCCTCACAACTGGTCCCCTTATTGGGTGGCACCTGGCCCAACTAGTGGCAGGAGGAAAGGTGCGCCTAGATCCAGCAGATTATCCAGTTGAACAATATGTGAAGAAGTAGGCTGGGACAAAAGTCCTAGCCTCTCAATTTTCTTTGGATTGTCGAGCAAGACGCAGTGGTTGAGTGGGCTCTACTACGCTGAATTCATCAGCTTTTACAGCCCTACTCAACTGTGCGGAGGTGGGACGACGAAATCGAATTCTAACGAATTACCGATTTCTGTCCCACTCTCTTTTTTTCGAAAGATCTTCCTTCATTCGGATAGAAATAGTAGAATAGAACAAGCGAATCAACAAGAAAATGGGAGTTGTTATGAATTGGGTTCAATCACAATCCGTGGTCTTACAGGCCTTTCTCGCAGGATTGTTTACATGGGGCTGTACCATCGTAGGGTCAGCCATTGTATTTTTCTTCAAGCATATTAGTCGAAAACTCTTGGACATCATGATGGGCTTCGCGGCTGGTGTTATGATTGTGGCTTCTTTTTGGTCCCTCTTGCAACCGTCTATTGAGTATGCGGAAAACTCCTATGGAAGTTTGGCTTGGTTGCCAGTGGCGATTGGTTTTCTAACTGGAGGATTCTTCCTCTGCTTGATCGACGTCATCGTCCCTCACCTTCATATGACGAAGGAGATTGAAGAGGCAGAGAGTATCCATACGCCGAGAGAGAAGAAGTTGTCTAAAACGACCCTCCTCTTTCTCGCTATTACCATCCACAATTTCCCAGAAGGCTTGGCGGTCGGAGTGGCCTTTGGAGCTCTGGCTAGTAATCCAAGTCCAGAAGCTTTTATCGGGGCGGTTGGTTTGGCCATTGGGATTGGCTTGCAAAATATCCCAGAGGGAGCTGCCCTCTCGATCCCAATCCGGACGGATGGAAAATCCCGTCTCAATGCCTTTTATTGGGGATCCATGTCAGCCATGGTTGAGCCAGTAGGAGCCCTGCTAGGAGCAGTTGCCGTCTTATCTATGACAGCCATCCTACCATATGCCCTCTCTTTTGCAGCAGGCGCTATGATCTTTGTAGTGGTCGAAGAGTTGATCCCAGACTCACAGACGAATGGCAACACAGATGTTGCGACCCTCGGTCTCATGGTTGGCTTTGTCATTATGATGATCCTAGACGTAGCTTTGGGATAAAGTGTCATCACCTTGCAACACAAATGCAAGGTGACTTTTTTATATAAACATGATAAAATAAGGGTAATGACTACGTAGAAAGGCCTAACATTATGAAAGGTATTATTTTAGCTGGTGGTTCGGGGACTCGTTTGTATCCTTTGACCCGTGCCGCTTCCAAACAGTTGATGCCCATTTATGACAAACCAATGATCTACTATCCACTGTCAACCCTTATGTTGGCAGGGATCAAAGATATCCTGATCATCTCAACTCCGCAGGATCTTCCTCGTTTTGAAGAGCTTCTTGGAGATGGTTCTGAACTAGGAATTTCCCTCTCTTATGCAGAGCAACCAAGTCCAGATGGCTTGGCGCAAGCTTTCATCATTGGAGAAGAATTTATTGGTGATGATCATGTTGCCCTCGTACTTGGAGATAATATCTTCCACGGAAATGGCTTAACCAAGATGTTGCAACGGGCGGAAGCCAAAGAAAAAGGCGCGACTGTCTTTGGTTACCAAGTCAAAGATCCAGAACGTTTTGGTGTGGTAGAGTTTGACGCGGACATGAATGCCGTCTCAATCGAAGAAAAACCAGAACATCCAAAATCGAATTTTGCGGTGACTGGGCTTTACTTCTATGACAATGATGTGGTAGAGATTGCCAAAAATATCAAACCAAGTCCTCGTGGAGAGCTCGAAATCACCGATGTCAACAAGGCATATTTGGAGCGTGGAGATCTCTCTGTTGAGCTTATGGGCCGTGGCTTTGCTTGGTTGGATACAGGAACTCATGAAAGTCTCTTGCAGGCTTCTCAATATATCGAGACGGTTCAACGTTTGCAAAATGTCCAAGTAGCCAACCTTGAGGAAATTGCCTATCGTATGGGCTATATTACTAAAGAGCAAGTCTATGAATTGGCTCAACCTCTGAAGAAAAACGAATACGGACAATATTTGCTCCGTTTGATTGGAGAAGCTTAATGACAGAACAATTTTTCGGAAAAGAATTAGCAGCCCGTAAGATTGAAGCGATCCCAGGTTTGCTGGAATTTGATATTCCAGTTCATGGAGATAACCGTGGTTGGTTCAAAGAAAACTTTCAAAAAGAGAAGATGCTTCCCCTTGGATTTCCTGAGAGCTTCTTTGCGGAAGGCAAGTTGCAAAACAATGTGTCTTTCTCTCGCAAGCATGTCTTGCGTGGTTTGCATGCAGAACCTTGGGATAAGTACATCTCTGTAGCAGATGAAGGCAAGGTTCTCGGAACTTGGGTGGACCTTCGTGAAGGTGAGACCTTTGGGAACACTTACCAAACTGTGATTGATGCTTCTAAAGGAATCTTCGTCCCACGTGGCGTTGCCAATGGTTTCCAAGTCTTGTCTGACAAAGTAGCCTACAGCTATTTGGTCAATGATTACTGGGCATTGGAACTCAAGCCAAAATATGCATTTGTTAATTATGCAGACCCAAGTCTAGACATCCAGTGGGAAAATTTGGAAGAAGCAGAAGTCTCAGAAGCTGACAAGAATCACCCATTGCTCAAAGACGTCAAACCCCTAAAAGCAGAAGATTTGTAAAAATGAAGCTCTTAAAACAATCAAGACAATTATTATATAGTTTTTAGGTTTGCTATAAACGAGCGAAGCGAGCTATATGCTTAGCTTTCCGCCGTGAAAAAAGCACCTGAACCATTGTGTTTCAGGTGCTCGGAAGTTTTGAGACACTAGGCTCAAAACTTAGTCATGGAACTTCTTCGAAGTTCGCTGACGTCCGTACTCACCTAAGGAAAGCTAAAAAAAGATTGATTTAAGGAACGATAAAGAAAAAACAATTTTTTGGAGAAAAAATGACTGAATACAAAAACATCATCGTAACCGGTGGCGCTGGTTTCATCGGTTCAAACTTCGTACACTATGTCTACAACAACCATCCAGACGTGCATGTGACTGTCCTTGACAAACTCACTTACGCAGGTAACCGTGCCAACATCGAAGAAATCCTTGGGGACCGTGTTGAATTGGTTGTGGGTGACATTGCTGACGCAGCATTGGTTGACCAACTGGCTGCTAAGGCTGATGCGATCGTTCACTATGCGGCTGAAAGCCACAATGACAATTCATTGAATGACCCATCACCATTTATCCACACAAACTTCATTGGTACCTACACACTCTTGGAAGCTGCTCGTAAATACGATATTCGTTTCCACCACGTGTCAACAGACGAAGTGTATGGAGACCTTCCATTGCGAGAAGATCTTCCTGGACATGGGGAAGGTCCTGGTGAAAAATTCACTGCAGAAACCAAATACAACCCATCATCCCCTTATTCATCAACCAAGGCTGCTTCAGACTTGATCGTGAAGGCTTGGGTTCGTTCCTTCGGTGTTAAGGCAACCATTTCAAACTGTTCAAACAACTATGGACCATACCAACACATCGAAAAGTTCATCCCACGTCAAATTACCAATATCTTGTCTGGTATCAAACCAAAACTTTATGGTGAAGGCAAGAACGTCCGTGACTGGATCCACACCAACGACCACTCAACTGGTGTTTGGGCTATCCTTACTAAAGGCCGTATCGGTGAAACTTACTTGATCGGTGCCGATGGTGAAAAGAACAACAAAGAAGTGCTTGAGTTGATCCTTGAAAAAATGGGACAACCAAAAGATGCCTACGACCGTGTAACAGACCGTGCGGGTCACGATTTGCGTTACGCCATCGATTCAACAAAATTGCGTGAAGAATTAGGTTGGGAACCACAATTCACCAACTTCGAAGCAGGTTTGGAAGAAACCATTAAGTGGTATACAGATAACCAAGACTGGTGGAAAGCCGAAAAAGAAGCTGTTGAAGCTAACTACGCGAAAACACAAGAAGTTCTCAAGTAAAAACAAGCCTCTATCGATCAGGATTTCTGGTCGACAGAGGCTTTTCTATATTTTTAAAATAGACTATACTGTTTTTTAGAATGCATACAAACTTTTTTTGCATAAAATAACTAGTTAATTTTTTTAAAAAAAGTGATGTCTAATGGTTCGATTCATTTATGTAGTTATAAAACTTTCCGCTGTGAGAAAAGTGCTTGAAACAATAGTATTTCAAGCACTCGGGAGTTTTGGAACCTTAGGTCCAAAACTAAGTCATGGAACTTCTTCGAAGTTCGCTGACGTCTGTACTCACCTAAGGAAAGTTTTTTTAAAAGTACTCTTTTCTATAATAAAAAGACCAAATGGTCTTTTTATTAATTAGCAGATGATTCGGTATCTGTAGCAGATGGTGTTGTGTCTGCAGGAGCTTCACTGACACTGGTTTCTACCTGTGATGAATCTGTTTGTTCAGAGCTTGCTTCCGATGCTTGGTTGCTGCTAGCACTGGTATCTGTTCCCGTAGCACTTGAATCAGTAGCAGATCCATCCTTTTCATGGACAACAACAACGCTAGTGGAGCCATCTTTTTTCTCCTCTGTCTTAGTCGTTGGTTTCATGATACTGTAAATGGTAAATGAAGTAACGATAATCCCGAGGAGACTAGCAATCGTTGCGACAATCATCTGGAATAAAGAAAGGCTCTGTTTCACTTTTTCGCTTCTAGATGGTCTGTTGCTGTCTTGGTGTTTTTCTTTTCGTGAGTATTGTGACATAATCTGTTTCCTCTTCATTTCAATTTTTGTTCTTTTATGTGAACACTTTAGTCATTATACGTTATTTTTATGAAAATGTCTAAAAAGAAATGAAAGAGGTTATTAAAATTTCAAATTGCTTTCAAATTGGACACTTTGAGTCTCGCTTGCCTCAGAGGACGTTTCAAAGTTTGCCTGTCCTTTTTCAGAGACTGAAATTGGTTGGTTTGTTTGACTAGGCTGGCTGATGATTTCATGGTTACTAAAACTAGAGGAGTCATTAGGAGAGATAAACTGGCCATTCGCCTGAATCTCTATCTTGTTTGGATCCGGGATAGAGTAGTCAATCTTACCCTTGAATTCCTTGGTTTTTGAAATCACTTTTACATCTTTGACGCGGATGATACGACGGAACCAGCCATTATATTCGACCAAGCATTTGAATTCGATGTGGCTATCGGATTCACCAGGGATTGGTTGGATAAGGCTCATTTCGCGGAGGCTGCCTTCATCTTCCCTAAAGTAAGGTGGCTTCTCCAAGGGCTGCTGTAGGTCACACTGTCCTTTACCGTGACAGGCTAGTTGGGCAGAAGGGAGGGCAAATGGAAGTGGTGGTAGGACAGCGAGCAGTCCTCCAAGAGCAAGGCTTCCAGCTAGGGCAATGCAAAGATAAATCGGTCGTTTCATGCTTGTCTCCTTGTATCTTCAATCCGTTCCAGTTCTGGAATTGAGTAGGTCATAAAAAACAACAGGGAATCTTGTAAGCGTTTTACAAAAATCTCCATCTTCATCATAAGCTATTTTGAGAAATTTACAAGTTTTCTGTCTGAAACTAGGAACAAAATGAAGCCTGCCAAATCCTTGTCCCTCCAACCTATAAATGTTACAATAAGATGATTGAAAATTGACTAGGAGAGAGTGGAAGATGATTTACTTTGATAATTCAGCAACAACCAAACCTTATCCCGAGGCCTTGGCTACCTACACGGAAGTCGCAAGCAAAATTTGGGGCAATCCATCTAGCTTGCACAACCTGGGAAGTCAAGCGACCCGGATCTTGGAGGCATCCCGCAAGCAGATTGCTTCCCTCCTAGGAAAGAAAGCAGAAGAAATCTATTTCACTTCAGGTGGGACTGAAGGGGACAACTGGGCTATCAAAGGAGTTGCTCTTGAAAAAGCTCCTTATGGAAAGCATATTATTGTCTCAGCTATTGAGCATCCGGCTGTGAAGGAATCAGCCCTTTGGCTACAAGGTCAGGGGTTTGAGGTGGATATTGCTCCAGTCGATGCGCATGGCTTTGTCCAAGTAGAAGAGCTGGAAAAACTCTTGCGTCCGGATACAACACTCGTTTCGATCATGGCTGTCAATAATGAAGTGGGTTCTATCCAGCCGATTCAAGCTATTGCAGACCTATTGGCGGATCGTCCGACCATCACTTTCCATGTCGATGGGGTTCAGGCGCTGGCTAAGGTTTCAACCGCTCTATATCTGCCAGAACGGGTGGATCTAGCGACCTTCTCCAGTCACAAGTTCCATGGACTTCGTGGGGTTGGTTTCCTCTATCTCAAAGAAGGCAAAAAGATCAGTCCCCTCTTAACAGGTGGCGGACAAGAAAAGGACCTTCGTTCGACGACTGAGAACTTAGCTGGAATTGCTGCGACTGCCAAGGCCTTGCGCTTGGCGATGGAGCGTCAAGAGGACTTTGAGCACAAGTGCCATCAGTTAAAAGAAGTCATTCGTGAGGAATTAGCCCACTACCCAGATGTGACTGTCTTCTCTGGAGATGAGGGCTTTGCGCCTCATATCTTAACTTTCGGTATTAAGGGAGTGCGAGGAGAAGTCATCGTCCATGCATTTGAAGAGTATGAGATTTATATTTCGACAACCTCTGCCTGCTCTTCCAAGGCTGGTAAACCTGCTGGAACCTTGATTGCCATGGGAGTAGACAAGGCTCTGGCGCAAACAGCTGTCCGTCTCAGTCTAGATCTCGAAAATGATATGAGTCAAGTCGAGCAATTTTTGACCAAGTTCAAACTAATCTATGAAAAGACGAGAAAGGTGCGTTAAGGAAAAGAAAAGGAAGTAACTATGCCATTAACTTATTCAGAAATTATGATCCGCTACGGGGAGCTTTCTACTAAAGGAAAGAACCGGATGCGCTTCATCAATAAATTGCGCAATAATATCTCAGATGTTTTGTCCATTTACCCAGCTGTCAAAGTGACAGCCGATCGGGACCGGGCTCATGCTTATCTAAATGGAACGGATTACGAACCAGTGGCTGAATCTCTTAAACAGGTCTTTGGGATTCAAAACTTTTCACCAGTCTACAAGATTGAAAAATCTGTCCCAGCCTTGATTTCAGCCGTTCAAGAAATCATGCAGGAAATCTACCAGGAAGGGATGACCTTCAAGATTTCCAGCAGACGGAGTGACCACTCTTTTGAACTCGATAGCCGCGAACTCAATCAAACCTTGGGTGGAGCTGTCTTTGAAGCGATCCCAAGTATCCAAGCCCAAATGAAAAAACCGGATATCAACCTCCAAGTAGAGATCCGGGAAGAAGCAGCCTATATCTCATACGAAACCATTAAGGGAGCAGGTGGTTTACCGGTTGGAACTTCTGGAAAAGGCATGCTCATGCTATCTGGAGGGATTGACTCTCCAGTAGCTGGTTACCTAGCTTTGAAGCGGGGGGTGGATATCGAAGCGGTTCACTTTGCTAGCCCACCTTATACTAGCCCAGGAGCTCTTAAAAAAGCCCACGATTTAACTCGTAAGTTAACCAAGTTTGGCGGCAATATCCAATTTATCGAAGTGCCTTTTACAGAGATCCAAGAGGAGATCAAGGCTAAGGCGCCGGAAGCTTATCTCATGACCTTGACCCGCCGCTTTATGATGCGGATCACTGATCGCATCCGTCAAATCCGTGGTGGCTTGGTCATCATTAATGGGGAAAGCCTCGGTCAGGTAGCTAGCCAAACGCTAGAGAGTATGCAGGCCATCAATGCAGTGACCAATACACCTGTCATCCGTCCAGTAGTGACCATGGATAAGTTGGAGATTATCGATATCGCCCAAGCCATCGATACCTTTGAAATCTCCATCCAACCTTTCGAAGATTGCTGTACCATCTTTGCGCCGGATCGTCCAAAGACCAACCCAAAACTCAAAAATGCGGAGCAGTATGAGCAACGTATGGATGTGGAAGCTTTGGTCGAGCGTGCCGTGGCAGGTATTATTGTGACGGAGATCACCCCTCAAGCTGAAGCGGATGAAGTCGATGAACTGATTGAGGATTTGTTATAAAAGATGACGGTAATCGGTTCTCACTAAGAGTCCTGACTACTGGCATGAGTTTGATAAAGAATAATAGCACCCTTGAAGCTAGATGCTCTGCTCTAGCTGCAAGGGTGCTTTTCTAATACATGGTGGACTTAATTTCGTCCTTCTTGGAGTGCTGCTTGAGCGACAGCTAGTCTAGCAGCAGGAACCCGGTAAGGAGAGCAGGAAACGTAGGTTACTTGAATGTCTTGGAAGAAGGAAATTGAAGAAGGATCTCCGCCAACTTCTCCACAGATCCCGATAGCGAGGTTTGGTTTTACCTGACGAGCCTTGCTGATAGCAATTCTCATTAATTCACCGACGCCATCCTTATCAATTTTTTGGAAAGGGTCGAAAGAAAGAATATCCTTATCCTTGTACTGGCCAATGAATTTTCCAATATCATCCCGAGAGAAGCCATAGGTCATCTGAGTTAAGTCATTTGTGCCAAAGCTGAAGAAATCAGCCTCTTGAGCCAGTTTATCTGCGGTTAGGCAGGCGCGGGGCAGTTCAATCATGGTACCAATTTCATAAGGGAATGGTTTTTGACCATGCTGCTCGAAAAGATGTTCAATATGCTGAATGAGATACTCTTTGATACATTCTAATTCTTTTTGATCAGCAATTAAAGGAACCATTATTTCTGGCTTGATCTTTTGTCCTTCTTGATGCAATTTGATGGCACTTCTAAATATAGCTTCTGTCTGCATCTTGTAGATTTCAGGTTTGGTTATACCGAGACGGCAACCCCGGTGTCCCAACATCGGATTACTTTCCTGTAGACTTTCAATGCGCTCGGCAAGTTTTTCAGGAGATTTTTTTAGTTTGCTTGCTAATAATGCAATTTCTTGGGAATCCTTCGGTAGGAATTCATGCATGGGTGGATCGAGCAGGCGGACAATCATTGGTTTATCTTGGACGGTTTGGAACATTTGGTAGAAATCTTCTTCTTGGAATTCTAGAAGCTTATTGAGGGCTTCTTTTGTTTCCTCTTCGGTATCCGCTAAGATGAGGCGACGCATTTCGAGAATCCGTTCTTGTCCAAAGAACATGTGTTCCGTACGGGCCAGTCCGACTCCTTTGGCCCCAAAATTCATAGCGGTTGTCAAATCTTTGACGGTTTCTGCATTGGCGCGGACTTGAAGGATGGCGACTTCATCTGCCCAAGCAAGCAAGCGCTGGAGGTCTTGGTTATTTTCTACTAGGACAGTTGGAAGTTCGCCGCGATAAATGCGGCCAGAATAGCCGTCGACGGAAATCAGATCTCCCTCCCTTAGGACTAAACTGCCACAGGAAAGGCTTTTATTTTCTTCACTGATGGTCAATTCTCCGCAACCAGCGACACAGCAAGTTCCCATGCCACGCGCTACAACAGCAGCGTGAGAAGTCATTCCCCCTTGGCTGGTGACAATGGCTTGGCTGACAATCATCCCTTCAATATCTTCAGGAGAAGTTTCTTGTCGAACAAGGATGACTTTTTTCCCTTCTTGATAGATTTCTTTAGCTCGGTCGGCAGTAAAGACGATTTGGCCAGTAGCTGCACCTGGGCTGGCTGGTAGGCCTTGAGCTAAGAATGGTGCTTTCTCTAAGGCCACTTCCTCAAAGACAGGATGGATTAGTTGACTGATGGAAGCAGGAGCAACCCTGAGGAGAGCTTCTTCCTTACTAATCAGACCTTGGTCTACCATATCTAGAGCAATCTTTAAAGAAGCTTTGGCTGTTCGTTTTCCATTTCTGGTTTGGAGGATGTAGAGCTTGCCTTTCTCAATGGTAAATTCAATATCCTGCATATCCTTATAATGGTTTTCAAGGATCTTGGCATAGTCTCTGAAAGCTTGATAGGTTTCGGGTTGGATCTCTTTTAAGGTTGCAATCGGCTCGGGCGTACGGATGCCAGCGACGACATCTTCCCCTTGAGCATTTAGCAAAAATTCACCAAAAAGTTCCTCCTCCCCAGTTGCAGGGTTTCTAGTGAAGCAAACCCCTGTCCCACTGGCTTGGTCACTATTTCCAAAGACCATGGCCTGGACATTGACAGCTGTACCTAAATCATGAGGGATCTGATGAAGCTCCCGGTAAATTCTAGCCCGCTTGTTATTCCAGGATTTAAAGACTGCTTGGATGGCAGCATAAAGTTGCTCATTCGGGTTCTCAGGAAATTGCTTCTTGTGCGTAGAGTAGAGAGCTTTATAGTGTTGGATCAATTCTTGTTGCTGGGCCAGGTCAAAATCATGTACCTTTTTATTCTGTTTTTGTTCAAATGCTGCTAGTTGGTCATCAAAAAGTCCCTTATCAATACCATAGACCACATCAGCAAACATCTGGAGTAGACGGCGATAGCAGTTGTAGGCGAAATCAAGATTGGTTTCTTTGGCCAGTAATTGAGTCCGTTGATCATTGAGACCAAGATTGAGGATGGTGTCCATCATTCCTGGCATGGAAAACTTGGCCCCGCTACGCACAGAGACTAAGAGCAAGTGAGGATCCTCTCCACTAAAATATTTATCCGTCTTTATCTCCAATAGAGCAAGCGCTTTCAAAACCTCCTCTTTTAAAGTGGAATCAAAGAAATCAGGGTTATCGAGATATTTGATACAACTTTGAGTCGTGATGGTGAAGCCAGGAGGGACAGGTAAGCCCAAATTGCTCATCTCTGCCAGATTGGCCCCTTTTCCACCTAGGAGATCTTTGTCATTTGCGCTTCCTTCTTCGAAGGAATAAATCCATTTTGTCATATAAGCCTCCAAAAAAACTAAATATGTGTCACAATTAAGACAAAATCATTGTAATATACATCACATATATTTGTCAAATAAAACATGCATCTTTTTTTGTTGACTATTTAGATCATTCTGCTATAATATTCAGTAAAAATGATGATTATTTAAAAGTGGAGGTTGGATATACTACCAATATTTCATTGGGTATGTCTTATATAACCATCGTAGAGATAGAAATAGAAAGGCTAGGAAATTTTGAAATTAAGTGAACGTCAAAAGAAAATAGTTGAAATTGTAAAATTGCATCAGCCCTTAAGCGGAGAGAAGATTTCTGAGTTATTGGATATTTCAAGAGCGACCCTTCGCCCGGATTTGTCCTTTCTGACCTTGGTTGGCATTTTGAAAGCTACACCAAAAATTGGTTATACCTACTCTGGATTAGATCTCGAAACGCTTTTCTTTTTTGATACTTTTCAAAAAGAAGTGGTAGAGATTATGACCTCTCCAGTTTTAGTCACCCATGATTCCTATATTCAGGATGCTATTATCACCCTATTTATGTATGATGCTGATGTCCTCTATGTTATCGATGAAGGCAAGCTCTTACTGGGAATTATGTCCCGTAAAGATTTATTGAGGGCATCTCTTAATTCGAGTATCCAGACGACCCCTGTAGCAGTTTGTATGACTCGAATGCCACATATCATTACCTGTACTAAAGATATGAACATCTTAGAAGCGGCTGCCCTACTGCAAGATCATGCCATCGATTCCTTACCGGTAGTCGATGAGGAGAATGACCGAAAAATTGTGGGAACGGTGACCAAATCAGCCTTGCTCGATTACATTATCCTACAAGCAAGAAATGCTGAACTGAAGAGTGAAGAGGAATAAATATGAAAAAAGAGATCATTGTATATAGTATTTCAGATTCTTTGGGTGGGACTTCCCAAAAATTATTGTCAGCAGTTACCGCACAATATCCAGATATCATTTTTAATAATAGTTATCGTTTTCCTTTTATCAATCAAGAAGAGGAACTCTTGGATATCTTATATGATGCCTTGAAGGATAATGCACTTGTCATCAGCACTTTGGTCAATAGTCAGTTAGCATCAGTAGCTAGAGAATTTAGCCAAAAAAATGGTTTGGCTTATTTGGATCTCATGCATCCATTTTTTGAAATTATCGAAGAAAAGACTGGTACCAGACCAATAGAAGTTCCAGGAACCTTGCACCGCTTGGACAGTGATTATTTTAAGAAAATATCAGCCATTGAATTTGCTGTGAAATATGATGACGGTAAGGCACCCCAGGGGTTTTTAGAAGCCGATTTGGTCCTGCTTGGTGTTTCCCGTACCTCAAAAACTCCCCTGAGTATTTACCTGGCCAATAAGGGCTACAAGGTTGCAAATCTACCTTTGATCCCAGAAGTTCCTTTACCTCAGGTCCTAGATAAGGTTGATTCTCATCGCTTGATTGGGCTGATCTGTGAACCTGAAAAATTAATGAAAGTTCGAAGCCATCGCTTAGATTCTTTAGGATTAACGCAAGAAACAAGTTATACGGATTTAGAAAAAATCTATCAAGAATTGGATTATTCCAAGAAGGTCTTTAAACAATTTGGTGCTCAAGTCATCAATATGACGGATAAATCGATTGAAGAGACAGCTTTCCTAATTGAGGAGCAAGTAAAGAAGATGAACTGATTTTTGAATCAGCGTAGATGGGGTTGTAAATAGAGAATTCTTGGAGGGTTGATATGGAGCAATATAAGCGTATTTTACTAGAGAAATTTGATTCTCGTCAAAAAGTCATTACTGAATTGACTAATCTTGAGGCTATTTTAAACCTACCAAAAGGGACAGAGCTCTACATTAGTGATATTCATGGAGAATTTGCAGCTTTTGATTATATTTTGAGGAGTTGTGCTGGAATTTTAAATGAGAAAATCAATGACTGTTTTGTAGCTTCCTTGACACAAGAGGAAAAGAATACGCTGTCAGCTCTAGTATCTTATCCAGAACGGGTTTTGGAACAAGTGAATAAGGAGAAAGAGTGGTATAAATCAACGATTTCTCAGCTCTTAACTCTATTGAGTTTTGTGGCAGCTAAATATAGTCGTTCCAAACTTAGAAAGGCCTTGCCCCAGGAATATGCCTATATCATAGAAGAACTGATCTATAGTGATCTTACGCTAGCTGATAAACATTCTTATTTCCATACTATCTTAAGTTATGTTATTGAACTAAGAGAAGCGGATCCTTTTATCTTGGGAATTGCCAGCAGTATCCGTCGCTTATTGATTGATCACCTGCATGTGGTAGGAGATATTTTTGATAGGGGGGCTGCTAGTGCTCAGGTAATGGATGAGCTCCTTCAGTTTCATTCTTTAGATATTCAATGGGGCAATCACGATATCATTTGGATGGGAGCTTTCTTTGGATCCAAGGCCTGTTTATTGAATGTATTGCGCATTGCAGCACGTTATGGTTACTTGTGGGATATTGAAAAAGCTTATGGCTTAAACATTCGATCCTTAACCTTATTTGCGGATAAAACCTATAAAGCCAATCCTAAGTTTAGACCCATCCTGGGGACAAGAGCGGAGGAATTTACAGCCGAAGAAATATTACAGCTGGAAAAGGTCCATCAAGCGCTAGCCATTCTCCAATTTAAGATAGAAACTCAATTGATGAAGAGACGCCCAGAATTTCAGATGGACAATCAAATCCTGCTGGATAACATTGATTATTGGAAGAATACAATTACTATTGACGGGAAGAGCTATTCCTTGCAAAATACCTGCTTCCAAACCATAGATCGGGCAAATCCTTCTGAATTAAGTGTAGAGGAAGATCAAATAGTGGATAGCATGCTGGCTTCCTTCCAAGGATCTCCCAAAATGGCTAAACATATGGAACTGTTAATGAAAAAAGGTTCCATGTATAAGGTTTACAACCACCACCTTCTTTTTCATGGCTGTATTCCCTTGAAACCTTCTGGGGACTTTCAACCTCTAGTTCTTCATCAAGCCCAGTATGCTGGGAAAGAATTACTAGACTTTTTCGAATATCATATTCGACTTGCAGCAAAAAACAAAGAAGTTGGGGATGACCTTTCAACGGATTTAGTGTGGTATTGCTGGAGAGGGCCATTTTCTCCCCTCTTTGGGAAGAATAAGATGACGACCTTTGAACGGTATTTTATTGAGGAGCCAGAAACGCATAAAGAAGTAGAAAATGAGTATTTTAGCTACCGCAATTCAAAAAAGATTTGCCAATTTATTTTAGAGGAGTTTGGTCTTGAAACCAATCTATCTCGTATTGTGAATGGACATACACCGGTTAAAACAGGAAAAGGGGAATCTCCCATTCGAGGGGAAGGACTGCTCTTTGTCATTGATGGGGGGCTTTGCGAAGCTTATCAAAAGAAGACAGGTACAGCAGGCTATTCACTCCTTAATAATTCCTATGGTTTTCAACTGGTGACCCATCAGCCCTTCCAAGATATTCAAAAGGTTGTAGATTCTCCATTTGAGCAAACTTCCTTGAAGAAGGTGATTGAAGACCTGGAGAATCGGACCCTCATCCAATCAACCACCATTGGTCAGAACTTACTAGAACAACAGCAGTTACTGATCCAATTGCTCCATGAATTTTATGATGGTTGACATCATTCACCAAAGGAACAAACAAAAGAACAGAAAAGAATCCTAAATAGCTTTTTTATAAAGATAGCCAAGAGCCTTAAGTAGCCATTTAATTTTTTTAAACACTTAAAAGAATTTTTAAAAGAAAATCCGTTTTCAAGGGACAAAAATACTTGTCTTTGTCTGATAGAAGTGATATACTTAGAGAGTTGACTATGCACATGCCTGTGCAACCGCTCGATCATCGTCGCTCATCCTTTGAGCTTAAGTGGTTCGTCCCACGATGCTAGGCGAGTCTTCACAAAATACGGGGAAACCCAAAAATACATAGGAGGTGCATAATGAGCACATACGCAATCATTAAAACTGGCGGAAAACAAGTTAAAGTTGAAGTTGGTCAAGCAGTCTACGTTGAAAAATTGAACGTTGAAGCTGGTCAAGAAGTTACATTTAACGAAGTTGTTCTTGTTGGTGGTGAAAACACTGTTGTCGGAACTCCACTTGTTTCAGGAGCTACTGTTGTTGGAACTGTTGAAAAACAAGGAAAACAAAAGAAAGTTGTTACTTACAAGTACAAACCTAAAAAAGGTAGCCACCGTAAACAAGGTCACCGTCAACCTTACACTAAAGTTGTCATCAACGCAATCAACGCTTAATTTTTAGGAGAACACATGATACAAGCAGTCTTTGAACGAGCCGAAGATGGCGAGCTGAGGAGTGCAGAAATTACTGGTCACGCCGAAAGTGGCGAATACGGCTTAGATGTCGTGTGTGCATCGGTTTCTACGCTTGCCATTAACTTTGTCAACTCAGTTGAGAAATTTGCAGGCTATGAACCGGAACTAGAATTAAACGAAGAAGAGGGTGGCTTCATGCGGGTGACAATCCCGACAGACATTCCACCTCATCAAAGAGAAATGACCCAACTATTCTTTGAATCATTTTTCTTAGGGATGGCAAACTTATCGGAGAACTCATCGGAGTTCGTCCAAACAAGAGTTATCACAGAAAACTAACATGGAGGAAAACAATTATGTTGAAATTGAATCTTGCTAACTTGCAACTTTTCGCCCACAAAAAAGGTGGAGGTTCTACATCAAACGGACGTGATTCACAAGCAAAACGTCTTGGAGCTAAAGCAGCTGATGGACAAACTGTAACAGGTGGATCTATCCTTTACCGTCAACGCGGTACTCACATCTACCCAGGTGTGAACGTTGGACGTGGTGGAGACGATACTTTGTTCGCTAAAGTTGAAGGCGTAGTACGCTTCGAACGCAAAGGTCGCGATAAGAAACAAGTTTCTGTTTACCCAATCGCAAAAT
Organism: Streptococcus australis ATCC 700641; assembly: GCF_000186465.1. Lineage (GTDB taxonomy): Bacteria > Bacillota > Bacilli > Lactobacillales > Streptococcaceae > Streptococcus > Streptococcus australis. The sequence goes on along the minus strand of NZ_GL636091.1, from coordinate 1,682,210 downwards.
AATTTGTATTCAAAAACTCTCTGATTGGTCAGAGAGTTTTTTTGTGCTCTTTCGATTGATGCCCCCATCTTTTTTCATCCTCTAGATTATGGTATAATGGAGTGATATTGTTAGAAGGAAGAAGACATGAATATTCAACAATTACGCTATGTTGTCGCGATTGCTAATAGTGGTACTTTTCGTGAAGCAGCTGAAAAAATGTACGTTAGTCAACCGAGTCTGTCCATCTCTGTGAGAGACTTGGAGAAGGAACTTGGTTTTAAAATTTTCCGTCGGACTAGTTCAGGGACTTTCTTGACCCGCCGCGGGATGGAATTTTATGAAAAGGCCCAAGAATTGGTCAAGGGCTTTGATGTTTTTCAAAACCAGTATGCTAATCCTGAGGAAGAAAAGAAGGAATTCTCGATCTCGAGCCAGCACTATGATTTCCTTCCTCCATTGATTACCCAATTCTCTGTCCTTTATCCGGAGAATAAAGACTTCCGGATATTTGAGTCGACGACAGTTCAAATCTTGGATGAAGTGGCTCAAGGGCATAGTGAATTAGGGATTATCTACCTCAATAAGCAAAATACCAAGGGAATCATGCAACGAGTGGATAAACTGGGCTTGGAAGTCGTTGATCTCATTCCTTTCCAGACCCATATTTATTTGCGCAAGGGTCATCCATTAGCCAAGAAAGAATTCTTAGTGATGGAGGACTTGGCACACCTACCGACCGTTCGCTTTACCCAGGAAAAGGATGAGTATCTCTACTATTCGGAGAACTTCGTCGATACTAGTAGCAGTTCCCAACTCTTCAATGTGACAGACCGAGCGACCTTGAATGGGATCTTAGAGCGGACCGATGCCTATGCGACTGGGTCTGGCTTCTTGGATAGCCAGTCGGTGAACGGTATTACCGTTATCCCCTTGATCGATGATCTGAATAATAAAATGGTCTATGTCAAGCGGGAAGAGGTGGATCTCTCACCTGTAGCTGAGAAGTTTGTCCAAGTCATGGAAGCCTACTTTGATGAGAAGAGGTAGGCAATGAAGAGAAAAGTAAGTATTTTTATCAGTATCCTCCTCTTAATCCTTATGGATCAAGCGGTGAAGGGGTATGTTGTTAAGGAGATCCCGCTAGGGGGTATGCGTCGCTTCATTCCCAAAGTAGTCAGTCTGACCTACCTAAAGAATTCTGGCGCAGCCTTCTCCATGTTAGAAAACCAACAGTGGTTCTTTACCATTATTACCCTGACTGCGATGGGAGCAGCCTTTGTCTACCTTTATCGTCACATCAAGGGTTCACTCTGGCTCTTGTTGGGGTTGACCCTGATTATCTCAGGGGGAATTGGCAACTTTATTGACCGGGTTCGTCAGGGCTTTGTCGTCGATATGTTTCACTTGGATTTTATGAATTTTGCCATTTTTAATGTAGCAGATATTTATTTAACCGTCGGTGTGGGCTTGTTATTGATCTATATTTTAAGAGAGGAGAGCCATGGAAGTTAGAGTAGAAGTCGCTGGAGCGCGACTGGATAAGGCTGTCTCAGAGTTGACTGAACTCTCACGTGGCTTGGCCAATGAGCAGATCAAGGAAGGAAAAATCCTCGTCAACGGTCAAGTCAAAAAGGCCAAATATACCGTAAAAGAAGGGGATGTCATCAGCTATGAAGTCCCTCAAATGGAAGAAGTGACCTACGAGGCAGAAGATATCCCCTTAGAGATTGTCTATCAAGATGCGGATGTCGTAGTGGTCAATAAACCCCAGGGCATGGTGGTCCATCCTAGTGCCGGCCATACCAGTGGGACGCTGGTCAATGCCCTTATGTATCACATCAAGGACTTGTCAGGGATCAATGGGGAGCTTCGTCCGGGGATCGTCCATCGAATCGACAAGGACACCTCTGGCCTTCTCATGGTGGCTAAGAATGATGCAGCCCATGTAGCCTTGGCAGATGAGCTCAAGGCTAAGAAGTCCTTGCGTAAGTATTGGGCCATTGTTCATGGCAATCTACCCAACGATCGGGGTGTCATCGAGGCGCCGATTGGGCGGAGTGACAAGGACCGCAAGAAGCAGGCTGTGACAGCCAAAGGGAAACCAGCCCTGACCCGTTTCCATGTCTTGGAACGTTTCGGGGATTATAGTTTGGTCGAGCTGCAATTGGAGACTGGGCGAACCCACCAGATCCGGGTTCACATGGCCTATATTGGCCATCCGGTCGCTGGTGATGAAGTCTATGGACCTCGCAGGACCTTGAAAGGCCATGGGCAATTCCTCCATGCTAAAACACTGGGCTTTACCCATCCTCGGACGGGAGAGGTCATGGAGTTTTCAGTGGAGGTTCCGGAGGTTTTCCAAAAAACCTTGGAGCAGCTTCGTCAAGGATAAGCATTCAATCATAAAAACGAGTTTACCTCTTGTGGTTCAAACTCGTTTTTTTGTGGGCAAATGGAGATTCCCCCTGGTCCGCTCTTAGTATTTTTTAAGGCTTTCATGGTATAATGTTACAATCGAATACTCTGGAGAATGAATGGATGAAGAATAAGCGAATTGTGTTTAAAGTGGGGACCTCTTCCCTAACTAATCAAGATGGAAGCTTGTCTCGGAGCAAGGTCAAGGCCATCACCCAGCCCGATTAAGGGATGCGGTTTGTAGTCCAGGTGGCTCTACCATCGCAGGAGTCAACTGCTTAGAACAAGTCGGCTTACGAGGCGACATTATTGCAGGTGTGGAAGCAGCCTACAAACGGACCCAAGAAATGGGACAAGAGGCAGGGAAGAATTAGAAAAAAGATTGGTTTTAGCCAATCTTTTTTACGTTAGAGAGCCTCTATTTCTACCAAACCATTTTCAGTCAGACGATAGATCTTTTTGCAGACTTCTTTGAGGAAGGTCCGATCGTGGGACACTGTAACCAGTCCGCCTGGGTAGTCTGCGAATAGGCGACGAATTTCTGGTTGGGAAGTGGGTGAAAAATTACGAGTAGGCTCGTCCAAGAGCAGAAACTGGGGACTTGTGAGTACTAATTGAAGGAGGAAGAGTTTTCCTTGCTGGCCACCAGAAAGTTCAGAGATTGGATGGTGCATTTCAGAATAGGTAAAGTTGAGGGAGGCTAAATGCAATTGAATGGTGTTGATTTCTTCACGATCGCCTGAATGCTGTAGAAATTGAACGGGTGTCTGAGTCAGAGGGAGACGTTCAGTGTAATCTTGAGGCATATAGGCAGTGCGGATACTCTCATTCTTCTGTAGACTTTTCCAGATCATTTTTAGGAAAGTGGATTTCCCAACACCGTTGGAACCGATAATCCCTATTTTATCCTGTCCTAGAAGAGTAAGGGAGAGGTTCTTGACCAGGACACGATCACCAATTGCGAGCTCTTCCTGATCTAAGAGAAGGACACGTTTTTGAGGAGACAAGGGAGTGAGGGGTGGGAAATGCAGATTGATGATTTCCTCATCATAGGGTTGGGAAGTCATGGATTGGAATTCTCGCTCGTAGCGCTTTTCTTGTGAGAGGAGGGACTTCATTTTCTTTGCCAGGAGACGTCCAGCAGTGCTATCTTTGGTGTTTCGTAAGGAGGTTTCGACTTGCTGACGGACACGACGGTGCTTCTCCATAGTTTTTCGGTAGGCTCGTTGATCGTTGGCCGCTTGCTGAGACTGTTGATTAAATTGTTGTTCCCTCTGGCTACTGTAGTCTTGATAGCCTAGATGCTCTACGATGGTTTCAGCTTCCTTGCGGTGTTTGATCTGTCTGAGGTGGATGATCGTATCCGCCGTCTGAGTCAAAAAATCCTCATGATGGGAAATAAATATTATTGTTTGGGGACTCGTTTGGATCATCTGCTGGAGCCAATCCAAGGTCTCCAAATCCAGATCATTTGAAGGTTCATCTAAAAATAGTAATTCATGAGGACGACAAAGTTCGTGAAGAAGTTGGACTTTGAGGGATTCTCCTCCAGATAGACTTCCGATAGCTTGATCGCTTGTAAAGCGCTCGCTATTAAAATGCAATTGATCTGCCAGTCTGTAGAGGGTGGCATAGTCTAGCTCGTCCTCTCCAAAAAAATATTCTTCCAAGGTTTTTCCCTTCAAAGCTTCCGGTAAAGTTTGGGGAATATAGGCATAGGAGTGAAAGGAAGTGGTGATTTCGCCTTCTATGGTCAGATAATCTGGTAGAGATTTTGGGGACATGAGGACCTGAAGTAAGGAAGATTTTCCATTCCCTTCTTCGCCAATAATAGCAACTTTTTCTCCTTCATGAATGGTCAGGGAAAGATCTCGAACCAGATCTCGTAAATCTTTTGTATGTCGGATAGTGAGGTGGGATAGTTTTAGCATAAGATTCCTTTCTACTGGGACAAAAAACAGCTCTACCTATTTAGTAGAGCTGTATTCAAGTGAAACCCAAGCAGAAAAAGACCTTATTTAGCCAACACAAGGTTGGAAATTAGGCGAGAGGGTACACAAAAAGAGATAGAACAAGCAGTCCACTAAATAAAGTATCTTATTTAACGAAACTTAGTTGTTCATATCTCCTTACCTCCGAATGTGATTAGCTTTATTCTATTCCTTTCATTCCTTATTGTCAAGGAAATCCTTACTTCTTCCTCTCTTTTCTGCTCGGGCTTTGGTCGGAAATATGGTATAATAAAGGTTATGCAAGCTAAACCGTCTTCTGCCTATGTGCATATTCCATTTTGTACCCAGATTTGTTATTATTGTGACTTTTCTAAGGTTTTTATCAAGAATCAACCGGTCGATGCCTATCTGGAACACTTAATCCAGGAGACTCGATCCTATGAGATTGGCAAACTTCGGACTCTCTACATTGGTGGAGGGACACCGACAGCCCTATCTGCCCAGCAACTGGCCTATCTCTTGACAGAATTGCCCAAGGTCATGGACCTATCGGAGGTAGAAGAGTTTACCATCGAGGCCAATCCTGGCGATTTGGATACGGATAAGATTGCGGTTCTCAAGGACTCTCAGGTCAATCGGGTCTCTCTGGGTGTCCAAACCTTTGATAACAAGATGCTGAAAAAGATCGGACGGAGTCACCAGGAGCAGGATATCTATGACAATATCCGCTACCTCAAGCAGGCAGGATTTGACAATATTTCCATCGACTTGATCTATGCTCTGCCGGGTCAGACCATGGACCAGGTCAAGGAAAATATCGCCAAGGCGATCGACTTGGACATCCCCCATATGAGTCTCTATAGTTTGATTTTAGAAAACCACACGGTCTTTATGAATCGGATGAGACGGGGCAAGCTTCCTCTGCCCAAAGAAGAGCTGGAAGCAGAGATGTTCGAGTACATCATTGAGGAGTTGGAAAAAGCAGGCTTTGAGCATTATGAGATTTCCAATTTCTCCAAGCCTGGCTTCGAAAGTCGGCACAATCTGGTCTACTGGGATAATGCAGAATACTATGGTCTAGGAGCAGGAGCTTCTGGCTATGTCGATGGGATTCGTTACAAGAATCACGGACCAATCCGGCATTACCTAGAGGCTGTTGAGGCAGGTAAGGCTCGGATCACAGAAGAACACCTGACACTGGAAGAGAAGATGGAAGAGGAGTTGTTCCTTGGTCTACGGAAAAAGACAGGTGTGTCCAAGGCACGTTTTGAAGAAAAATTTGGTGTCTCCTTTGACCAACGCTATGGACAAGTGGTGGCCAGTCTGACGGGGCAGGGACTCTTGGTTCCAGATGACAAACAGGTTCGGATGACCAAGAGAGGTTTGTTCCTTGGTGATACCGTAGCAGAGAAATTTATATTGGAGTAAACGATGGCTAAAATTTATCAGTATGACATGAAAGTTCCTTTTGATATGAGCGATGTGAATGGCTTTATCAAGATGCCACAGCTCATCCTCTTGTCCTTGCAGGTGTCAGGCATGCAGTCGATGGAGCTGGGTGTCAGTGACAGGGACCTGCTCGAACAGCGCAATCTGGTGTGGATCATCACCGACTATGACATCACGGTTCATCGCCTGCCGGTCTTTGATGAACAGATTACCATTGATACCCAGGCCCTGGCCCACAATCGTCTCTTTTGCTACCGTTCCTTTGTCGTTAGAGACCAGAAGGGTCAAGCTATCGTCGAGATGGTGGCAACCTTTGTCTTGATGGATCGGGATAGCCGCAAGGTCCAATCCGTACCGGAAGAGATCACAGAGCCATATGAGTCACCGTTTGAGAAGAAGATTCGCCGTGGTCCACGCTATCCAGAACTGAATGGAGCTATGGAGCAGGACTACCATGTGCGTTTCTATGATTTGGACATGAACGGCCATGTCAACAACAGCAAGTACCTAGACTGGGTCTTTGAAGTGATGGGAGCAGAATTCCTAAGCCGGCATATCCCCAAACGGGTCCATCTCAAGTATGTTAAAGAAGTCTTGCCTGGGGGCATGATCACCTCTAGCGTCGAGCGAGAAGGAATGGTCAGCAATCATCTCATCTCATCGGAAGGCCAAATCCACGCACAAGCCCTGATCACTTGGGAAGAAATAGATAAGGAAACATTATGGAAAAACGAAGATTAAAACAAAAAAAGAAGACTTGATGGAGGTACAACGACGGGTTGTTGCCTATGCTCGTCGTAAGAAAAATCCCCTCTATGTATTGGGGGATGGCTTCTTAACCTTAGTCGCAGCCATTTATATCTTTATTGAGGAAGCGGTTCGTTTTATCCGCTATCGGTTGAGTTTTAAAGCCTTTCTGCGTTTTCTCAAGGAAGATGTCCGCTGGTATCGTGTCTGGATTCATTTGATTTTGGCCTTTATCCTGCCTGTTGTCGTTTTTTCTTTGAGTATCACCAGCCAATCGGGTAGCTTCTGGAGTAACTTCTTTGACAAGCTTTCCCAAGGTGTCCTCTTCAGTACGACTATCAGCCTCGCAGCGACCTTAATGACAGACTTCATTGAGACCATGAAGCCTATCCAGGCCGAGAAAGAAAGCAATGAGAAAAAAGAAACCGGCGTCTATACCATTACCATTGATCAGGCTAAGATTGGTGGTTTAATGGTGACCATCGTCATCTTGATGATTTCCTCCTTCCTCTTTACTCAGGCTGGAAAAGCAAGTATCAATTTCTTCGGTCTGGTCCTTCAATTTGCCTTATATGGAGCTTGCTTACTTCTGTATGGAGCAGGAGGCCAGTTTCAAGGTCAGGAGAAAGTAGCAGAGGGAGCAAGTGAAAAAGGAGACCAAGAATCCTATGACTTATAAGGGTTATTTAATTGACTTAGACGGAACCATCTACAAGGGCAAGGAGCGGATCCCAGCTGGGGAAGTCTTTGTCCACCAATTGCAAGAGCGTCAGATCCCCTATCTCTTTGTGACCAACAATACTACCCGGACGCCGGAAATGGTCCAAGAGATGCTGGCAGGCCAGTTCAATATCGAAACGCCACTGGATACTATCTATACAGCGACGCTAGCGACCATTGATTATATGGTGGATATGAATCTTGGGAAAACTGCCTATGTCATTGGAGATGTAGGCTTGAAACAAGCCATTGCTGAAGCAGGCTTCGTCGAAAATACCGTGAATCCAGCCTATGTCGTGGTGGGCCTCGATTGGGAAGTGGACTTTGAGAAATTCTCTATCGCGACCTTGGCTATTCAAAAGGGAGCCCATTTCATCGGGACCAATCCAGACCTCAATATCCCGACAGAACGGGGAATGATGCCAGGGGCAGGTGCTCTAAATGCCCTAATCGAAGCAGCAACGCGCGTGAAGCCGACCTTTATCGGTAAGCCCAATGCCATCATCATGGATAAGGCCATCGCTCACCTGGGACTAGAGCGCGAAGAAGTGGTCATGGTAGGGGATAATTACTTGACTGACATTCGAGCAGGAATTGACAATGGCATCCCTACTTTGCTGGTGACGACTGGCTTTACCAAGCCAGAAGAAGTGCCAGACCTGCCCTTGCCACCAACGCACGTCCTATCGAGCTTAGCGGAGTGGGATTTCGATGCGTGACCGGTTAAACGTAACGGGCTTTGTCCTCTGGCTCTTAGCAACGGTGATTTTGGGAACCATTCTACTAGCCTGGTTGATCTATCCCATGGAGATTAGCTGGTTACGAATTCAGAATCGGACCGGTTTGGCTCCAACAGTCATTCAGAAGAATTTTCAGATCCTTATGCGGTATTTGACCAGTCCTTTTACCTGGAAGCTGGACATGCCGGATTTTCCATCCTCTCCAGATGGCCTCCATCATTTCCAAGCAGTCAAGTACCTCTTTCACCTTACCCAGGCCCTGTTCTTGGTCTTGTTGCCAGTAGCTATACGATTTATTCGAACAGTGATGCGTAAGGGCTACGCAGGCCTCTATCGCCCTTTATTTGGTGGGATGGTTCTCTTACCGATTATCATAGGAGGAGTGACCCTCTTTATTGGTTTTGATCAATTCTTTACCCTCTTTCACCAAGTCCTTTTTGTCGGAGATGCTACCTGGCTCTTTGATCCTTATCGGGATCCGATTATTCTAGCTTTACCGGAGGACTATTTCCTACATGCCTTTCTGATTTTCTTTGTATTGTATGAAGGGGCTTTTGGATGGTGCTACGGGTGGAGTCGGAAAAGAAAAACAGTAGATTAGTGGAGTGAATGGATGAAACAGTTCAATCGATTTATAGACCCCAAAAAGGATTTGGGAAGCTTTTCAGGGATGGTTTGCCTCTATCTCTTGGTCATGGTCTTTGTCAGCATCATTTCGACCTTTGCCGTTACCCTCTTTATGTTTGGACGGTATGGATTGGAGATGGCAGAGAAGCAGGAGTATGTAGAAAAAATCATCAATGGAAATGGGATTAGCTACTTGATATCTGTCAGTATAGGTGTCCTCCTATTTGCCCTTTATCGGCAAGGATCCCTCTTCAAAGGAGATGTGAGACAAAAGGGACGCAAGATGACCTGGCAGACTTTCTTAGTGTTCATTGCCTTCTTGGGGTTTGCCCAATTGGCTTCTAGTGCCTTATCTCAGCTATTGGACCACATGATGGAAACCTTGGGCTTTTTCAAGCCTCAAGAGGACATGTCTGAGCAACTCAGCCAATCTTGGAGCCTCTTGCTCTATGCGACCCTAATAGGTCCTATCACAGAGGAATTGGTATTCCGGGCCGCTGGACTGAGAGCCTTAGAAAAGTATGGAAAAGTCTTTGCGATCGTCATGACAGCCTTGGCTTTTGGAATGTTCCATGCCAATTTTGATCAGTTGTTCTTTGCGACAATTATCGGCTTTGGCTTTGGCTACTTGACTTTCGAGTATTCGATCTGGTGGGCTATTTTCTACCATATCTTTAACAACCTGGTCCTCTCTCAAGGGCTTCATTACCTCGGCACGCATGTGAGTATGAATGTAGCCGAGTGGGTTCAAATTATCGTCTTTTTAGGTGGAACTATCGCCTTTACCATCGTCTTGATTTTAAAGAGAAAAGCTATTTTTCACTACATTCAAGAAAACCGACCAGCACTAGGCGTCTTCCAAAGAAGCTTGTATTCCTTCTGGTTCTGGGTCTTGGTCCTTGGGACAACTCTTATGTCCTTACTTCCTTATATAAGAGGCTATTAATATCAAAGAGGCTGGGACAAAAGTCCTAGCCTCTCAATTATCTTTGGATTGTTGAGCAAGACGCAGTGGTTGAGTGGGCTCTACTACGCTGATTTCATCAGCTTTTACAGCCCTACTCAGCTGTGCGGAGGTGGGACGACGAAATCGAATTCTAACGAATTACCGATTTCTGTCCCACTCTCTTTTTGCTATAATAGAGGTAGTAGAAGTGATGGTAAGCAATCGGGTTGATTGGAAATTACTTGTTACGTCATCGCTTGGTCTAGTATTACTAAGAAGGATTCGAAAGTAATTGTTAATGAAATAAGGAGATTTATGGTTAAAGATTATAAAGAACTAAGAAGACGTTACAATATTCCAGCGATTGTCCTATTGGTTATTCTAGCTCTACCATTTTTATATATCGTGCAAGTGACCCAAAGTAAAATTATTGCAGCCATTTGTTTTTTGATTTACCTAATGATTGAGCTGGTTCTAGCTATCATTAAAGATACGCTTTTAATCAAAAAGTTGTATAGTCTCATCTATGAGGATATCAATCTAGACCTGATGGCAAGCTATATTTTGACTCAAAAAAGAAAAAGTATCAAAACGATTAAGGTGAGAGTACAGATAGCTACCCTTTTCTATTATTATAGGATTGGTGACTTTGGATCTATTGAAGCAGTTGTAAAGGAACTCGAGGAGAATCAGAAGTTTACAGATTCTGAACAAGTAACATTAAATGAAATTCTACTGAATGCGAACCTATTTTCAAGGCCGGATCTGAAGGAAGAAGAGTTCGAGGAGTTACTAGCTAACTATTTAGCAGATGATGAATCGCTCAAGATGGCTTACAGAGCCCGCTATGATTTACTGGTCAAAAATGAAGCCAATGATGCCGTTTTAAAAGAAGTAGCGAACAATAGGTTCTCTCAATTGGAATCTATGTATCTAAAGGGGGTTAATGAGTACCTCAAAGGAAATATTAATGTGGCAATGGAGCTATTTGCTACCATTGTGAAAGAAGATGAGAGACTGTATCTGGTCAGAATGGCTCAGGCCTATCTAGGTTGTGAAAACTCAGGAGGAAAGAGTGTTTCGCTTGATGCAAGACAAGAAGAAGTCACTGTAAAACTATTGCGTTTGAAGCTGGTAGAAGAGGAGCCGGTCAAACGAGATATAGCAGCTAAATCTAATAGAGGGCTTGCTTTTTTCAGAGGCTGGAAAATCGCTCTTCTTTTAATCCCGCCATTTTTAATGTATGCGATAATTTTAGTGGCCCTAGCTGTCCTCAAAAAAATAGGGTCATTCCTTCCCCAAAAATTTAAAATATGGCTGCTTTTATTAATTCCTGTCGCAATGATCATATTCTATATTAAACAAGAACAAGAATTGAATGCTATTAAAGATGGCCGGTATTATCTAGTGGTTAAGAGTAAATCTTCTAGTACAGCTTCTATAGATAAGTCGACTTGGGTAGAGTTTTCTGGGGATTATATTATTCTCAAAGAAGGAAATACAACGACTACAATTCTGTATAATAGTGAGGATCGAAGTTTTGAAAAAGAAGGAATAATTTATAGGTTTACTGATGACCATGGAGACTTATCAATCAGTGACATGGTTTCACACGAGTCAGTGTCATACGTCAGTACAGAGAGTTCAATGTTCCCTAAATATGAAAAAGGTAGAGTAATAGTTTTTGATTGAGAGTTAGAACATGCCCAGAAATTATAGCTTTGGTTCTACTGTACTTCAAGAAAGGATCTGTTTAAATCGTGAAAATTACAAAGAAAAAATGGATACTAGCCTTACTGGTATTGCTTTCGCTCATGGGTGGGATTTGGCTTTATTTACGTTTTTCAACTGAGAGTTATTACAAGCAATTTTATGAATACAGTGGAAAAGCAAAAATTGAGGACTATGAGATGATTGCGGATGGTGCAGGTATTATCACCCACTGGAAATCAACTGATCCTAAGGAAGATCGCTTGATGAGGGAATATGGGTCTTATTATTATTTTGATCCTGTCAGAGTCGGTTCAAAACATATTTTGCATATGAATGTGAAATTGAGAGAGGATATGTACTATCAGAAAAAACGTCCATCTAAGGATGAATATTGGACTGTTAGTGTCTACAAGGTTGAGGGAGAACGATTAAAAGAAGAGAAAGAGATTGATTTGTTTAAAGTTGTTAAACAGTTCGATCCGGATTATATTCCTACAGAATTAGGCTCAGTGTATTCATGGAATGGACGTGAGTTAGCTGCTTTACAAATTCGTAGTACAAAAGATGACTCGATTCGGAAGAAGATGTATTTAAATCTAGATACTCGTAAATTGGAAAGAAATGAATCCTTAGAGAATGATCACCAAAGAAAACCGGTTCCGGCTTTCAATGTACCAATTGATCGTGAGACGAGCAGTATTGAAGAATTGAAATTTTTTGATAATTGGTTTTCGATTGAGCCCAAGGATCTCTCAAAAACGCAATTTAAGAAATCTTCCAAGGCCTATCAACTCTTGAAGGAAAAAGATACTAAAGTCATAGTAATAAAACCCCAGAATAGTGCGGATCAATATGCAAAAAGTATTGCTGTATTTGAACTCTTTATGAAGAAGGGTGTGAATCTCTATCAAGATGTCACGATCCCGGCTGAGATATCTAAAGATGGTCAAGTCCATACCACACAGACAAAAGAAGAGTTCGATCAATATTACGATCTGGAAAAGGCTCGAAAAGCCTACCATGAGATTGATTAAAGTAAGAAGCTACAAAGGACAAGAATTATGATCGAAGAACGAATTCTTGCTGCTAAGCAGTATGTTAAAACCTTATTTGCTGATCGAGCGGATGGTCATGATGTAGAGCATACCCTCCACTTTTATAGCAATGCTATGAGAATCGCACAAGCTGAAGGTCCATGTGATCTGGAGATAGTGGGTTTGTCAGCTCTTCTTCACGATGCTGATGATGATAAATTGTTTCAGACAGAGAATCATGCGAATGCTCGCATGTTTCTAGAAGAGGTTGGTAGTCCTAAAAATCAAATCGACCAGATTTGTCGGGTTATCCATGCTGTTTCTTTCAGCAAAAATCGTGGTAAACATCCAGAAACCATAGAAGGAAAGATTGTCCAGGATGCAGATCGTCTGGATGCGATAGGAGCTGTAGGAATTGCGTGAACTTTTTCCTATGGTGGCCACAAAGGGAGGTCCCTCACTGATACCGTCCAACATTTTCATGACAAGTTGCTCCTCTTAAAAGATGAAATGAACACGGAGACTGCTAAGCAAATAGTAGAGAGTCGCCATCAATTTTTAATCAGCTTTCTAAAAGAACTAGAGAAGGAATTGGACTGAGTAAAATATTGAAATTAACTTTTATAAAAGACTCATTTGAAAGGAAGATATGCTAAATCGACTATTGAAAACCCCCATTTTAAGTTGTTCAATTATATTTGTTATCTGCTCAGTAGTAAGGGTAATTGAATATTTCTATATGAGGACAGATGAAACTTTTTTATCGGAGAATTTTCTACACAAGCTTTTTGGAATACTTTTATTGTGGGGAATTCTTTCAATTAGCAAATTAGGATGGAAAGATATTGGTTTTACTTCTAACGGAATCATGAGTGGTGTAGGAAAGGGACTGCTCTTTGGTTTAGTATGCGCCATCTTTTCATATGTAGTTGAATGTCTTACCCTCTTTTTTCTTCACGGAAATGTTTACTTATCGTTTTACGCCAGTGGTTTTTCCTTAACCAATGAAAAAGGATCACATGCAGGAATCTTATTTATCCTCTTAAGTGCTTTATTTAACCTGATAAATGTCTGGATGGAAGAAGGAATATTTCGTGGCCTTTTCACAAAAATTCTTGAAGGAATTTCTTACCGTAGAAGTCTATTTTTCATAGCCTTTTTATTTGGAATATGGCATTTGGTAATGCCGTTTAGAGATTTTCTTCAAGGAGAATCTTCTCTCACAAATCTTATTGTTATGGGAATTGGATATGTCATCCTAGCAGGAATGATGAGTATCAAGTGGTCCTTACTTTACAAAATGACAGGTTCCTTGTGGCTAGGATTAGGAGACCATCTTTTCAACAATCTTGCTTCAAATCTGGTTCATGTTGTCTCAAATTCTGAATCGGATAGTTTGCAGATAGTGAGAATTCTTCTGTGGCAGTTGTTGTCATTTGCAATTGTTTTGAGCATCTATAAAAGAAAGTCGAAGACTATAGTGAATCAATGATGAAGCCCTTTTAGTAATTTTTTAATCCTATTATAGTTTATGAAACTACGGTTTAAAACGAATGACATCATATAACAATATAAAGAGGGGAATTGCCCCTCTTTTTTGCTATAATAGAGAGTATGAACAACTTGATTAAATCTAAGCTCGAGCTCTTGCCGACGAGTCCGGGCTGTTACATTCACAAAGACAAGAACGGAACCATCATCTATGTGGGGAAGGCCAAGAATCTTCGCAATCGGGTGCGGTCCTATTTTAGAGGGAGCCACGATACCAAGACGGAAGCGCTGGTATCTGAGATTGTGGATTTTGAGTTTATCGTCACTGAGTCCAATATTGAGGCCTTGCTTCTTGAGATCAACCTCATCAAGGAGAACAAGCCTAAGTACAATATCATGCTCAAGGACGACAAGTCCTATCCCTTCATCAAGATTACCAATGAGCGCTATCCGCGTCTCATCATCACGCGCCAGGTCAAAAAGGATGGTGGCCTCTATTTCGGCCCCTATCCAGACGTGGGTGCGGCCAATGAGATCAAGCGACTTTTGGATCGGATTTTCCCTTTCCGCAAGTGTACCAATCCGCCTTCTAAGGTCTGCTTTTACTATCATCTGGGGCAATGTATGGCCCACACAGTCTGCCACAAGGACGAGGCTTATTTCAAGAGCATGGCGCAGGAGGTTTCTGATTTCCTTAAGGGGCAGGATGACAAGATTATCGATGATCTCAAGCTCAAGATGACTACCGCGGCGCAAAACATGGAATTTGAGAGGGCGGCCGAGTATCGGGATCTGATCCAGGCTATCGGGACCCTGCGGACCAAACAGCGGGTAATGGCCAAGGATTTGCAGAATCGGGATGTCTTTGGCTACTACGTAGACAAGGGCTGGATGTGTGTGCAGGTCTTCTTTGTCCGTCAGGGCAAGCTGATCGAGCGTGACGTCAATCTCTTCCCCTACTACAATGATCCGGACGAGGATTTCTTGACCTATGTGGGGCAGTTTTACCAGGAGAAATCTCATCTGATTCCCAATGAAATTCTGATCCCTCAAGATATCGATGAGGAAGCAGTCAAGGCCCTTGTGGATACCAAGGTCCTCAAGCCCCAGCGAGGGGAGAAGAAGCAGTTGGTCAATCTGGCCATCAAGAATGCCCGTGTTAGTCTGGAGCAGAAGTTCAATCTCCTTGAAAAATCCATGGAGAAGACCCAAGGTGCTATTGAAAACCTTGGAAAACTCCTGCAAATTCCAACCCCTGTGCGCATTGAATCCTTTGATAACTCCAACATCATGGGGACCAGTCCGGTCTCTGCCATGGTGGTCTTTGTCAATGGGAAGCCAAGCAAAAAGGACTACCGCAAGTACAAGATCAAGACCGTCGTCGGGCCAGATGACTATGCCAGCATGCGGGAGGTCATCCGTAGACGCTACAGCCGGGTCATGCGGGATGGCTTGACGCCACCAGATCTGATCGTTATCGATGGGGGTCAGGGTCAGGTCAATATCGCTAAGCAAGTTATCCAAGAGGAGTTGGGACTGGACATTCCCATTGCAGGTCTGCAAAAGAATGATAAGCACCAGACCCATGAATTACTCTTCGGTGATCCTCTCCAAGTCATTGAACTTTCGCGCACCTCACAGGAATTTTTCCTCCTCCAACGGATCCAGGATGAAGTTCACCGTTTCGCTATCACCTTCCACCGCCAGCTACGATCCAAGAATTCCTTCTCCTCCCAGTTGGATGGCATCGAAGGCTTGGGACCAAAACGTAAGCAGTTACTGATGAAGCACTTTAAGTCACTGACCAAGATCAAAGAAGCAACTGTGGATGAGATTGTCACAGTCGGCATCCCACGAGCAGTTGCTGAGGCGGTGCAAGCCAAGCTCCAACAAGGAAAGCAGGAAGAGGGAAGTTCTTTGATGGAAGTGGCGGAGTCCTCCCAAGGACTTGAGTAATTGCACCATCCAATTCAAATGGATGGTTTTAACGTTTTTATTTGTTTTTGTTATTCTTAATGTATACAGATTTTTCAATCCATAAAGGAGTAGTTATGAACCATCGAATCGCTATTTTATCTGATATCCACGGAGATACAAGAGCCCTGGAGGCAGTGATTGCGGATGCGCGTGCTCAAGGCGCGACGGAATATTGGCTTTTAGGGGACATTTTGCTACCGGGGCCAGGAAGAGAGGACCTTTTTGACTTGCTGGATGCAATTCCTATCACAGCGGTTGTTCGTGGAAATTGGGACGATTGTGTCCTAGAGGCTTTGGATGGCGAGTACGGGCTTGAGGATCCGCAGGAGATCCAGATGCTTCGTCTCACTCAGTATGTCATGGAGGGACTGGATCCTAAGCGGATCGATTGGCTTCGATCCCTTCCTTTGGTAGAGAAGAAGGAGGTCAATGGTATTCGCTTTTCACTGACCCACAATTTGCCAGAAAAGAATTACGGTGGAGACTTGCGTCCAGCAAATGTGACGGAGAACTTTGACCAATTGCTGGATGACCAGACAGATATGGCCATCTACGGTCATGTTCACAAGCAGTTGCTTCGCTACGGCAGCCAGGGCCAGCAGATTCTTAATCCAGGGACTATTGGCATGCCATATTTCGACTGGGAACCAATTCAAAACCACAGAGCTCAGTATGCTCTGATTGATGTCGAAGAAGATGGAGTGACCAACCTGCAATTTCGTAAGGTGGCCTATGACTATGAAGGAGAGCTCCAAGATGCCAAGGACAAGGGCCTTCCCTTTATTGAAATGTACGAAGAATTGAGACGCGAGGATAACTATCGAGGTCATAACAATGAGCTCCTCGCAAGGTTGAATAAGCAGTATGGTTATGACCAAGACGTCAAGTACTTCTATGACTTTCTTTCCTAAATGATCAATGAAAAAACTCTGCAAGCTCTTTCATTTTGTGTTAAAATAGAAGTAATAGAATTAGAAAAGGAAGTTGACTATGAAATTCCTAGAACTCAACAAAAAACGTCATGCGATCAAGCATTTTACAGACCAGCCGGTCGATCCAAAGGATGTGCGGACAGCTATTGAAATTGCGACCTTGGCTCCAAGTGCACACAATAGCCAACCATGGAAATTCGTGGTCGTTCGTCAGAAAAATGCGGAATTGGCAAAAGTAGCTTACGGTGGGAACTATGACCAAGTCATGGAAGCACCTGTGACCATCGCTCTCTTTACAGATACCGATTTGCAACGTCGGGCTCGGAAGATTGCGCGTGTCGGTGGGGTCAAGAACTTCACAGATGAGCAGTTGCAATACTTCATGCAAAACCTTCCTGCCGAATATGCTCGTTACAATGAGCAACAGATCAGCGATTACTTGGCATTAAATGCTGGGTTGGTCGCGATGAACTTGGTATTGGCCTTGACTGACCAAGGGATCGGCTCGAACATCATCCTTGGCTTTGACAAATCAAAAGTCAATGAAGTCTTGGAAATCGAAGAACGTTTCCGTCCAGAACTCTTGATTACTGTCGGCTATGCTGCTGAGAAGGTAGAACCTAGCTACCGCTTGCCAGTAGACGAAATCATCGAAAAACGCTAATAACAACAGAAATAACCGGATGGTCCTCGTCTCGTACGATACAAGTCCGGTTTTCTAGAATCCTTTGGCAGGCTAGTGGATAGTCGCTGATGGGATTTTGTAGTGTTCAATTTAAATCGAAATAACGGAGGAATGCATGACAACAATTGACTTTAAAGCAGAAGTAGAAAAACGCCGCGAAGAAATGATGGCTGACCTTTTCAGCCTCTTGGAAATCAACTCAGAACGGGATGACAGCCAGGCGGATGCGACTCATCCTTATGGACCTGGACCAGTCAAAGCCCTTGAGAAATTCTTGGAAATTGCTAAGCGTGATGGCTACGAAACAACTAACGTGGATAACTATGCTGGACACTTCACCTTTGGACAAGGGGAAGAAGAGCTCGGGATCTTTGCCCACATGGATGTGGTACCTGCTGGTAGTGGCTGGAACACAGATCCTTACAAACCTGAGATTATCGATGGCAAGCTCTATGCACGTGGTTCATCTGATGACAAGGGACCTACAGTAGCTTGTTACTACGGTTTGAAGATTATCAAGGATCTGGGATTACCTGTATCTAAGCGCGTGCGCTTTGTGGTCGGTACAGATGAAGAATCTGGTTGGGGCGATATGGACTACTATTTCAAACATGTCGGCCTTTCTGATCCAGACTTTGGTTTCTCACCAGATGCGGAATTCCCAATCATCAACGGGGAAAAAGGAAACATTACCGAGTATCTCCACTTCGGTGGTCAAAACACAGGTCAAGCGCATCTTCATAGCTTCACCGGTGGCCTTCGTGAAAACATGGTACCTGAGTCAGCAACTGCAGTCGTTTCTGGGCAATTGCCAGATTTAGTGGATCTCCTTGATGCCTTTGCCAATGAACACCAACTTCGTTATGAAGTGTCTACAGTAGATGAAGACCAGTACAAGCTCACTATTATCGGGAAATCTGCCCACGGCTCTACACCAGAAGCTGGTATCAATGGAGCAACCTACTTGGCTCTCTTCTTGAACCAGTTTGACTTCGGTGGAGATGCCAAAGCATACTTGCAAGTGTCAGCATCTCTTCTCCATGAAGACTTTGCTGGTGAGAAGCTTGGCATTGCCCATACAGATGAGAAGATGGGGGCTCTCAGCATGAATGCGGGTGTCTTCAACTTCGACGAAAACAGCTCAGATAACACCATCGCCTTGAACATTCGTTACCCTAAAGGAACAGATCCAGAAACCATCAAAGCTGGACTTGAAATAGTAGAAGGAGTGGCATCCGTTAGCTTGTCAGCCCACGGCCACACCCCTCACTATGTTCCTATGGAAGATGAATTGGTCTCAACGCTTTTGCGTGTTTATGAAAAACAAACCGGACTGAAAGGTCATGAGCAAGTAATCGGTGGCGGAACCTTTGGTCGTCTATTAAAACGTGGGGTTGCCTTCGGTGCCATGTTCCCAGACTATGTGAACACGATGCACCAAGCCAATGAATTTGCGGATGTAGAAGATCTCTACCGTGCAGCTGCAATCTACGCAGAAGCCATCTACGAACTCATCAAATAAGATGCTACTCAGCCGGCACTTGCTGGCTGAGTTTTTGCTTAGAGGAGGAGAAATGGAGCAACTAGAGCGGATCAAAGAGGCCATCATGGCCGATCCACAAAACAAAGACTATACGGATAAGGGGATTGAGCCCTTGTTTGCGGCACCAAAGACTGCTCGGATCAATATCATCGGACAGGCACCTGGACTGAAAACACAAGAAGCGTGCCTCTATTGGAAGGACAAGAGTGGGGACCGCTTAAGGGAATGGTTGGGAGTCGATGAAGAGACCTTTTACCATTCGGGTCTATTTGCGGTCATTCCCATGGACTTTTATTTCCCAGGGCATGGCAAGTCAGGGGATTTGCCACCTCGCAAGGGCTTTGCGGAAAAGTGGCACCCTCTGCTCCTTAAGGAGTGTCCGGATATTGAGTTGACTCTCTTGATTGGCCAGTACGCCCAAGCCTACTATCTCCATGAGAAAGTCAGTGGCAAGGTGACCGAGCGGGTGCGCCGATACAAGGACTACCTGCCAGATTATTTCCCTCTGGTCCACCCTTCGCCCCGCAATCAGATCTGGATGGCCAAGAATCCCTGGTTTGAGGCAGAAGTGGTGCCGGCTCTTCAGGCTCGGGTTCAGCAGATTTTAGCAGAGTTTAACAAATAATAATTAGTGATATATACAGGGGGAGGTATTCTATGGAAGCATATCAAAAAGTCAAAGATAGATTAGACCAACTCGGGATTAATTTTGATGTGGTGGAACACCCACCGGCATTGACTACTGAGCAGGCCGATTCCTATATTGAAGGTCTAGAAGGGGTCCGGACCAAATCCATGTTTTTGACCAACAAAAAGAAAACCCAGTACTATCTGCTCATCATGGATGACCAGAAACCTTTGGACATGGAGGATTTCAAAGACCAAGTAGGAGCCAATCGGATCCGTATGGCTTCAACTGAATCTCTGGCAGAAAAAATGCAATTACCAGCTGGGACAGTATCTCCCTTTGGATTGTTAAACAATGAAAATAAGGATATTCTCGTTTATTTTGATCAGGACATTGTGTCAGAGGAAATCATGACCTTCCATCCTAACACGAATGAAAAGACGATCTTTATCAAAACCCAAGACCTATTCCGCTTTTTAGAATCTATTGATTTTAACTATGAAATACTAACCTTGCCCTAGTGGCATCAAAAAGGAGAAATCATGAAAGAAATTCCATTTAATGACTTTTTAGCAAAGTACCAAGCAGGAGAAATTAACGTCGTCGATGTCCGTGAGCAGGAGGAATATGATGCCCTTCATCTGGATGGGGTGACCTTGCTTCCCTTATCAGTGTTGGCAGAACGGTATTCAGAACTGGACAAGGGACAAGCCTATTATGTCATCTGCAAGTCTGGTCGGCGTTCAGCCCGCGCTTGCCAATTTTTGGAAGAAGCGGGCTATGACGTGACCAACGTCCAAGGTGGCATGGATGCATTGGAATAGCTGGGATATCCTAGCTTGTGAATTCCGGTAGAACATTGAATTCTAGTGGAAATTTTTATATAATATATCTGTATTTTGTTTTATAAGGAGATTATTTTATGATCAAACAGGATTGGCTTGATTACTTTGAAGCTGTGAACGGTCGTTCAGCAACTGAAGCAGAGATCGCTCAAGCATTGGCTGCAGGTGAGTTCCAAGAAGAACAGGTAGCCCAAGAAGCTTCACAATTTGTAGGTGCTCCAGTAGCTCCAGACCAAGTAAACGCTGGATTTGTTGCTGCTCCAGCTGCACCAGAAGAAGTGACTTCTCAATTTGCTGCTGCCCCAGAAGCACCACAATTCGCTGCTGCTCCAGCAGCACCAGTGCAAGAAGCACCACAATACACTGCTGCGCCAGAAGCACCAGTACAAGAAGCACCACAGTTCAATGTTGCACCAGAAGCACCAGCTCAAGAAGCACCACAGTTCAATGCTGCCCCAGAAGCACCAGCATTTGGCGCTCAACCAAATAGCTTCCAACAAGCGCCTCAACAACAGCCACAACCAGGATTTGGTCAACCAGCTCCAGGTCAAGTTTTCCAACAAGCACCTTATCCAGGGCAACCTCAACCAGGTCAAGCCTATTATGCACAACCTGCTCAACCAAACGCTTTTGGTCAAGCAATGAAAGGATTCTGGTCATGGATTGTATCTGCTTTGGCTCGCCCAACAGTAGAAAATCAACCAAGAGTATTGAATGGTATTCTTCATTATGTCTTAACTGCATTTATCCTTAGCCTCTCACTTTTCTTCGTGGCGAGTGCCTTCCCTTACGCTCAAGTAGGATTTACGGCTTACCTATTGATTGTCATTGTAACTTTCTTTACAATTTACGCCACTCAATTAACTGGTTTCTTGGTTCGTCACCTTGTCTTGCAAGATAAAGAATACACCTACAAACGTTCATTCGATGAGTTTGCTCGCTTGTCTATCTATGCCTTGCCAGCATCCCTCATTGTCTTAATTTTTTCTCTAGTTAAGTACTTTGAAGGATTTAGCTTCCTTCGATCGTTAATCTTCGTTCTCTATTTCTTAGGCTTGCTATACACTGTTTACCAAGGTTTGAACAGAACAAAAATCAAGGCTGACAAATTCTTGTTGCTCCTTGCTTCAACAGCAGTCATTCTAGTCATCTTCACAATTGTTGGCATCGTTGACAGACGCATTTTAGAACAAGTATCCGTCTATATCGCTTCCTTCTTTTAATCGGGTAGGAACCTTGTCATAAAATTCTTGTTCATATAGATATCGGATAAAAAATATTTTAGGTTTTAGGAGAACATACCGATGAACAAAAAATGGGTAGAATTATTTGAAAAAGTGATCGGTCGCAAACCTACTCCTGAAGAATTCATTGCCGGAAGAGATTCCGGCTTTGATTTTAAGGCAATCAAATCGATTGCTGGAGTAGCGATCGACCAAGTGGCGTCAGAAGCGCCAGGACTAGGAGGGCAGGAACCAGTAGTAGAGCTTGTAAATCCACTCCAACAGGCCTGGGAAGAGCGTTTCTTCGCCCTCTATGGACGTGCGCCACTTCCAGAAGAGATTGAATCAGCTCGTAGCCAGAACTTTGAAATTGTAGAAGGACCTGCTCCAACGATTCACTTGGATGAGACCAATCAAACAACACAGGTCTTCGCGCCAGTGGAGAGCCCGTCAGAGGCTCCAGAAAGTCTGTCCCAGCCAGTTGAAGGCCTAGCGCCAGCAGAAGCGCCAGAGCAAGAAGAAACTGTCAAGAAAGGCAAGAAAAAGAAAGAAAAGAAAGTCAAAAAAGAGAAAAAGGGCAAGAAAAAGAAAGTTTTCTTCTTCAGTATTTTGGCTTTGTTGGTCTTGGCCTTGTCTGGACTAGGCTATTACTTCTCGACAACTACGGGCCCACAGGTGACAGTAGACAAATTGGTCACAGCCATTGAATAAAAGGATTACCGGGAAGTGGCTAGCATCCTTTCTAGTGACAAGGACAAGTGGACCAAGGAAGAAGCTCAAGGCTTGCTTGACTACATGACTGCTCAGAAGATCGATGTCATTTACGAATTAGATCATATCGCCCAGTCTTCAAAAACAGGTATTGTCAAAGACAAAAAACAGAATCTGCTAATCGGGATTGAGAAGGCGGATAAGAAATTCGGTATCTTCCAAGAATACCGCATCGCGACCTATCCACTTGAAGTCACAGCAACTACGAATCTGGATGATGCCAAGCTTAAGACCAGTGAAAAAGAGTCGACTGTGCTCAAGAAAAACCAAACAACCAAACTTGGAAAGGTTCACTTTGCACCTCGAGACATGCAACTAGACGGTAAGACCGAAGTTGGAAAGATCTCTAGTGAGGTCAAGCTAGATCCAGCTCAAGCTTCGAAGAATAAGCTGGACTTGACCTTCAATTCTGAAAAACGTCTTCTGGAAGTTGAATTCCCCGAGGAAGTCAGCAATCCAACGGATATCAAGGTAGCCGTGAATGGCAAGGAAGTCGGCACAAGTACTTTATTTGAAGTCGATGTCGTAGCCCATCAAGAAATCGAGGTCCATGCAGTCTTTAGTGTCAACAATGAGAGCTATACAACTGAAAAGGCCAAGGTTACGATCGGTGAAACTCCGGATGATGATGAAGTCATCACTTTGAAGTTTTCTAAGGATGTAGCCAAACGATTAAAAGATGTAGAAACAGCTCGTAAAGCCAAGGAAGAAGAAGCCAAGAAGGCAGAAGAGAAGAAAACTGCTATCACCTCCTTCCTCCAAGACTACCGGACAGAAATCTTCTCATCTGTCTCAAGTAGATCCAACACCTACTCCAAGTACTATGACACTTCAAGTGATGCCTATAAGGAAATGGTGGAGTGGACAACAGGTGGCGGAGTCAAGAAGGCTGAAATCGACTACTATACACCAGGTGTTTTCAATGTTCTCAGCGTTACCGAAGAGAATGGAATGGTGATCGTGAAAACCCATGAAGAATATACTGTGCACTATGTGACCAGCCGAAAAGATAGCCAGAGTAGCAAGGACAAGACCTACACCCTGAAACCTGTAGGGGATACTTACGTGATTACGGCTATTGCGGTCACGGCTGGTAATTAGGAGGTTTATGATGAAATTAAGCATGACAAAATGGACGCTTGCTGGCCTGGTTCTGTTGAGCCTAGGTGCTTGTGGCCAACAGAAGGAGTCAAAGAGCTCATCTCAAAAAGAGCCTGCTTCCAGTAAGCAAGTTGCTCAGTCGTCAGCCAGCAAAGAAACCAGTGCTTCTGAAGCAACTTCATCTGACGATAACAAAAAGTCAACGAAGAAGGCAGGCGAAGTAACGGTGGACCAAGGTGTTTCCTTTAATGGCTCTTATTACAGTGTCCAAGGAAAGTCTGGAGATATCGTCATCGCCAACAAGCACTACCCCTTAGCTGCAGACTACAATCCAGGTGAGGATCCAACAGCTGTTGCGGCCTTGCACGAGTTGATCGCAGCCATGCAGGCTGAAGGCTATGCTATCAGTGATCAGTACAGTGGTTTCCGCAGTTATGAGACCCAAGTAGATCTCTACCAAAGCTATGTCAATCAAGACGGTGTCGCTGCAGCAGATCGCTACTCAGCTCGTCCTGGCTATAGCGAGCACCAGACAGGTCTAGCATTTGACCTCATCGATACCAGTGGCAATCTCGTTCAAGAACAAGGCGCAAGCAAATGGTTGCTCAAGAACGCTGCCAAGTATGGCTTTATCGTCCGTTATCAAGAAGGAAAAGAAGCGAGCACGGGCTACATGCCGGAAAGCTGGCACCTTCGCTATATCGGAGAAGATGCAAAAGATGTCGCAGCATCAGGAAAAAGCTTAGAAGAATACTTCAACTTTACCGGTGGCGACTACGAATAACAAGAAAACCGCTCTTTCAGGAACCTGAAGGAGCGGTGTTTTTGTGTTGGGCAGGACAAGAAAAAACCACTGCCAAGTGGAAGTGGTTTTGATGGGTTTCTTATTTGAGACCGTATTTTTTGTTGAAACGATCCACACGTCCATCTGCTTGAGTGAACTTTTGACGTCCAGTGTAGAATGGGTGTGAGTCTGATGAAATTTCAACACGGATCAATGGGTAAGTTTCACCTTCGAATTCAACAGTCTCGCTAGAGTACTTAGTTGAACCACTAAGGAACTTGTAACCAGTAGTAGTGTCCATGAAGACAACAGGGCGATATTCTGGATGGATATCTTTTTTCATTTTGCAATATTTCCTTTCTGCCATGGTCTCTTTCCGAGCCATAGATTGTTACTAAGCTAGTTTATCAAAAACAAAAGAGTTTGGCAAGGATTTTTACCAAATTTTTCGCATTTTATAAAGAAAAAAAGTGGGAGAAGCTCATCCTATTAGGCAAGCTTTTCCCACTCTGACCAACACCCCTAGTAAGGAAATGTTGGACATGTATGATCAATAGAAATCTATTTATTCTTGACCAGGTTCAGTAGTTGGCTGTTCTGGTTGTTGAGGTTGCTGTTGCTCTTGTGGTTGCCAAGCTTGTTGAGGTGCTTGTTGGAAACCTTGTTGAGGCTGTTGAGGTGCTTGTTGGAATCCTGGTTGAGGTTGTTGAGGCGCTTGTTGGAAGCCTTGTCCTGGAGCAGGTTGACCAAACCCTTGTTGCGGTTGTTGCCATTGTTGTTGATTAGGTTGACCAAACCCTTGTTGAGGTGCTTGTTGGAACCCTTGTCCTGGGGCAGGTTGACCAAACCCTTGTTGCGGTTGTTGGAATCCTTGTCCTGGGGCAGGTTGACCAAACCCTTGTTGAGGTGCTTGTTGGAACCCTTGTCCTGGAGCAGGTTGACCAAATCCTTGTTGAGGTGCTTGTTGGAACCCTTGTCCTGGAGCAGGTTGACCAAATCCTTGTTGAGGCGCTTGTTGGAATCCTTGTCCTGGAGCAGGCTGACCAAACCCTTGTTGTGGTTGTTGCCATTGTTGTTGACCAGGTTGACCCGGTTGTTGTGGTGATTGGACAGATGATGCAACAGACTGTGCGAATCCTCTACTTGTTGATGCAAGTTCTTGGAATGTTCCTTTAGTGATTTTACCACCAGACATCGCAAGAAGTCCTGTGATCACAATAGCAACACTTGCAATGACTGCAATAATCAAACCAAAACCAATAGAAAAGCCATCACCGAATTCAGATGAAGCACCCAAAACTCTAAACATAGTGATGATCGTAATTAAGCTTTCAAGAATACCGATAGCAATGACACCAATGGAAAAATTCTTGTTCATTGGTGGAGCAATGTTTGGAAGACAAGCTAGAACGATGGCACCAATAGCTAGGACAACGATGACCCATCCAAATTCACCTCGAATTCCACTGAAAGAATAACTTCCGAAGGATCCACCATTAAGTGTACTCCATGGCAAAAAGGTAGAAATGGCAGTAAGAGCTGCTGCGACAATGATAAAAATACGATGTTTATGCATAAAACGTCTCCTTTTTTTGTGATTATTATAGCATAAATAAGCTCAAACTGGAATGGAAATGTAAGAAATCGTTCACATTATTCTTAATATTATTAAAATTCATTCGTTTTTGTTTAAAATGAAAAAAGGCCAATCATCTCCACTAGAGATGACTGACCTGTGTATTTGATTCTTCATGAATATCTACTTTGCTTTGGCAACTTCCTGTAGTTCCTGATAGATTTGCTCGTTTTCTTCTAAGGAATAGGAATTTGCACCACTGGCGAGTGGGTGGCCTCCACCATCGTGGCGTTTGGCAATCTCGTTGATCACCAGAGCTTTACTTCTCATACGGACGCGGTAGTGGCCATCGGCTTGCTGGACAAAAATAGCCCAAACACTGACGTCTTCGATTCGACCAGGTGCTGAGACGATCGCAGCAGTCTCGGCATCTGTGATTTGGTAATGTTTGAGGAGCTCTTGGGTAAGGGTCACGCGACTTGCTCCATTTTCATCGATTTCGAGATTGTCATAGACATAGCCTTGAAGCTTGGCAATCTTAGAGCTCATGCTATCCATCTGGCGAGAAAGACTTGCGAAGTCAAAGTCAAAGCTACGAAGGTGGGCAACCATCTCGAAAGTCCGGCTTGTCGTCGAAGGGTAGAGGAAGCGTCCAGTATCTCCGACAATGCCGGCATAGAGGAGACGGGCCGCTTCTGGACTGATCTCAAGCTGTTGTTCAAGAGCGAAGAGGGTGATGAGCTCGCTCGTAGAGCTCGAGTCGGTGTCTACCCAGAGGAGATCTCCGTAGGCATCGTCGTTTGGATGGTGGTCAATCTTGATCAGAAAATCGCCGCTTGTGTAGCGCTTGTCATCGATGCGAGGGGTATTGGCAGTATCGATGACAATGACCAGGGCACCTGCATAGTCTTCATCTGTGACAGTATCCATACTAGCCATCCAAGCAAGAGTTGGCTCGTTAAAGCCGGTAGCTAAGACTCTTTTGTCTGGGAAGTTGGTCTGGATGATTTCTTTCAGGCCGACTTGGCTTCCTATCGCGTCCGGATCGGGATTCATATGACGGTGAAGGATAATGGTATCGTATTGGTTGATTTTCTCTAAAATGTCCTGTGTAATCTGCATATAGTACCTCATTTAGTTCTCATTCAATTTTAGCATAAGGCGGGCATTTGGAAAAGAAAAAGATTGTCTGGCTCTCTGGTAGAGAATTTCCGAACAATGCCAGGTACCCAGAACTTCCCCATGCAAAATGCGCGCGAAAGTGGTATAATGTCATAAGATTATTATTTGGAGGGAATTATGACATTAGCAAAGATTGTTTTTGCAAGTATGACAGGAAATACAGAAGAGATTGCTGATATCGTAGCAGACAAGTTTCGTGATCTTGGTGTCGAGGTAGAAGTCGATGAATGTACAACAGTAGACGCAGAGGACTTTCTTGAGGCTCATATTGCAGTCGTAGCAACCTATACCTACGGTGATGGTGAGCTTCCTGACGAAATCGTTGACTTTTATGAAGACTTAGCTGGTCTTGACTTGAACGGTAAGATCTACGGTGTCGTTGGTTCAGGTGATACCTTCTATGATGAGTTCTGTAAGGCGGTCGATGACTTTGATCGTGTCTTTGCAGCGACGGGTGCGGTTAAAGGTTCTGAGTGCGTCAAAGTGGATCTGTCAGCTGAAGACGAAGATATTGAAAAATTAGAAGCTTTTGCAGAAGAACTTGTAGCAAAAGTCGGCTAATCCATAGTTAAGAAAGGTGTTTGCATGTGGCAGGCACTTTTTTTATGGCTAAAAACCTTCAATAGCTGGATGGGGCTAGTAAGATTGCCCGATTTTTGATAAAATGGGTAGCAAAAAGTGAGGAGACCAGTGTATGGAATTAGAGAAGATTCGCCAAGAGATTGATAGCATTGATAAAGAATTGGTCCGTCTATTAGAACGCCGGATGCACTGTGTGGAAGATATCATTCGGTACAAAGAAACCCATCAAAATCCTGTGTTGGACCGGGCTAGAGAAGATGAGGTATTAGCCAATGTAGCTGGTTTGGTACAGGAAAAACGCTATGAAGAGACCATCCTTGCCACTTATCGGGACTTGATGAAGCGCTCTAGAGGCTACCAGGCCGATCAATTAGATACGGACTAGGGAGCTTGCAATGACGATGATTAAAAGAACCTTAGTTTATACCCTAGATGCTCTCCTGATCGGGGGAATCGTTGGGGTGATAGATACCCTCTTTGGGCGTGTCTTGATCGAGATTGGAGAAGTTCGTACGGATTACCTTCTCTATCTCTTACCCTTTCTGGCGCTAGCAGGTATCTTGATCACCTATCTCAATCAAACCTATGGAGGCAAGAGTCAAAAAGGGATGGAGCTCCTCTTTGAAGTCGGAGAGGGTAGGGAGAAAGACATTCCCAAGCGCTTGATTCCCTTGACCATCCTTTCTACCTGGTTGACCCATCTCTTTGGTGGATCCGCTGGTCGAGAAGGAGTGGCGGTCCAGCTTGGAGGAACAGTCGCCCATGCTCTACGAAGAGAGGGACTTGCCCCAGACGCTTCACGGATCTATTTGGTCACTGGGATGGCTGCTGGCTTTGGCGGACTCTTTCAGACGCCCCTAGCTGCCATCTTCTTTGCCATGGAAGTCTTAGTGATAGGGAGACTAGAATGGCGTGCTCTCTATCCTGCGACTATTGCAGCCTTTGTCGCTAGTTGGACCTCTCACACCTTGGGGCTAGAGAAGTTTACTCAAGTGTTTTCAGACAAGCTCTCCCTATCACCTCAAGTGCTCCTGCAGTTTCTTCTCTTAGGGCTCATCTTTGGTCTGACAGGCAAGCTCTTTGCCTATCTTTTGGGGCAGTTAAAAACTAGTTTTGCTAAGGCCTTTGTCAATCCCTATGTGCGGATTGGAGTCGTCGGTCTCGGTCTAAGTGTCCTCTTGTATCTGATTGGGACAGGTCGCTATACAGGACTGGGGACCAACCTGATCTCCCAAAGTTTTGCGGGAGCTGAAGGCAAGAACTTGATCACTGGAGCAGACTGGATCCTCAAGCTTCTCTTTACGGTGACGACCATTGCTGCAGGCTATAAGGGAGGAGAAGTGACCCCGCTCTTTTCTATCGGGGCGAGTCTGGGTGTCTGGCTAGCTCCTTTCTTTGGACTTCCGATTTATCTGGTAGCCGCCTTAGGCTATGCGGCGGTCTTTGCCGGAGCAACCTCGACGACGATCGGACCTATCTTGATTGGGTGTGAGGTCTTTGGTTTCCAGCATTGGCCAGCATTTCTCCTGGTCTGTCTGGTCGCTACGCGTCTCTTTCCAGCCCTGTCTATCTATGCTGAACAAAAAGTTGCGAAAAAGTTGCAATAATCCTTTACAAACGGACATTCTTTTGGTATTATAAACTTTGTGCGTAATGGAAGCACAAAAATACAGTTTATCCGCTGGGGGAGTAGCCCTCAAGATTGACGAAGATAGGAGAATAAAATGAATCCATTAATCCAAAGCTTGACTGAAGGTCAACTTCGTACTGATATCCCTGCATTCCGTCCTGGTGACACTGTTCGTGTACACGCGAAAGTTGTCGAAGGATCTCGTGAACGTATCCAGATCTTTGAAGGCGTTGTTATCGCTCGTAAAGGTCAAGGACACACTGAAATGTACACTGTTCGTAAAATCTCTAACGGTGTCGGTGTTGAACGTACATTCCCAGTACACACTCCACGTGTAGAAAAGATTGAAGTAGTACGTTACGGTAAAGTACGTCGTGCGAAATTGTACTACCTTCGTGCATTGCAAGGTAAAGCAGCTCGTATTAAAGAAATCCGTCGTTAAGACGAACAAGGAGGCGGGAGTGATCTCGCTTCTTTTTTTATAGGTCCCCTTAGTTCAATGGATATAACAACTCCCTCCTAAGGAGTAGTTGCTGGTTCGATTCCGGCAGGGGACAGAAGTAGAAAGAAAACACTGAATATTCAGTGTTTTTTTGTTGGTTATTAACTCATAAGATGATGATTATATAGCAGATTTTAGGTAATTAGAATTCATGAAAATAAGTAATTCGGGGTAAAAAAACGCTCTCTTTCTTATGTTATAATAGACATAGAATGTTTAGGAGAAAAAGATGAAGAAACTTAAACGCTTATTTTTGGGTATTAGTATAGTGCTAATGATCTTACCCCTTTTTGCTCTAAATGGATGTAGTTTGGGTGGAGAAACCATTCCCAAAAACAGGACAAAGAAGCAGTACGAATTCGAAAAAACGTTTGAACCTATGTTTAAATTTTTAGAACAAGACAAGAAGGATTTTACGGGATTAAAGGCATACTCTAGTAGAGTTTATATAGAAAATCAAGATGAAGTAAAAAAATACGAAGTGGATTTAGATATTACTCAAGCTGATATTAAAGGTGATTATACAATAACAATTGGGGAGAATAACGAAACTGTTCCGGTTACATATTCTAATGGGAAGTTAAATTATGAATCGGAAATAAATCCTTTATTTGATGAGGAAATTCTTAATTTAGTTATTAAAAGAGATCATTTTGCTTATTTAGATGTGAAAGAAACATTCAAGAGTGCAGAAACAGAACTTCGTGATATCATCTATGCACCAGAAAATCACTCGGATCTCTATAAACATCTTAAAAACAAGTACTTTATGCCAGAAGATACTGTCTGTCGAATAAGAATAAGTTACTCTAGTTATACAATTTATAGTATTACAATTCAGATGATTTCAGAGGAAAAAACAGTTCAAATAACATCAACCATATTTAAAAATAGTAAGTCATAAAAAAGATAAAATGTCTTATCAAATTTCATTTCTTATAAAAACATGAAGGTTAATCCAAAAATAATTTAGCCAAAAATTTGACCAAATATTGATCAAGTTTATCCTCAATCTTATTAGAATAGGCTTTCTAAGCATATTTTATGTTCCTGCAGGGGACAGAAATAGAAAAGAAAACACTGAAGATTCAGTGTTTTTTTGTTGGTTTATGGAAGTATGGATCTTGGGGAAAGTGCTTGTATGATATAATAGTGGAAAATGAGAACAATCAATTTCACTTACTGAGCAAGGGTTGCCTTGAGAGGATAACTTTCAGACGATGATGTGTCATAGTTGCAATAGTTTGTAGAGCCTTATATAAGATGGGAATGTGGTAGATAGATCGAAAGGAGTAGGTCATGGGGAAAATGAATCAGTCAGCCAAGATGGGAACACCAAAGAAAGCCTCCATTGGAGCCTTAGTTGTGGGGAAAAATCTCTCTGATTTTCTTGTGTACGGATCGACCATCTTCTGGATTTTCTTTCTGATGCCAGGGCTATTCTTGCTGAGTCTTGTCTTCTTGTTTTTCACTGGTGAGTCCAATGCAAAAGGCTCAGACTTTCCAATCTTTCTCTTTTATATCTTAATCATCCTCTTTTTCGCCTTAATCCTGGGCTTGCTTTGGCTAGGATTCAAGTATCTGAAAGGGTTTGATAGCTACCTAAGAAGTATCTTGATAAAAGATGTCAGTGATCAAGAGCTGCTGGCCGAGTTGGAGATAGCAGATGAGGGTGAGCGGCTCAGAGCCTTGACTCAATGCTTAATCCATGAAAGCTACCAGCATCAAGTACGAGTAGGGAATGTCGATGTAAGGGAAGAAAAATGCTGGGTCATGAAGAAGCAGTATCGAATGACAATCGTCACAGACTGGGGACCTTTTAAGAAGATCCCGCTCCAAGTCGTCCCAGTGGAGAAGGTGGAAAAAGCGATCCATCAGGACGATACCTTTGCAGAAATTAGCCAACCAAAATGGGAAGATTAGAAAATGATGAATTGTAGATTATTGCCTTTATGATTTCCATTTATTGTTTTTTTAAGCTTTTATTGTTACAATATCCATATAGACAAAAAGACTGGGATTCCAGCTTTTTAATTGTTTTAAAGAAAGGTTTTTTATGAAACGCAAATCGATTTTGTTTCTATTTTTATTCTTGCTCTCGATTGGTCTGGCCTATGAGACGCAGTCTATCACAGCTGGTTGGATGACAGGCAGTCAGTATGGGATCATTGGTATCTCTGTCCTCTTGCTCCTAGTTTATGCGATTCCTGCAGTTTGGGCTCTCTTTCATTTCGCCAAGAAGTGGAAGTTGTCTTGGATTCCGGTTCTCTTTTCTCTTCTAGGTGGGGGCTTTATCGCAGGTTGGTTATCTAGTTTTGCCAACACTTATTTCCACGAGATGATTCAAGCGGTAGCGCCAAATAGCGATTTTTGGAACCAGTATGAGAGTGCGATTGCAGGCCCCCTCTTTGAGGAACCCTTCAAGTTGATTCCGATCTTCTTTGTCCTCTACTTGTTCAATGTGCGTCGGATCAAATCTATCTTCCTTTTAGCGATTGCATCTGGTCTTGGTTTCCAGATTGTGGAGGACTTTGCCTATATCCGTCAAGACATGCCAGAAGGCTTCTCTTACGCAGTATCTGGTATCCTAGGTCGGATCATGAATGGAGTCGTATCACACTGGGTCTACACAGCCCTCTTCATGGTGGGTCTCTTCTTGATCGTCCAAGCGACAAAAGGTCGCAAGGAGTTGATGCTGACGGGTTGGTTCTATTTTGTATCTGGTTTTGGCCTTCACTTTGTCGGCAATTCACCATTTGGCCAAATCGAGACAGAACTCCCTCTCGCTATTCCATTCTTGACAGCAGTAGGACTCTTCTTGGTCTACCAAGCCTACCTCACTGTTCAAAGTCTGGACCAAGGAAATTAATAATAGAAAAATCGTATGTTTGCAACATACGATTTTTTTGAATTCTATTTTCCAAGACAGAACTGGCTGAAGAGTTGGGTGATTAGCTCGTCTGGAGTGGCATCCCCTGTGATTTCTCCGAGAATTTCCCAGGTGCGGGTCAGATCGACTTGGAGTAGATCTACTGGCATGCCCATAGCCAGGCCTTCGTTGACTGCTTGGAGGCTTTCAACGGCTTTCTCAATGAGAGAGATGTGGCGAGCATTGGAGAGATAAGTAGCATCTTGCTCGACCAGGCCAGCATTTTCGAAGAAGAGGGCATTGATTCGGTCTTCGATCTGGTTGATATTTTGGTTTTTCAGAACGGAAATCTTGATATGATCGGCAGGAATCTCGTCCAACTCGATTTGCTGCGGGAGATCGACCTTGTTGAGGAGGATGATGCGGTTGCTATCTTGAGAGATCTCTAGCAACTGACGATCCTGATCGGTCAAGGGTTCACTGGCATTGAGGACCAGAAGGACCAGGTCGGCTTCTTTAAGGGCTTTGCGAGAGCGCTCCACACCGATGCGTTCGACGATGTCCTCGGTCTCGCGGATCCCAGCCGTATCGACCAGCTTGAGGGGCACCCCGTTGATGTTGACGTATTCCTCGATGACGTCCCGGGTTGTCCCTTCGATATCAGTCACGATGGCTTTTTCCTCACGCAGGAGGTTGTTGAGAAGGCTGGACTTGCCGACGTTTGGCCGACCGATGATAGCAGTAGAAATCCCTTCACGCAAGATCTTACCGCGACGGGCAGTCTTGAGGAGATTGGTCAAGAGGGCTTCGAATTCAGTGGTCTTTTCGCGGATGATCTCGGTGGTTGCTTCCTCGACATCATCGTACTCAGGATAGTCGATGTTGACTTCGACTTGAGCTAGAGTATTGAGGATTTCTTGACGGGTATTGTTGATCAGATCAGACAGGGATCCGTCCAACTGTTTGACGGCGATGTTCATAGCCTTGTCGGTCTTGGCGCGGATAATATCCATGACCGCCTCAGCCTGGGTCAAATCGACACGACCATTGAGGAAGGCCCGCTTGGTAAATTCACCTGGCTCAGCAAGACGTGCCCCTTCGCGGATCACCAATTGCAGGATTTCATTGGTCACCGCAATCCCACCGTGAGTGTTGATCTCGATGATATCTTCGCGAGTGAAGGTCTTAGGAGAGCGCATGGCTCCAACCATGACTTCGTCGAGGATCTCATCCTTATCTGGGTCCACGATATGGCCGTAGTTGAGGGTATGGCTAGCCACGCTGGTCAAGTCTTTACCCTTGAAGATTTTTTGTGCGATTTTAAAGCTATCCGTTCCGCTTAGGCGGACAATTCCGATAGCCCCCTCACCGAGCGGAGTCGAGATCGCGGCGATAGTATCAAATTCTCTAGTAATCATGTATCTTCTCTTTTCCTGTGTATTCCCTTCTATTCTATCGTAAACTAGCAAGAGGGGCAAGATATTGCTTTTAGAAGGAGAAGTTGAAAAGGTTTTCAGTTAAGTAGTGAAATCTGTCGGCCAATATGCTATACTAAATATGAATAGAAATGGAGGTCTATGATGGTAAACCTAAAAGAACAGGTAGGGATTAAGGCGGCTGAGTTTGTTACTGACGGCATGATTGTCGGTCTTGGTACAGGGTCAACTGCTTATTATTTTGTGGCTGAATTGGGACGTCGCATCAAGGAAGAAGGTTTGAAGATTACTGCTGTAACGACCTCAAGCGTGACCTATGAACAGGCAGAAGGCTTGGGAATTCCTCTCAAAGCCATTGACGATGTAGAAGTGGTAGACTTGACAGTAGATGGTGCAGATGAAGTAGACCCAGCTTTGAACGGGATTAAAGGTGGGGGCGGTGCCCTCTTGATGGAGAAAATCGTTGCGACCAACTCAAAAGACTGCATCTGGATTGTCGATGAGTCTAAACAAGTGGAGACGCTTGGTGCCTTTAAACTGCCGGTAGAAGTGGTTCAATACGGGGCAGAGAATCTTTTCCGTCATTTTGAGAAGAAGGGTTATTCACCAGCTTATCGTGAAAAGGATGGCCAGCGCTTTGTGACCGACCAAGGGAACTTTATTATTGATTTGGATTTGAAAGTGATCCCAGATGCTGAAGCCTTAGCAGAAGAGTTGGACCGGACTGTCGGTGTTGTCGATCATGGTCTCTTTTTAGGAATGGTTTCAAAAGTCATCGTAGGGACACCAGAAGGTCCAAAAATCATTAGCAAATCACTTTAAAAAGGGCATTTTGTCCTTTTTTCTACGGATATAAAACTTATTTATAAAATTTTATATGAAAGCGTTACATTTTCAAAAAATTGTGTTATACTGTATTCAGTTTAAATTATAAAGGAGACATTCAAAATGCCAAAATTTAATCGTATGCATTTAGTTGTATTGGATTCAGTAGGGATCGGAGCAGCTCCAGATGCTAATAACTTTGTCAATGCCGGTGTACCTGATGGCGCATCTGACACACTTGGACACATTTCAAAAGCAGTTGGTTTGAATGTACCAAACATGGCAAAGCTTGGTCTTGGAAATATTCCGCGTGAACAACCCTTAAAGACTGTACCTGCTGAGAGCAATCCAACTGGTTACGCAACGAAGTTAGAAGAAGTCTCTCTTGGAAAAGATACCATGACAGGTCACTGGGAAATCATGGGTCTTAATATTACAGAACCGTTTGATACTTTCTGGAATGGATTCCCAGAAGAAATTATTACTAAGATTGAAGAATTCTCAGGTCGTAAGGTCATCCGCGAAGCTAACAAACCTTATTCTGGTACAGCGGTCATCGATGACTTCGGACCACGTCAAATGGAAACAGGCGAGTTAATCATCTATACATCAGCTGACCCAGTTCTTCAAATCGCAGCCCACGAAGAGATTATTCCTTTGGATGAACTCTACCGTATCTGTGAATATGCTCGTTCTATTACATTGGAACGTCCAGCACTTCTTGGACGGATTATTGCTCGTCCATATGTTGGGGAACCAGGAAACTTCACACGTACGGCCAACCGTCGTGACTTGGCTGTTTCACCATTTGCGCCAACTGTTTTGGACAAATTGAACGAAGCTGGTATCGATACTTACTCAGTTGGTAAGATTAGTGATATCTTCAATGGTGCTGGTATCAACCACGATATGGGCCACAACAAATCAAACAGCCACGGTATTGACAACTTGATCAAGGCTATGAAATCAGAAGACTTTAAACATGGATTCTCATTCACTAACTTGGTAGACTTCGATGCCCTTTATGGACACCGTCGTGATCCACACGGTTACCGTGATTGCTTGCATGAGTTTGATGAGCGCTTGCCAGAAATCATCGCTGCTATGAAAGAAGATGATCTCTTGATGATCACGGCTGACCACGGAAATGACCCAACTTACGCTGGTACAGACCATACGCGTGAATACATCCCATTCTTGGCTTATAGCCCATCCTTCAAAGGTAGTGGCTTGATCCCTGTTGGACACTTTGCGGATATCTCAGCTACAGTGGCGGACAACTTCGGTGTGGAGAAAGCCATGATCGGTGAAAGCTTCTTAGATAAATTGGTCTAAGATGACGCGATTTGCCTTACTCGTAAGAGGAATCAATGTTGGCGGCAAGAATAAGGTGGTCATGGCGGATCTGCGTCAGCAATTGACGGATCTAGGCCTCAGCCAGGTGGAAACCTACATCAACAGTGGCAATATCTTCTTTACGACGGATCTTTCGCGGTCTCAGTTAGTGGAGGGGCTGTCGACCTTCTTTGAGAACCATTATCCCTTTATTGAGCGCTTTTCTCTCCTGAGTCGAGAAGACTATGAAGCAGAATGTGCGAGCTTGCCGAAATGGTGGTCAAAAGAAATGGCTCGTAAGGATGTCCTCTTTTACACCGAGGGCTTGGGTAGGGAAACCGTAGAAGAGAAGCTGCTTGCTTTAGATTTGGGAGAAGAAGTGCTCCACTTTGGCAAGGTAGCGGTTTTCTGGGGGAAATTCTCGGAAGCAAGCTATGCTAAAACGGCCTACCACAAACATCTGATGAAGATGCCTTTCTATCGCCAGATGACTATTCGCAACGCCAATACCTTTGACAAAATCGGTACATTACTTAAAAAATAAAAGGAGAACACAATGACATTATTAGCAAAAATCAATGAAACAGCAGCATTTTTGAAGGGCAAAGGAATCGAAGCTCCTGAGTTTGGTTTGATCCTTGGATCAGGCCTTGGAGAATTGGCTGAAGAAATCGAAAATGCAGTTGTAGTAGACTACTCTGACATTCCAAACTGGGGTCAATCAACAGTAGTCGGACATGCTGGTAAATTGGTTTATGGTGATCTTGCTGGACGTAAAGTCTTGGCCCTTCAAGGACGTTTCCACTTCTACGAAGGAAACCCATTGGAAGTGGTGACTTTCCCAGTTCGTGTCATGAAAGTTTTGGGATGTGAAGGAGTGCTTGTCACCAACGCTGCTGGAGGTATCGGCTTCGGTCCTGGTACCTTGATGGCTATTACTGACCACATCAATATGACAGGTCAAAACCCATTGATCGGTGAAAACTTGGAAGACTTTGGTCCACGTTTCCCTGATATGTCCAAAGCTTACACTCCAGAATACCGCGAGACTGCTCATCAAGTAGCAGACAAATTGGGCATTAAATTGGATGATGGGGTTTATATCGGTGTGACTGGTCCAACTTATGAAACTCCAGCTGAAATCCGTGCGTATAAGACTCTTGGTGCAGATGCTGTCGGTATGTCTACAGTTCCTGAGGTTATCGTTGCTGCTCACTCTGGTTTGAAGGTTCTTGGTATTTCATGTATTACCAACTTTGCAGCTGGTTTCCAAGAAGAGCTCAACCACGAAGAAGTAGTCGAAGTGACAGAACGCGTTAAGGGTGACTTCAAAGGCTTGCTTAAAGCTATTCTTGCTGAATTGTAAGAACCTTGGAAAGAATTGTGAGATCCCTTAAAACAATTCCCAATAAACGAAGACTAGTCCTAGCAGCTTGTCTGCTTGGGCTTGTTTCGGGTTTAGCGGGTATCCTGCTTCATTACCTTTTAGAGTTAGTGGAAGGATTGGCTTTTGGTCGTTCAGAGCACCAGTCTGGCTTCTTGACGGATGGAGTGGCGCCTTCACGGATTTTGCTCAGTCTGTTTCTTGTTGGTGCCAGCTCAGCCTTGGTCTGGTATCTCCTACAGCGAAAGGGAAATATTCTCTCTGTTAAGGGCCAGATGAAGGAGGAATCTTCATGTACTCGCCTTCATTTCTGGAAGCAGATGCTCCATTCCACCTGGCAAATAATTGCTGTAGGAGCTGGTGCACCAGTAGGAAAAGAAGTAGCACCACGGGAGATTGGGGCCTTGTTGGCGCCTCCTCTTGGACGAGTACTAGACTTATCGTTTCAGGACCGCATGTTTCTAATCGCTTGCGGGGCTGGCGCAGGCTTGGCAGCGGTCTACCAAGTGCCACTAACCAGTGTCTTTTTTATCTTTGAAACCTTGGGGCTGGCATTTTCGATGAAACGCTTTGTCTTGGCTGGGATTACCACTTATGTGGCTACTTATACGGCGGGTTGGGTCATTTCAGACAGAGCCCTCTATCAAGTGCCCGAAATAACTTGGTCACCTACAGTCTTGTGGCAGATGGTTATCTTCATTGCCCTCCTGACTCCAGTCGCCTGGCTCTTTGCCCGTTTCACAAAGAAGGCCGCCAATCATCGAATCAAGGACAAACGAATTCTTATCACTTTGCCATTAGCATTTGTTTTCCTAGCTGGTCTAGCAAGCTTCCAGCCCCACCTGCTTGGAAATGGGCGGATGATGGCTCAGGAAATCCTCAATGGGGCCACATGGCAGACGATTCTACTCCTGTTTACCCTAAAAGCTCTAGTCGTTCTGCTTACCTTTTGGGCAGGTGCCTATGGAGGGACTCTGACGCCTTCCTTTGCACTGGGAATGGCAGGAGCAGCCCTCATCTCTTTGGTACTTGGTGTTGGAAATACTCCAGCTTTCTTTCTCCTAGGTTCGGTTTGCTTTTTGACAGTGACCTTAAAAGCTCCCTTATCTGCAACTGGCTTGGTCCTTGGGTTTACGGGACAAGGGTTAACAGCTCTACCCTATCTCTTGCTGACAGCTTTTCTAACTGTTGGTTTCTCCAAAGGATTGGATCATCTCATGGGGAAAAAAATCAAGGAGTCTCCAGTAGATAAGATTCAGTAGTTTTTATGTAGGTGATTTACCCTACAAGCTAGATGAAACCTATCTTCTTATGGTATAATTTAACTAAGCATATAAGGAACCAGGGTTGTTGGGGGTGGAATAAACCCCACTTTTGATGCCTGGCCTCTATGATGAATTCGGAAAGCTAGAGTTTGTGTTGCGATTTGAACATGAGCAGAAAGCTTTCTAAAAAATACACACAGAAAGGTAGAGCATGTGTTCTGATTTGAACACGAGCGGAAAGCTTTTCAAAACACTCAATAAAAAAAGAAAGGATGGGTTAACTGTATTCGCTGAACTGAATACGGGCGGAGAACTGTGTAAAAAAGATAAACTGTCTAGCATCTGCGATGCGTCGTCAGTTTCCTATTTTTACTTTGTTCTCTGTCACCCTTTATATCTTAATTATGTCTATCCATATTGCTGCTAAGCAAGGTGAAATTGCTGATAAAATTCTCCTTCCTGGAGATCCTCTTCGTGCGAAATTTATCGCTGAGAACTTTTTAGAAGACGCTGTTTGCTTCAACGAAGTTCGGAACATGTTTGGTTACACCGGTACCTACAAGGGTCACCGTGTATCTGTCATGGGAACTGGGATGGGGATGCCATCGATCTCTATTTATGCGCGTGAGTTGATCGTCGACTACGGTGTGAAGAAATTGATCCGTGTGGGTACAGCTGGTTCTTTGAATGGCGATGTCCACGTCCGTGAATTGGTCTTGGCACAAGCTGCCGCAACCAACTCAAACATCATCCGTAACGACTGGCCTCAATACGATTTCCCACAAATCGCAAGCTTTGATTTGCTAGATAAGGCCTACCACATTGCCAAGGACCTTGGCATGACGACTCACGTTGGTAATGTCTTGTCTTCTGATGTCTTCTATTCAAACTATGGTGAAAAGAACATCGAACTTGGTAAGTGGGGTGTCAAAGCTGTAGAAATGGAAGCAGCAGCTCTTTACTATCTTGCTGCTCAACACCATGTTGATGCGCTTGCTATTATGACTATTTCAGACAGTTTGGTCAATCCAGATGAAGATACAACAGCTGAAGAACGTCAAAATACTTTCACAGACATGATGAAAGTTGGTCTTGAAACCTTGATCGCAGACTAATGACAGAATACCTTCATGATGAGTGGCTCTACGACCTTCAGACCTACCAGTATAGTCGGGCCCTTCGTTCTGCTAAGAAGCAGAAGAGCTTGCCAGAGCTGGTCTTGACCTTATTGCGGTTAATGGCCGAGCGTCGAGAGCTCAATATCCAACCAATCATGAACCAAAAGTTGAGAACCGAGTTGCTAGAAGTGACTGGTTTTCAGCTTTTTTGGCATGAGGACCCAGAAGAGGAACAGTTGGCGAACTATCTGTATGACTTAGAAGCCAAGCTTCGCAACGAGCAGATTATTGACTTCATTCGGGCGGTGAGTCCTGCTATCTATCGGATCTTTATGCGCTTGATTGAGATGCAAATCCCAGATATTGCAGACTACATCCACAACTCCAAGGAGTCCAGCTATGACCATTGGAAGTTTGACAAGATTCGGGCCTCTGACAATCCAGCCTTGCAACAATTCCATAGTGAGAGTGCGGTCAATTCGTCCAGTTTGACGGAGTTGATCTTACACTTGGACTTGCCGGATTCCACTAAGGATGCGGCCAAGCAACTGCGGGAGTTGGAGAAATCTGTCCGCAATCCTCTAGCTCACTTGATCAAACCCTTTGATGAAGAGGAACTCCACCGGACGACTGGATTCTCTTCCCAGCATTTTATGGAGCTTCTGGTGAGCTTGGCTCAGGAGACGGGGATTGTTTACCAGCGAGAACCTTTTTATTTCGATCAGGCCAATGCTGTTATCGAAGCACTCTTGTAAGGAGGAATACATGGATAAAATAAAAGACTTGCAAGAAATCATTGATCAGAGTAAACGGATCGTCTTTTTCGGTGGGGCTGGCGTCTCAACGGAGTCCAATATTCCAGACTTTCGTAGCTCAGATGGGGTCTATAGTGTCACCTTGGGTCGGCATTTTACGGCTGAGCAACTGGTCTCTCATACCATGTTTGAGCGTTATCCAGAGGACTTTTTCGACTTTTACAAGAAGTACCTGCTCTATCCAGATGCCAGGCCCAATGCAGCCCATCGCTATCTGGCTTGGCTGGAAGAAACTGGTAAACTCAAAGCAGTCGTGACGCAAAATATTGATAGTCTCCATGAAATGGCAGGGTCTAAAAAAGTCTTGAAACTCCATGGTAGTGCCGACCGTAATTACTGTACCGGTTGCCAGCGCTTTTATGATTTAGAGTCCTTTCTAGCTTTGGAAGGGCCTGTTCCACACTGTCTCGATTGTGGTAAGGTGGTCAAGCCGGATGTAACCCTCTACGAGGAACCTCTAGATATGGAGGTCTTTAGCCAAGCAGCCCAAGCCATCCAAGAAGCTGATCTACTGATTATCGGTGGTACCTCCCTCGTTGTCTACCCAGCAGCCAGCTTGATCCAGTATTTCCAAGGGAAGAAGCTGGTCGTCATCAATAAGACCAGTATCCCACAGGACAAGCAAGCAGACCTGGTCATCGAAGGGAAGATTGGGGAAGTGTTTTCGAAATTAAGACAATAAAAGAACACCTGAGAGAAGTGGAAACCCACTTGTTTCAGGTGTTTTATTGTGCTTGTGTAGCTAGTTAGTTCTTATTTATCAAATTGGACTTCCTCAAGTAAGTATTCGATAAATTTTTCACCCATCTTAGAGAGGCTAGCTTTTTCGTGTTGGATGTAGACCAGCTCGATTGGATCATCGATATCTAGCGGGATGGAAACGATATTGTCTCCATTGAGGTTGCTATTAAGGATCCCAGTCGCAATGGTGTAGCCGTCTAGACCAATCAAGAGATTGAAGAGGGTGGCACGGTCACTGACAACGATGGACTTCTTGTGATCCTCTTGGGAGAGGATCTCTTCTGAGAAGTAGAAGGAGTTGTGGGTCCCTTGGTCGTAGCTGAGATAAGGGAAGTCTTCTAGATCTTCTAATTTCACCACCTCTTTGTTCGCTAGAGGGTTAGTCTTGCTGACGAAGATATGAGGTTGGGCAGTGAAGAGGTGGGTTGCCTTAAGGTGGCTGTCATCCAGCATTTTTGAAAGGACATCCCGGTTGTACCCATTAAGGAAGAGGACACCGATCTCACTACGGAAGTTCTTGACGTCATCGATGATTTCCCAGGTTCTAGTCTCCCGTAGAAAGAGCTCGTATTTCTCCATGTCGCTTTTCTTTAGGAGAGAGACGAAGGCTTCGACAACGAAGGCATAGTGCTGGGAGGATACGCTAAAGAGCTCCCGATTGGCTACTGGATTTTTATAGCGTTCTTCTAGGAGTTGGGTCTGCTCGACAACTTGACGGGCATAAGAAAGGAACTCCATTCCATCCTTGGTCAGAGTAATCCCTTTGGGATTACGGATGAAGATATCAATCCCCATTTCTTTTTCCAAGTCCCGCACAGCATTGGACAAACTTGGCTGGGTGATGAAGAGTTGCTTGGACGCTTCATTCATAGAGCCTGTTTCGACGATTTTGATAATGTAATGTAATTGTTGGATTCTCATGCTTATATTTTAACATACTTTTGACAGAAAATCCTAGCTAGTATCAGTCTCTAGGAGGATTTTTTCCTATAAAACAGGTTTAGAATTGAAGGATTGATTGTAGCTTGATAGAATGATGGAAAAGATGATCTCTGGAGGCCTTATGAAAAGAATTGCTCACTGGTACAAAAAATGGAACCAGGAACTGGAAACTAAATTTTTAGCCAGTTTAGTAAAGATAAACTTTATGACCAACTTCCTGATATTTCTTAGTTTGTCTGTCTTTCTAATTATCAGGAGCTTGCCAGGAAATATCCAATCTTTGGGTTTCTGGAATGCTATTTTTGGAGTCGGAATTTACAGTGTTACAATTCTTGTTCATGCCCTAGTGGTTAGTTATTTTGTTCCAAATATCTTTGTGATTCTGTATGTTATTTCTCGCTGGTCTACGATACAGGCCCAGACCCTGGAAAAGGAGCTAGTCGGTGTCTATGAAGAGAAAGAAGAAGAAAAAATTAAACGAAGGGTCAACAATCGCAAGTACTTTGTGATCCTTTGGATAGGAGTCTTTGGCAGCATCCTGGAATTCTTCGTCATCTATCTAGTAAAAGATTTGACGAGTTATGATTGGACCCAGCAGCTCATTAATGAGCAGAAGCATACCATGATTTGGTCGGAGGCGCTACCGACGATCCTTATTTTGGCACTGATTTCCTTCCTAGCTTTGGTCATCTATTCTTACCGAGATGCCAATTCCTTGTCCCCACTTTTGAATATCTTTTGTATCAGTGGGATATTGATGGGATTGGTGCTAGTAGTGGTATTTGACATCCAGGTGCAAGTCATCGGTTGTCACACGGTCTTCTTGTTGGTTTATTCTATTAGTCTTCTGCGGACCAGGATGAAGGAGTGGGAGGGCGAGTCTGATCCCAATAGGGCCTATGACAATCCAATTCTCCAGCGCTTTCACCTGATCCTCCACCAATCCAAACACTGGCCTTGGTTGGCAGTCGTCTTTGCCCTCCCCTTGTTAGCGCTATTGGTCATGATCCTCATGCTCTTTGGTCAACGTCCTGATAGCTTGGTCAAGGCCTGGACCAATACGGCAGACTGGACCTTTTCGGAAAAGATCCCTCCTCAGAATCTCATCATGGATGAGCACTATCTCTGTACGGTTGCGGCTGGTGGCCATGAAAAAGTTGTCAAGCCCCAACAGATGGGAGTCCGGCACGGTCATCCTGTTGTGGTGAATCGCCAGCTCTGTATTTCCAATGCCTTTGAGCAGGTTCTAGAAGAAAAGACGCCACGTTTCCATCGATTCCTGCGTCGCAATTATGACCGCTATGGCTATCCCTTTGCCAAACATATCAAGAAGAAATGGGCCATGGATGTCATTTACTATCTGATGAAGCCCCTGGAATGGGTCTTTTTGTTGGTTCTCTACTTGGTCGATCGCAAGCCAGAAAATCGCATCGCTTTACAGTATATCCCACCGGTACCAGAAGGGTTTTCTCCTGAGACAGATGGGAAATGAGCGGAGCCATCGGCTTCTACTTGACAAGCGACAAGGAGAGCGATATAATGAGACAAATTTAACCTTTAAGGGGTCCAGAGAGGCCTGCAAGGAAAGACAGAAAAAAGATCAGCGGACTGAGTCTAGCTGATCATTTGTAGGACCTTGCTTTTGCGAGGTCTTTTTTGCTGGAAGAAAGAAGAGGAAACCAATGGTCAGTGACAGCTGTAAAAAACGGTTTGGAAAAATCATGATGGAAGACATGGAGTTAATCGCTCAAGAAGAGATTGCGCCACGGATTTTTTCAATGGTCTTGAAGGGGGAAATGGTGGAGCAGATGTTGCCGGGGCAGTTTCTCCATATTCGTGTACCGGATGACTCTAAGCTCCTCCGTCGTCCCATTTCTATCTCTGAGATAGATCCAGACAGCCAGACCTGTCGCCTCATCTATCGGGTAGAAGGGGGAGGGACAGCCATCTTTTCTCAGCTGCCTGTCGGTAGGTTCCTCAGTGTCATGGGTCCTCAAGGAAATGGCTTTGACCTAAAAGGTCTTGGTCAAGGGGCGCGTGCTTTAATTATCGGCGGAGGGATCGGAGTGCCTCCTTTGGTCCAAGTGGCCAAACAGCTACATGAGCAGGGAGTAGAAGTCCATTCTGTCCTTGGATTTGCCAATAAAGAAGCTGTGATCCTGGAAGAAGAATTGAAGCAGTACGGCCAAGTCACCATTACAACAGACGATGGTTCATATGGTACCAAGGGTTATGTGTCAACAATCGTTGATCAGATGGACCAGGAGTTTGATGCTATCTATTCTTGTGGGGCACCTGGTATGCTCAAATATGTCAATACCAAATTCCATGACCATCCTCGCGCC
Organism: Streptococcus australis ATCC 700641; assembly: GCF_000186465.1. Taxonomy (GTDB): domain Bacteria; phylum Bacillota; class Bacilli; order Lactobacillales; family Streptococcaceae; genus Streptococcus; species Streptococcus australis. The sequence goes on along the minus strand of NZ_GL636091.1, from coordinate 1,637,358 downwards.
TACATTTCTATGGAATCGCGTATGGCTTGTGGGATGGGTGCTTGCTATGCCTGTGTAGTGCATCTGGAAAATGAAAGCCAAGCAGCTAATAAGCGCGTGTGTGAAGACGGACCGGTCTTTGAAACTGGTACGATTGTGATGTAGGGAGGAAAGTATGACAAGTAATCGATTAGCTGTATCCTTACCAGGATTAGACTTGAAAAATCCCATTATTCCGGCTTCTGGCTGTTTTGGCTTTGGTCAGGAATATGCCAAATACTATGACTTAGACCTGCTTGGATCCATTATGATCAAGGCGACAACTGCTGAGGCTCGCTTCGGAAATCCGACACCACGCGTTGCTGAGACGCCAGCAGGCATGCTCAATGCCATTGGGCTCCAAAATCCAGGCGTAGACGTGGTCCTAGCAGAGAAACTTCCTTGGTTGGCCCAGCATTATCCGGAGCTACCGATTATCGCCAATGTAGCTGGCTTCTCCAATGAAGAGTATGCAACGGTATCTGGCAAGATCTCGCAAGCGCCAAATGTCAAGGCCATCGAGCTCAATATCTCTTGTCCAAACGTAGATCATGGCAACAATGGCCTCTTAATCGGACAGGTTCCAGAGTTGGCTTATGATGCAGTAAAAGCAGCGGTAGAAGCTTCCTCCGTCCCTGTCTATGTCAAATTAACACCTAGTGTGGCGGACATTACTCAAGTCGCCAAGGCTGCAGAAGATGCAGGAGCGAGTGGCTTGACCATGATCAACACGCTGGTCGGGATGCGCTTTGACCTCAAGACAGGCAAGCCCATCATTGCCAATGGCACCGGAGGTATGTCAGGACCAGCTATCTTCCCAGTAGCATTGAAACTCATCCGCCAAGTAGCCCAATCGACCAAACTGCCGATTATTGGCATGGGTGGCGTGGATTCAGCAGAAGCAGCTATTGAGATGATGATTGCTGGTGCCTCTGCAATCGGAGTCGGAACTGCTAACTTTACAGATCCATATGCTTGTCCGACCATTATCCAAGACTTACCAAAGGTCATGGATCAGTATGGAATAACTAGCTTGGAAGATTTGCGTCGGCATGTCCGAGAAAATCTATTATAAGGATCATCAAGAGAACAAAAAACGCCTGCTGGCTACAACTCCAACAGGCTACTGAGTAAGCTACAACTAAAACAACCCTTACTCAGCATACAAAAATTTTACAGGAAAATCGAATCTTCGTCAAGAATTTGACATGTTTGTGAATCTTACCTAGTCGAAGAATGAAAAAAACAGATTGAATCCGAACGTTTTATGATTATTTCTTGACTTTTCTTTCATATCGTACTACAATGTAGAAAAACCTTTAAAGTGGTCCAGAGAGGCTCCTAAGGTCTAGACGGTGAATCAGGGTAGATACTACCTAATTTTCGTGTAACCTTGCCTCGGGCAAGGTTTTTTTGTGGAAAAAATGTCAGCCATAAAAAGGAGAAACCCATGCGTGAAGAACGTCCCATCATCGCCCTTGACTTTCCAGCTTTTGAAGATGTCAAAAACTTTTTAGAACATTTCCCAGAAGATGAAAAACTTTTTGTAAAAATCGGAATGGAATTTTTCTATGCAGTCGGACCAGAAATTGTTCACTATCTGAAAGGTCGTGGCCATAGCATTTTCTTGGATCTAAAATTGCACGATATCCCAAATACGGTTAAGTCAGCCATGTCTGTCCTAGGTACCTTTGGAGTGGATATGGTGACAGTTCATGCAGCCGGTGGTGTAGAGATGATGCGCGAAGCCAAAAAGGCACTTGGACCAGGAGCTAAGTTGGTGGCGGTGACTCAGTTGACCTCTACCAGTGAAGAAGACATGCGAGATTGCCAAAACATCCAAACCACTGTCCAAGAATCAGTTGTTAATTATGCCCGTAAGGCTCAAGAAGCTGGCTTGGATGGTGTCGTCTGCTCAGCCCATGAAGTAGATTTGATCAAGAAAGCTACATCCGAAGAGTTTGTCTGCGTCACCCCAGGGATCCGTCCTGCAGGAGCAGAAATTGGTGACCAAAAACGGGTCATGACCCCACAAGAAGCCCATGCCATCGGTTCAGACTACATCGTGGTTGGACGTCCGATCATACAAGCAGAAAACCCATGGGATGCCTACCATGAAATTAAGAGACAATGGAATGCGTAAGAGCTACTAAAAGTGGAACTTTTGGTAGCTCTACGGGAAGTCCTATGGGACCTTCCCTAACGCATTCACTAGATCACAGAAGAGAAAAAATCGTTTCTCTTCTGTGATCGTCGGAATAATAATTGCAAGTAAAAGTAAAACTTTTGTAGCTCTACGGGAAGTCCGATAGGACCTTCCCTAAACTATTCACTAGATTATGAGAATAAAAAGTATCGTTTTATTCTCATAATCGTCGGAACACTAATTGCTACTAAAAGTTAAACTTTTGTAGTTCTACGGGAAGCCTGATAGAGCCTTCCCTAAACTATTTACTAACCTGTACAGTTATTTAAAAATAAATCATTGATTTAATTCGTATTCGATTAAAATCGTAAAAAAGGAGTTATCATGTCATTAGCTAAAGATATTGCCAGCCATCTTCTAAAAATTGAAGCTGTTTATTTGAAACCAGAAGAGCCTTTTACTTGGGCTTCTGGGATCAAGTCCCCTATTTATACGGATAATCGTGTGACCCTCGCTTATCCAGAAACTCGTACCTTGATTGAAAATGGCTTCGTGGACAAAATCAAGGAAGCTTTCCCAGAAGTAGAAGTGATTGCTGGAACGGCAACTGCGGGGATTCCTCATGGTGCCATTATTGCGGACAAGATGAATTTGCCATTTGCCTACATTCGTAGCAAACCAAAAGACCATGGTGCTGGAAACCAAATCGAAGGCCGTGTACCACAAGGTCAAAAGATGGTGGTGGTTGAAGATTTGATTTCTACTGGTGGGTCTGTCTTAGATGCTGTCGCAGCTGCGAAGCGTGAAGGAGCAGATGTCCTTGGTGTGGTGGCTATCTTCACCTACCAATTGGAGAAAGCAGATAAGAAATTTGCGGAAGCTGGCGTTCAACTTGAAACCTTGTCAAACTATACTGAATTGATTCATTTGGCTGAAGAACAGGGTTATATCACTAATGAAGGTTTGGAACTGTTACGCCGTTTCAAAGAAAACCAAGAAACCTGGCAAGACTAAAGAAATAATGGAGGAGGGCCAAAGCTTGGCTCTCCTTTTGTTTTTGTGATGAAAGGAAATTTCATGAAGCTTGAAAGACGGATTCGTCTAAGTTTAGAAGAAAAAAAGCAGTGTGAACAGCTTGTAAGAGCCTGTCACCAAATTGACCATACTTATCGCTTGCCCTATTTGGATAATCTCTATAATGCTGATTTAACGATGCCAGCCTTTATCCTTGCATCGGTGGAGGGACAACTGGTTGGATTTTTGTCCATCTATGCGGATGAACCCAAAGAAGCTGAGGTTCAGCTCTTTGTGACACCTTCTTTTCGTAGACAAGGGATTGCTCGTTCCTTATGGGAAGACTTTATGGACTTGGCCCAAGACTATCAGTTAGAAGACCGACTGTATGTATCAGAGGTTCGGTTTTTGGAGCAACATCCGGAATTATTCAGTCATTTTCATTTTGTGGAGGCAGAGGAGGAAGACCACGAACTGTGGTTGGAGGCAACTTGTCAGGTCACCGACCATGAGAAGAGAGAAGGGCTGATGGTGTTAGAAGTTCAGGAGTCCATGCTCCAAGAGATCGCGCATTTTCAATCCAAGGCTTTTGAGACAGATCTTGACTATGCCCTCAAGTATGCGACCGAGTCTCTCGAGGGGCAGGATACCCGTCTCTTTGTCTTGCGTGACCAAGAGCAAGTTCTTGCTTCTGTTACGGTGGATCTATCTCAGGGAACGACCTATTTCTTTGGATTAGCCGTTGACCCGGATCATCTCCGCAAAGGGTACGCACGCTATCTCTTACGAAGTGTGATGAATCAGATGGCTGCAGAAGTGGAGCAGCAATTTCAGATTGTCGTTGAAAAAAAGAATCAAGCAGCCCTGAGTCTATATCTAGGGCTTGGCTTCACCATCCAAACTGAAGTCCTCTATTTGATGGAGAGCCGATAGAATCCAGCGAAATCCCTATTTTTTGCTATAATGGAGCTATGTTAGTAAAAAGTAAAAACATCTTATTTGGGGTGCTCCATCTGGTTATGTTGCTCCTGATGGTGCACTGGTTTGTCATTAGTGTCGTCTACCTAAAAGATATTTCGGGATGGGGCCTTGTAGTTGGGGGACTTATCTTTCTCCTAGCTTATATTGGTCGCTCCTATCTCAAAAGGGCCTTTGCCTGGTTGATGAAATACAAGACTGGATTGATGGTTGGAGCGATTCTAGTTCAGATTGTTTTTATGCTGTCTGCGGAACTCTTAATCCGTCGGGATGCTGCGGTGGTCTATACGGGAGCTTTTGGCCTTCTAAAAGAGTCCTCTATCTCTAGCTACCTGAGCCGGAATCCCAATAATCTTCCCTTGTTCTTGTACGAACGCTTTTTCTACCAACTCTTTGGTGGAGCGGGCCTCTGGGTCATGCAAGTTCTCAATATGGTCTTTGTGAATGCAGGAGCTATCCTCTTGTATCGTTTAGGGCTGAAACATTATGACCAAAAAGTGGCAGACTGGGTGTATACCCTCTATGTGGTCTTAATCTGTTATTCCCCTTATTTTTACTCCATGTATACGGATATTCCGCCTCTTCCTCTCATCGCCTTGCAATTAGGGCTAGCCTTGGATCTCTTAAAAGAGAGCGACAGTGGTGCACAATGGAAGACATCCTTGTGGCTAGGCCTCTTATCAGGGCTTACTATGCTGATTCGTCCGACGACTATTATTGTCGTGATGGCCTTTTGGATGGTCCTCTTCTTTAAAGGGCAGTGGAAGGTCTTTGGAAAAGTCTTTGCTTTAACCCTTTTATCAACTGGTCTGGTCTTTGGAGCTCTGAATACAGCTGTCAAACACCAAACAGCTGTCCCTATTTTAAAAGGGGAAGGGCTGGCTAAAGGACCGCTCTTGTTTATTAACTTGGGCTTGACGGATATTGGGCACAACCAAGCAGATATGAAAGAAGGGCTCTTGAAATATGTCGACGAAGATAAGCGAGACGAGTACAATAATGGGATGTTCAAGAACGAATATATCATTAAAGAAATCAAACGGCGCTTGAAGGAATATGGTCCGATTGGACTCCTGGGACATCTTTATACCAAGCAATCCTTAACGGTTGCAGAAGGGACACTTGGTTGGCTCTATCGGGATGTTGAATACGAAAAGACTCCGGTCATTAACCCTCTTTACGAGCCTTATACCAAGGATTTACCAGTTGCCAAATGGATTCGTACCTACTTCTTAAGTACAGATCGTCCTCAGTATCGTTATTATGAGTTCGTTAAACAGTTGTTTTGGATTGTGATGGCAGCTGGCCTGGTCCTTGTCTATCTCAGGAAGAAGAACGATGACGATTTCCACTTCCTATCGCTTGCTGTCTTTGGTGGTCTTCTCTTTTTGACCATCTTTGAAGGTGGCAAGACTCGTTATCTGATCCAATTTCTACCACAAATTCTCTTGTTAGCCTCTATTGGTTTGGCTGCTGGTCCAAGGAAATCTCAAGAGAACGGTTAATTATTTTATACTGTAAGGAGAAGCGATGGAACATTCAAGATGGCACCAATTGCTTAAGGAGCAGCTTCCAGAGGGCTACTTTAAGCAAATCAATCAATTTTTAGATCAGGTCTATGCATCAGGGACCATCTACCCACCTCGTGAAAAGGTTTTTCAGGCCTTAAAGACAACGAATCTGGAAGAGGTTAAGGTCGTGATTCTGGGTCAGGATCCCTATCACGGTCCTGGTCAAGCACAGGGGCTCAGCTTTTCTGTACCGGATGATATCCTAGCACCTCCATCCTTGCAAAACATTTTAAAGGAGTTGGCGGAAGATGTGGGGCTTAAGCCTTCCCATGACTTGACGCCTTGGGCAGAGCAAGGGGTTCTCTTACTCAATGCCTGTCTGACAGTGCCTGCTGGCCAAGCCAATGGGCACGCTGGCCTGATTTGGGAAGAGTTTACAGATGCAGTTATTCGCCTAGTCAGTCAAGAGGAAGAGCATGTTGTCTTTATTCTGTGGGGTGCCTATGCTCGGAAGAAGAAGTCTTTGATTGATGCAAGCAAACACTTGATTATTGAGAGTGCCCATCCCAGTCCCTTATCGGCCTATCGCGGTTTCTTTGGCTCTCGTCCTTTTTCAAGGGCTAACGCTTATTTAACAGAGATGGGTCGCGAGCCGATTGATTGGCTGCGAAGTTAGGAAAATAGAAAGAAGAAATAATGCCACAATTAGCTACAATTTGCTATATCGATAATGGAGAAGCGTTTTTGATGCTTCATCGCAATAAAAAGCCCAATGATGTCCATGAAGGCAAATGGATCGGTGTTGGTGGAAAATTAGAACGCGGGGAAACTCCTCAAGAATGTGCTGCTAGAGAAATTCTTGAAGAAACGGGTCTAGTTGCTAAGCCAGTTCTAAAAGGAATTATCACCTTCCCTGAATTTACTCCCGATCTAGACTGGTACACCTATGTCTTCAAGGTGACTGAGTTTGAAGGGGAACTCATCGAGTGTAACGAAGGGACGCTGGAGTGGGTGCCTTATGATCAAGTCTTAAGTAAGCCAACTTGGGAGGGGGACCACACCTTTGTTGAGTGGCTCTTGGAGGATAAACCCTTCTTTTCAGCTATGTTCCGCTATGATGGGGATCGCTTGCTAGAGACCCATGTTGATTTCTATGAATAAAGGAGTAGAAGATGTTAGTCATTAAAAATGGTCGGGTAATGGATCCAAAAACTGGTTTGGACCAAGTATGTGATCTTTTGGTAGATCAGGGGAAAATTGTGGAAATAGGTCCATCTCTTTCTTATGAAGGAGCCCAAGTTATCGATGCGAGTGGCAAGGTGGTAGCGCCAGGTTTGGTGGACATTCACGTTCACTTCCGTGAACCAGGTCAGACCCACAAGGAAGATATTCACACTGGGGCTCTCGCAGCTGCTGCAGGTGGTTTTACGACAGTCGTCATGATGGCCAATACCACTCCAACAATCTCGGATGTCGTGACCTTAAAAGAAGTCTTGGATTCTGCTGCTAAGGAAGCCATCCATGTAAAGACCGTTGCGACGGTTACCAAGAACTTTGATGGCCAACATCTCACCGACTTTGAAGGCTTGTTACAAGCTGGCGCTGTCGGTTTCTCAGATGATGGGATCCCGTTGCAAAGTACCAAGGTAGTCCGTCAGGCTTTGGAAGAAGCCAAACGTCTGGGGACCTTCATTAGTCTCCACGAAGAAGATCCAGAGTTGAACGGCATTCTGGGACTCAATGAGCACATTGCTCGGGAGCACTTCAAGGTTTGCGGAGCGACTGGAGTGGCAGAATACTCGATGGCAGCGCGGGATGCTATGATTGCTCACGCAACAGGTGGCCACCTCCACATCCAACACCTCTCGAAAGCTGAGAGTGTCAAGGTGGTCGAGTTTGCCCAAGCGATCGGTGCTCCTGTTACAGCAGAAGTAGCTCCTCAGCATTTTTCTAAGACTGAAGATCTCTTGCTGTCTAAGGGAAGCAATGCCAAGATGAATCCGCCTCTTCGTCTGGAAGAAGACCGTCGTGCAGTCATCGAAGGCTTGAAGTCAGGAGTCATTACCGTAATCGCAACGGACCACGCGCCTCATCATGCGGATGAAAAGAACGTAGCCGATATCACCAAGGCTCCTTCCGGCATGACAGGATTAGAGACTTCTCTATCGCTTGGTTTGACCTATTTGGTCCATGCAGGAGAGCTCAGCTTGATGGAACTCTTAGAAAAAATGACCTATAATCCCGCTAAATTATATAATTTTGAAGCGGGCTATTTGGAAGTCGGTGGACCAGCAGATATTGTGATTTTTGATCCGGATGCTGACCGTTTAGTGTCTGATCATTTTGCTTCCAAGGCAGCCAATTCCCCGTTTGTCGGTGAATCCCTCAAGGGACAAGTGGCCTATACTATCTGCCAGGGCAAGATTGTCTACCAAGCCTAAACCTGACTTAAAAATAAGAAAGTCAAATTGAAAGCTGGACGAATGAGGAGTATATGAATAGTAGAAAAATACTAGAGATGATCTTGTATTGTTTGGTCACTTTTCTGGTCTGCTTTTTTCTGGTCAATTGGCTCCTTCCTTCGGCAGAACCAGTGATGACCAAACCGTCAACAAGTGCCAAAAAGAAGGTAGTCACCTATGTAGCGATTGGGGATTCCTTGACTAAAGGCGTAGGAGATAGCACCAATCAAGGAGGGTTTGTCCCTCTGCTCGCTCAGAGTTTGACCAATGAAACAGGTCTTGAATTCAAAGCGATCAACTATGGTGTCTCTGGCAATACGAGTAGTCAAATTTTGTCACGCATACGGGAGAAAAAGGAGATTGGAAAGGACCTGAAGCAGGCTCAGTTACTGACCATTACTGTCGGGGGCAATGACCTGCGAAAGGCCATTCTTGAGGATACCAGTAACTTAGATCTGGACCGCTTTGAAAAAGCATCGAAGACCTATGAGAAAAATCTCAAACAGATCATCGAATTGGCTCGCAAGGACAACCCGGATCTGCCCGTTTACGTGGTGGGGATCTATAATCCCTTGTATCTCAATTTCCCCGATCTAACGGAATTGCAGACCCTTGTCGATCAGTGGAACCAAAGAACGGAGGAGACCCTCTCTGCCTATCAAGGCGTCTACTTTGTTCCAATCAATGACCTCCTCTATAAGGGAATTGATGGCAAGAGTGGGGTGACAGAATCCGAATTAGGAAAAGAAACTGTGACCAATGATGCCTTGTATGATGAGGATAGTTTCCATCCCAATAATACAGGCTACGAGATCATGAAAGAAGCCGTACTGGAGAAAATACATGCAACTGAGAAAAAATGGTTCGAGTGAGAAGAAGGTTAAGCCAGCAACCACAGGACCTCATTTTAAGGAGAGACGAGAAAAAACGCCGATTAACATCTGGAAATGGCTCTTTCTAGGCTTGGTCAGTTTCTTGCTGGCAACAAGTTTAGTCGTATGGACTCGTTTCTCAACGGTACGAGAGGATGTCCGGCAACTACAGACTCCTAGCCAAGGAGGAGATGTCAAGATCGGCAGTATGACCACAACTAGGGCTCAACTAAATGAAACCATCAAGGTCATGCTTAAAAGTTATCATTTGAGTGATTATCAACTGTATGCAGACAACCAACAGATGTTACTAGAGGGGAGGATGGACTTTTTAGGGAAGGAGTACCCGCTCTATATCTATTTCCAGCCAAGTAAGCTAGAGGATGGGAGTATCCTCCTGACCCTCAAGGATTTTTCAGTTGGGACCTTGAAACTTCCTAAGAAGACCGTGATGCAGGTGCTGTCTACAAACAAGGATCTACCTGACTTTGTGAAAATTGATAGCAAAGAAGCGACGATTAAGATCGAGCTTGCTAAGATTAAAAATGAGATGGATTTCTATGTCAAGGCCAATACCATTGATCTATACAATGATCAAATCATCTTTGATCTCTACAGGAAAAAATAAGAAGATCAGGCGAAAGTAAGAAAGTGACTTTCGCCTTTATTTTGTTTCTATTCAAAAAATTCAGAATATTGTAGAAAATTCTTGACATTCAATTTTCCCTATGCTAAAATACTAAACAAGACATCAATCAAAGGAGAAAGTCAAACATGAAAACAGCTAAGTTTATTCAATTTGCTTTGTTGTTGAGGTACTCGGGCTAGTGCAAAAGCATTAGTCCTGTTTGGCTTACCAAGCGGGAGTAACAAAACATCTCGCTTAGGTAACTGGCGAGATGTTTTTATTTTATTCACTATGTTTAGAAAAGAGGAGACCCTATGCGTAAAGTTGAATTTTTAGATACCAGTCTTCGGGATGGTGAACAGACTCCAGGAGTCAATTTCTCCATTAAAGAAAAGATTGCCATTGCCAAGCAATTGGAAAAGTGGGGCATTTCTGCTATTGAGGCTGGTTTTCCTGCAGCCAGTCCAGATTCCTTCACAGCTGTGCAGGAGATTGCAAAAGTCTTGACCAAGACAGCCGTGACAGGTTTGGCTCGCTCCGTTAAATCCGATATCGATGCTTGCTATGAAGCCTTGAAAGACGCCAAGTATCCGCAAGTTCACGTCTTTATCGCAACGAGTCCCATTCATCGGGAATTTAAACTCAACAAGACCAAGGAAGAAATTCTTGAAGCGATCAAGGAACACGTTTCTTATGCGCGTTCTAAGTTTGAAGTTGTTGAATTTTCTCCAGAAGATGCAACACGGACTGAATTGGATTTCCTCTTGCAAGTCGTCCAGACGGCAGTCGATGCAGGGGCTAGCTACATCAATATTCCGGATACAGTCGGTTTCACGACACCAGCAGAGTACGGAGCTATTTTCAAATACTTGATCGACCATGTCAAGACAGACCGTGAGATTATCTATTCCCCTCATTGCCATGATGATCTGGGAATGGCAGTCGCTAATAGCCTCGCCGCTGTCAAGAATGGAGCTGGTCGGGTCGAAGGTACTATCAATGGGATTGGGGAACGGGCTGGAAATGCTGCCCTTGAAGAAGTAGCGGTCGCTCTTAATATTCGCGAAGACTATTTCCAAGTGGAGAGTCCGATTGTCCTTAATGAAACCATCAACACCTCTGAGTTGGTCTCTCGTTACTCTGGGATTCCAATTCCTAAAAACAAGGCAGTGGTTGGCGGCAATGCCTTCTCACACGAGTCTGGGATTCACCAGGATGGAGTCCTTAAAAATCCTCTTACCTATGAAATCATCACTCCTGAGTTGGTGGGTGTCAAGAGCAATAGCCTCCCTCTTGGAAAATTGTCTGGTCGCCATGCCTTTGTAGAAAAACTGCATGAGTTGGGACTGGAATTCACAGAAGAAGACATCCAGCCATTGTTTGCTAAGTTCAAATCTCTGGCAGACAAGAAACACGAGATCACTGATGCCGATATCCGCGCCCTTGTTGCCGGTACAACAGTGGAAAATCCAGAAGGCTTCCACTTTGATGATCTTCGTCTCACAACCAATGAAGATGAAAGCATCACTGCAGCAGTCAGTCTGAAAAATGAAAATGGTGAAATTCTTGAATACCTTGCCAAAGGTCAAGGTTCAGTGGAAGCAATCTTTAACGCTATTGATCAATTCTTCCACCAAGAAGTTCGTCTGACTTCCTACACCATTGATGCGGTGACAGATGGAATTGATGCCCAAGCGCGTGTACTGGTCACTGTTGAAAACGAAGCAACGGATACCATCTTTAATGCCTCTGGTTTAGACTTTGACGTATTGAAGGCGTCAGCGATTGCCTATATCAATGCCAATACCCTAGTGCAAAAAGAGAATGCTGGAGAGATCGGTCACATTGTATCCTATCGTGATCTACCAGATGCCTAAAGGAGAACACTATGACCAAGAAGATTGTCGCCCTAGCTGGAGACGGGATTGGACCAGAGATCATGGAGGCTGGCCTGTCCGTGCTGAAAGCAGTGGCAGAAAAAACAAATTTTGACTATTCGGTCCAAGCTCATCCATTTGGGGGAGCAGGGATTGATGCGGAAGGTCATCCTCTACCAGCTTCTACTCTAGAAGCTACAAAGGAAGCTGATGCCATTCTCTTAGCAGCTATCGGAAGTCCTCAGTATGACCAAGCGCCGATTCGGCCGGAGCAAGGTTTGTTGGCTCTTCGTAAGGAGCTCAACCTTTATGCCAACATTCGTCCGGTCAAAATCTATGATGCCCTTAAGCACCTCTCTCCTTTGAAGGAGGAGCGCATTCAAGGTGTGGACTTCGTAGTGGTTCGAGAGCTCACTGGTGGGATCTACTTTGGAGAGCATATCTTAGAAGAAGATCAAGCACGGGATATCAACGACTACTCTGTTGAAGAAGTAGAGCGAATCGTGCGGAAGGCTTTTGAGATTGCACGGGGACGTCGCAAGAAAGTCACTAGCATTGATAAACAAAATGTCCTCGCAACCTCCAAGCTTTGGAGAAGAGTAGCTGATCGAGTGGCTCAAGACTTCCCGGATGTGACCTTGGAGCACCAGTTGGTAGACTCAGCAGCCATGCTCATGATTACCAATCCTTCTCGCTTTGATGTCATCGTGACGGAAAACCTCTTTGGTGATATCCTCTCAGACGAGTCGAGTGTCTTGTCTGGCACTCTTGGGGTTATGCCATCGGCTAGCCATTCAGAGTCAGGTCCGAGCATGTATGAGCCTATTCATGGATCGGCTCCAGATATTGCGGGTCAAGGCGTGGCGAATCCAGTCTCGATGATCCTCTCTGTTGCCATGATGATGCGAGAAAGTTTTGATCGAGAAGAAGATGCTAGCCGCATTGAAAAAGCAGTCGAAACGACTCTTGCTGCAGGAATCTTTACGAGAGACCTAGGAGGCAGTGCTTCGACAAAAGAAATGACAGAAGAGATTATAAAACGATTATGAGTGTAAAAGGAATGATTACTGGCTTGATCCTTCTATGGAATCTCTTCGTAGGGATTCTCTACGGAGTTGATAAGGAAAAGGCCAAAAGAAATGCCTGGCGGATACCAGAAAAGACCTTGCTCTTTTATGCTTTTGCAGTTGGAGGGCTTGGAGCCTGGATAGGAGGGCTACTCTTTCATCACAAGACACAGAAATGGTATTTTAAGGTCACCTGGCTCTTAGGAACCCTTCTCACACTTTACACACTCTACGCTTTATGGAGGTAAGGATGGCAGGAAAATCAATTTTTGATAAAATCTGGGAACGGCATGTAGTGACCGGTGAGGAAGGCCAGCCCCAACTCATGTATGTGGACCAACACTATATCCACGAGGTGACCAGTCCCCAGGCTTTTCAAGGGCTTAGAGACACTGGTAGACAGGTTCGGAGACCAGATTTAACCTTTGGAACCTTTGATCACAATGTCCCAACGGTTAACATTTATGATATCCGGGATGTGATTTCCAAGGCTCAAATTGATAAATTAGCTGAAAATGTCAAGGACTTTGGGATCGATCATGCAGGTCATGGTTCAGAAAAACAGGGAATTGTCCATATGGTTGGTCCTGAAACTGGCCGTACCCAGCCTGGAAAGTTCATTGTCTGTGGAGACAGCCATACGGCGACCCATGGAGCTTTCGGTGCCATTGCCTTTGGGATTGGGACCAGTGAGGTGGAGCATGTCTTTGCGACTCAGACCATCTGGCAGGTTAAACCGAAGAAACTCTTGGTCGAGTTTACTGGAAAGCCTCAGAAGGGGATTTATGCCAAGGACTATATTTTGGCCTTGATTGCTCGTTATGGCGTAGCCTGTGGGGTTGGCCATGTGGTCGAGTATAGAGGGGAAGCAATCGATAGCCTCACCATGGAAGAGCGGATGACCATCTGCAATATGTCCATTGAATTCGGCTCTAAGATGGGGATTATGAATCCAGATGAGACGACTTTTGACTATCTCCGTGGTCGTGAATGTATGCCAAAAGATTTTGAAGCTGCAGTAGCCGATTGGCAGTCCCTGGTCAGTGACAACGATGCGACATATGATAGAGTCATCACCATCGATGTATCCCAGTTAGCACCCATGGTGACCTGGGGGACCAACCCTTCTATGGGAGTCGACGTGGAAACAGCCTTCCCAGAAATTCGGGATATGAATGATGAACGGGCCTATGCCTACATGGATCTCCAACCAGGTCAAAAGGCTTCAGACATCGAGTTGGGCTATATCTTTATCGGATCTTGTACCAATGCCAGACTCAGCGATTTGCAGCTGGCTGCCCGTTTCGTAGAAGGGAAGAAAATTACCCCTAATTTAACCGCCATCGTAGTTCCAGGTTCCCGTCCTGTCAAACGAGCAGCGGAAAAAATGGGTTTGGATAAGATCTTTCTGGATGCTGGCTTTGAATGGCGTGATCCAGGATGCTCTATGTGTCTCGGGATGAATCCAGACAAGGTGCCGGATGGCGTCCACTGTGCCTCTACTAGCAACCGAAACTTTGAAGACCGCCAAGGATTTGGGGCTAAGACCCATCTCTGTAGCCCCGCAATGGCCGCTGCAGCAGCAATAGCCGGTCGCTTTGTCGATGTGCGCCAAATGCCAGAAGTTGAGTAAAAGGAGGAATCATGGAGAAATTTACCATTTATACGGGAACTACGGTTCCTTTGATGAACGATAATATCGATACCGACCAAATCCTCCCCAAGCAATTTTTAAAGCTGATTGATAAAAAAGGCTTTGGTAAATACCTCATGTACGCTTGGCGCTACTTGGATGATCAATACACCGAGGATCCAGAATTTATCTTTAACAAACCAGAATACAGCAAGGCAACCATCTTGATTACTGGCGACAATTTTGGGGCTGGTTCTTCTCGGGAGCACGCAGCCTGGGCTTTAGCTGATTATGGCTTTAAAGTCGTTATCGCCGGCTCTTTTGGAGATATCCATTACAATAATGAACTCAATAATGGGATGCTACCAATAGTCCAGCCTTTAGAGGTTCGTCAAAAGCTGGCAAGCTTGAAGCCGACAGATGAGGTAACGGTGGATTTGGAAGAGCAGAAGATCATCTCGCCTGTTGGAGAATTTAGCTTTGAGATCGATGGGGATTGGAAGAACAAATTACTCAACGGTCTAGATGATATTGGGATTACCCTCCAATACGAGGACTTGATTGCTGCTTATGAGAAGAATCGGCCCGCCTATTGGCAATAAAAATTGTATAGTTAATTAAGAATTTTCAGAAAATATATTGAAGCTTTTTGGGAATTTTGATAGAATAGAAAAAAAGAAATAGAAGAGGAACAAATTTATGACAAAACACATTCAATGGGACGGAACACTTTCACAAGAAGGATTTGACATTCTTAAAGGCGAGGGTGGTTGTATCGTCTGCCCTACCAAAGTCGGCTACATCATCATGACCAGCGACAAGGCTGGCTTGGAACGCAAGTTTGAAGCCAAAGAACGTAACCGCAACAAACCAGGTGTCGTTCTTTGCGGAAGTATGGATGAACTTCGTGCCCTTGCGCAATTGAATCCTGAAATCGAAGCCTTCTACCAAAAACATTGGGATGAAGATATCTTGCTTGGTTGTATCCTTCCTTGGCGTGAAGATGCCTATGCCAAATTACAAGCCTTCGGCGATGGACGTGAAGAACTCATGACAGATGTTCGTGGAACCAGCTGTTTTGTCATCAAATTCGGTAAAGCTGGTGAGCAAATCGCCAAAGAAATGTGGGAAAAAGAAGGCAAAATGGTTTATGCCTCTTCAGCTAACCCATCTGGTAAAGGAAATCGTGGGAAAGTCGAGGGAATCGGAGAGCGAATCGAAGGTGCCGTGGATTTGGTCATCGAAGCCGATGATTATGTAGCCTCTATCCAACCAGACAAGACTATTGAAACTCGCTATGAACAAGGAGTGATGGTTTCTATGGTTGATGCAGAAGGAAAACTCATCCCAGAACAAGGAGCAGGTAGCCGTTCTGTCAATACTTGCCCAGTCGTGATCCGTAAGGGATTGGATATCGACAAGATCATGATGCACTTATCTGATCATTTCAACTCTTGGAACTACCGCCAAGGGGAGTACTATTAAAAGATAGAAAAAAGGTCGTTACAGTTCGTAACGACCTTTTACTTGTCTATTTTATCGAATAGCTGATTTCCAACTTTAATAAGTCACGACATTAATCTCACCCTTGTCGTACTCAGCGATAAAGATGTCATCGACATTTTCAAATCCTTTTTTATTCAGTTCGGCCATAAGCCATTCTTCAGTTTTACCGATGGTCTCTAAGATTTCTACTTGGACTACACCATCTGTAATGATTGGGTATTTGGGATTTTCTTCTCCCATTCGAACGATTATGAGTTGGCCATTTTGTTCGATGACGGCTCTTTTGACTTCTTTCAATTGGAAGACCCCTTGAGAGCGCAACTTAAGAGCGACGTCAGAAGCAGAAAGGCCTTTTGAGCGACAAGCTTCTGGATCTAATTTTCCGTTTTTTATGATAATAGTTGGTTTTCCATCAATCAGATGTTTGATGAAGTAAACATTGGTATTAAGCCATTTGAGTGACAGAATCAAAATCGTCCAGATGATGAGGATGACGACATATTGAAGGATGGTAATCGAGCTATTGTAGATGACCCCGCCGATAATACCCCCGAGAACAAAGTTCTGTATTTGGTCTACTGCAGAACTTGGCGCTAAATTTCCTTTTCCTGTTACGTTAATAACAAAAACAAGAGAAAGAAGCCCCAGGCCAATTTAATTGCAATTGTAGCAAAAAAGCTTATCATTTTTCAACCTCCACCAGTTCTACATCTGTTTTATATAAGTCCATTTTTTCAAGTAAATAGCCATCTGGGTCTGTTCCGCTAATCGCACGATAGAATTGCTTGTCTACCTTGATAATAGCTCCGTCGGTCGTATCCGAAGTATTGACATAGACATCTTCTTTATCTACACCTAATTCTTTTGAAACAACTTCGATAAAGTGTAGGGAAGAGCGGAATTGATTGTCATTAGACTGATTGTTTTGAAAATTTGAAATGCCAATCAAAACAACGGCTACTAAGATTAAGACAGAAATAATAGACAATTCACGGAACTTACTTCCACGTTTATCCTTATATGCCTTAAATGCGAAAAAAGCCGTTACCAACACTAAGAGAATGGACATGATCACCATGACCCAATTTTGCTGGCTAATCTGACTCAATACATAATCATATGAATAGAATTTCATAAAAATCCTCCCGATTTTGAATTCAAGATATTATAAACTAAATCCTCCTTAACTGCAATGATTAAAAACAAAAGGAAGAAAAAACTTATAGAACTTTTTTAAAGAGAAGTGCTGACAAAGTGATCGCAAACAAAAAAACTAGAGCAAAAGCTCTAGTCTTTATGTTTTTGATGGGTGATGTTTTTTCCCCAGGAGATGATATTTTCATTCTTGTTGAGGATTCGTTTGATATTGTCCTTGTGGCGGATAATAATCAAGGTCGCTAAAGCGAGGACGACGATGGTAAAAATCAGATCGTAGCTCGGGAGAACCCAACCAGTCAGCGGGAGGATGAGGACTCCGATACTTGCCAAAATTGCGACTGTCACACTTGAAAAGGAAATCATGCTGGTCAAATAGAGGCTAACAAAGAAATAGATGGCTAAGAGGATGAGGAAAACGGGAGAGAAACCAATAAGAACCCCAGCACTGGTCGCGACTGCCTTGCCTCCTTTAAATCCTGCAAAAATGGGGAAGGTATGACCAAGGACTGCGAGAAGACCAAAGACCATTGGCGAAATCCCTGTAACCCCAAAAATAGTCGGCAATAAAACAGCCAAGGTTCCCTTGAGGAAATCAACAGCAAAGACGACCAGACCTGCCTTCGTACCTAGGATACGGAAGGTATTGGTGGTTCCTGTATTTCCAGAACCGTGTTCGCGGAGATTGATGTTAAAGAAGGCTTTTCCTATCCACAAACCAGAAGGGATAGAGCCTAATAGGTATGCTAATACGAGTAAAAGAATTGTTTTCATCATAGTTTCATTATATCAAAATTGCTTTGAATGAAAAAGAAAATTTCGTCCATAATTGTCACATCGGATAGTTGTTTTAAGCTAATCGCACTTAAATGGGCTACTTAAAGGGAGAGAAGAAAGAAAAATTTTGCAAAATTTCCTAAAAAGCTGTAATATAGAAAAGATGAACAAACAGGAGGTTCCTTGTGTCTAAAAAGGAAATCAACATTAATAATTATAATGACGATGCCATTCAGGTACTAGAAGGGTTGGATGCGGTCCGTAAACGTCCAGGGATGTATATTGGATCGACAGACGGGAATGGTCTCCACCATTTGGTCTGGGAAATTGTCGACAATGCCGTCGATGAAGCCTTATCTGGTTTTGGTTCTCAAATTGACGTTACAATTAACAAAGACGGTTCCCTATCTGTAGCGGACCAAGGTCGGGGGATGCCGACAGGGATGCATGCCATGGGTAAACCAACCGTTGAGGTCATCTTTACCGTCCTCCACGCAGGTGGGAAGTTTGGTCAAGGTGGGTATAAGACCTCTGGTGGTCTCCACGGAGTGGGATCTTCGGTCGTAAACGCCCTCTCTAGCTGGCTTGAGGTTGAGATTACCCGTGATGGAGCGGTCTATAAACAACGCTTTGAAAATGGTGGGAAACCAGTTACCACTCTTGAGAAGATAGGATCGGCACCTAAGTCTAAGACAGGGACCAAGGTTACCTTCATGCCGGATGCAACCATCTTCTCAACGACGGATTTCAAGTTTAATACTATTGCCGAACGGATCAAAGAATCAGCTTTCTTGCTCAAGGATGTGACGTTGACGCTGACTGATCTCCGTAAGGAAGAAGACAACCATGTGGCCTTCCATTACGAGAATGGGGTACAGGATTTCGTTGAGTACTTAAATGAAGATAAGGAAACCTTGACGCCGGTTCTCTACTTTAATGGAGAATCAGAAGGATTCCAAGTAGAAGTCGCTCTCCAGTACAATGATGGTTATTCTGACAATATCTTGTCCTTTGTCAATAATGTCCGCACCAAAGATGGGGGAACCCATGAGACAGGACTCAAGACTGCCATTACCAAGGCCATGAACGACTATGCAAGAAAAACAGGACTTCTCAAAGAAAAAGACAAGAACCTAGAAGGATCAGACTATCGTGAAGGTCTTTCAGCTGTTCTTTCGATCTTGGTTCCAGAAGCCCATTTGCAGTTTGAAGGGCAAACCAAGGACAAACTAGGAAGTCCACTGGCTCGTCCAGTTGTTGATGGCATTGTCGCTGACAAGTTGACCTTCTTCCTCATGGAAAATGGGGAATTAGCTTCCAATCTGATTCGCAAGGCCATCAAGGCCCGGGATGCGCGTGAAGCAGCTCGGAAGGCGCGTGATGAGAGTCGAAATGGCAAGAAGAACAAGAAGGACAAGGGGCTCTTGTCTGGTAAATTGACCCCGGCCCAGTCCAAGAATGCTGCTAAGAATGAACTCTATCTAGTCGAAGGAGACTCAGCTGGTGGATCGGCTAAGCAAGGTCGGGACCGCAAGTTCCAGGCCATCCTTCCACTTCGAGGGAAGGTTCTCAATACTGAAAAGGCCAACATGAGCGATATCCTCAAAAACGAGGAAATCAACACCATGATCTACACCATCGGTGCTGGAGTTGGGGCTGACTTTACGATCGAAGATGCCAACTATGACAAGATTATTATCATGACCGATGCGGATACGGATGGTGCCCACATTCAGACCTTGCTCCTAACTTTCTTCTATCGCTATATGCGTCCCTTGGTCGAAGCAGGACGTGTCTATATCGCCATGCCTCCTCTTTACAAGATGTCTAAAGGCAAAGGGAAAAAAGAAGAAGTGGCTTATGCCTGGACAGACAGTGAATTAGAAGACCTACGTCGAACTTTTGGCCGTGGAGCAACCCTTCAACGGTACAAAGGGTTGGGGGAAATGAATGCGGACCAACTTTGGGAAACCACCATGAACCCAGAGACCCGTACCTTGATCCGTGTCACCATTGATGACTTGGCGCGTGCAGAACGCCGTGTCTCAGTCCTAATGGGCGATAAGGCGGCCCCACGTCGTCAATGGATTGAAGATAACGTTAAGTTTACCCTGGAAGAGAGTGGAGTGTTTTAAGATGTTTATTATTAGAGTATTATTAGACATATTAAACAGATTCACAAAAAGATGTAATATTTTATATTTAGTCTATGATAATAATCAAAAGAAAAAGGTACAAGAAAGACTCGATGCATTGAAAGTTCTAGCAAATAAAGATTACATAATGAATAATGTTAGTTCTAAAACTAAACTTAGTGGCTATTTAATAAGAGCCATTGTTATGACAATTATAATGATATTTTTATTTATTATAATTATGTTCCTGGGTATATCTAACAATTTATTAATTGGAATCTTATTTATTTTTTTACTTTCTTTGTCACTGTCTTATGCATACAATACTATTTTATTACTTATATTATCTTTTAATAGATATTTACGTCGAATTTTATTTACTATTTTAATTTTTATAAATTCATTTATTTTGGGTGATATAATAATGGCAAGTATCTCAGATACAAATACTCCCAATAGAATATTAAACTTTTTCGATAATCTATTTAAGGAGTATTTATTAAAAACTTCTTGTGGTGATTTCGTATGCCTGTTTTGGTTAATTTTTACTTCAATTTCAGCCGGTTCTTGCATATCTCTTTATCTCGTTTTAAAGATACAAGATGTTTTTGAGATTGAAGCTATGGAGACTGAAAATCGCATGATACTTTTGATTCTTGCTATAGTAACATTTATAATCGGTATTGACATAGACAAAATTAGGCTAATTGGCATTCTTTGTTTAATATTAGTTGTTCAGACAGCTTTTTTTGAAGCTTATAATTCGTATATTCTTTCAAAAATGTATGAAAAAGCTCAAAATATTTTTCAAGAGCAATTGCTTTTAAAGAAACCAAGGTATAAAGAATTAAAGAAATGCTATTATTTTGGTGGAGAAAAGTATAAAGAAAAGTTATTAAGTACAGAAAAGTTTTTATTAATTATTGTAAAAAATGAACTAAAATCTTTAAAAGATTTAAAAAACTATGATGATTATAGACTTTATAAAGCAGTTAGGGCAAGAAATATAAAATTATGTAAGCAATACAGAAATAGCTCCAATAGTTTTATCTAGTTTTAATAAATTAATAAGATAAATAAATTCTTCATAAGAATATTATTTGACAAACTTTGATGTAATTCAATGTACTTTTTTTATTCTTGATGAGTTTTCTAGAATAAAGAGAGCTAGATAAAAATTGTGTATGTTAGTTTATCTATGATTTATCTATTTTTATGAAGTATTACTTAATTTATAGAGATAGTTTCAATTTTTTATACGAAGTAGGTGTTCCATGAAAACTGAAAATAAAATGATGGAACTGATTCTACAAATTGCTGAAACCCTGCAAGTGGAAGCAGTTGCCTTATCCGGATCGCGGACCAATTCAGAGTCTCCAAAAGATGAATTTCAGGACTACGATGTGGTCTATATTGTTGAGAATTTGAACGACTTGTTATCTGATTTATCTTGGCTAGACCAGTTTGGAATGCGTCTGATTGAACAGCACAATGTCCTTGGACACCGTCGTCTGTATCTCATGCTTTTTGAAGATGGCAATCGTATTGATTTGACCCTCTGTCCCAAGGAACACATCCAAGAGTGGGTGGATAGCGAGGCAGGTTTCAGAGTGCTAAAAGAAGAAAATGGTTTATTTGAAGCCTATCAGCCTAATGCCAAGCGCTATTGGACCGCTCCGCCCTCCGAAGAGGAATTTGCAGCATCCTGCAATGAATTTTGGTAGGTATCGACTTATGTCGTCAAAGGGATCCGAAGAAATCAGCTCATCTATGCGACCGATCACCTCTATGGCATTTGCCAGCAAGAATTGCTCAAGGTTCTAGCTTGGCAGGTGACAAGTGATAGGGGAGCAGTTGATATCGGAAAGAATTACAAGTACCTCTTTCACTATCTCCCAGCTGAGAAAGAGAAGGAATTCTCAGCACTGCTTGATTTATCCAGTTTCGATAAAATCACTCAGTCTTTATTTTCCACCATGAAGGGATTCGATCGAGAAGCTCAAATTCTGGCTCAAAAGATGGGGTTTACTTACGATAAGGAAGTGGCTGAGAAGATGATAGCTTATGCTAAAGAGAAACTTTCTAATCATTAATGAATCTATTTTAAACTAAAAAAAGATCCTTTGGTTACTTGGTGTAACTGAATACCTATATATATAAAAGACTACTCAACATTCTTTGAAAGGAGTTAAACGCGCCCAAAGTACTGTGTGAAAAAGATAAATGTTCTATTATCCTTAGCATTTTACGGGCGTTGTACCCTATATGAGTAATATCCAAAATATGTCCTTGGAGGACATCATGGGGGAGCGCTTTGGTCGCTACTCCAAATACATTATTCAAGAACGGGCTCTTCCTGATATTCGGGATGGCTTGAAACCTGTTCAACGGCGGATCCTTTATTCTATGAATAAGGATGGCAATACCCATGACAAGGGCTACCGCAAGTCGGCTAAGTCTGTCGGAAATATCATGGGGAATTTCCACCCTCACGGGGATAGTTCGATCTATGATGCCATGGTCCGCATGTCTCAAGACTGGAAGAATCGTGAGATTCTTGTTGAGATGCACGGTAACAATGGTTCCATGGACGGTGATCCACCGGCTGCCATGCGTTATACGGAAGCCCGTCTATCTGAAATTGCTGGTTATCTCCTTCAAGATATCGAAAAGAACACCGTACCATTTGCCTGGAACTTTGACGATACAGAAAAAGAGCCAACTGTTTTGCCTGCAGCCTTTCCTAACCTGTTGGTCAATGGAGCTACAGGTATTTCTGCTGGTTATGCGACAGATATTCCGCCCCATAACCTTGCTGAAGTCATCGATGCCGTGGTCTACATGATCGACCATCCTTCTGCTAAGGTAGACAAACTCATGGAGTTTCTACCTGGACCTGATTTTCCGACTGGTGCCATTATCCAAGGGCGCGATGAGATCAAGAAAGCTTATGAAACTGGTAAGGGACGGGTGGTTGTCCGCTCTAAGACAGAGATCGAGCAACTCAAAGGGGGCAAGCAGCAAATCGTCGTCACTGAGATTCCTTATGAGATCAACAAGGCCGTCTTGGTCAAGAAGATCGACGATGTTCGTGTCAATAACAAGGTGGCCGGTATTGCAGAAGTTCGGGATGAGTCTGACCGGGATGGTCTTCGCATTGCCATTGAGTTAAAGAAAGATGCCAATGCAGATCTAATCTTGAACTACTTGTTCAAGTACACAGATTTGCAGGTCAACTACAACTTCAATATGGTGGCAATTGACAACTATACCCCTCGTCAAGTGGGGATTGTACCGATTTTATCAAGCTACATTGCTCACCGTCGAGATATCATTGTCGCTCGCTCTCGCTTTGACAAGGAAAAGGCCGAACGACGCCTCCACATTGTAGAAGGTTTGATCCGCGTGATTTCCATCCTTGATGAAGTCATCGCTCTGATCCGTGCTTCTGATAACAAGGCAGATGCTAAGGAAAACCTTAAGATCAGCTATGATTTCACAGAAGAGCAAGCAGAAGCCATTGTCACCTTGCAATTGTACCGTTTGACCAATACAGATATCGTCACCTTGGAAGAAGAGCATGCTAACCTCAAGGAGCAAATCGCGACCTTGGCTGCTATCATAGGGGATGAACGGACTATGTTCAATCTCATGAAGAAGGAATTGCGTGAAGTTAAGAAGCTCTTTGGCAATCCGCGTCGTAGTGAGCTACAAGACACTGCTAAAACAATTGAGATTGATACAGCCAGCCTCATTGTCGAAGAAGAAACCTTCGTTAGCGTGACCCGTGCTGGTTATATCAAACGGACCTCTCCTCGTTCTTTCAATGCATCTACAGTGGAAGAAGTCGGTAAGCGGGACGACGATGAATTGATTTTCGTAGAGCCTGCTAAGACTACCCAGCATCTCTTACTCTTTACCAACTTGGGAAATGCCATTTATCGACCTGTTCATGAATTAGCAGATACCAAGTGGAAGGACATCGGTGAACACCTCAGTCAAACCTTGACCAATTTCGAGCAGGAAGAAGAAATTCTCTTTGCGGAGATTGTGGATCAATTTGAAGGAGTGACCTACTTCGCAGCTACCCAACAAGGCCAAATCAAGCGCTTTGAACGCAAGGAATTGAGCCCATGGCGGACCTATCGTTCTAAATCAACTAAGTACGCTAAACTGAAAGACCAAGAGGACCGTATCATAGCGGTTGCACCAGTTGTCCTCGAGGACATCATGATCATTACCAAA
Source organism: Streptococcus australis ATCC 700641 (assembly GCF_000186465.1). Classification (GTDB taxonomy): domain Bacteria; phylum Bacillota; class Bacilli; order Lactobacillales; family Streptococcaceae; genus Streptococcus; species Streptococcus australis. The sequence continues at coordinate 1,613,334 of NZ_GL636091.1, read as the reverse complement.
AATGGTTACGGCTTACGCTTCAATATTGAAGAAGTCCCAGTAGTTGGGGCCAAAGCAGCAGGTGTTAAAGCCATTAACCTCAAAGACGGGGATCAAGTGGCAGCCGTCTTTAAGTCGACGACGCCAAGCATGTACATTCTGACCCAGCGAGGCAGTCTGAAACGGATGTCCCAGGACGATATTCCAGTGACCAGCCGGGCTAAGCGGGGACTCCAAGTCCTTCGTGAATTAAAGTCTAAACCACACCGTGTCTTCAAGGCAGGTCCAGTCTTTACGGACCAAGGAGATTTTGATCTCTTTACGAGCCAGGAAGAAGTAGCAGAGCAGGATCAAATCCTTCAGATTACCTCCACAACAGGTCAGGTGACAGAAGTAGATGTTACCCAGCTCAGCTTGTCAGAACGAACTAGCAATGGTTCCTTTGTCAACGATCAAATCTCTGATCAAGAAGTCTATTCAGCTAGAATTAAGTAAGTAAAAGTCAGCTCATTTGTGGCTGGCTTTCTTGATTGATAAATTTTCAGAAAATTGCAAACTTCACTTGAAATTCTCATGAAATGGTGTAAAATAGAGTACATGAATAAAGTCATCTTCACAGGTGGCTCTTGCTATTTAGCAAGTCTTGAATGGAAGAAGGATAACAGACATGACAGTATCACTTGATTGGGAAAATCTTGGATTTTCTTATATGAAATTACCTTACCGCTACATCGCCTATTACCGCAATGGTGCTTGGGAAAAAGGAGAACTATCCGAAAATGCTACACTTCATATTTCGGAATCTTCTCCAAGTTTGCACTATGGACAGCAAGCTTTCGAGGGGCTGAAAGCCTACCGTACAAAAGATGGCAGTATTCAATTGTTCCGTCCAGATGAAAATGCCAAACGCCTGCAACGGACTGCTGATCGTCTTTTGATGCCTCAAGTTCCAACGGATATGTTTGTGGAAGCTTGTAAAGCAGTAGTGCGTGCCAATGAAGAATATGTCCCACCGTATGGAACAGGTGGAACACTCTATCTTCGTCCGCTTTTGATTGGAGTCGGAGATATCATAGGAGTGAAGCCAGCAGAAGAATACATCTTTACTATCTTTGCTATGCCAGTTGGAAACTACTTCAAGGGTGGCTTGGTTCCAACCAACTTCTTAATCCAAGACGAATATGACCGGGCAGCTCCTCATGGGACGGGTGCAGCGAAAGTCGGTGGAAACTATGCCGCTAGCCTCTTACCTGGTAAATTAGCTAAGTCTCGGAACTTCTCAGACGTGATTTACTTGGATCCAGCGACCCACACCAAGATTGAAGAAGTGGGATCTGCTAACTTCTTTGGAATCACAGCTGATAATGAGTTTGTGACTCCACTTAGCCCATCTATTCTGCCATCTATTACCAAGTATTCCTTGCTCTATCTTGCTGAGCATCGTCTTGGTTTGAAACCAATCGAAGGGGATGTCCCAATCGATCATCTAGACCGCTTTGTCGAAGCAGGGGCTTGTGGAACTGCCGCAGTTATTTCACCAATAGGTGGAGTTCAACACGGAGATGACTTCCATGTCTTCTACTCAGAAACAGAAGTAGGACCAATTACCCGCAAGCTTTATGATGAATTAACGGGCATCCAGTTTGGTGATATAGAAGCACCAGAAGGATGGATCTTCAAGGTAACTGAATAAATCAATCATAAGAGGGGGGGACTCCCTCTTTTTTCATAGGAATAAATACTAGCAAAACAAAATAATTTAATCATGAAACATTTTCGGCTTGCAAGCATGTGAAAATTTTTGTAAAATAAAGGGGTTGAAATGAGGTAGAAGAATGAGTAAAAAAGATAAAAAAATCGAAATTCAAATTGCAGATAGTAAAGTGGTTGTAGGTAAGGAAACCTTTGATGGCTATCAATTAACGATTGGGAAGAAGGCTATTGCTGAGATTGCTGATATGGGGGCTCAATTTGCCCTCGTTAAAAATGCATCTGTAGACAGTCTTTATAAATCCCTTGAAAAAGCAGTGGAAAGTGCCATCGAAAATTATAATTTGAACAAATAAGGGGTTGCATTTTAATAAAATCAATGGTATAATTGTGACTGTTGATTTGCTTGGAGAGATAGCGAAGAGGCTAAACGCGGCGGACTGTAAATCCGCTCCTTCGGGTTCGGGGGTTCGAATCCCTCTCTCTCCATTAGCGTTCATTGTGACGATGATAAAGTGACTAAGGTCAGCGCTCTTTTTGGGGTATAGCCAAGCGGTAAGGCAAGGGACTTTGACTCCCTCATGCGTTGGTTCGAATCCAGCTACCCCAGTTCTAGGTAATATCAGATAAGGTGGTAAAATATCTACTCAGGTATTTTATTTCTTTATATGAAGATGTCGTTGTAGATCATTTTGATTACGTTGCGAGTGCTTGCTTAGGAAAAATAATTATAAGTATGTCAAGTTTAGAAAACTTGATTGTTGGAGGATTTTTTAGATGAATGAATTTGAAGATTTGCTAAACAGTGTTAGCCAAGTTGAGCCAGGTGATGTTGTTACTGCTGAAGTTTTGACAGTTGACGCTACACAAGCTAACGTTGCAATCTCTGGAACTGGTGTCGAAGGTGTCTTGACTCTTCGCGAATTGACAAACGATCGTGATGCGGACATCAACGACTTGGTAAAACCAGGTGAAACACTTGAATTGCTTGTTCTTCGTCAAGTAGTTGGTAAAGATACTGATACAGTAACTTACCTTGTATCTAAAAAACGTTTGGAAGCTCGCAAAGCATGGGACAAATTGGTCGGACGTGAAGAAGAAGTTGTTACTGTTAAAGGAACTCGCGCTGTTAAGGGCGGACTTTCAGTAGAATTTGAAGGACTTCGTGGATTTATTCCAGCTTCAATGCTTGATACTCGTTTTGTACGTAACACTGAACGTTTCGTAGGTCAAGAATTTGATGCTAAAATCAAAGAAGTTGACGCTAAAGAAAACCGCTTCATCCTTTCTCGTCGTGAAGTTGTTGAAGCTGCATCAGCTGCAGCTCGCGCTGAAGTATTTGGTAAATTGAACGTTGGTGACGTTGTAACTGGTAAAGTTGCCCGTATTACTAGCTTCGGTGCTTTCATCGACCTTGGTGGTGTTGATGGATTGGTTCACTTGACTGAATTGTCACACGAACGCAACGTTTCACCTAAATCAGTCGTAACTGTTGGTGAAGAAATCGAAGTGAAAGTTCTTGACTTGAACGAAGAAGAAGGTCGCGTATCACTTTCATTGAAAGCTACAACACCTGGACCATGGGATGGCGTTGAACAAAAATTGGCTGCTGGTGATGTAATCGAAGGTACTGTTAAACGTTTGACTGACTTCGGTGCATTCGTTGAAGTATTGCCAGGTATCGATGGACTTGTACACATCTCACAAATTTCACACAAACGTGTTGAAAATCCAAAAGATGTGCTTAAAGTTGGACAAGAAGTAACTGTTAAAGTTCTTGAAGTAAATGCTGCTGATGAACGTGTATCACTTTCTATTAAAGCTCTTGAAGAACGTCCAGCTCAAGAAGAAGGCGAAAAACAAGAAAAACGTCAACAACGTCCACGTCGTCCAAAACAAGAAAAACGTGACTTTGAACTTCCAGAAACTCAAACTGGATTCTCAATGGCTGACTTGTTTGGCGATATTGAATTGTAATATTCAAAAAGCTTACCTCTCGGTAAGCTTTTTTTACTTGTAAAATTCTCGAGAATTTGATATACTATAACAGTTGCCACCCTTAGTGTAATGGATATCACGTAAGATTCCGGTTCTTGAGATGGGGGTTCGATTCCCTCAGGGTGGATGATTCATAACGAGGCTCCTCGGAGTCTTTTTTGCTCTTTCTTGGAGGAACATGCAATGTCAATAAAATTAATCTCCCATACCTTGATTGAGAAAGACGGGAAGTATATGCTTATCAAACGCTCGAAAATAAAGCGAGGTCTCCCTAATGTCTATCCATCTTATTGGGATATTCCAGGTGGAAGTGTAGAAGAGAATGAATTGCCCAACGAGGCTGCTCTACGTGAGTCTATGGAGGAGGTTAATCAAAAGCTTCGGATTAATAAGATTATCCACGAAGATAGTCAATTTGATGCTAGCAAAGATACTGTCTTTACACGCCTAGTTTATGCTGGCGAGATTTTGGAAGAGCGTGATTTTATATTAGATCCAGAAGAGCATACAGACTTTATCTGGATTTCTTCTTTGAAAGACATAGAGAGCAATCTCGTTGTGCCTTATTTGCTTGAAATCCTTGCTGACAAATCCAAATAAAGCAACTAAAAAACATCCCCTTTTAATAAGGAGATGTTTTTTTCTTAGTTTTTAGAAGCTGCTTGGAATTCTGGGTTCTTCCATGCTTCGTCGATAATCGCTTGCAATTCTTTTGCAGAAGCTTGCATTTTTTGTGTTTCAGCGTCGTTCAATGGAATGTTTACTGGACGAACGATACCGTGTGCACCAACGATCGCTGGTTGACCGATAAAGACGTTCTCAACTCCGTATTGACCTTCTTGGAAGACTGAAAGTGGAAGTACTGCATTTTCATCATCAAGGATAGCACGAGTAATACGAGCAAGGGCAACGGCGATACCGTAGTAAGTAGCACCTTTCTTGTTGATGATTGAGTAAGCAGCATCACGTACAGAGATGAAGAGATCTACAAGGTCAGCTTCGTTCAAGTCACGGTTTGCTTGCAACCACTGTTCCAATTTCACACCAGCAACGTTAGCATGTGACCAAACAGCGAACTCTGAGTCTCCGTGTTCACCCATGATGTAGGCGTGAACCGAACGTGCATCAACACCGATAGTTTCAGCAAGAGCTTGACGGAAACGAGCTGAGTCAAGAGAAGTACCAGAACCGATAACACGTTCTTTAGGGAAACCTGAGAATTTCCAAGTAGAGTATGTCAAGACGTCAACTGGGTTTGCAGCTACAAGGAAGATACCGTTAAATCCTGAAGCAACGACTTGCTCAACGATAGATTTGTTGATGGCAAGGTTTTTACCAACGAGGTCAAGACGAGTTTCGCCTGGTTTTTGAGGAGCGCCTGCTGTAATAACAACTAAGTCTGCATCCGCACAGTCTTCGTACTTAGCAGCATAGATCTTCTTAGGTGAAGTGAAGGCAAGGGCATGGCTAAGGTCTTCTGCATCACCAACCGCTTTTTCAAATAATTGAGGGATTTCGATGATACCAAGTTCTTGTGCGATTCCTTGAGTAACAAGTGCAAAAGCGTAAGATGAACCTACCGCACCATCACCAACAAGGATAACTTTTTTATGTTGTTTAGTTAAAGTCATTTTCTAAACGTCTCCTTCATTTTTTTTGGGCTTTCCCCATTCGGTTTTATTCTACCACTTTTGCATTTTTTTGTCACGATTTTACGCCTAATTTGGATGATGTAAACGTTTTTACTCTTGTGTTCCGAAGGAGAAAAAAAGCACTAAATGTGTTATAATAGTATGGTGAATTAATTAAAGAGAGGCATTGTTTTAATGCAGGATAATAACTTAGTTGATGTTAATTTAGCATCGGAAATGAAGACCAGTTTTATCGATTACGCTATGAGTGTTATCGTGTCTCGGGCTCTTCCTGACGTTCGAGATGGTTTAAAACCAGTTCATCGTCGAATCCTATATGGAATGAATGAACTTGGTGTTACGCCAGATAAACCGCATAAGAAATCTGCCCGTATTACTGGGGATGTTATGGGTAAATATCATCCGCATGGGGACTCCTCTATTTATGAGGCTATGGTTCGAATGGCTCAATGGTGGAGTTATCGTTACATGCTTGTAGATGGGCATGGGAACTTTGGTTCTATGGACGGTGATGGTGCTGCCGCGCAACGTTATACCGAAGCACGTATGAGCAAGATTGCTCTTGAAATGCTTCGCGATATCAATAAAAATACCGTTGATTTTGTTGCTAATTATGATGCCAATGAACGAGAACCTGTTGTTTTACCAGCTCGTTTCCCAAATCTTTTAGTCAATGGTGCCACAGGGATTGCCGTTGGTATGGCGACAAATATCCCGCCACACAACCTCGGTGAGTCTATTGATGCTGTCAAGTTAATGATGGACAATCCTGATGTGACAACGCGTGAGTTGATGGAAGTCCTTCCTGGACCAGACTTCCCTACTGGGGCCTTGGTCATGGGCAAATCAGGTATTCATAAGGCCTATGAAACAGGAAAGGGCTCAATTGTCTTACGTTCTCGCACGGAGATTGAAGAGACTAAAACAGGGCGCGAACGCATTGTCGTTACAGAATTCCCTTATATGGTCAATAAGACTAAAGTGCATGAACACATCGTTCGCTTGGTTCAAGAAAAACGAATTGATGGAATTACGGCAGTTCGAGATGAGTCCAACCGTGAAGGGGTTCGTTTCGTCATTGAAGTCCGTCGCGATGCATCAGCCAATGTTATCTTAAACAACCTCTTCAAGATGACCCAAATGCAGACCAACTTTGGTTTCAACATGTTGGCTATCCAAAACGGTGTCCCTAAGATTCTCTCTCTTCGTGAGATCCTAGGATCTTATATTGAGCACCAAAAAGAAGTAGTGACTCGTCGGACGATTTTTGATAAAGAGAAGGCGGAAGCTCGTGCCCATATCTTGGAAGGTCTCTTAATCGCTCTTGATCACATCGATGAAGTGATTAAAATCATCCGTAATAGCCAGACAGATGCAGAAGCTCAAGCTGAATTGATGAGTAAGTTTAAGCTTTCTGAGCGCCAAAGTCAAGCTATCTTGGATATGCGTCTTCGTCGTTTGACTGGTTTGGAACGTGATAAGATTCAAAGCGAATACGATGACCTCATTGCTTTGATTGCTGATCTCGCTGACATTTTAGCCAAGCCAGAGCGTGTGGTCGCGATCATCAAGGAAGAGCTGGATGAAGTAAAACGCAAGTTTGGAGATCCACGTCGCACGGAGTTGATGGTGGGAGAAGTTCTTTCACTGGAAGACGAAGACTTGATTGAAGAGACCAATGTATTGATTACACTGTCTAATAAAGGCTACATCAAACGCTTGGATCAGGATGAATTTACTGCTCAAAAACGTGGGGGACGTGGTGTTCAAGGTACAGGGGTCAAGGATGATGACTTTGTCCGTGAATTGGTTTCTACCAGTACCCATGATCGTTTGCTCTTCTTTACCAATAAGGGTCGGGTATATCGTCTCAAAGGCTATGAAATCCCTGAATACGGCCGTACAGCTAAGGGACTTCCGATTGTCAACTTGCTGAAGCTAGACGATGGAGAATCCATTCAGACAATTATAAACGTCGCTCAGGATCGTAGTGAAGACGCCTATCTCTTCTTTACAACCCGTTCAGGTTTGGTGAAACGGACTAGTGTAGCTGAGTTTGCCAATATTCGTCAAAATGGGTTGAAAGCTCTTAACCTCAAAGATGAGGATGAACTGATCAACGTCTTCCTCACTGATGGGAATACGGACGTTATCATTGGGACTAAATTTGGGTATTCTGTCCGCTTCAAAGAGTCTGTTGTACGGAATATGGGGCGTTCAGCAACTGGTGTCCGAGGTGTCAACCTTCGTCCAGGAGACCAAGTGGTCGGTGCAAGTGTCATTACAGATCAAGATGAAGTATTGATCATCACTGAAAAGGGATACGGTAAACGCACGCGTGCAGATGAGTATCCAACAAAAGGACGTGGTGGTAAAGGGATTAAAACTGCTAATGTAGCTGATAAAAATGGTCCTCTAGCTGGACTCATGACTGTCAAAGGAGATGAGGATTTGATGATTATCACCAATACAGGCGTCATGATTCGTACCAGCGTTGCCAATATTTCTCAAACTGGACGTTCGACCATGGGTGTAAAAGTCATGCGTCTGGATCAAGATGCCCAGATCGTAACCTTTACAACGGTTCAAGCTGACGAAAAAGATGAGTCAGAGACTGAAACTGAAAGTGAAGGGTAGGATAAGAAATGGCTTCAAGAAGAAAAAAGAAGAAAACAAGCTTACGCAATCGCTTGATTAATATCTTTGCTACCTTGCTGATCCTTTTGTCTATTGCTCTGATCTTTAATGCTCCGATTCGGAACATGATCATGGTTTGGCATACCAATCAGTACCAGGTTAGCAAGGTATCGAAAAAGACCATCGATAAGAATAAAGATGCCAAGACTAGCTTTGATTTTAAAGAAGTTAAATCGCTTTCTACAGAATCTGTTATCAATGCCCAGTGGCAGGCACAGAAGTTGCCTGTTATTGGGGGGATTGCCATTCCAGAATTGAAAATGAACCTTCCGATTTTTAAAGGCTTAGATAATGTGGGACTCTATTATGGGGCAGGTACTATGAAAGAGGACCAAGTTATGGGGCAAAGGAATTACTCCCTGGCTAGTCACCATGTCTTTGGTTTGACCGGGGCAAATGAAATGCTCTTTTCTCCATTAGAACATGCCAAAGCTGGAATGAAAATCTATATCACTGATAAGGAAAAAGTCTATACCTATGTCATCAATTCTGTTGAAACAGTGACGCCAGATCGAGTCGATGTCATAGCAGATAGAGAAGGGGTAAATGAAATTACCCTGGTGACCTGTGAGGATGCTGCAGCAACTTATCGTACGATTGTAAAAGGTACTTTGGAAACTTCAGTAGATTACTCAAAAGCACCAAAAGATATACTAGAAGCTTTCACTGAATCTTATAATCAAATGCAATTATAATCAACTTAAAAAGAGGTCCTTGACCTCTTTTTTTGTTAATTTTCTGCCAACTTGTAAGAGGATAGTCATAAAATGTTACCTGACTGACATATTTTTGCATGCTTTCTATTTTATAATAGAAGAGTGATAGAAAGAAGCTTGGAGGAACCGAATGCACACAGAAGATATCTATACTTTGTTAAGAAACTTCTATGGCTTACTGGTCAATGATTTTCCAAAAACGGGGCTCATTACCAAGGGGATCTACGAAGTTGAACAGGTCTTTGAAACCATTAAAAACCTTCCTGATAATCAAGAGCACTTAATTCGATACGAAATTCGTCAATTCCTAGCGACTTTGGAACAAGTGCAAGAAGGCTATAGAATTAACTTTTCAAACGAAGAAAATCGAATCCTTGAAAACCTAAGAGAAGTAGTTTGTCCTATATAAATTTATACAGAATCATCCATTTTCCTCCTCAATTGCGAATTATTAATTGAGGAGGTTTTTATGTATCATATTGTATTTCAAGAATCTGGTCTTTTACCTAGAGAACGTTTGCTAACAGAAGGCCCTGATAAACTCAGTCATCAAGAATTGCTATCCATCTTATTACGGACGGGGAACAAAAATAAAACAGTCTACGAGATTGCTCAGGACTTGTTGGGCTCACTAAAGAGTTTAAAGGAACTGGCTAGTATGAGCCTTCAGGAGTTACAGGAAGTTCCAGGAATTGGGAAAGTAAAGGCCATTGAGCTATTAGCTGCTATTGAACTTGGGAAACGAATCCAGACCTCCCAAGTGATTGAAACGGAACAAATCATGAGTAGTCAGAAGCTAGCAAAAATGATGCAACAAAAAATAGGCCATGAGAAACAGGAGCATTTACTGGCCTTGTATCTGAATACCCAAAATCAAATTATTCATCAGCAAGTGATTTTTATCGGTACAGTCAATCGTAGCATTGCAGAACCTCGAGAGATCTTGCACTATGCCATCAAGCATATGGCGACGTCCTTAATCTTAGTTCACAACCATCCATCCGGAATCATTCATCCGAGCAAGAATGATGATGGCGTTACTCAACAAATGATTGAAGCCTGCAATTGTCTAGGAATTGTTTTTCTTGACCATCTGATTGTCTCAACTGATGATTATTACAGCTACCGGGAGGAGACAGATTTATTGGTATAGAAAAGAGGCTGGGACAAAAGTCCTAGCCTCTCAATTGTCTTTGGATTATCGAGCAAGACGCAGTGGTTGAGTGGGCTCTAATATGCTGATTTCATCAGCTTTTACAGCCCTACTCAACTGTGCGGAGGTGGGACGACGAAATCGAATTCTAACCAATTACCGATTTCTGTCCCACTCTCTTGCTTATCATGAATTTTTGCGCATAAAGTAGAGAAGGGTTTGCAGTTCGCTGGTTAGATCGACATATTGGACAACCACATCCTTTGGAACTGTTAGGTGTACTGGAGAAAAGCTAAGGATTCCCTTGATACCAGCTTCAACCAGTAAATCTGCAACTTCTTGAGATTTTACACTTGGAACGGTTAAAATAGCTGTTTGAATCTCTTGACCCTCTAGTTTTTCTTTTAGTGTTGAGATGCCGTAAATCGGAATGTTATCTTTACTTTTAGTACCGATTAAGTCATGATCATCCGTATCAAATGCCATGACAATCTTCATTTTGTTTCGCTCATGGAAGCGATAGTGAAGCAGGGCACTTCCCATATTTCCAATCCCGACGATAGCAACATTGGTGATGGAGTTATCATTTAAGAGATCTGCGAAGAAGTTCATTAACTTTTTGACATCATAACCAAAACCACGTCGTCCTAACTCTCCGAAGTAGGAGAAGTCGCGACGAACAGTCGCGGAGTCAATACCGATGGCTTCAGCGATCTGTTTTGAATTTGCTCGCTCGATTTTCTCTGCATTAAAGCGTTTAAAAATGCGGTAATACAAGGAGAGTCGTTTGGCAGTAGCACGAGGAATTGGATTAGTCTTATCTTGTTTCACAATATCACAACCTTTCAAATCTATTGTATAAAAAGTTTGTGAATAAAGCAACTATCTTCTACTAAAAAAACACCAAAATGGTGCTTTTCTTTGTTAGTTGGAATTTCTTAAATTCTGATCAAACTGAATCAGATAGCGATAGAAGTCACCGATTCTTCCAGTGAAAGGTAAAATTTGTCCCTTGTAGGTCACGGAAACAACCTGATAGGAATCTGGAAGGGTCACACAGCCTGAAAAAGCTAATAGACAGTGATCCAAATTATCGTAGCTAATCTGACGTTCCTTTTGGTATGCATCCAAATAGGTGAGGACTAGAGGAGCATTGGTCATTACTTCTCAATCCTTTCAAAGATTTCGCGCTCAACTAAACTGTCCATGAGGAAGTAGAATTTTTGTTGGATGATTTTGTTTTCTGGATTTTTAAAAATATTTACCAAACGAAGGCCTGACTTGTCAGTAATGTTAATTTTAAATCCTGTTAAATCCTTATTGATAATAATTTTTAGCTTAAAGCCATCTCCGCTATTTGGGACAGCTTCTAATAGACGATTTAATTCGTAGTTTCCAACCTTTGTTTGGGCAAAGGTATTGTCGCGTAGGGTATATTTTTTAATATTTGAATGGATTGCGTATGTGTAGTCGCAGTCTGTTAATGAGACAGAGGTTTCAAATGCCATGTAATTCTCCTAAAATTTTTTGAATAGTGGTTATAAAAGTATCGACCTCAGCAGTCGTATTGAATTCAGATAAACTAATGCGAATAGATTCCTTCAAGCGAGGCGAAGCTTCGCCGTAATACGCTGCAAGGACATGACTTGGTTGAACAGTTCCTGCTGTACAAGCAGAGCCGGTTGAGACTGAAATCCCTGCCATGTCTAAACGAAGCAGTAAGATATCATTGCTGATACCAGGAAAGCCAATATTTAAGACATGAGGAAGTTTGGAGTCTGTGCTATTCAGATAGAAATCTAGATCTTCTAGGCCAATTAGGATACGTTCAGATAAGCTCTGAACATACTGATAATTTGCTTCTAACTGATCAGTTGCTTCTTTGAGGGCTTGAGCCATTCCAGCAATTGAAATCAAGTTCTCTGTACTAGCCCGACGCTTGTCTTCTTGGTCACCCCCGTGTAAGAGATTGAAAAAGTCAGGCTTTCTAGCATAGAGGATGCCAACCCCTTTTGGCCCATGAAATTTATGGGCGGATGCAGTTAGGAAATCGATCCCTAGCTCTTCTGGTGCTACAGAAAGTTTACCAACGGCCTGGACAGCATCGACATGAAAAGTAGCAGGATGGTCTTTTAAAAGGTCAGAAATGGCCTTGATGGGTAAGAGATCGCCTGTTTCGTTATTGGCATACATGGTGGATACCAAAATAGTATCGGGACGAAGTGCAGCTCGAATATCTTCAGGACGAATCTTTTGATCAACGGGTTGAATAACGGTCACTTCAAACCCAAACTCCTCGACCAAGTAATCAATCGGTTCCAAAACGGCATGGTGCTCAATAGCCGTGGTAATAATATGTTTTCCTTTTTGTCTATGTTTGAGACAGTAGCCCTTTATGACAGTGTTATTGCTTTCTGTCCCGCCAGAAGTGAAGGTGATCTGTTGACTAGAGGTTTTTAAACAAGTTGCAACACATTCCCTGGCATCTCTAAGAATTTTTTTTGCTTGGCGACCGTGGGAGTGGAGACTAGATGGATTTCCAAAACTGGTTTCCATCGTTTCTGTCATGACCTTAATTACTCCTGGGCTTAGAGGAGTGGTTGCTGCATTGTCAAAATAAATCACGCCATCACCTTATTTCTTATGGTATGCAAAGAGTGGACTAACTGGTTTACGCTCTTGGATACGAACAAGGGCATCCCCAATCAAATCGCTTGCAGTAATGTATTTTACATTTTTTGGTTTTTGTTCTTGGGTTGCTACAGAGTCTGTAACTAAAATTTCTTTAATCGGTGCTTGGTCTAGTAATTCTGCAGCTCCTTTAACGAAAAGTCCGTGACTAGAAACAGCATAAATCTCAGTAGCGCCATCTCGTTGGACAATTTTTGCAGCTTCAGAGAAGGTTTTTCCTGTATTCAAAATATCATCGATAAGGATTGCTTTTTTGCCTTTGACATCCCCGATGATGTAGCCTTCGTCACGACTGGCATCGTCTTGGGCGTAGTCAATGATGGCAATTGGGGCATCTAGATATTCAGCAAGATTACGTGCTCGTTTCACTCCGGAGTTTTTAGGACTGACAACCACTACATCTGAACCGGTTAAGCCCTGTTTGATATAGTGATCAGCAAATAGAGGAATCGTGAACAAGTTGTCTACTGGGATATCGAAGAAGCCTTGTACTTGAACAGCATGAAGATCGAGTGTTACAACACGGTCTACTCCTGCCTTGACCAACATATTGGCAACCAATTTTGCTGTAATCGGTTCGCGAGGAGCAGCGGTACGGTCTTGACGAGCATAACCAAAGTATGGAAGAACGACGTTAACGGTATGAGCACTAGCTCGTTGGCAAGCATCTACCATGATTAACAATTCCATCAGGTGATTGTTAACAGGGTAGCTGGTAGATTGGATGATATAAATATCATAGCCACGAACACTTTCTTCGATATTAATTTGGATTTCACCATCTGAGAATTGACGTGAAGAAAGCTTTCCGAGTGGGATCCCAGCAACTTCCGAAATTTTTTTTGCAATTTCTTGATTGGAGTTAAGTGCGAAGAGCTTCATATTGTTTTTTTCTGACATGTGTTTGATCCTCATTTAGATATTTTTGTCTAGTCTTATTTTAGCAAAAAAATTCAGTAATTTCAGCTTTTTAGCAAACTTTGAGCTAATCTTGCCACTTTACTTTTTGCTGGCTTGTATTCGATTTGTTTTTCCTTGAGAAATTCGTGAAAATAAGTTTCATCTGAGGCTGCATCCACCTCCATTTCCAATTCATAGTCCTCAATAGAGTTATACCGACTACGGTCAAAGGCTAATAAGCCTTTAGGGATTTTTTTCTCTCGTCTCTCTGTTTCTAGACTTCCCCAGACATCTAAGGCAGCTAGTGGAATTTCTAAATCAGTGAGAAAGTTGGCAATCTCACCTTGAGGGATTTTTTTCTTGGATAGAAAAGCTTCTACTTGATCAAATGTAAGGGCTTGATTGTATTCGAAATGTCCTGCCTCTTGCGGTACTTTAAGGGTTAGCTCAGCCCGATCCGCTAAGGTACGAATGCGCAAGGCCATCTTATGATTTCGGATAGCTTGGTCAGGCGTATCGATATAGTGATTGGTTTGTTCGATAGGAGGTTGGTCCTTGAAAAAATCTTCAAGAGAGTGGTATTCTTCCTTGGTTAGTAAGGTTTTAAATTCAATTTCTAAATGATTCATAGCTACGTCCTTTTCTTTCGTTTGCAAGCTCTTTATGATATAATAATAGATGTGTTTATTTTATACAAAAAACTTTGAGATGACAAGGTGATTCAATGGCGATTGATTGGGAAAATTTTTTAGATCCCTATATCCAAGCAGTTGGTGAGTTGAAGATTAAGCTTCGTGGGATAAGAAAGCAGTATCGCAAACAACAAAAGCATTCCCCAATCGAGTTTGTGACCGGTCGTGTGAAGCCGATTGAGAGTATTCTCGAAAAAATGGAACGCAGAAATATTACTGAAGAAAATCTGGCTCAAGATATGCAAGATATTGCTGGTCTACGGGTTATGGTTCAATTTGTAGACGACGTGGATGAAGTACTAGAAGTCCTGCGTAAGCGTCAGGATATGCGCGTGGTCCAAGAACGCGACTATATTCGTCACAAGAAATCAAGTGGGTATCGAAGCTACCATGTAGTGGTTGAATATCCAGTAGATACCATTAATGGCTATGAAACGATTTTGGCAGAGATACAGATTCGTACCCTGTCTATGAATTTTTGGGCTACCATTGAACACTCACTAAATTACAAATATAAAGGAGATTTTCCGGACGAGATTAAGAAACGTCTTGAAGTCACTGCGAATTTGGCCTATCAACTCGATGAGGAAATGGGAGCCATTCGTGATGCCATTCAGGAGGCGCAAGCTCTTTTTGATCCTATGCATCGTAAATTAAACGATGGCGTCGGAAATAGTGATGATACAGATGAGGACTACAGGTAAGAAGGTTTCGATTATTCGAAATCGCAAACGCCAAAGCGAAGAGGTCTTTCAACAACTTCGTTATAAATTAAAAAAGAATAATTTTATCTTGACTGAAAAACATCCGGATATCGTGATCTCCATCGGTGGGGATGGCATGTTGCTTTCGGCTTTTCATAAATACGAGAGTCAATTAGATCGGGTTCGTTTCGTCGGGGTGCATACAGGCCATCTTGGATTTTATACGGACTATCTAGATGATGAGATTGACAAACTAGTAGAAAATCTTAAGTATGATACGGGTGCCAAGGTGTCTTATCCAATCCTGAATGTCAAAGTGACTTTTGAAAATGGGGATACGAAGATTATGCGAGCTCTTAACGAAGCGACGATAAAACGCAGTGATCGAACCATGGTAGCTGATTTAACCATCAATGGCGTTCATTTTGAGCGGTTTAGAGGGGATGGTATTACGGTTTCGACCCCTACAGGTAGTACAGCTTACAACAAATCTTTGGGAGGAGCTGTTCTTCATCCGACCATCGAAGCGCTTCAGATTGCTGAAATCGCTAGTCTGAATAATCGTGTTTATCGAACTTTGGGGTCATCAATCATTGTTCCCAAAAAAGATAAGATTGAAATCACACCTAGCCGACCAGGTTTTCACATTCTCTCTGTTGATAATTCAACCTATTCTTATCGAAATATCGCTCATATCGAGTACCAGATTGATAACCACAAGATCAATTTCGTAGCGAGCCCAAGCCATACTAGTTTCTGGAATCGGGTCAAGGATGCCTTTATTGGAGATATTGACGAATGAGGTTTGAATTTATCGCTGACGAACATGTCAAGGTTAAAACCTTTCTGAAAAAGCATCAGGTTTCAAAGGGGTTATTGGCCAAGGTAAAGTTTTCTGGAGGGCAGATTTTAGTGAATGGCATTGAACAAAATGCCATATATCTTCTTGATATAGGAGATAAGGTAACGATTGATATTCCCTCTGAGGAAGGCTATGAAGCCTTGGAGGCCATTGATCGTGATTTGGAAATCTTGTATGAAGACGATCATTTCTTGGTCCTCAACAAACCGGCAGGAGTGGCATCCATTCCTAGCTCTCTTCATTCCAATACCATTGCAAACTTTGTCAAGGGCTACTACGTTCGTAACCAGTATGAGAATCAGCTGGTTCATATTGTCACCCGTTTAGACAAGGATACCAGTGGGATCATGCTCTTTGCTAAACATGGCTATGCCCATGCTCGCTTAGATAAACAACTTCAGGCCAAGACCATCCAAAAACATTACTTTGCATTGGTAAAGGGGAAGGGTGAGTTGGCAAGTAAGGGTGACATCATTGCCCCCATTGCGCGTGATGAAGACTCCATCATTACGCGAAAGGTAGCAAAAGGTGGCAAGTATGCTCATACCAGCTACCAAGTTGTTCAGTCTTTTGGTGATATTCATCTAGTAGATATCCAGTTGCATACAGGTCGGACCCATCAGATACGCGTTCACTTTTCCCATATCGGTTTTCCACTTTTGGGAGATGATCTCTATGGAGGGTCGTTAGAAGATGGGATTCTTAGACAAGCCTTGCATTGCCATTCCTTGGCTTTCTATCATCCTTTTTGGGAAGAAGAACTTCGAATTGAAAGTTCTTTGCCAGATGATTTTAGCCAAGTCTTAAAACAGTTATCAAATATTTAATTTTTTCAAAGGAGAAACTCATGGAAGTTTTTGAAAGCCTCAAAGCCAACCTCGTTGGTAAGAATGCTCGTATTGTATTACCAGAAGGTGAAGAGCCTCGTATTCTGCAAGCAGCAAAACGCATTGTCAAAGAAACAGACGTAACGCCTGTTTTGCTTGGTAATCCAGATAAAATTCGCATTTACCTTGAAATTGAAGGGATTTTGGAAGGATACGAAGTTATCGACCCGCATTCTTACTCAGACTTTGATGAGATGGTAGCTTCCTTGGTAGAACGTCGTAAGGGTAAGATGACAGAAAAAGAAGCGCGTCAAATTTTGCAAGACGATGTCAACTACTTTGGTGTCATGTTGGTACATCTGGGAATCGTTGATGGTATGGTGTCAGGTGCGATTCACTCAACAGCTGCAACTGTTCGTCCAGCTCTTCAAATTATCAAAACTCGTCCAAATGTCAAACGGACTTCTGGTGCTTTCCTTATGGTTCGTGGATCTGAACGTTACTTGTTTGGAGACTGTGCTATTAACATCAATCCAGATGCTGAAGGCTTGGCTGAAATTGCCATCAACTCTGCTATCACAGCCAAGATGTTTGGGATTTATCCGAAAATCGCTATGTTGAGCTATTCAACAAAAGGTTCTGGTTTCGGTGAAAGTGTTGATAAAGTTGTTGAAGCAACAAAAATTGCTCATGAACTTCGTCCAGACTTAGAAATTGATGGAGAATTGCAATTTGATGCTGCCTTTGTACCAGAAACTGCAGCTTTAAAGGCTCCAGGAAGCAAGGTAGCAGGACAAGCCAATGTCTTTATCTTCCCGGGTATTGAAGCAGGTAATATTGGTTACAAGATGGCAGAACGTCTTGGTGGGTTTGCCGCAGTAGGTCCAGTTTTGCAAGGGTTGAACAAGCCAGTGAACGACCTTTCTCGCGGATGTAATGCAGATGACGTTTACAAATTGACCTTGATCACAGCAGCTCAAGCTGTTGAACAATAAGAATGATTGAAAGGCTCGGGATTTCTCTGGGCCTTTTTATGGTAAAGCCAGAATCGCTAAAGAGAAGTCATTCTATGGTATACTAGGAATATGATGGATTTAAAAGATTACGGAATTACCATGTGGGAGGAGGAAAAAATTGCCTCTTTCCGAGAAAAGTTATTAGCCTGGTACGATGCGCATAAGCGGGACCTTCCATGGAGACGAACACAGGATCCCTATAAAATATGGATTTCAGAGATTATGCTTCAGCAGACACGAGTGGATACCGTCATTCCCTATTATGAACGCTTTTTAGACTGGTTTCCAACTATTAAGGATCTGGCCAATGCACCAGAAGAAAAGCTTCTAAAAGCTTGGGAAGGTTTGGGCTATTACTCAAGGGTTCGCAACATGCAGAAAGCTGCTCAGCAGATGATGGAAGACCACGGTGGTGTGTTTCCATCAAGCTATGAGGCTATCTCAAAACTTAAAGGAATTGGACCTTATACTGCTGGTGCCATTGCGAGTATTGCTTTTGGTTTGCCAGAGCCAGCTGTGGATGGCAATGTCATGCGTGTTCTAGCCCGCTTGTTTGAGGTGGACTACGATATAGGAGTCCCGACCAATCGCAAGATTTTTCAAGCGATGATGGAGTTCTTGATTGATCCGGACCGTCCTGGTGACTTCAATCAAGCCTTGATGGATTTGGGCTCAGATATTGAGTCCCCGGTCAACCCACGGCCTGAAGAGAGTCCTGTAAAAGAGTTTAGCGCGGCTTATCAACATGGAACCATGGATCGTTATCCCATTAAGGCTCCTAAGAAGAAACCAGTGCCAGTCTATCTAACAGCCTTTATTATAATGGATAACCAAGGACGTTACTTGCTGGAGAAAAATGAGCGAGAAGGACTATTGTCAGGCTTTTGGCATTTTCCTTTGATTGAAGTGGATAGTCTATCTGAGAACCTGGGCCAATTGTCTCTACTGGATGGGCAGGGGCATTCAGTAGACAACCCAGAAATTCTTTCCTTTGAACAGGACTATGACTTGACCATTGATTGGCAGGACAGATCTTATCCTATCGTCCAGCATGTCTTTTCACATCGCAAGTGGCAGGTTCAACTTCGTTACGGACTGGTAAAAGAAGGAGAGCAAGAATCAAGTGAATCGACTGTTTGGTTAAGACCTGATGAATTTTCAGATTATCCTTTTGCCAAACCCCAGCAAAAGATTTGGACGACTTTTACGGAAAACGAAAAATGAGAGTGGGACAGAAATCGGTCATTCGTTAGAATTCGATTTCGTCGTCCCACCTCCGCACAGTTGAGTAGGGCTGTAAAAGCTGATGGAATCAGCGTAGTAGAGCCCACTCAACCAATACGTCTTGCTCGACAATCCAAAGACAATTGAGAGGCTAGGACTTTTGTCCCAGCCTCATTTTTTTTATAGATGAGCGAATGTTTTGATTTCTTCTTCTGACATGGATGAGTCGCAGCGAACGCTAACTTCCCCAGCTTCGACATGTAAAAATCCTGGGACAGTTGGAATACCATAGGTAGAACGGAAGGCTTGCAAAGCATCAAGTTGACTTGGTTCTTCACTATTAATGAAGTAGATATGAGCTTTTGTTTCAGCTACGACAGTTGCTAATTTAGCAGCGAACTTCCGGCAGTAAGGACAAGTCTTGCGTCCAATAAAGAAGGTTGCTGTTTCTTTTTTGTCGATGGCTTCTTGTGCACGCGCAACAGTGGTTACTTCAAGATCTTTAATATCTTCTAAAAATTGTTCCATGAGATTACCTCGCTTTCTTATAAATCTAGTATGCCATAAAGGACGAAAAATTGCTGTATTTTGATACGAAAAAAGATGAGATTGATTGATCTCATCTTTTGTGGTTGCTTATTTTACAAAGGCATTGATTTCAGCTTCGATGTTAGCAATTTTAGCTTGAGAATCTTCGTTGCTTTCACCAACAACGGCAATGTAGAACTTGATTTTTGGTTCTGTACCTGAAGGGCGAACGGCAATCCATGAACCATCAGCAAGTGTGTATTTCAAGACATCACTTGGAGGAGTCGTTAAGGCTGTTACAGTGCCATCAGCTGCAGTAGATGTTTGTGCTTTGAAGTCTTCAGTGATTGAAACTGCTGTTGCGTTAAATTCTTTTGGACCATTTTCACGGAATTTCGCCATGATTGCTTTGATTTGCTCAGCACCATCGACACCCGAAAGGGTAACAGAGATTGTCTTTTCTGCGTAGTAGCCGTATTCTTTGTAGATTTCTTCGATACCGTCAGCAAGTGTTAAACCACGAGAACGGTAGTAAGCTGCAAGTTCAGCAACGACAAGAACGGCTTGGATGGCATCTTTATCACGTACGAAAGGCTTAATCAAGTAACCGAAGCTTTCTTCAAATCCCATCATGTAAGTGTGATTGTGTTTTTCTTCGAATTCTTGAATTTTTTCAGCGATAAATTTGAAACCAGTCAAGACGTTAAACATGGTTGCGCCGTAGCTTTCAGCAATCTTTGTTACCAAGTCAGTTGAAACAATCGATTTGCAGAGGGCTGCATTTTCTGGAAGAGTTCCAGCGTTTTTGTGAGCTTCCAAGATGTACTTAGCCATGATGGCACCGATTTGGTTCCCTGAAAGGTTGAGGTAGCTGCCATCTTTTTGAAGAACTTCAACACCGACACGGTCAGCGTCAGGGTCCGTTGCAACAAGAACATCTGCACCAACTTGACGACCAAGTTCTTCAGCAAGGGCAAAGGCTGCTTGGCTTTCTGGGTTTGGAGATTTTACAGTTGAGAAGTCTGGGTCAGCAGTTGCTTGCGCTTCGACAACTTGAACAGAGTCAAATCCTGCTTGGGCAAGAGCACGACGAGCCAACATTTCACCAGTACCATGCAGTGGTGTGTAGACAATCTTCATGTCTTTACCAAATTCTTCAATTAAGGCAGGGTTGATGTTAACGTCCTTAACTTCTTTGAGGTATTCCACATCTACAGCTTCGCCGATGACTTCAATCAAGCCAGAAGCTTTTTCAGCTTCTACATCAGCAACTTCTACAGCGAAAGGATTGTCGATAGCACGGATGTAGGTAGTCAAAGCGTCTGCATCGTGTGGAGGCATTTGTCCACCGTCTTCACCATATACCTTATAACCATTAAATGGAGCTGGGTTGTGGCTAGCAGTAATCATGATACCCGCAAAGCAGTTGAGGTGACGAACAGCGAATGAAAGCTCTGGAGTTGGACGGAGACTTTCAAAAACATAAGATTTAATTCCGTGTTTTGCAAGAACTGCTGCTGATTCAAAGGCAAACTCTGGAGAGAAGTGACGACTATCATAAGCGATGGCTACACCACGTTCTTTCTCGTTTCCACCTTTTGATTCGATCAAACGAGCCAAACCTTCAGTTGCTTGGCGAACAACGTAGATATTAATGCGGTTTGTACCAGCACCAATCAAACCACGCATACCAGCAGTACCGAATTCAAGGTTTGTGTAAAAGGCATCTTCCTTTGTTTTTTCATCCATGCTTTCCAAATCACGACGAAGATAGTCTGGAAGATCTGCGAAATCAACCCATTTTTGGTAGTTTTCTTGGTAAGTCATAGTGCAACTCCTTATTTCTATAAATTAATCGCTTACATTATAGCAAATTTTTTCAGAAAATTCTAGCGATAATTGTAAATCTTTTCAAAAATAAGGAGGGAATTTCGGATAAAAAAAGGTCCAGACAAATCTGTCTCGACCTAACCTTTTATTTTATTTTTTCAAGAGATGGGATGACAGCAACCGTGATAAGGACTGTCGCTATGACCTCAATGAGTGAGTTAGTGGATACAATTAAGCCAAGAAAATGTTGAATTCCTTTTCCAAAGCTGTTACCGAAGAAGAAGTAAATCCCGCTTAAAACGAATACAGTATTCGTCATAGAACCAATCATCCCAGCTAGCATCAGTCCTGTACGATTGCGGATCCATCTATAGACAAAATAAGGTGTTACCCCGATGAGAATACGCGGTACTATAGCGATGACGAGGGAGTAGAGATTTCCGTGAGGGACAAAAGGACTAAAGAGATAGCTTGCTGGGGTTAAAACCAGTGTATTCATGGTGACACTAAAGAGTCCCATAAGCAATCCTAAAGTAGCTCCAATTCGTGGCCCGTAAATAATGGAGGCAATCACAACAGGAATATGAACCAAGGTTGGTTGAATGCCTGATGGAACAAATTGCAGAATGAAGGATGTCACAAAATGAATGGTAATCATGACCGCAAAAAATATAGCAATGCGTGAAATGGATGAGGATTTTTTCATAAACAGTTCTCCTTAATAGTTTGGACAATAGTATCTACAGTTGCAAGAGCTCCAGCTCCTTGATCGCCACAAGCCAGTAATGCTTCACGCGGTGGGATGATTTGGTAGCCGTAGCTTTTTAGGGTTTCAAGATTGTTTTGAGTAGCGGGGTGGTCCAACATCTTGGTATTCATAGCGGGTGCTAGGAATTTCTTTACCTCAGATGGTAGGGCCAAAGCAGTGCTTGTTACGATATTATCTGCTAAGCCGTGGGCTAATTTTGCAATGGTATTGGCACTAGCAGGAGCGACTAGAAAGAGATCGGCCTCTTTCCCCAAGTCAATATGTTGGATTTGTTTTGGATCCTCTTCCGTCATAACCTCCACCAGGACAGCTTGTTTGGAGAGAACTTGAAGAGTAAGAGGAGTGATAAAAGCTGTGGCTGCAGGAGTCATGAGAACCTTCACCTGGTGACCGAGCTTGGTCAATTGACTGGTGATGTCTGCCGCCTTATAGGCAGAAATACTCCCTGTTACAGCTAGTAGAATATTGGCCATAGGGTTTTATCCTTTGTTTGTAATGTGATGGTAGATTTTTTGAGCAATATCTGATTTTGTTTCAGCTAGTTGAACATCTTGATCACTGACTAAGTAAGCACGATGTTTTCCGTCTTGAATTTCGCTTAAGTCATTGGCAACAATCATTTCTGCCTGATTCTTTTCGAGACTAGCACGTGCGACGGATAGGAGTTGATCCTGTGGTACATTAACCAGCAGTTTAAAGCCAATTAAGCGAATGTCAGGATTCCACGTTTTTACTAAGGAAATCAACTTAGGATTTTTCTTCAAAAAGAGGATTTGGTAATCTTCTTCCGATGAAATCTTCGGTTCTTGATTGGTTTGCTGGAGAAATTGCTCTAAATTAGCAGCTTCTTTGACGGCTTGAAAACCTGACATATAGACAGGACTGTAGTCAGAGACAGCCATTGCATGGATGAGGACTTGGTGTGTTGGAGTTTCTTTCTCAAGAACTGTCTGAAGTTCAGCGACATCTTTGATGATCACTTTTGTTAAACGAGGATGTGCTTTCGGTTGAACCGCAGTTGGGGTGGTCACCAAAGTCACAGAAAATCCTGCCTCTAAAAATTGTTCGGAAATGATTTTTCCAAGTTGACCAGTGGAATGGTTAGTAATCGAACGAACTTGATCGATTTTTTCACTCGTTCCACCAGAAGTAATCAAAATATTCATAGGCTTATTTTACAAGAATTTTATATTTTAGTAAAGCCAAGAACACGGGTCTTCTTTTGTTTTTTTGTGGGGGAAAATGGAAGTAATGGGTAGGAATAGGGGACTCATAGTTATTTCGTATAGAGAGCTATAAAAAATTGGAATAAAGGGCGAAAAGGTCCATTTTAAAGGCAAAATCCGAACGAACTGGTAAAGTTTGAAATTTAAAATATATATCCTTGTGATATTTCTGTATAATAGATTTATTATATAGTGAGGAGATTCAGATGAAGACAGATATCGAGATTGCACAAAGTATTGAATTGAAACCAATCACAGATGTGGTAGAGAAATTGGGGATTCAGTTCGATGACTTAGAACTCTATGGAAAGTACAAGGCGAAATTAACCTTTGATAAGATCCAAGCGGTTCAGAAGGAAGAGCCAGGAAAACTTATCTTGGTGACAGCTATTAATCCGACTCCAGCAGGTGAAGGGAAGTCTACCATCACCATTGGTTTGGCAGATGCTTTAAATAAAATCGGGAAACAAACCATGATTGCCATTCGTGAACCTTCCTTAGGTCCAGTAATGGGGATTAAAGGGGGAGCAGCAGGTGGAGGCTATGCCCAAGTTCTCCCTATGGAGGATATCAACCTTCATTTCACGGGTGACATGCATGCCATTACGACAGCCAACAATGCTCTTTCAGCTTTGATCGACAATCATTTGCATCAAGGAAATGAGCTAGGCATCGACCAACGTCGGATTATCTGGAAACGGGTAGTGGACTTGAATGACCGTGCTTTGCGTCATGTTTCTGTCGGTCTCGGCGGCCCTCTCAATGGGATTCCTCGTGAAGATGGGTTTGATATCACTGTTGCTTCTGAGATTATGGCCATTCTTTGCTTGGCGACAGATATTGAAGACTTGAAAGGCCGTTTGGCTAATATTGTGATCGGGTACCGCTATGATAGTAGTCCAGTTTATGTCCGCGATTTAGAAGTGGAAGGGGCGCTTGCTTTAATCCTGAAAGATGCGATCAAGCCAAATTTGGTTCAAACCATCTATGGAACTCCAGCCTTTGTTCATGGGGGACCTTTTGCTAATATTGCCCATGGATGTAATTCGGTTTTAGCTACCTCAACCGCTCTTCGTTTAGCCGATTACGTGGTAACAGAAGCAGGTTTTGGGGCGGATTTGGGAGCTGAAAAATTCTTGGATATCAAAACACCAAATCTTCCTGTTAGCCCATCTGCAGTTGTCATTGTCGCAACGATTCGTGCTTTGAAGATGAATGGTGGAGTTGCCAAAGATGCTCTTTCTGAAGAAAATGTAGAAGCTGTTCGTTCAGGTTTTGCTAACTTGGAGCGCCACGTAGAAAATATGCGTAAGTTCGGAGTTCCTGTAGTAGTGGCTATTAATGAATTTGTCACAGATACAGAAGCTGAAATTGCAGCTCTGAAAGAACTCTGTGCTTCTATTCAAGTTCCTGTTGAACTGGCGAGCGTTTGGGCTGATGGTGCTGATGGAGGGTTGGCCCTAGCAGAAACAGTAGTGAAGACACTTGAAACAAGTCCAGCCAACTACTCTCGTCTTTATGATAATGACCTTTCTGTTGAAGAAAAGATCACTAAGATTGCCCAAGAAATTTACCGTGCAGACAATGTTGTCTTTGAGAAAAAAGCCAAAACTCAGATTGCTCAAATCGTGAAAAATGGCTGGGACAAGTTGCCAGTTTGTATGGCTAAAACCCAATATAGTTTTTCAGATGATCCAAGTCTCCTCGGGGCGCCAACTGGTTTTGACATTACCATTCGCGAATTGGTACCTAAGACTGGCGCAGGCTTCATTGTCGCTTTGACAGGTGAAGTGATGACCATGCCTGGATTACCAAAACGTCCTGCTGCTTTGAACATGGATGTAGCAGAAGATGGTCTTATTATTGGTTTATTTTAAAAATTAATAATTACATGGAGAAGGTTATGTTTGAAAAGTATTCGGAACAGATTCTATCAGAGTTTGATGACACGATTGGAAAATATGAAAGACTTTTAGAATATACTAAAACTACGCTAAAAAGTTTATTAAATGAAAAAAACATTAAGTTTCATGAAATTGAAGGAAGAATAAAAGATAAAGAAAGCTTAAAAAAGAAAATTGAAATAAAAGATAAATATACTGAGCTTTCTGATATAACTGATATTTGTGGTCTGAGGATTATAACTTTTTTTTCGGATGATGTAGATAGAATTGCCAACCTTTTAGAAAAGGAATTTAATTTAGATAAAGAAAATTCCATAGATAAACGAAAAAGTCAAGATCCAACAAAATTTGGTTATGTATCTTTACATTATATTTTACAATTAGATGGTATTAGAGCTGACCTGTCTGAAAATTTATGTTTGAAAGGTTTGAAATTTGAAGTTCAGATAAGGACAATTCTACAGCATGCTTGGGCTGAGATTGAACATGATTTCGGTTATAAAACTGAGCGAGATGTACCTGAAAATATAAGAAGAAGATTTTCTAGATTAGCTGGTTTAATAGAATTGGCTGATGATGAATTCATTGAAATTAAAAAATATGAGAAAGATTATCTTAATAGAGTTGAGGAAGAAATAATTAACCAATCAAAAAGTACTCAAATTGATTCTGTTAGTATTACTGCGTTATTAGATAGCGATTCTTATATGAATTTTATTAAAGAAAAATATAGTGAAAACAACATAGAAATTAGAACTCCTGGAGGTAAGTTCAAAGATGAAAGGATTTCTAAAATAGTTAGTTGCTGTGAATCTTTAGGTATTAATACAATTGAAGAATTGTTTGGAAGATTTAAGGAAGAATTTCCAGCATATTTTGAAGATTGGATTAAGGATAGAGCAAATTATTTTTATACATGGAATATTACACCATTGTTAGATATTTTATTATATATTAAACAATCTAATTAAGAATATAATATAGAGGTTGGCTGACAACCTCTATTTTTGTGTTTTGAGTTATAATAGAGAGATAGAAAGCGAGAGGAACATGCTGAAGATACGACCAGTCACTCTTAAAGATGCTCCTGAACTTGTCAGGATTTATGCTCCTTATGTTGAGAAAACAGCCATCACTTTCGAATACCAGATTCCGACAATTGAGGAATTTGAAGGGCGTATCGAAAAGATCCTTCAACGATTTCCCTATTTAGTAGCTGAAGAAGACGGTCAAGTCCTTGCTTATGCCTATGGGTCGACCTATTATGATCGATCAGCTTACGATTGGGCCGTGGAAGTATCCGTTTATGTGGATCAAGACCATCGTGGGCAAGGATTGGGTTCTCGTTTGTATGAGGCGTTAGAAATGGAATTGGAGGCGCGTGGTTATTTACGTTTTTTAGCTTGTATCGCTCTTCCTAATCCAGCTAGTATTGCTCTGCATGAGAAACGGGGCTATGTGAAAGTTGCTCATTTTCCTAAGATTGGCTATAAATTTGATCAATGGCATGATATTGTCTGGATGCAAAAAACAATCGAAGGGCCTGTAAAGCCCCTAATGTAAAAAACTGATGAAACTTGGCTTTCCTCTATTCTTTGAGAGGAATTCTAAAGCGAGCCTCTTGACAGCTCATATAATGTCATGGTAGACTAGATTCATGCGATGAGTCGATTGGCTCTTAGGAGCCTTTTGCGCTGAGGAGGTCTACATTCAATTGTAACGCAGGAGCGGACCTTGAACAGTTTTGTGAACCGGCTGTTCTCATCGAGAGATGCCTCGATCCCTTACCATTTGGTAAGGGATTTTTTTGTAGAAATTCATTGCAAGCAAATACTTAAATTTGTTTGCCACTTAAGACTACCGGTGATATAATGATGTAAATAAATGGTTTCATTTGTGTTTGAAAGGAGATGGTTATAGTGTATGATCAAAACAGTCCAAACAACAAGTGGTCACAAGAAACGTTTCAACGTATCAGTGAACTGGAGAAATTAGAACAATATCAGGCTAAGTTGCTAATTATGAAGGAACAAATGAAGAATAATCTTCATTGGAGAAACGCCACTATTCTTGGTGGTATTCTAGCTTTTCTCTCCTTCCAACTTGTTAGATGGCGAGCAGCGATTGTTATCATTCTTCTTGTAGTGGTGTTTTATTATTTACCAGCATACAAAAAACGAAAAGCCTTATTCGGAGATCAGGTTCGATCCAATGAAGAGATTTATATTACAGATTTTCTTTGTCCCATCCTGAAAGAAGTTTTTCCTCAAGCGGAGCTAACTCTGACAGCTGACTACCCAATGAATGTCCTGCAGGTCATTAGTCCGAGATCGACTAAGTTTGATTTCTTTCATCAATTGTCTTTCCATGATGAAAAGAATCTCGTAGTAGCCAATCTCTATGCTTATCACATCGAGACGCGAACCGAAAGAGACTCTAGTGGGGAAACTCATACGGTCAGAGAAGAAGTTGAAGATTTTGCTGGTCAGATTTTTTCATTAAAGGCTCCCATCTCATTTCCAGGGCACTTGAGAGTTGTTCCAACCAAGAAATCTTTGTTTTTAAAAAGAGAACTAAAAGGTGCCTATCCGGGTGCTGGACCTAATGAAGTCCAAATTGAAACAGAAGATATCCGAAACAATGAAAATTACAATATTTATTGTACAGATGAACTGGCTGCTCGAAAATTCTTAAAACCCAAGATCCTAGAATGGTTTGATCAGCAAATTTCTCAAAATGCTATGTGTGTGTATTTAGTACAAGATACACTCTATATTTCCTTATATACTAACCGCTACTTTTTCCCAACCCCCAATAGAAAAGAGGCAATCGAAAGTCTTTCGATTGCTGCAGAGTATCAAAAGCTCTGTAGAGAGATTGATCTCATTGATGAATTAACCAATATTTTTAAAGGAGAATAACTATGTCAGGTTTATTGATTGCCCTTATTGTTTTTGCTTTAGTAGTTGTTATGTGGTTTATCGGAGAAAGCAATCGATTGAACCGTTATCAAGTCATGATTGAAGAATCAAAGAGAACGGTCGATATCACCTTGGTTAAACGTTACGATACCAT
This sequence comes from Streptococcus australis ATCC 700641, assembly GCF_000186465.1. Lineage (GTDB taxonomy): Bacteria > Bacillota > Bacilli > Lactobacillales > Streptococcaceae > Streptococcus > Streptococcus australis. Next base: position 1,585,181 of record NZ_GL636091.1, on the reverse strand, counting down.
TTCGGAAATGTTGAAGGTCGCTAAGGCTTATGCTAAACATGAGGAGAAAGTCTTTAGTGAATTGGTAGCCCTTCGCCAAGGTGCTTCTATTCAAGAATCCAACCAAGTTATTTCCAATCAAAATGATGTTTTGGCCCAAATCCGAGCAGTGGGTGAGAATTATCCAGAGCTATTGTCTTCTAATCAATTCTTGGCCTTGCAAAAAGAAATTGCAGACGAAAATGAAGATTTGGCGGCTTCTAAACGCATTGTCAATAGCAATATTAGCCAAATCAACCAAGCCATTGTAACCTTCCCAACTTCAATAGTTGCAGGTATCAAAGGAATGCAACAGGTCCAGTTCCTATTGGAAGATACTCAAGGTAAGAAGGATTTGAGTGATTTGGATTATGAGATCCATTAATTTTTATAAAATGCGATTTTATATCTAGAAACTATCCCGGTCTTAGATCGGGATTTTTGTTTTTATAAATGCAAAATACGCTTTTCATTTACCTGGAAAAATAGTATAATAGATGAAATTCACAAATTTTTAGAAAATTCCGAAAGAGGTTTTATTATGGGATATACAGTTGCTGTTGTCGGTGCGACAGGTGCCGTTGGTGCTCAAATGATTAAGATGTTGGAAGAATCAACTCTTCCAATCGATAAGATTCGCTACCTTGCGTCTGCACGTTCTGCAGGAAAGGTCTTGCAATTCAAGGGCCAAGATGTGACTATTGAAGAAACAACAGAAGAAGCTTTTGAAGGAGTTGATATTGCTCTCTTCTCAGCTGGTGGTTCAACTTCTGCAAAATATGCACCTTATGCTGTGAAAGCAGGAGCAGTAGTTGTTGATAATACATCTTACTTCCGTCAAAATCCAGATGTACCATTGGTAGTTCCTGAAGTAAACGCTCATGCTCTCGATGCTCATAATGGGATTATCGCCTGTCCAAACTGTTCAACGATTCAAATGATGGTAGCTCTTGAACCAGTTCGTCAGAAATGGGGCTTGGACCGGATCATCGTTTCAACTTACCAAGCTGTTTCAGGTGCTGGTATGGGAGCCATTCTTGAAACCCAACGTGAATTGCGTGAAGTATTGAATGACGGCGTGGATCCACGTGATTTGCATGCGGATATCTTACCTTCAGGTGGCGATAAGAAACATTATCCAATCGCTTTTAACGCACTTCCACAAATTGATGTCTTCACTGATAATGATTATACCTATGAAGAGATGAAGATGACCAATGAAACTAAGAAAATCATGGAAGATGATAGTATCGCAGTTTCTGCAACTTGTGTGCGTATCCCCGTCTTGTCAGCTCACTCAGAGTCTGTCTACATCGAGACCAAGGAAGTAGCTCCAATCGAAGAAGTGAAAGCGGCCATTGCTGCCTTTCCTGGTGCTGTCTTGGAAGATGATGTCGCTCATCAAGTATACCCACAAGCGATTAACGCTGTTGGTTCTCGCGATACCTTTGTTGGTCGTATCCGTAAAGACTTGGATGCTGAAAAAGGGATCCATATGTGGGTTGTTTCCGATAACCTTCTTAAAGGGGCTGCTTGGAACTCAGTGCAAATCGCAGAAACCCTTCACGAACGTGGATTGGTACGCCCAACAACTGAGCTGAAGTTTGAGTTGAAATAATTCTATAACTGAATAATTTGTAATGGGGACAGTCATCAACTTTGGTGCTGTCCCTCTTCCCTATGATTGATTCGAGAAGGAGCATCAATGTCTTATCAAGATTTAAAAGATTGTAAAATGATTACCGCCTTTATCACCCCCTTTCATGAAGATGGCTCGATCAACTTTGAGGCCATTCCGCCCTTAATTGAGCATTTACTAGCCCATCACACAGATGGAATTCTCTTAGCTGGTACCACGGCCGAAAGTCCAACTCTGACACACGATGAAGAGCTCTTATTATTTGCTGCAGTTCAAAAGGTGGTGAACGGACGTGTTCCTTTGATTGCTGGTGTCGGGACCAATGAGACCCGAGATTCCATTGAGTTTGTAAAGGAAGTAGATCAGTTTGGTGGCTTTGCTGCTGGTTTGGCCATTGTTCCATACTACAACAAACCTTCTCAAGAAGGTATGTACCAGCATTTTAAGGCTATTGCGGACGCTTCTAACTTGCCAATTATTATTTACAATATTCCTGGGCGCGTGGTTGTTGAAATGACACCTGAAACTATGCTTCGATTAGCAGAGCATCCAAACATCATCGGTGTCAAAGAGTGTACAACCCTTGCCAATATGGCTTACTTAATCGAGCACAAGCCAGAGGAGTTTCTCATCTATACAGGGGAAGACGGGGATGCTTTCCACGCTATGAACCTTGGAGCAGACGGTGTGATTTCAGTAGCATCTCATACGAATGGTGATGAAATGCACGAAATGTTCCAAGCTATTGAGAATAATGATATTAAAAAGGCAGCGGCCATCCAGCGCAAATTTATCCCTAAAGTCAATGCTCTCTTCTCTTATCCAAGCCCAGCTCCTGTCAAAGCAGTCTTGAACTATATGGGCTTTGAAGCAGGGCCAACCCGTCTGCCATTGGTGCCAGCACCCGCTGAGGAAGCTAAGCGCATCATCAAGGTTGTAGTGGATGGAGATTACCATGCGACTAAAGAAATCATTACGGGAGTTCTTCGTCCGGATTATTGATGTCTTAGATTCTTGACAAATCCCCTATTTATTAAGATAATAGAAGTATATTGATGATCAAGGAGAATAAGATGGAAGTCATTAAACGTAGTGGTGAAGTTGTAGAATTTGACCCAGATAAAATCTATCAAGCTGTTTTGAAGGCGGCACAAACAGTCTATGTCTTGACGGATGATCTTCGCCAAAACTTGGCGCAAGTGACTAAGAAAGTTGTGATGGATTTGGAAGAAGCTAAAGTGGAACGTGCCACTATCAGCATGATCCAGTCAATGGTTGAGCACCGCTTACTTGGTGCTGGTTATATTACCATTGCTGAACACTATATTTCTTATCGTTTGCAACGAGATTTGGAACGAAGTGGTTATGGTGATCACATTGCTGTTCACTTGCATTTTGAGCAAATAAGATAAAAGAATACGCGGAGTTACGGTTGTAGCTTCGTTTTTTTGTAGGGCGAAAATGGGAAGCAGTTTCAAAAGCAAAAATCTGAATTCATGGTATAATAGATAGGATTGAATGTTGAAAGGATTTCATTTCATGGCGATTATTCAATGGTTTCCTGGACATATGTCCAAAGCTAGAAGACAAGTACAAGAAAATTTGAAATTTGTGGATTTTGTGACGGTTTTGGTGGACGCTCGTTTGCCTCTATCAAGTCAAAATCCCATGTTAACAAAAATTGTTGGTGACAAACCTAAATTGATGATTTTAAACAAGGTTGACTTGGCTGATCCTGTCGCAACAAAAGAATGGCAGGAGTATTTTGAGTCACAAGGAATCAAAACTTTGGCTATTAACTCTAAAGAGCAATCTACGGTTAAGAAGGTCACGGATGCGGCTAAGTCTTTGATGGCTGATAAAATTGCCCGTCAGAAGGAACGAGGGATTCAAATTGAAACTCTTCGGACCATGATTATTGGCATTCCCAATGCTGGTAAATCAACGCTGATGAACCGCTTAGCGGGGAAAAAGATTGCTGTCGTTGGAAATAAACCAGGGGTGACCAAGGGACAACAGTGGTTGAAAACCAATAAGGACCTTGAAATCTTGGATACCCCAGGAATTCTTTGGCCAAAATTTGAAGATGAAGATGTAGCTCTAAAATTAGCATTAACGGGTGCTATTAAGGATCAGTTATTGCCTATGGATGAGGTGACTATTTTTGGTCTGGAGTATTTTAAATCCCACTACCCAAAAGAGTTGCAAGAACGCTATAAGCAAATGAATTTGGAGCAGGAAGCGCCTGAAATTATCATGGAGATGACCCAACGCTTAGGTTTCCGAGATGATTATGATCGCTTCTACAGCTTGTTTGTCAAGGATGTACGAGATGGTCGTTTGGGTCGCTATACCCTTGATCGTGTAGGTGAAGTGGATGCCAACGATTAAAGAAATCAAAGAGTGTTTGACAACGATTGATAGGCTGGATCATCCTTTGTTTGAAGAGTTGATTGCTGATGGTCGAGCAGGTGTTCAGGCTGCTATTAGTAAACGAAAACGCGAACTCCAAAAGCAAGTTGAGGAAGACCTGCGTTTGGAAAAAATGTTAACCTATGAAAAAGAGCTCTATGCTCAAGGGATTCAACTCATTGCAGGAGTAGATGAAGTAGGGCGCGGCCCTTTGGCTGGCCCTGTAGTTGCTGCAGCCGTTATTCTGCCTGAAAATTGTAAGATCCTAGGTTTGAATGATAGCAAGAAAATCCCTAAATCGAAGCATCAAGCTATTTACCAAGCAGTTCTAGATCAGGCTCTTTCGGTTGGGATTGGGGTTAAAGATAATCAGGTCATTGATCAGGTCAATATTTATGAAGCAACGAAATTAGCCATGTTAGAGGCTATTCAAGAATTGGACCAACAGCCTCAACATCTCTTGATCGATGCTATGAAATTAGATGTTCCTATTTCACAGACTTCCATTATTAAAGGAGATGCTAATTCCCTGTCTATCGCGGCAGCTTCTATCGTGGCGAAGGTGACACGAGATCAGATGATGGCGGCATATGACCAAGAGTATCCAGGCTATGATTTTGGTCAGAATGCGGGGTATGGGACAACCAAGCATCTTGAAGGATTGGAAAAACATGGGGTTACTCCTATCCATCGCCGAAGCTTCGAACCCATTAAATCCATGACAGATGTTTACTAGGGGGGGAAGGAAATGCTCTTAGCCTTTGACATTGGAGGAACTTTTATTAAATATGCCTTAGTCGATGAAGATTATCAGGTGAGTGATTCTTCTAAAGTCCCGACACCAGATACTATTGAGGACTTCTGGGAAGCCCTCGAGCGCGTGATTTCCTCGTTCCAAAACCAAATTTCAGGGATTGCCATCTCATGTCCGGGTGAAATCAATAGTCGACTTGGTTTTGTCTTTAGAGGTGGACTTATTCCTTATTTAAGGAATATTCCTTTAGCTTCTCGTTTAACTAAGATGTTTCAAGTCCCTGTGATAGTTCTCAACGATGGAGATGCTGCAGGTTTGGCAGAAGCTCGAATTGGGAACCTCCAGGATTGTTACTGTGGTGCAACCTTTGTATTAGGAACTGGAGTAGGCTTGGCCTTGACTTCCAACGGTTCCTTAATTTCTACCTTGAATCTCAAGGATTATCTTCGTTGGCCAAGCTTAGGGGAGAAGCAAGTGTCTCCTGAACAAAAGCAATATCAGACCGAGATTTTGAGACATGGGATTTCCAGTTTGGTTCAAAATTTAGGATCTGCAGTCAATTTTGTGGCTAAAGCTAGTCATCTCTTAGAATTACCAGAAGAAGATGGAGTTCAAGTTTTTGAAGTCCTTGAAGCCGGCCATCATGAGGAATTGCAAGAATTATTTACTTCTTATTGTCGGGAAATTGCGATCCTAATCTATAACCTTCAGTCTTTGGTTCGGCTTGAAAAAGTGACGATTGGTGGGGGAATTAGTAGTCAACCCCTTCTTTTAGGAGAGATCAACCGTCAGTATAAAAGCCTGATGGAGGAAAGTGGGGAGCAACGATTTTCTTTAGTGGAGATTCAAGCAGCTCGTTACCACAACTCAAGTAATCTTTTGGGGGCAGTTTGTCATTTTAACATCTTAGAAATTCATTAAAAAGTTCTAGTTTTAGAGCTTTTTTTGTTTTCTTTTACGAATATTATAAATAGATAGTAGAAAATGAGGATTACGAATGAACAAATATGAACTTTATAAGTTAAAGGTTGCTGGCCTTTCTAATCTACAGGTTTTTAACATTGTTAATTACTGGGAAATGAATGGGGAATGGCCTTCTTTAGAATTAATTGCAAAAATTGCAGGGTGTCGCAATCAAGCTCTATTTATGGAACGGTACATTCGGATTGATGACAAGGTCTTAAGGGAAGAGTTTAAGGAGTTTGATTCGATCTCCATTATGGATCCGGAATATCCTGAAGAGCTTCTCTGGATGCATAACCCACCTGTTTTGTTGTTTTATTCAGGCAATATTGACCTACTTAAACATCCAAAAATAGCAGTTGTCGGGAGTCGATCCTGCAGCCGTACAGGAATTCAATCTGTCGAAAAAATCATTAACGAGTTAAACAACGAATTGATTGTGGTGAGTGGATTAGCCAAGGGGATAGACGCTGCGGCCCATTATGCTGCTATTCGAAACGGAGGAAAAACAATCGGGGTGATTGGTACTGGGTTAGATGTCTTTTATCCTAGATCCAATAAACAGTTGCAGAAGTACATGAGTGGGAGCCATTTAGTTTTAACAGAATATGGTCCCGGCCAAGGCCCTCAAAAACACCATTTTCCAGAACGCAATCGGATTATTGCTGGGCTTTCTAGAGCAGTGATTGTGGCGGAAGCGCGGTTGCGATCTGGAAGTTTGATCACCTGTGAGCGTGCTATGGAAGAAGGGCGGGATGTTTTTGCTATTCCTGGTTCAATCTTGGATGGACGTTCAGACGGCTGTCATCACCTCATTCAAGAAGGAGCAAAGCTGGTCACCAGTGGAAAAGATGTCCTAGATGAGTTTGAATTTTAAAATGAGTTTCTCTATAGGAGAACTTCACGGTTGACATCACGAAAAAAATAGTTTACACTCTATGAGGTTTATTACAAATAGAGGTAAAAAAGTGGCTACTAAAACAAAAAAGAAAACTACAACAGCTAAAAAGAATTTAGTTATTGTGGAGTCTCCTGCGAAAGCGAAGACGATTGAGAAGTATCTTGGTAGAAATTATAAGGTCATGGCCAGCGTGGGTCATATTCGTGACTTGAAAAAATCTACCATGTCTATTGATTTTGAGAACAACTACGAACCAGAGTACATCAATATTCGCGGAAAAGGTCCTTTGATCAATGATTTGAAAAAAGAGGCCAAAAAGGCTAAACAAGTCTTTCTCGCAAGTGACCCGGACCGTGAAGGAGAAGCGATTTCTTGGCACTTGGCGCATATTCTTCAGTTGGATAAGGAAGATAAGAACCGCGTCGTTTTCAACGAAATTACGAAGGATGCGGTAAAAAATGCCTTTCAAGAACCCCGTAAGATTGATATGGATCTGGTAGATGCTCAACAAGCGCGTCGTGTCTTGGACCGGATTGTAGGGTACTCCATTTCACCAATTCTATGGAAAAAGGTGAAGAAGGGACTTTCTGCTGGTCGGGTGCAGTCCGTTGCCCTTAAATTGATCATTGACCGGGAAGAAGAAATCAATGCCTTCCAACCAGAAGAATACTGGACAATTGATGGAACCTTTAAAAAGGGAACCAAGCAATTCCAAGCCAATTTCTATGGAATGAATGGCAAGAAGATGAAACTTCAAAACCAGGAGGATGTGAAAGCTGTTCTTTCGCATCTCGATGGGAAAGAGTATATCGTTGAAAAAGTTGAGAAAAAGGAACGTAAACGCAATGCACCGCTTCCTTACACAACTTCTTCCATGCAGATGGATGCAGCCAATAAGATTAACTTCCGTACACGTAAGACCATGATGGTGGCCCAGCAATTGTACGAAGGAATCAATATTGGATCTGGTGTTCAAGGTTTGATCACGTATATGCGTACGGACTCGACTCGGATTAGTCCAGTTGCTCAAAATGAAGCAGCTAGCTTTATCGTTGATCGATTTGGAGACAAGTATTCTAAGCATGGTAGCAGGGTTAAGAATGCTTCTGGTGCTCAAGATGCCCACGAAGCCATTCGTCCTTCTAGCGTCTACAATACTCCTGAGAAAATCGCCAAGTACCTAGACAAGGACCAGCTCAAGCTCTACACCTTGATCTGGAATCGTTTTGTGGCTAGTCAGATGACAGCAGCTGTTTTTGATACCATGAATGTCCGTTTGGGGCAAAATGGGGTCCAATATACAGCAAATGGAAGTCAGGTGAAGTTTGACGGCTATTTGGCGATCTATAATGATTCGGACAAGAATAAGATGCTACCGGACATGGAAGAAGGGGACACCGTCACTCAGGTCAACAGCAAACCTGAACAGCACTTTACCCAACCACCAGCTCGTTATTCTGAAGCGACCTTGATTAAGACTTTAGAAGAAAACGGTGTTGGTCGTCCTTCAACCTATGCACCGACCATTGAGACCATTCAAAAACGCTATTACGTGAAGCTTGTAGCTAAACGCTTCGAGCCAACCGAGTTAGGGGAAATCGTCAATAAACTAATTGTTGAATTCTTCCCAGATATCGTTAATGTGACCTTCACAGCGGAGATGGAAGGGAAACTCGATGATGTCGAACTCGGAAAAGAAGAGTGGCAAAAAGTCATTGATGCCTTCTACAAACCATTCTCTAAAGAAGTCGCGAAGGCTGAAGAAGAGATGGAAAAAATCCAAATCAAAGACGAACTAGCTGGTTTTGATTGTGAAGTCTGTGGCAGCCCGATGGTGATTAAATTAGGACGTTTTGGTAAGTTCTATGCTTGTAGTAATTTTCCAGATTGTCGTCATACTCAAGCCATTGTCAAAGAAATCGGGGTGGAGTGTCTTAATTGTCATCAGGGACAAATCATCGAGCGTAAAACCAAGCGCAACCGTATTTTCTATGGCTGTAATCGTTATCCGGAGTGTGAATTCACCTCTTGGGACAAGCCGATTGGTCGGGACTGTCCAAAATGTAGTCACTACCTAGTTGAAAAGAAAGTTCGTGGTGGTGGTAAGCAGGTCGTATGTAGCAATGGAGACTACGAAGAAGAAAAAGTGAAATAAGATTTTAGAATGATTCGATGTCTATTATAACGGCAATTTTTTAAAATGTCTGTTATAATAGACATTTTTGTTTTTTTCGTTATAATAGACACAAGGAGGTGAGCTTATGTATCTTGCTTTGATTGCAGATGTCATTGATTCCAAAATGGTTCAAGAACGTTTTGAGCTGCAAAAACAGGTAGAAAAAACGCTTCAAAAGATGAACGAATTATTTGGAGATTACCTGGCATCCCGTTTTACTTTGACCTTGGGGGATGAGTTTCAGGCACTTTTAGAAGTGGATGCTCCGGTTTTTCAAATCATAGATACCCTGCGTTCAGAACTAACCCCGACTCAACTTCGTTTTGGTATTGGTCTTGGAGAAATTGTAACAGCTATTGATCCCTTGCAAAGTATTGGAGCAGATGGCCCAGCCTATTGGAATGCACGCGCAGCCATCAATCTGGTTCATCAGAAAAATGACTACGGTAATACCCAGATTTATTTTTCAAGTGGGAAGGAAAACCAAGACTTTTTTGTGAACGCGCTTATTGCTTCAGGAGAAGCCATTCGTTCGAGTTGGCGTGGCAGTCAGGAAGAAATCCTGCTCGATCTTCTTAAGAGATGTGTATATAGTGAGAATTTTAGCCAGCAGGACTTGGCCCAATCACTGGAGATCAACCCAAGTGCTCTCTCAAAACGATTGAAAAGCAGTAGTATTCGGGTTTATTTACGAGGAAGAGCAGCGGCACTAGCTAGTATTCAAAGCTTAGCGAAAGGAGAAGCCTATGACCGGATTGTCTAGTATCGTCATGAATCCATACTTGCTTCTCTTGTTGAGTTGTCATTTGTTATCGGATTATTATTTTCAAAGCCAAAAGATGGCGGATCGCAAGGATCGGGATAGGAAAGTGTTAGGTCTTCACATTCTGTATGTAGCTCTGCCTCTGTTTGTCGTTTCCCTCTGTCATCTGGATTTGTGGTGGATTTGCTTGATTATTTTGCTGACTCATGCAGTGATTGATTACGGAAAACCTTGGGTGCAGAAGCAATTGAATTATACAGCTGCAAGGACTTTTGCGTTGGATCAAGTCTTGCATGTTGGTATCATTAGTTCCCTAGTCCTTTGGGGAGCTAAAAATGGCACGACTTACCTGTCTACTGATATCCTAAAGCTAATCTTTTATGTCCTTCTAGTAGGAAAGCCGACCAATATCGTCTTTAAAATTCTCTTTGCCAAGTACCAGCCGACGATGGCGGATAAAATGGATACCATCACTGGGGCTGGTTCCATGATTGGCTTCTTAGAGCGGTTGGTTATCGGTGCCTGTCTTGTGTACGGCCAATTTGCTTCTATCGGCCTGGTCTTTACGGCCAAATCCATCGCCCGCTACAATAAAATTTCGGAGAATCCAGCCTTTGCGGAGTATTACTTGATTGGGTCCTTATTCAGTATTCTATCGGCCCTCTTAGCAGCTTGGTTGTGCTTATAAGAAAACAACTAACAGACGAAAGTCCAGACAGGAAGAACTATCCTCCCTGTCTTTTTGCTTGTCTTTTTGGTATAATGGACCAAGTATGAATTTAGAAAGATTTGTGGGTGGCTAACAATCCAGTGGCTTGTTTTAATCTGGCCTTAGTTTTCACCCAAAGAGGTATTAGTGTCATGTCTCAATCTTATATCAATGTTATCGGTGCAGGCCTTGCTGGCTCGGAAGCGGCTTTCCAGATTGCCCAACAAGGAATCCCAGTGAAGCTTTATGAAATGCGTGGGGTCAAATCCACTCCGCAACACAAAACAGACAACTTTGCTGAGTTAGTGTGTTCCAACTCTCTCCGAGGAGATTCTCTAACCAATGCTGTTGGGCTCCTCAAAGAAGAAATGCGTCGTCTGGGTTCAGTCATCCTTGAAGCAGCTGAAGCGACTCGTGTACCGGCCGGTGGAGCACTTGCTGTGGACCGGGAGGGCTTTGCTAGTCGGGTAACTGAGAAGGTGTCCCAACACCCACTGATTGAAGTGATTCGCGATGAAATCACTGAATTGCCGACGGATGCCATCACAGTGGTCGCAACAGGACCCCTAACTAGCGATGCCTTGGCGGAAAAGATCCACGTGCTCAATGGTGGAGATGGCTTCTATTTCTATGATGCGGCAGCACCAATCATCGATGTCAATACCGTCGATATGAACAAGGTTTATCTCAAGTCTCGCTATGACAAGGGAGAAGCAGCTTATCTCAACTGTCCGATGACCAAACAAGAGTTTATGGATTTCCATGAGGCTTTGGTGAATGCGGAAGAAGCCCCACTCAACTCTTTCGAAAAAGAAAAGTATTTCGAAGGTTGTATGCCAATTGAAGTCATGGCTAAACGAGGGATTAAAACCATGCTCTATGGTCCTATGAAACCAGTTGGACTCGAGTATCCAGATGACTACAAAGGACCTCGTGACGGGGAGTTTAAGACCCCTTATGCGGTAGTCCAATTGCGCCAAGACAATGCAGCTGCTAGCCTCTACAATATCGTTGGCTTCCAAACTCACCTTAAATGGGGCGAGCAAAAGCGAGTCTTCCAAATGATTCCAGGTTTGGAAAACGCGGAATTTGTCAGATACGGCGTCATGCACCGTAATTCTTACATGGACTCCCCAAATCTGCTTGAACAAACCTACCGTTCGAAGAAACAAGCCAACCTCTTTTTTGCGGGGCAAATGACAGGGGTAGAAGGCTATGTCGAGTCGGCAGCTTCAGGCTTGGTTGCTGGGATTAATGCAGCTCGTCTCTTTAAAGGTGAAGAAGCATCTGTGTTCCCTGAAACAACAGCTATCGGAAGCTTGGCCCACTATATCACCCATGCTGATAGCAAGCACTTCCAACCAATGAATGTCAACTTTGGAATTATCAAAGAGCTAGAAGGCCCACGCGTTCGGGATAAAAAGGAACGTTATGAGAAAATTGCCGAACGTTCTTTACAAGATCTGGCAACATTTATTGGAAAATAAAGTCAATTAATGAAAAAGTTTGGAGAAATTCAGACTTTTTCTTATAAAAATGGTATAATGAATAAAAATTTAGAATATAGAGAGTTTTCTGACAATGAATAAATCCTATTTTTATTTAGAGATGAAGACACACGAGTTGAAAGTGCCTTATACCGGAAAACTCCGTCGTGTGCGAGTCTTATTACCTAAAAATTATGAAACAGATACTGATCGGCGCTACCCCGTAGTTTATTTCCATGATGGGCAAAATGTCTTCTATAGCAAGGAAGCCTATGTAGGTCACTCTTGGAAAGTCATTCCAGCCATTAAGCGGAATCCCGATATCAGTCGGATGATTGTCGTTGCCATTGACAATGATGGTTTGCAACGGATGAACGAATATTCTGCCTGGAAGTATAAGGAGTCTAATATTCCTGGGATGCAATTTGGTGGCAAGGGTATTGAGTACGGAGAGTTCGTTATGGAAGTGGTCAAACCTTTCATTGATCAAGAATATCGAACGCTTGCTGATCGAGAACATACAGCCATGATTGGCTCTTCGCTTGGTGGAAATATTACCCAATTTTTGGGCCTAGAATACCAAGATCAAATCGGTTGTCTGGGAGTCTTCTCCTCTGCCAACTGGTTGCACCAAGAGGCTTTTGACCGCTATATCGAGCGTAAAAAATTATACGCAGATCAACGCATTTACATCTATGTGGGGACTGAAGAGGCTGATGATACAGATAAAACGCTGATGGCGGGGAATATCAAGCAAGCCTATATTGACTCATCTCTTCGTTACTATCATGATGTCATTCAACAAGGAGTAGCTTTAGAAAATATCGCCATTCGGATTCAATCTGGGGCTATCCACCATGAAGAAGCCTGGGCAGAGCATTTACCGGAATGTCTTCGTTTCTTAGCAGAGAAGTGGGACTAGAAACTTTTAAATTTTTATCATAAAGAAAGAGGGAACCTATGAATATAGAACATCTTAGCCACTGGAGTGGCCAACTGAACCGTGAAATGTATCTAAACCGTTATGGACATGCAGGGATTCCTGTAGTGGTCTTTGCTTCATCAGGTGGAAGTCATAATGAGTACTATGACTTTGGTATGATTGATGCCTGTGCTCAGTTTATCGAAGAAGGACGGGTTCAATTTTTCACCCTTTCAAGTGTCGATAGTGAAAGCTGGCTTTGTAATTGGAAAAACCCTCACGACCGTGCAGAAATGCATCGTGCCTATGAACGCTACGTGATTGAAGAAGCCATTCCTTTCATTAAGCACAAAACGGGTTGGTTTGACCCAATGATGACAACCGGTTGCTCTATGGGAGCCTACCATGCCCTTAATTTCTTCTTGCAACATCCAGATGTTTTCAACAAAGTTGTAGCTTTGAGTGGTGTCTATGATGCTCGTTTCTTTGTTGGTGAGTTTGGTGGGGATGAAGCGATTTACCAAAACTCTCCATCTGATTATATTTGGCATCAAAATGATGGCTGGTTTATCGACCGTTACCGTCAGGCGGAAATTGTCATCTGTACTGGTCTTGGGGCTTGGGAACAGGACGGCCTTCCATCTTTCTACAAACTGAAAGAAGCCTTTGACCATAAAAATATTCCTGCATGGTTTGCAGAGTGGGGACACGATGTAGCCCATGATTGGGACTGGTGGCGCAAGCAAATGCCATATTTCTTAGGACAAATGTATCTATAAGTCAAAAAGGGAGGAGACCTCTATGAATTATCTTGTTATTTCACCTTATTATCCACAAAATTTCCAACAATTCACTATTGAACTAGCTAACAAAGGAATCACTGTCTTGGGTATTGGTCAAGAGCCGTACGAACAGTTAGATGAGCCTTTGCGCAATAGTTTGACAGAGTATTTCCGTGTAGAAAATATGGAAGACTTAGATGAAGTGAAGCGTGCAGTAGCCTTTCTGTTCTATAAACACGGCCCAATCGATCGCATCGAGTCTCACAATGAATACTGGTTGGAATTGGATGCAGCACTTCGTGAGCAATTTAATGTCTTTGGGGCCAAACCTAAAGATTTGAAGAAAACCAAGTTTAAATCAGAAATGAAAAAACTCTTCAAGAAAGCAGGAGTTCCTGTCGTTCCTGGTGCTGTGGTAAAAGCAGAAAAAGATATCGACAAGGCTGTGAAGAAGATTGGGTTGCCATTGATTGCCAAGCCTGATAATGGAGTAGGTGCAGCAGCGACCTTTAAACTTGAAACACCAGAAGATGTCGACCATTTTAAAGCAGAATGGGATGGACATACGGAGTACTTCTTTGAGAAATTCGTCACTTCTAGCGAGATTTGTACCTTCGATGGTCTGGTCGATCGCGATGGTAACATTGTCTTCTCAACTACTTTTGACTATGCCTATACGCCACTTGACTTAATGCTCTACAAAATGGACAATTCTTATTATGTCCTCAAAGAGATGGATCCAAAATTGCGTCAGTATGGGGAAGCGATTGTTAAAGCCTTTGGCATGAAGGAACGTTTCTTCCACATTGAGTTCTTCCGTGATGGGGATGACTATATTGCAATCGAGTACAATAATCGTCCAGCAGGTGGCTTTACCATTGATGTCTACAATTATGCACACTCTATTGACTTGTACCGTGGCTATGCAGCTCTCGTAGCTGGAGAACCTTTCCCAGCTTCTGAATTTGAGCCTTTGTATTGCTTGGCAACTTCGCGTCGTGCTAATGCGGCCTATGCCCTTTCTGAGGAAGAAGTTTTGGCCAAATACCAGCATCAATTCCGAGTGAAGAAGGAGATGCCTGCAGCCTTTGCGGAACTCCAAGGTGATTACCTTTACATGTTAACAACACCAAGTCGTGAAGAATTAGAACAAATGATTCATGACTTTGGTCAACGCGCTGAATAAAATTGTGCCGATAGGTCTCTCCTATCGGTTTTTTATTCCCAAATTATCAAGAATACTTCAATATAAAACTTTGTGAATCTTTTATATAACAGTTGTTAAAACCATTTATATCAAGAACTTATGAAGATTAGTTTGTGAAGAAAATTGAGCATTATTTTTGACAGTGTTTTCATTTTTGGCTAGAATGAAAATGAATGAATAATTGCTTAGAAAGGCGAAATAATGGCAACATTAGACAAAAGTCTCTTATTGGATATGTTCCGTAAAATGGAAGAAATCCGTCGCATGGACTTAAAAATTGCACAGTTAGTAAAAAAAGGGAAAGTGCCAGGAATGACGCACTTTTCTGTAGGTGAAGAAGCAGCCAATGTTGGAGCGATGTTGGCTTTAAACGATGACGATTTGCTGACCTCTAACCACCGTGGTCACGGACAAGCCATTGCAAAAGGAATCGACCTGAATGGAATGATGGCTGAAATCCTTGGTAAGTATACCGGTACTTGTAAAGGAAAGGGTGGCTCTATGCACATCGCCGACCTTGATGCCGGGAACCTCGGTGCCAACGGTATCGTCGGTGGTGGTATGGGGATTGCCGTAGGTGCAGCTCTTACCCAACAAATGCATAAGACTGGAAAGATTGTTGTCTGCTTCTTTGGGGACGGCGCAACCAATGAAGGTGTCTTCCACGAAGCGGTCAATATGGCTTCCATCTGGAATCTTCCAGTTATTTTCTACTGTATCAATAATGGTTATGGAATCTCTGCTGACATCAAGAAAATGACCAATGTGGAGCACATTCATGAGCGTAGTGCTGCTTACGGCATTCCAGGAATGTTTATTCCTGATGGTAACAACGTCATTGATGTCTATGAAGGATTCCAAAAAGCTGTTGAACACGTCCGCTCCGGTAAAGGTCCTGTCTTGATCGAAAGTGTCACCTATCGTTGGCTTGGTCACTCTTCATCTGACCCTGGTAAATACCGGACTCGTGAAGAAGTCGAAGAGTGGAAGAAGAAAGATCCGATTGAAAATCTTCGCAAGTATCTCCTTGAAAATGAAATTGCGAGCGCAGAAGAATTGGATCAGATTCAAGAAGAAGTGAAAGAAGCCGTTGAAGCTTCAGTGAAATTTGCGGAAGAAAGCCCATTCCCTCCACTCGAATCAGCTTTCGAAGATATTTACGCAGACTAAGGGGGAGTAGAGAATTATGGAAACAAAATTAATGTCATTCCGCGATACCATTATCCTTGCTATGTCTGAGGAAATGCGTCGCGACGAAAATGTATTGTTGATGGGGGAAGATGTCGGAGTTTTCGGTGGAGACTTTGGAACTTCTGTAGGGATGCTAGAGGAATTTGGTCCAGAACGTGTTCGTGATTGTCCGATTTCTGAGGCTGCGATCTCAGGTGCAGCAGCTGGTGCAGCCATGACTGGACTTCGTCCAATCGTTGATATGACCTTCATGGATTTCTCAGTGATTGCCATGGATGCTATCGTTAACCAAGCTGCGAAGACGCGCTACATGTTTGGTGGAAAAGGGCAAGTACCGATGACCGTTCGCTGTGCTGCTGGTAACGGAGTTGGTTCTGCAGCTCAACACTCCCAATCCTTGGAATCATGGTTCACCCATATTCCTGGTTTGAAAGTTGTTGCTCCAGGAACTCCAGCGGATATGAAGGGACTTCTCAAGTCATCTATCCGTGATAACAACCCCGTTATCATTCTTGAGTACAAATCAGAATTCAACCAAAAAGGGGAAGTGCCTGTTGATCCCGACTATACCATTCCACTTGGTGTCGGAGAAATCAAACGTGAGGGTACTGATGTCAGTGTCGTAACTTACGGGAAAATGCTTCGTCGTGTTATGCAAGCAGCTGAAGAATTAGCTGAAGAAGGCATTTCAGTAGAGGTAGTTGACCCACGTACCTTGGTTCCACTTGATAAAGAGATTATTATTAATTCTGTTAAGAAAACAGGAAAAGTCGTCCTTGTCAATGATGCCCATAAAACAAGTGGTTATATCGGTGAAATCTCAGCTATCATTTCTGAATCAGAAGCATTTGATTACTTGGATGCACCAATCCGTCGTTGTGCGGGGGAAGATGTGCCAATGCCTTACGCACAAAACCTTGAAAATGCAATGATTCCAACAGTTGAAAGCATCAAAGATGCCATTCGGAAAACGTATAATAAAGAATAAGACATAATTTAAATTATGTAGTATCTGTTGAATTAGACGAAGAAACTTTGTATCTTTAAGATGCAAAGTTCTCTGCGTCCTTGATATCTTAGATTAGAGCACGGGCTAAAAGCTCAGAAAAAAGATAAATCTCCTTGACTTCATCGAAGTCTGCGTAGATTTCCTATTTTTCGGTCGCTTTTAAACGCCCTTAGTATCTTATAATTGAATCCGGACGGAGGTCTGTGAAAAAAAGATAGATTTCCTTGTGTTCATCGAACACATCGTCAATCTCCTATTTTTTCTTTGTCCTCTTCGTCCTTGATATCTTAGTATAGAATAGGAGAGGTCATGGCTGATGATAAGCTAAGAGCGACTCCTGCGGCTAGAAAATTAGCGGATGATTTAGGGATCAACCTCTATGATGTTTCTGGTTCAGGCGCAAACGGTCGTGTCCACAAAGAAGACGTGGAAACATATAAAGACACAAATGTGGTTCGCATTTCACCACTTGCAAAACGAATTGCTTTAGAACACAATATTGCTTGGCAAGAAATTCAAGGAACTTGTCATCGTGGCAAGATCATGAAGAAGGATGTCCTTGCTTTCCTTCCTGAGAATATTGAGAAGGATACCATTAAGTCACCTGCTCAAATTGAGAAGGTAGAAGAGGCTCCTGATCATGTAACACCTTATGGTGAAATCGAGCGAATTCCGATGACACCAATGCGTAAGGTGATTGCTCAACGGATGGTGGAATCTTATTTGACAGCACCAACCTTTACATTGAACTATGACGTCGATATGTCTCAAATGTTGGCCCTTCGTAAGAAGGTATTGGATCCAATCATGGAGGCAACTGGCAAGAAAGTCACTGTAACAGATTTGCTTTCACTTGCAGTTGTTAAGACTTTGATGAAACATCCATACATCAATGCGTCATTGACGGAAGATGGCAAAACCATCATCACTCACAACTATGTCAACTTGGCTATGGCGGTTGGGATGGACAATGGACTGATGACACCGGTTGTCTATAATGCAGAAAAGATGACTTTATCAGAGTTGGTGGTAGCCTTCAAGGACGTTATCGGACGTACCTTGGATGGTAAGCTTGCTCCAAGCGAATTGCAAAATTCAACTTTTACCATCAGTAACTTGGGGATGTTTGGTGTTCAATCTTTTGGACCGATTATCAACCAACCAAACTCTGCCATTCTTGGGGTTAGCGCAACTGTTGAAAAACCAGTTGTAGTTAATGGTGAAATCGTCATTCGTCCAATCATGAGCTTGGGCTTGACCATTGACCACCGCGTTGTCGATGGTATGGCTGGTGCCAAATTCATGAAAGACTTGAAAGCCTTGATTGAAGACCCGATTTCAATGTTGGTCTAATCAACGAGAGAGAATAGAAACAAGAAAAAGAGGGAAATAAAATGGCCTTAGAAGTAATTATGCCAAAAGCCGGCGTAGATATGACCGAAGGACAAATCGTTCAGTGGAATAAAAAAGTCGGCGAATTTGTAAAAGAAGGAGAAATTCTCCTTGAAATCATGACAGATAAAGTCAGCATGGAATTGGAAGCTGAAGAAGATGGCTACTTGATTGCTATCTTAAAGGGGGACGGCGAGACTGTTCCTGTAACAGAAGTTATCGGTTACCTTGGTGAAGAAGGGGAGAACATCCCAACAGCTGGAGCAGCTACTCCAGAAGCAAGTCCAGCGCCAGCTGTAGCAAGTGCTTCAAACGATGATGGTAAGAGCGATGATGCTTATGATATCGTTGTTATTGGTGGTGGACCTGCTGGTTATGTTGCTGCCATTAAAGCAGCTCAATTAGGTGGTAAGGTTGCTCTTGTTGAGAAATCTGAACTTGGTGGAACTTGTTTGAACCGTGGATGTATCCCAACTAAGACTTACCTACACAACGCTGAAATCATTGAAAATATCGGTCATGCGGCAAACCGTGGGATCATCATTGACAATCCTAGCTTCACAGTAGATATGGACAAGGTTCTTGAAACCAAGAACAAGGTCGTAAATACTTTGGTTGGTGGTGTTGCAGGACTTCTTCGTAGCTACGGAGTTGATGTTCATAAGGGTATCGGTACCATTACGAAAGATAAGAATGTTTTGGTCAATGGTTCTGAGTTACTTGAAACTAAGAAGATTATCCTTGCTGGTGGTTCAAAAGTCAGCAAGATTAACGTTCCTGGCATGGAATCATCCCTTGTGATGACTAGTGATGACATCTTGGATATGAACGAAGTCCCAGAAAGCCTTGTGATCATTGGTGGTGGGGTTGTCGGTATCGAACTTGGTCAAGCCTTTATGACCTTTGGTTCTAAGGTTACGGTCATCGAAATGATGGACCGGATCGTGCCAGCTATGGATGCGGAAGTATCTAAGAACCTTCGTTTGATCCTTGAGCGCAAGGGTATGACTATCTTGACAGATACTAAACTGCAAGAAATCATTGAAGAAGATGGCAAACTCCGTATCAAGGTTGAAGGAAAAGACGATATCATCTCAAACAAAGCTCTTCTTTCAATCGGTCGTGTTCCAGATCTTGAAGGAATCGGTGAAGTGGAGTTTGAATTGGATCGTGGTCGTATCAAGGTTAACGAGTACATGGAAACATCTGTTCCAGGTATCTATGCGCCAGGTGATATCAACGGTACGAAGATGTTAGCTCACGCTGCCTTCCGTATGGGTGAAGTAGCGGCTGAAAATGCCCTTAAAGGAAACCACGCTGTTGCCAAATTGAACTTAACTCCTGCAGCTATCTATACACTTCCAGAAGTTGCGGCTGTTGGTTTGACAGAAGAACAAGCTCGTGAGAAATATGATGTCCAAATCGGTAAATTCAATTTTGCCGCAAACGGACGTGCCATTGCATCAGATGCGGCTCAAGGTTTTGTTAAGGTCATTGCAGACAAGAAATATGGTGAAGTTCTTGGGGTTCACATCATTGGTCCAGCAGCTGCTGAATTGATCAACGAAGCTTCTACTATCATTGAGATGGAAATCACTGTAGAAGAAATGCTCAAGACCATTCATGGTCACCCAACCTTCTCAGAAGTGATGTACGAAGCCTTTGCGGATGTACTTGGCTTGGCAGTTCATTCACCTAAGAAGAAATAATATTATTCTTTCAACTAAATTTTCTTTAAGTAGTACGGACGGCAGCGACCTCTATTAGAGTTCCATGCCTAAAAATTGAGCCACTTGTCTCAATTTTTCCGAGAAATGTAACGATAACTCGTTACATTTCTTTTTACTACTTCAGAAAATTAAGTGAAATTTAACTATTTTGTCTAATGCTCATTCTGCTATGAGTAGGATTTATAAAACGAATTTTTTGGAATTACTATGAAATACATTATCAATCATTCAAACGACACTGCTTTTAATATTGCTTTAGAGGAATATGCTTTTAAACACCTTTTGGACGAGGATCAAATCTTCCTTCTTTGGATTAACAAACCATCTATCATTGTAGGTCGTCACCAAAATACCATCGAGGAAATTAACCGTGACTATGTTCGTGAAAATGGAATTGAAGTAGTCCGTCGAATCAGTGGTGGTGGAGCTGTTTACCATGATTTGAACAACCTAAACTATACAATCATTTCAAAAGAAGATGAAAACAAGGCCTTTGACTTCAAGAGCTTCTCTACTCCAGTTATCAATACTTTAGCTGAACTTGGTGTTAAAGCTGAATTTACAGGCCGTAATGACTTAGAAATCGACGGTAAGAAATTCTGTGGGAATGCCCAAGCCTACATCAATGGTCGGATCATGCACCATGGTTGCCTTCTCTTTGACGTTGATTTGTCAGTCCTTGCCAATGCTCTCAAGGTATCTAAAGACAAGTTCGAGTCTAAAGGGGTTAAATCGGTTCGTGCTCGTGTGACCAATATTATCGATGAATTGCCAGAAAAAATCACGGTTGAAGAGTTCCGTGACCTGCTTTTGGACTACATGAAAAAAGAATATCCTGAAATGACAGAATATGTATTTTCAGATGAAGAATTGGCTGAAATCAATCGCATCAAAGAAACTAAGTTTGGAACTTGGGACTGGAACTATGGGAAGTCCCCTGAATACAATGTTCGTCGTGGCACTAAATTCCCTAGCGGTAAGGTGGAAATCTTTGCGAATGTTATTGAATCCAAAATCCAAGACATCAAGATTTATGGAGACTTCTTTGGTATCGAAGACGTAGCAGCAGTAGAAGATGTCCTTCGTGGTGTTAAATACGAACGCGAAGACGTCCTCAAAGCCCTTCAAACCATTAACTTAGGTCGTTACTTCGCAGGAATCACTGCAGAAGAAATTGCTGAGGCAGTGGTTGAATAAAGTCATAAGAGAGTGGGACAGAAATCGGTAATTCGTTAGAATTCGATTTCGTCGTCCCACCTCCGCACAGTTGAGTAGGGCTGTAAAAGCTGATGAATTCAGCCTAGTAGAGCCCACTCAACCACTGCGTCTTGCTCCACAATCCAAAGACAATTGAGAGGCTAGGACTTTTGTCCCAGCCTCTTTTTTGAAACTAGTTTCACATAGAAATTATTGTTTTACGAAGGATTTTGTGGTATAGTAAAGGTGAAAAAGTGTATTCGCTTACAAAGAATGTAACTGTAATTTATAAAACTCAGGAATTACGAAACAACGAAAATGATTGACTAGCTAGGTATTACTTTCCTTTTCTGCTTTAGAAAGTGTGATGATATGAAACGTGTATTTATTATTTTATCAAACCTTTTCATCTCTAGCTTTTTGATTTGGATTGCCTTTATTTTTCCAAATACGGTTATCCACCAAAGTCTTCCGGTAGTAGGTGTGGTAAGACAAGATAAGAGCGTCACATATGAAGAGTTATCTTCCAGTTTAGACCGCTTGGCAAGGGAAAATCATAGTATAATTGCCCGTCAGATACAAAGAACAGACTCTAAGGGGCAGGTTGTTTTCACCTATGAAATCTACGGAGAAGGAAAACTTCCTCTTGGGATTAAAAGAGAGAAGAAAGAACTGGCTGCCAAAGAAAGCCTGCTAACGAATTATTATGTATTAACAGGTGAATTGGAAACTGAAAAGCTGGATCAAACTCTTCATACTCTTGGTTTCTCACAAACCTTTATTGTGAAACCGAATCCTCTGCAGACCTTTATTGCCTTTTTTGGCTCCGGTTCACAATCACTTGCCTTAGTCATTTTTATCATTAGTTTTAGCGCTTTGACGATTATACAAAAAACACTTGAAATGAGAAGCGCTGGGATTCGATATATCTCAGGAATGAGACGCTTGCAACTTTTCGGACATTCTTTAAAAGCTGATAGTATAGAGTTGCTTTTGGGGTGTATAGGCGCAAGTATAATGGGTGCTGTTCTGATTTATTGCTTTCAATTGACACCTTTTTCCTATTCCCTCGTCATTTCCAGTAGTATTATTTACAATGGGATTTTACTAATTTTGTCTGTTTTCTTATCCTTCCTCTTTGCATATAGTATTCAAACGATTCATTTAGTCCCCCTTTTAAAAGGGAAGGTTCCATTGAAGCGCATATTGGTTTTCCTCTTTATTTGTCAATTTCTCGCTGTGGCATTAATTGGCCTTGCGATTCATCGAATCAGTATTTATGGATCAGTCTGGCAAACTCACCAAGAGGGAAGTGAGGCTTGGTTAAAACAGTCGAATTGGGTCCAAATTAGTACAAGTCGGGAGGATTTTTCACAGAAAACAAACAAAGAGACGCAAATTGAGAACAGTGCAAAATGGTCTAAGCTCATCGAGTCTGGAATCGAAAATGGTGGTCTTTTAGCTTATCATAATCTCGTATCTTTTAGTTCAAAAGGAGTTATGACGGATCCTAGTACAGGTAAAGAGTTTTCCATCACAGATTACGATCCTCTTGCACGAACTCTCTATGTAACTCCAAATTACCTCGAAATCCAAGGTGTTCCAGTTTCTCCTGAAGAAAAAGATCACTTAAATCACTTACAAGCAGGAGAATTTGGCCTCTTACTTCCGGAAAAATTAAAAGGTCGAGAAGAGGAGATGATCAACCGATATGAAGATTATCTATCTCCTCGAGATGACCAAGGAAATATCACCTTATCAATGAAGGCGCAGGT
This sequence comes from Streptococcus australis ATCC 700641, assembly GCF_000186465.1. GTDB lineage: Bacteria > Bacillota > Bacilli > Lactobacillales > Streptococcaceae > Streptococcus > Streptococcus australis. The sequence continues at coordinate 1,562,154 of NZ_GL636091.1, read as the reverse complement.
AACGTATATTCCGAATCATCAAAAACGCTTTATCTACAACAACACACCAATCAGCTATAAACAATTCTTTACAGATCCTGTTTTAGTGGTTATACAACCTGAAAGTTTTGGAGGCTATGAAAATCCATATTTCACCGATCTAAATTCCTACCTTTATTTTAATGGGCTTCAAAATAGTAAAAAGCTAGTCGCTGAGTATAATCTTGAAAAAAGTGTTAGTCAGTACGACTATGCAGTGGACGTTTACCAGCAAATGGCCCAATTCATACAAATAGAAAATCTCATGGCGATTGCAGGAGGAGTCTTTGGTATAGCAACCTCTGTTCTTCTCTTTAACACCATGAATTTCCTATATTTTGAAGAGTTTAGGAAACAAATCTTCTTGAAGAAGATTGCAGGTCTGGGATTTGTAAACATTCACCAAATGATTATGCTTTCAGAAAGTAGCCTCTTACTATTAGGAAGCCTCCTGGTATTCATTCTCACTTCGGAATGGTGGATTGCTCTTGTCACTCTCTTGCTATTTATTACTAATGCTTGGTTCATTCTCCTGTATCGGTCTCATAAAGAAGACCACTTGTTAGCCACTGTATTGAAAGGAGCCTAATATGATTAGCATAGAACATTTAACCAAATCATTTGGCCAACGAACGGTCTTTCAAGATTTGAGCTTGCAATTTACAGAAGGTAAGGTCTATGCTCTGATCGGAAATAGTGGGTGTGGTAAAACAACCTTGCTTAATATCTTGGCGAAGATAGAGCCTTATGAAGAAGGGAGTATAAGCTATCAAGGGCAAGAACTGAAACAGATCAAACAGCATCACTTCTTTAAGAATGAATTAGGTTATCTCTTTCAAAACTTTGGCCTACTTGAAAACGAGACTATCGCTACAAATTTAGATTTGGGATTGATTGGGCAAAAATTAACGAAAAAAGAGAAGAAGCAGCAAGAAGAAGAAGTGCTCAAAAAAGTAGGATTGGCTTACCTTGCTCTGGATCAAAAGATTTATGAATTATCTGGGGGAGAGGCGCAACGTGTCGCATTAGCTAAAGTTATTTTAAAAGATCCACCTTTAATTTTGGCAGATGAACTAACTGCAGCACTGGATCCAGAAACCTCACAAGAGGTGATGGACTTGCTCTTAATGTTAAAGAATCAAGAGCGTATAATCATTATTGCAACCCATAATCCAGCGATTTGGGAAAAAGCTGACGAAGTGGTAAAACTCAACTAGTCCATGACTGAAGAATAATGGTAGGATCTTCTGTATTATCTTTTATAGTTAGCTATTCAGGAGGTAAGAGCTGATGAAAAAAGATTCGTTCAAACAAAAATTTTTAGGTTTTATCATCGTTGCTATTATCATTCTATTATCAGCCTGCACTCTTGTAGGACCACAAAAAAAATCTCCTTCCTGTAGTACCAATGTGTCTAGGAAAATAGGATTCGAGGAAAGAAAGGCAGAAGATTTATTAAAAAATTCTATTTCTATCCCTTATCCAGATGGAAAAATCTTTACACCTACCGCGCTGTCAAATGATGGGATTGCTTATGGCGAGGCTGTTGATCAAGGACACGAAGATCAGAATTATCTTGCCAGTATGAATTTACATACCAAGGAGTTTCAAAAGATAAAAGATGTTGAAAAGACATCTAATCTGACTCATGTAGCTGTTAGCTATGTAGATCATGATATTGTTGTTTTTGAAGAGTATGATCAACTCAATCAGACAGGGATTTACTATCTTTGGAAGATAAAAGACAAATCTTTAACGACACTGATTGATAGGAGACCTATCGGAACGGTTCCAGTTACTCAAGTAGCTCGATCCAACCAGAAACTCTTTATAAATTATGAAGTAGGCGATAGCCTATATCAAATTGAAGAATTTGACCTTGAAACAGGGGTTCATCAGACGATTGAATCAGGAAATAGCGGTTTTCCAACTGTCTTTAAGGATTGCTTGTATTATGTACAAATTGATAACACAACTTTAACCACAAAAATTGTAGCCTACTCCTTAAGTGATGGGCAGAAAAAGGTTATAGATCAAACAAAGGATGATCAACGCTATTATGTCGATTTATTGACGAATGGGCACAATCTCCTTTACTTGGTTGCAAATAATAAAGATGCTTCATTTACCTTTGAAAATAAAAACCATAAGAAGATATTTTCTACTTCACAGGCAGAAACCTCCATATATCGCAATATTTATCTCACCTATATGGGAGAAAGAAGAAGTGAGGAGCGTGTTAAATCACAGTATTATTTGTGGGATTTAAAGCATCAGATTCATTATTTATATGATCATGGACCAATTTTGCTATCAGATAAAGGAATTTTATGGATTCAATTCAAAAAGAAGGATAGTGAGATTCCAAAAGGTGAAATCTATCGAAATGAAAACTCTGTAATGCGCTATCAAGAATGGTAGAAAGGAGAAAAAACTTGAAAAAGTTTATCTATTCATTGTATTTCTGACTTTTCTTTGTTTATCTGGCTATACAGAGACACAAATAGAAAGCCAAATAATTTCTTCCATCTCTCGTAAAGTAACTTCCTCTTCATCAACAACAGTCATTGTAAAAAAAAAGGATTGTAAGGAATACCGTACCAATGACAGCAGAAGTGATGAGTGATTAAAAATAAAGAAGGGAAGACGAAATGGCACTATTACAAATTATTGGTCTAAATAAATCGTATAACAAAAAGAAAGTAATTGAAGATTTGTCATTTGAGTTGCAGAGTGGCGAAATAATGGGACTCATTGGACAAAATGGTTCTGGGAAAACTACAATATTCAAGACGATTTTAGGTTTAGTAAAAAAAGAATCTGGTGAAATTAAAATCAATGGGAAACTAATTGAAGGGAACTCAAAGGGTTATTTGAATACTATCGGTACGATTATTGAATATCCTACATTTTATGAATCTTTAACAGCTAGACAGAATTTAATGCTTATTTCTAGTCTTTATGATGAAGTAAACTTATCAAAAGAAGATCTTTTAAATTATCTGCATTTAGTAGGTTTAGACAATAGTGTGGATTGTAAAGTATCTAGTTTTTCATTAGGTATGAAACAACGTTTGGGACTTGCTCAAGCCTTAATTCATCAGCCAACTATCTTATTATTAGATGAACCATTCAATGGACTAGATCCCATAGGAATGAAAGAATTTAGAGACTTGCTCATTGAATTGTCTAAAAAAGGAGTTGGGATTGTAATTTCGAGTCATTCATTGGAAGAATTAAGTAAGTTAGTGGATACAGTTACAATTATCAATCAAGGGAAAGTAATTTTCCAAGGGAAAAAGACAGAATTTTTATCACTTGGATCTATAAAGAACGTTTGGTTGTTGAAAACTGATAACTTAGAACTTACAAAGTCTATCTTAAATAACTTAAACATTGTTTTTACTGAGAGAATAGAGCAACTTGAGTTATCTTTAGATATAGAATCAATGAAAGAGGTAAAGGAGAAACTACTCACAGAGTTATTACGTCAGGATATCTCCATCATATATTTTTCTGAGAAACAAAATAATTTTGAAGATATTTTTATCAAAATGCAGAGAGATATGGAGGTTTGATATGCTTAAATTAATAAAGATTGAGTTGTTCAAATTATTTGCTGGGAAAAAGATTTTCTATGTTTTTGGAGGGTTTGTTTGTGTCATTTCTCTATTGATACTGTATCTAAGAATGGTTGCACCAGAATCTTCATTTGGAAATGTTTTTAAAACCTCCAGCGATACATTTTCGATATTTGCTTTGATAGTAGGAGTTATAGTAGCATTAGTACCGTTTTATCAAGAAATTCAGCAAAAAACAATTAAATCATTGTTAGTCACACCGGTTAAACGAGTAGAAATTTTGTTTTCGAAATTGTTAGCATCTATTTTTACCTCATTCTTAATTTTAGTTGTTTTAAGTTTAACATCTTTTATAGCGACAACATTACTATTTGGATTTTTTAAAGTTGGAGCTTACTCTTCATCTGCAGATAATATGCTTACTTTTACGGCCGGATTAATTCAAATTATTACAACGTTTTTTACAACTATTTTTTATAGTACTACAATTATTTGTTTATTTTTGATAACAAATTCTTTATCGAGTACCTTAGTTGGAGTTGTTTTGTTAAGAGGTTTAGGAGAACTGATTTCAAGAAGTTTATTAGACAAAAATAACTTATTATTATCTTTTAGCCCATTAGGAGTATTGAATATTTTAAACCCTGTTTCAAGGAATATTTCGATAATTAGCTACACCATTCAACTACTTTTAACTGTTATTTATTCAATTGTAATTTATTACATTGCTATTAAACGGTTTGAAAACAAAGAATTCTAAAGATTGCTTCAAAATCAAATTCATGAATCGGGAGAATGGTTTTCCAATTGGAGTAAGAAATCATACAAATTAATGAAATTAAAGAAAATAAAGAATAAAAGAGCGTAAGATTCGATAAAAAATGAACCGCACCCCACAAGTTAGACAGAAAAAATCTAACTTTTGGGGTGTTTTATTATGAAATTAACATATAAGGATAAGGTTCAGATATATGAACTTAGAAAACAAGGGCGAAGCTTCAAAGAGCTTTCAAATATATTCGGAATAAATATTCCTAATCTTAGGTACATGATTAAATTGATTGATCGTTATGGAATAGAAATCGTCAAAAAAGGAAAGAATTGTTACTATTCTCCTGAACTAAAACAAGAGATCATTGATAAAGTTCTTCTTGAGGGGCGTTCACAAATTAGGGTGTCTCTGGATTATGCTCTTCCAAGTAGTGGATTACTTTCGAATTGGCTGGCACAATATAAGAAAAACGGGTATACTATTGTTGAGAAAACAAGAGGGAGACCACCTAAAATGGGACGTAAGCCAAAGAAGAGATTTGAAGATATGACAGAATTAGAACGTCTTCAAGCAGAAAATGAGTACTTGAGAGCGGAGAATACCATTCTAAAAAAGTTGAGAGAACTCCGATTGAGGGACGAAAAGGAGCAAGAAGAAAAACGGAAATTGTTCAAGGACTGGTAATAGAGTTTTCTTTAGATATCCTTCTAAAGATTATTATGCTTGCCCGTTCAACCTATTATTACCACTTAAAACAGCTGGAACAAAGCGATAAGGATTATGATATTAAAGCTGAAATTCAGTCAATTTATACTGAGCATAAAGGAAATTACGGCTATCGTCGTATGACTCTAGAATTACTAAATCGTGGCTTCGTAGTGAACCATAAGAAGGTGCAGCGTCTTATGAAAGTACTTGATTTAACGGCTCGAATTCGCCGTAAAAGGAAGTATTCTTCATACCAAGGAGAGGTTGGCAAGAAAGCAGATAACCTTATTCAACGTCAATTTGAAGCAACCAAACCAATGCAAAAGTGCTACACAGATGTGACAGAATTTGCCATTCCAGCAAGCAGTCAAAAGCTCTATTTATCGCCGGTTTTAGATGGATTTAATAGCGAAATTATCTCCTACAATCTTTCTACTTCGCCGAACTTAGCACAAGTAAAGACGATGTTAGAACAAGCCTTCTCAGAGGAATACTACGAGAACACTATACTCCATAGTGACCAGGGCTGGCAATACCAACACGATTCTTATCATCAGTTCTTAGAGAGTAGGGGGATTCAGCCATCCATGTCACGTAAGGGTAACAGCACAGACAATGGCATGATGGAATCTTTCTTTGGCATTTTGAAATCCGAAATGTTTTATGGCTATGAGAAGACCTTCCAATCACTTAACCAATTGGAACAGGCTATTGTAAACTATATTGATTATTACAACAACAAACGAATTAAGGTAAAACTAAAAGGACTTAGTCCTGTGCAGTACAGAACTAAATCCTTTACTTAAATTATTTGTCTAACTTTTTGGGGTCAGTACAAAATCCTACGCTCTTTTTCTAACACTAAAATATTACATAATTTATATTATGTATCTTACAAACTATCCAAGGCATTTTTCTGTTCGTCATTAACGATATGCGTATACAAGTCCGTTACCTGTGTGCTAGCATGTCCCAGCTGATGGCTGACCAAAACTTGGGATTTGGTTGCATCATAGAGACGGGTTGCAAGAGTATGGCGCAGTTTGTGGGGAGTTACGCGGACTTTAAAGTCTTCTGAATACTTGGCCACCATCTTTTCAACACTAGAAGCATCAATTCGGTTTGGAACACCTCGATACAAGGTCAGAAAGAGGGCTGTATCAGTCTTTTCTGTCTTATAACGTTTGTCTCGAATAGCAAGATATTGCTCTAAATAAGGCTTAGCAAAGGCAGCGACATTAACTGAGTCTCTTTTTCCACCTTTTCGAGTGACGTCAATCACCATCATCTTAAGATTGAGATCTCGAAGATCTAGGTTAACTGCCTCAGAGAGACGGACACCAGATGCAAGAAGGAGTGCGATAATGGCTAAATCACGCTCTTTATTCTTATTAAAGGAAGATAAGGCACGATTGGAGAGTGTTTGAGGGTACTCCTGGTCGATATAGTTGAGAAAACCTTCTGTTTCATCCCCTAAAAAGAGCTTTTGCTTGATATTTTCAGCTCGGGCCGCCAAGGTTTCTTTCTTTTTCTTGGTAGCAACCTTCTTCATGACATTACGGTAGAAATAAGGTTCCCCTTGCTCGTTTTCAACTTCCTCAGTCAAATACTTATACAGACTAGAAAGTGCCGAAAGGGTACGGTTAATGGTTGTTTGAGAAACCCCGTTTTTCGTCGTATTGGCATTGAGCAGAGGACGTTCACGCAAGTAAAGGATAAAGGATTCCATGTCTTTCTTCGTCATGTGCTCCAGAACCTCTAAAGGGATATTAGCCATGGTGTCAGCATCTGATATACCAGATTCCAAGACCCAGGTGAAAAATCGATCGTATTCCTTTAAATATTCGTATAAGGTCGTAAAACTATATGGAACGGCCAGTTTTGATTGGTAATATTCTAAGACGTACCATGGCATGACTTGTTTGAGTTTATCAATCCGTTCTAATAAGATCTCGCGTTTCATGTTATTCTCCAAATCTTTCTATACTAGTAGTATAGCATAGCTAGACATATTTTTCAAGAAAATTATAGTTTTTCGGAAAGATGTTATAGGGGATCTATAGGACTGTTTTAGTTTTCTTTCTATACATTTATGTAACCAAAAATTTATTTTAAGCCAATTATACTTAATTATGTACTTTATTTAAGTGAAAACTAAATATTTTTTCAAATGTACATTTTCTTATACCTCAATTTGTAAAATTAAGCTAATCAGAAAAAGAGTTCTACATATAAATAGAACTCTTATAATCTAGGATATTGTGTTGACTCTCTAGTTATTCTTTAATGCTTCTTTAATTTCACCGATTGTTGCTGATACAGTTTTATCTTGAAATGATTTTACTTCTTTATTGCCATCTTTATCAATTGTTTCAACTGGGTTACTGTAATCGTTGGTTGAGCTAGTTGAAAATCCACCTGAATCGTCCGCAATAATTAGTTGATCATCGGGTAGGTTTAAGAAATATTCGTTAATTTCTTTTTCTGACTTGTTTTTTAGAAGTTCCTTATAAATTTCAATTGTTTGATTTTCTTTTTGAGCACTTCCTAACGAATTGGCAATAACAGGGTTTAATAAAGCAAATGAAATTAATCCCACAGTCAAAATAGTTAATGTTAAAGGTAAAATTTTTTTAGTCATTTTTTAAACCTTCTTTCTTTTAATTTATTAAGAGTATACTAACCAGTTGGTTTCTTACTTAGAATGCTTAAGTTACAGCAAATCTCCTTTCTGGGTAAATCTCTACCCTACCCAACTTAATTATATTCATGATTGTGTTAGAATTCAATTTATTGTATTTGAAACTAGTTCCAGATTTTGAACTTTAAATTTCTTATTAAGCATTAATTATTATTGAAAAAGTGTACAAATAGATTTCTTAGATTAGATGATATAAAGTACTAAAAAACATACAAAATAACACTAGAAAATAATGTACAAAACAAAAATAAAGCACACTTTTTAAAGAATGTACTTTATGCTTCTAATTCAGTTGTATCAATGGTTTAGCTCTAGTTAGGTCAATTGTACATAAACTTTTAGTTTTTTTAAACACAATAAAATCAGCAAATCTCACGGATCTACTGATTGTTTTTTTCTCTAACTTATTTTTCTACATATCGAAGGGAAATCTTGCTACCACAGAGCCAATTGTACACACGATCATTGACTTGGACGTTCATAGCTTCATGGGCATATTCTGGCATGATTAAATGCTCTTTTGGACCTTCTAATCGATTATAAATGGCAAACTGTGTCACAGGATAACAGACATCATCATCTAATCCTGTAATCATGTGAACCTTTCCTTTAATGCGATGGGCAAAATTTTTCACATCAATATAGGCTAATGTCTCCATGATTTGGTCTTCCGTTTCATGGAATGGATCATGGAATTTGAAATAACGGAAAAGCTCGTCATAGGCTTCGCTAGTGTTCCCAATCTCTAATACACGTCTGAAATCCGATAAGAATGGATAAATGGCTACAGTTTGTTGAATCCGTGGATTCAGTCCAGCAGCAACCAGGGCCAGGGCACCGCCTTGAGAGGCTCCATAGCTGGCGAGTTTGCTGTTGTCAACTTGAGGAAAGCTAGCTACAATTTCTATTAACTGGTAAAGATCTAAGTAAACATCCTTATAAAATAGCTCATCTGGACCTTCCACAGCTCCGCGGATAATCTGTCCTTTTACAGTATTTCCAAGTGGTGATCGATCTCCGTCTGTTGAATAGCCTGATTGACCTCTTACGTCCATAGACACAACTCCATAGCCAGCTACTGTATAAGCCAGCATGTCTGTCCAATCCCAACAACGGCCCATATAACCATGAAAATGGAAAATAACTGGAATCTTTTGATCTGTTTTTGGGAAAACAATTCGCGCATAAACAAGACCATCTCGTGTTCCTTTAAAGGTCAATTCATAACAAACAACATTTGGAATGCTGAAATCTCGTTCTTCAAGCTTGTATTCAGGAAGTTCAGCAATGTTTGCTAAGGCTTGATTCCAAAAGGTATCAAAGTCTGCGGGCACTTCATCACGCCCCTTATAATCTTTCATTGTTTTTAATAATTTGGGATTTTTCATAAAATCTTCCTTAAGTATGTGTAATCGCTACCAAAAATGTACCATATTTACTTAAGGATTGCAAGAGACAAATAAAAATTACATAACCGAAATTATGTAATTAATTATAGATTCAAAAATAGATTTAATTGTTTCACTAGCTCTGGATTAGTGGGTAATGCAGAATGATGAGCCTTTCGACCTTTTAAATTTACTTCTGTATAGGCTTGTTTCTCAAAAATAGATTTTGCTGCTTGTGCACTAGAAAGAGGGACGATGCCGTCTGATTTCCCAGCAAAGCTACCAACAAAGTTAAGGACCTCTACTTCTTTTCCTAGGCGATGCTTCCATATTTGAAAATCATCATACATCTCTTGATTGAATCGGTAAGGACTACCAATAATAGCGAGCTTGCTTACGGTCAGCTTTTTCTTCTCTAAAAAGCCACTCTCCAATAAACCAGTCAAAACTAGTCCACCATTGGAGTGTCCGACTGCCTTAAACTCTGTAAAATAATAGTGATCAAGAAGATAGGTTAAAGCTTTCTTAAGGGATTCGATTTGCTGCTTGATATTGCTGTAGCCATCTCGATTGTTTTCAAAGCCAATCACAATCATCGGGTTCGGCTCTTTCGTATTCAGTCTTCCTTCCATCTCTATAGAATCATCTTTGTTGACTTTTATTTTTAAGAGACTCTGTTTTTTTCTAGAAAAGCGATGGAGCATGCGGATGGTTCTGTTGAATCGCTGGATACTAGCCGAACTTCCAGGTACAAAGATGATCGGTCTGATCGGTGGTTTCTTCGACCCTTTAGGAAATTCAAAGGGCTTTCTGTGCGAAGAAAACAGTCTTATAAAGAAACGAATGAGTTGTTGAAATAGTTTTTTTAACATGTTTCCTCTAGTAGTAGTTTCTAAAAGAACCCAGAACAGTGTGTTCCAGGCCCTTATTAGAAAGAATTATTTCCGTTTTTTCTTATTCTTGCGCATTTGTTTGGCCATCTTGTTCATCGCCCGTTTCATCATGAACTCGCCGGCTTTTCCTTTGAGACCACCACCGAACATTTGGCTCATGTCAGGCATCCCAGCGCCTCCACCAAGAGCTGACAAGTCAGGCATCCCGCCTTGTCCCATCATGCCTTCGAGGGCTGACATATCAGGCATGCCACCAGGCATATTCTTCGGCATATTATTTGGATTAAGCCCCATTTGTTTCATCATCTTGTTCATATCGCCTGATAGGACACCTTGCATCATCTGTTTGGCTTGGTTAAAGTCTTTTATGAATTTGTTGACTTCGACAAAGCTGTTTCCTGAACCAGCAGCAATCCGACGGCGACGGCTAGGGTTCAACAAATCTGGATTCTCCCGTTCAGCTGGGGTCATGGATGATACAATCGCGCGTTTGCGAGCAATTTCTCGTTCATCGACTTTAAGGTTCTTCATGGCTGGATTGTTGGCCATACCTGGAAGCATCTTGAGCAGGTCTTCCATTGGTCCCATGTTTTGAACCTGATCTAACTGATCGATAAAGTCGTTGAAATCAAAGGTATTTTCCCGCATCTTCTCAGCGAGTTCAATGGAGCGTTTCTCATCGTATTCTTGAGAAGCCTTCTCGATCAGCGTCAGCATATCCCCCATACCGAGGATCCGGCCAGACATGCGGTCTGGGTGGAAGGTTTCGATATCAGTGATTTTTTCACCAGTACCAGTGAACTTGATTGGTTTTCCAGTAATCTGACGGACAGAAAGGGCCGCACCACCACGGGTATCCCCATCAATCTTGGTCAAGATGACCCCGGTCACTTCGAGTTGTTCGTTGAACTCACGCGCCACATTGGCCGCTTCTTGACCGATCATGGCATCGACGACCAAGAGGATTTCATTCGGCTCAGCAAGAGCTTTGACATCGCGCAACTCGCCCATGAGTTTTTCATCGATTTGCAGACGACCAGCAGTATCGATCAAGACATAGTCATTGTGGTTGGCTCTTGCTTGCTCCAAACCTTGACGTACGATCTCGACTGCAGGGACTTCTGTTCCCAATGAGAAGACAGGGACATTGATCTGTTGACCAAGCGTCTTCAACTGGTCGATGGCAGCTGGACGATAGATATCGGCCGCAATCATCAAAGGACGTGCATTTTCTTCCTTGACCAATTTGTTAGCCAATTTCCCAGCAAAGGTTGTTTTACCAGCCCCTTGAAGACCGACCATCATGATAATGGTTGGAATTTTTGGAGATTTGATAATGTCTGCTGTCTCAGAACCCAAAATGGCTGTCAATTCTTCATCGACAATCTTCACGATTTGTTGGGCAGGGTTCAGGGTTTCAATAACCTCATGCCCTACGGCCCGCTCGCGGACCCGTTTGATGAAGTCTTTTACAACAGGAAGGGCAACGTCGGCCTCTAAGAGGGCTAGACGAATCTCTTTGGTTGCCTCTTGGACATCCGCTTCAGAGATTTTCCCTTTCTTACGAAGATTCTTAAAGACGTTCTGTAAACGTTCGGTTAAACTTTCAAATGCCATACTACTTCTCCTATTACAGGTATTTTAATCTTGTTTATTCTCGGTTATCAATGCTAGATAAAACAGCGATTTGCTCTTGTAGATAAGCGTCATTAGGATACTTGTCAGAGATCTGGTCGAAAATCTGGCTACGTACAATGTAATCCGAGTACATGTGTAATTTCATCTCATAATCCTCTAGGATTTTCTCCGTCCGCTTGATATTATCATAAACAGCTTGGCGACTAACACCGAACTCTTCAGCAATCTCAGCCAAGCTGTAATCATCTGCATAATAGAGCTCGATATAGTTCATCTGCTTGTCTGTCAAAAGTGCTGCGTAAAACTCAAAGAGAGCATTCATTCGGTTGGTTTTCTCAATTTCCATACCTTTCATTATATCAAAAAAGCCCACTAAAGACTAGCGGGACTTGATGCTTTTTGAGTTGAAATAAGAGGATTGATCATCAGAGTTTCAGAGCTAACATATTAACCGTCATCCCTGCGGCAGTTCCCATTAAGAAGATGGTATCTCCTTCTTTGACAAGGCCATGATCTAGGGCGTAAGCTAGGCCAAAAGGCACCGCAACAGAAACCATGTTTCCGTAATCGCTAACGATGTTAAGATACTGATGGTCTGGTACTCCTAATTTCTCCATGACTAAAGGAAGAGCACGACTGGCTTGGTGAGGAATGATATAGTCTACATCGGCAAGCGAAAGACCAACCTTGTCTTGAAATTCTTGGAACATTTCTGGAATAACACGCGCAGAAAGTAAGAGAATTTTCTTCCCTTTCATGTCAAACATGAAGTCGGTTTTGGTCGCTTCGCTATAATGTTTTGGATGGTAGGCTGTTAAACCGCCGCGAATCTCTGTATCATGGGCCCCCTTAGACCAGGTCCGTTGAAGGCTTGCAATCACTCCTAAATCTTCCGTCGTGCTTTCAAAGATAAAAGCAGCTGCCCCATCACTAAACAATTCATAGCTTTCTTTCTGCTTTGGATTAAGACCTAGGCTTCCCACCTCACTTGAAACAATGAGGACACGCTTGTACTCGCCACCTTCGATCAGATAAGAAATGGTACTGAGGGCTGAAATAAAGCTGGTACAAGTGGTATTGATATCCATAGCTGGAATGGTCAAGTCTTTGGCCACTCGTTCATGGATTAGAGCTGCCGTACATGGAATCGGCTGAACCCCAACGGCGCTCGCTGAAACTAGGCAGTCAATATCTGCCATGGTCAATTCTGCCTGCTTTAGAGCCTGTTCAATAGCACGAGCGGCTAGGTCGATCTGAGATTCTTCATCTTCTTTTATGCGGTAACGTGTCTGGTCCTTAAAGGTGACTTGATGCTTGGGTAAGGCTGTTCCATAGCCTTTAATACGAACGTGTCTTTGTACACTTGTCATAATGCTTCCTCCTATTTTTGAAGACGTTGTACGCGCTTGAGTTTGCGACTTGTGTCCCATTGGTAGTCAATAAAGGTAAGAGTGGGCATGATAAAGCCCTTTTGATCTGCTAAGACTTGAAATTGGTTGCGGATAGCCTCTTCTATCTCAGGTGAACGTTTGCTGAGAGCAACCTGAACTTGTCCATCATCTGTTTGAGTCACTTGATAGTCTTGAATCCCTTCGACAAAGAGGATACAACGCCGAATGAAGTCTGGATAAACCATCTGTAGCTCGCCGTCTGCTTTCTTGAAATAAAAGATATCGTCTGATCGCCCCTCAATTTTAGCAATCCGTGTAAAGACAGAACCACAACTGCAGAGTTCAGGATCCTCTACCAGAATATCATTGAGCCGGTAGCGGAAAATGGGTTGGCTACTACGTTTAAAATCTGTAATGATAGGATAAAAACGGTGGTCATCCAAATAGTCTTTTTCCACTGATAAAATGTCCTCGTTGAGGTGCAAGTTCCCCTCAGAACAGGTACAGGCTAAGAAACCTTCTGTCGCTTGGTAGACCTGATCGACCTTAGACAGATGAAATGCCTGACGGATAAGGTCCCGGTCCCGATCCTCTAAGATTTCAGCGACGGAAACGACCTTTCGGGGTTGAATCTGTAGGGCCTGACTCTCTAGATATTTGGTTAAATCCAATAAGGTAGAGGCTGGAGCCACAAGGATAGTCGGCTGGTAGTCATTCAAACGCCCGATATGCTCTTGGCTATCTTTGAAAATATCAAAATATTCTAAGCGAATCAAGGGAGAATTGATGGTTTGATAGAGCTCGTTATCAGCACGGAGGAAAAAGGCAATGCGGTGCCCAAAGAGCTTCCCTTTGGGAAGCATTTTAGCGAGAATAGCGGCTGCCCACATACTACGTTCTGTCTCTGTCGTGATAAAAATGCCTCGGTGGCCGGAGCTACCAGAGGAAAGACCAACTGCTACTTCTCCTTGCATCTCTGTAAAATCACGAGACTGCTCTCCTCGAATGGCCATTTCAAGAGCCTTGTCCCGATCGATTCCTTGGGTGTTTAACTCATTGAAATGCTCCATCATAAAGGTCTTGTCCATATAGCGGAAGTCCTTTGGAACGTCTTGAGCGAAATAGGGCGAATGTTGGAGTAAGAAGTCCTGGTATTTTTGCAGCTCTTTCTCTTGGTAGCGCTCGAGTTCCTCTCGGTTCTTAAAGCGGTGCCCCCAGCGGGTCTGGCAAAAGGTTTTAAGAAAGGTCCATTTTTTCATCTAGTATCCTTTCTACCCGATCCATTGGATCATGACTGACAAGAACAGCGATCCCTTGATGTAGCAATGACCGCAAGAAATTGACGTTTTCTAAATAGGCCTCAACATTATCCTGAACTTGACTAGGAATCCAGCGCATCTGCTCTGTCAAGGGAAGAAGGTCAATTCCCCAACAGAGATCAGCCCCGATAAACAATTGGTACTCTGGAAGGAATAGGCAACCCTGTCCCTTAGCGTGCCCATCATGGGAACTAAGGAGAATACTGCCGTCTCCAAAGATATCCTCTGTTGCCGTATAAGGAAAAAGAGGATTGGTTTCTTGAGGTTGCATGATTTGGACGGATTCTTCAAAATGATCCGGCAAAAACTCTTTAAAAATTAAATCCTTAAAGCTGGGCTTCTGGTAGACCTGATAGGCTTTCTCGGTGACCAAGAAGCGCGCCTGTTTGAAACAACCCGCTCCTCCTAAATGGTCTGGATGAAAATGCGAGAGGATGACATAAGAAATGTCATCTGGTGAAATCCCTGTCGCTTGAAGCAAGCAATCAATCTGGTCTTCCTTTTTCATCTGCATAGGAGTTCCAAGACGGTAATAAAGATAACGGAGTTTACTTTTGATCTCATAATGATAGCCAGTGTCGTAGAGAATACAACCGTGTTCTCGGTGTTTGAGGAGATAGACGCCTGCTGGAAAAACCATCTTCTTTCTTTTCTGCCCTTTAAAGAGCAAGGCGAGATTGCTAGTACAAAAGCCAGCAGGGAAGTACTTAATGCTTTCGATAATCTTGGACATACTGGGCAATTCCCTCCTTGATGCTGATGCGTGGCTCATAGCCCAACTCTTGTCTTGCTTTTGAAATATCAAGAGTCTGACTATAACGCAATAGGTAGTAGGTATAGCGAGTTAATGGTGGCTCTCCCTTTAGAGGTAAGACCCGATAAAGAACCTCTAAGCTAGAAGCTAAGCCACCTAGAAGAAAGGCAGGTAGCTTTTTATAACGAATAGGAAATCCCAAGCCCTGCAAGGCTTCTTCTATTAGTTCTTTAAAAGGAGTCGGCTCGCCGTTGGTAATGTTATAGACTTGCCCTTCTGCCCTATCTGCTTTCAGAGCCAAAGCGATGGCCAAGGCAACATTCTCGACACAGGTCATGTCCATCAATTGCTTGCCCTCTTTGATTAAGGGGATTCCAATTTCCTGGCTTAGCTTGAGAACTCGCGGAAGGATGCTTGTATCCCCAATGCCAAAGAGCCCACGTGGACGAAGGATGATACTTGGAACATCCGGGTAAGAAGGAAAGAGCTTCTCTGATAGCAGCTTACTTTTGATGTAGTTATTTAAATGATTTTCAGCTGGAGCATCTTCTTCTTTGATGTCGATTTGGTCTTTTGGTGCAGCGTAAATACTTGGTGAAGAAACATAGACCAAGCGATGTATTTTATTAGTACGACAAGCTTCTAAAACATGCTGGGTACCAAGGACATTGGCTTGGTAAAAACTTTCCCAAGGCCCCCAAACCGTTGATAAAGCTCCAGCATGGACGACCATTTCAACGCCCTTGCATGCCTCTTCTACTGCTTGCTTGGAACTTAGATCCCCTTTGAAAAACTCTACCTGGTCAGAAACCAAGCTTTTTCCTACTGCTTCATTCCGACCAAAGGCGCGAACAAAGTAGCCTTCTGCTACTAACTCTTTTACCACGTATTTTCCGAGAAAACCTGTTGCTCCTGTTACGAGTACTTTCATGGCGCCTCCTTTTTAATTAAGCGATGAATTTCTTTCTTTAAAATGCTGGTGGGATCATAGGCTAGAGCTCTTTTTTGGAGCTCTTTGAGTTGGGCCCAGTCTTTTCTTGCAAGTAATTGCTCAAAGGCTTGGGCAATCTTTTGACTCTTGTCCTTGGGAGCTTGCAAGGCTACTCCTGCTTCTACTCCACGAACAGCATAATCATATTGGTCATAGTCATGCGGAAGGATTAAGGCTGGAATCCCATTTTTGATGCATTGAAAGAAAATCCCTGCTCCACCATGGTGGATAACATAATCCATTTGTGGGATATAACTTTCATAAGGGAGATAAGTAAGAATGGATACATTGTCTAAGAGCTTCTCTGTTTGGAAAGATTCAGCCCCTTTGCCTAAGGTAACAAAGAACTGGCATTCTGGATGTTGTTGAGCCAAGATTAGGGTTTGCCGAACGATGTTATCCTGCGCCCAGGCAAGTTGAGTGCCTAAGGAGACTAGAACCTTTTTTTTATTCGAAAAAGGAGTGAGATCAAAGTGATAATCAGAAGATTTCTCAACAGATGAGCCAACTGGTCCTACCCAATGATAATAGGGAGGAAAGCCTTTTTTTAATTCCACTTCTTCCATTCCGATGCCAAGGATTGAGTAGGGAGAATAGATGGTTTCCCATCCGTCCTTATTGTAGAGACGGAAATGATATTGTTTTAAACGACTTCTCAAAGAGAAAGTCGCTAGACGCTTGATAAGTCTGGTCAATTTTCTAGCTAAGCTATGCTTCAGTTGATCAAACCTAGTTTGCTCACTTCCCATCCCTGCAAAAAAGCAAGGTGGGCCAAGAGGTGTTTCCATTGCAAATTGGGTCGCCATGCTAGTCATCCAAGGGATTTCCAATTCCTCTGCAATCAAACCACCAGAAAGTGTCACATAGTCCGCAATGACTAGATCTGGACCATGAGCAGTCCATTCTTCTCGTAACTGGTCAGAAACGATATTCATTAAATCTAATCCATTAGAAAGCTGCTTATAGGCAGTCAGCAGATTTAATTGACGATGGTTAGTAGATATTTTATCGAAAAAATCCACCTGGTCTTTCATAATTGGGACAACAGTAAAGCCCATATCTTCAGCTACTTTTTGCTTTTGTGGTCCTGTAAAAATTTGAATCTCATAGTTAGGATCATGCAATAATGGGGCTAAAAGTAAAAGGACAGGATAAAGATGGCCACTGAGAGGCACCACAACAGCATCGATTTTAATCCGAGACATAAAACCTCCGTGTGTTGAATTGACATGATAGGGATTGTGTCGTCTAATTATTTTCTAAGTAAAATTCAAACCGCTCTCCAACATACTGACTCTTTACATATTCAAAGGCTGTGCCATTATCTAAGTAAGAAACTTGCGTCAGCCCAAGGATGGCCTGTCCTTTAGGGATTTCTAGATATTCAGCAATCTTTTCTTTAGCTAAGCGAGCGTAGATGGTTTGTTGAGATTTACCAATGCGATAGCCATGCTTTTCTAAGGTTTGGAAGAAATGGCTGGTTACTTCTTCTTTTTTGAAGTTCTTGATAAATTTCTCTGGGATGGAGGTGACTTCATAAACAACAGGGACACCATCCGCATAACGAACCCGTTCCATACGTACGATGGTTTCAGTCTTGTCGATACCAAGCTTATCTACTTCTTGTAGGCTTGGTATGGTGCGTTTGTATGATATAACCTGTGTCGAAGGGATCTTTCCTTGGGCCTTCATGATTTCAGTAAAACTGGTTGTCCCCCGCATCTTTTCCTGGACGCGCGTGCTAGCGACAAAGGTCCCACTGCCTACACGACGCTCCAGTACTCCTTCTTCTACCAAGAGAGTGATGGCTTGACGGAGGGTCATCCGACTCACCTGGAACTTTTCTGCCAGGTCCCGTTCGCTTGGTAAGCGTTGTCCGATTTTCCAGATTTTCTGGTCAATCTCTGCCTTGATTTGGTCGTGAATTTGAATGTATGCTGGGATCATATTGCTACTCTTTCTATCTATTACAACCTATTGTAGCGCAAATTTATCAAATCTTCAATCCTAGTCAGTCTTGATTGGTAATGAAGGGCCTTTTGTGTTAGAATAGAGGAAAAGATTTTTCTAGAAGAAGGGGAAAAGATGACAAACCTATCAACTGATTTGCATGATGTTGAAAAAATTATCGTGCTTGACTACGGTAGCCAGTACAATCAGCTTATTTCACGTCGTATTCGTGAGATTGGTGTCTTTTCAGAATTGAAGAGCCACAAAATTACTGCAGCTGAAGTTCGTGAAATCAATCCAGTTGGGATCGTTCTTTCAGGCGGACCAAACTCAGTGTATGAAGAAGGGTCTTTCGATATTGATCCTGAAATTTTTGAACTTGGCATTCCAATTCTTGGGATCTGTTATGGAATGCAGCTATTAACTCACAAGCTTGGAGGAAAGGTTGTACCCGCAGGGGACGCTGGTAACCGTGAGTATGGTCAATCTGAGTTAAACTTAGCTGAATCTTCTGCCCTCTTTGAGGGAACACCTGATAAACAGTTGGTCTTGATGAGCCACGGTGATGCTGTAACAGAAATCCCTGCTGACTTTGTCCGTACAGGTACTTCTGCTGACTGTCCGTATGCTTCGATTGAGAATCCTGACAAGAAAATCTATGGTATCCAATTCCACCCTGAAGTTCGCCACTCAGTTCACGGCTATGATATCCTTCGCAACTTTGCCTTGAATATCTGTGGTGCCAAAGGTGACTGGACCATGGATAACTTTATCGAGATGCAAATCAAACAAATCCGTGAGAAAGTTGGAGACAAACGTGTTCTCCTTGGTCTCTCTGGTGGTGTTGACTCTTCTGTTGTTGGGGTTCTTCTCCAAAAAGCTATCGGAGATCAATTGATCTGTATCTTTGTAGACCACGGTCTTCTCCGTAAAGGGGAAGCTGACCAAGTTATGGATATGCTTGGTGGTAAGTTTGGTTTGAACATTGTCAAAGCAGACGCTGCCAAACGTTTCTTGGACAAGTTGGCAGGTGTATCTGATCCTGAACAAAAACGGAAGATTATCGGTAACGAGTTTGTCTATGTCTTTGATGATGAAGCAAGCAAGCTGAAAGATGTGAAATTCTTAGCACAAGGAACACTCTATACAGACGTCATCGAGTCAGGTACGGATACTGCTCAAACTATCAAGTCTCACCACAACGTGGGTGGTCTTCCAGAAGATATGCAGTTTGAACTCATCGAACCACTCAACACTCTTTACAAGGATGAGGTTCGTGCTCTTGGAACTGAACTTGGTATGCCAGACCACATCGTATGGCGCCAACCATTCCCAGGCCCAGGGCTTGCTATCCGTGTCATGGGTGAAATTACTGAAGAAAAACTTGAAACAGTCCGTGAATCAGATGCTATCCTTCGTGAAGAAATCGCTAAAGCTGGTCTTGACCGCGACATCTGGCAATACTTCACTGTTAACACTGGCGTTCGTTCAGTAGGTGTTATGGGCGATGGTCGTACTTACGACTATACCATTGCCATCCGTGCTATCACTTCTATCGACGGTATGACAGCTGACTTCGCTAAGATTCCTTGGGAAGTTCTCCAAAAAATCTCCGTTCGTATCGTAAACGAAGTTGACCACGTTAACCGCATCGTCTATGATATTACAAGTAAACCACCTGCAACTGTTGAGTGGGAATAGAATGAATTGACAACATAACGCTTGAAATCATTGATTTCAGCGTTTTTTTTATATATGTAAGACAGCATTTATAATCAAAATGCCCCAAATGAAAAAACCTCTTGTATGAATCTAGCGCTTATGTTATGATAGTTTAAAACTATTCCTTTTGAGTAAGGAATTCATAAAGTTAGGAGAATCAAATGTCAGAAATTACCGTATCTCGTCAAACTGGCCTTGTAGGTGTATTAATGAAGGTAAACGTTTATATCAATGGAGAATGTGTTGCCAACTTAAGCAAAGACGAAACCGTTACACTACCGCTTCCTGAAGGGCTTGATATGGTTAAGCTCTACGTAGATCAAAGAGGAGCCTTCACACGTTCTAAGGAAGTGATCGTAAAAGCTGGTCAAACTGCTGTTATTAAAGCATCAGCTATGAAAACACTTCTAGGTATTTTCGGAAAAATCTTAGGTATTCCTTATCTCTCAATCGAAGTAACAGATTAAGAGAGTGGGATAGAAATCGGTAATTCGTTAGAATTCGATTTCGTCGTCCCACCTCCGCACAGCTTAGTAGAGCCCACTCAACCACTGCGTCTTGCTCGATAATCCAAAGACAATTGAGAGGCTAGGACTTTTGTCCCAGCCTCTTTTTTGTAATCTTTATTTCTTCTTGATTTGATGACGATGAACATGATAAACCATTAATCCGATTCCAAGGAGAACCAGGACTCCCAGTCCAATCATAGGATACAAAGGAAGCTTGTTGGTTTCTTTCAGTAGTGTTTCTGTATTGAGCTTGGTATCAATCGTATTAAAGCTATCTCCTGCTTTCTCAATGATATCCTGTTTTAGAGCTTTGAGGGACTTGACAAGGTTTTTATCAGAGCTTAGCTGACTATTAGAAAGCTTACTAGCAAAATCAACTAATTGTTTGGTTTGTTCATCCGTTATAGCGTCCTCTAGTTGGTAGTTTTTTAGAATCTTTGAAACCAGTTTTTGGAAATCTTTCTTCTCGAGCTTTTTGTCTTGATTGCTTCCTGTTAGCGCTGCGATTTTAAGATCGATGACAGCTACATTGAGTTTATCTTCATGAAAGTCTTTTTTACGGGCACTGTCTTTATAGATGGTTGCAAGCAGGGATAATTCTTCCTGAGCAAATGTTTTGTTTTCATCAGATATGGTGCTACCATTTTGCTCAAGGGAGTATGCTACCGCTGCAAGGGCACTCAGGCCTGATGCTTCTATTGGAGACGCAATCGTGATATCCGCATGCTCTAGCCCAAGAGTGGTCAGTGCATTGCGATGCATATCCGCTGTTACTTCTGTTATATTTTGAGGAGTGACAATGTGCACGCTAATAGGCGCTTTCTTGGCTTGTTTCTGTAGTTTAACGGAGGAATAATGATCTCCGTTCTCATCAATAGTAAAACTTGTATAAGCAGAAGGATTCATGGTTTTCCATTCCTTCTCCTTTTCTTCGTTATACATCAAGAGACTGAGGGTTTGCTTGACTTGAAATTCATCCAATGATGAGCCAATGACATAGTCAGGTTGGCTATATTTTTGATCAATGACTTTCTGAATGGTTGCGTCTGCAAAAACTGTTGAAGAGCTTGCAAGGAGTGCAAACCAGCTTGCGATAAAGAATCCAATAAATTTTCTGACTGGTTTCATACTTTCTCAATAACCCCTTCTAGAATACTAATACGTTTTCGGACAATAAAAAGGAAGCAGGTTTTATCCCTTTGCCTCCTTTTTAGTTTATCCTTTTTATCTTAAGACTGCCTTACAGCTTCTTTAAAAACAGATGACAGTTTTCTCCATAAAAAAACAAGGGATCCTTCCCTTGTTTAGAGTGATTGTTTGTATTAGAACCAGAAAAAGAGTTTCATGATGAACTGATTCATTTCAACGAGACGTGAATAATAATAATTTCCCCCATTAACGTAGAGCTCTGAGCCATGTAAAAATGAAATAGGATGGAGATAAAGATAGGTCTTACCAGTGACATTTCCAAGACTCGGTGCAACCACTTCTTTTGAGTATTTACGGGCTAATTCAAGACTATTTTTCCCGCCATTTTTAGCTACATATTCAATGTAATCTTGTCCAAAATTATAAGCCTGGACAGCAGTCCAACGATCAACACCCTTCTCCTTTGCTTTTCGCAGATTCTCAGAGAGGGTTTGAATCCCTTGCCGGATACTTTCTTTGTTATTGGTGATGGAATTTGTCTGGCCGGTTGCACTTTCACTGGCCTGCATGACATCATCTTCCTTGCCCTTGGTCTCTGTATAAATCATAGCAAGAATCAGGTCTTCATTCGTACCGGTATCTTCTTCAGCCAGTACTTCACGCACTAAGGTACGATAAGTCATGACCTGCTTGACATCCCGGTGTATCTGATAGCCCTTGTATATGAAAAAGACGAGCAAGAGGCAAAAGAAAACTTTTATTATTCGTTTCATCATTATTTATTCTGAATGTCCTCTATATTCTTGATGAGGATCGAGTAGGTCCCATTCTCATTCTGGATGAACTCTACTGATTCAGCATCTTCGTAAACATGGTTAGGGACCAAAAGCTCAATTCCGTTTGAAAGGGAGAGTTTTTGGTTTTCAAATTTTTTCAATTGGCGACTGGCATCAATCTCATCGAAGCGAACAGGGTCTGGAATAGTCTCTTTCACCTGATCGACAAAACTGAGTCGAGCCGTTAGGTTGTTATCAAACAAATCATTGGCTAATTTTTCAGGTGACAGTTCATTCTCTTCTTCCAATTGATTGAAAATAGCTGTTTTGACCTTGGATTGGAACTGAAAATCATCTTGTTGGAAATTCTCAGCAATCCGTTGGGCCGTTTTTTCGATTTCTTTGATCGATTTTTTAGGTGAAATCTTGGGTTGCTCCTGGAGGAGATTCTCAGAGAAATAGTTTAAGAAAGACCCATTGTACTTGATTCGTTTTTCAATCAAATGGTACTTGCGGCTTTGAAGATTGATCACCAAAGCTTCATCGGCACCCGTTCCGAAACCAGGTAGATTGTTTTGTGTCAGCTTGATTGGATTGTCTACTTCTCCCCCAAGATGGGTCAAGGTTTCCCGTAAGGCAATCCGAAGAAAGGCAAAGTGGTCGACTCCTTCTTTTGAGAATTGGATGAACACCAAATCGTTGGTCTTTTGATTCTCAGATACGATAAATTCTTCTTTCCAGCGGTTGGCTACGGCTACTGAAGTTTCTAGCAGATCATCCGTGATCATCTCAAGGAATGGATGATCTTCCTCAAAAATGCCGGTCTTGGCCTCATCAGAATAGACCCGTTCTATCTTTTTACGCAAGTATTCCTCAATTTTTGGTGTAATATTGAGGAATTTATCTGCTAAATAGAGTTCTGTATCATCTGGGCTGAATTGATGAATGATGGCTTTCTTTACGTAAATATCCATAAGATGGTTTAGTCCTCATAAAGTGGAAAGGCATCCGTCAAGGATTTGACTTGGCCACGCACTTCTTCTAATACAGTTGGGTTATCTGCGTTTTTCAAGGTTTTGATCATCAGTTCAGCCACAGTACGGCTTTCCTCTACACCAAAACCACGAGCGGTGATGGCTGCCGCCCCAATTCGAATCCCACTAGTCTTAAATGGAGACAAGGTTTCGTAAGGGATGGAGTTCTTATTGAGGGTAATGTTGACCTCGTCCAGTAAGTTTTGCGCCACTTTCCCATTTTCAACGACTTTAGTCACATCAACAAGGAAAAGGTGGTTCTCAGTTCCGCCTGAAATGACACGGAAATCAGGATCTTGTAAAAAGACATCAGCCATGGCCTGACTGTTTTTAATCACGTTACCGGCATATTCTTTAAAGGCTGGATCGAGGGCTTCTTTGAAAGCAACGGCTTTGGCTGCAACGACGTGCTCCAGTGGTCCTCCTTGGATACCAGGGAAGATGGCAGAATTGATCTTTTTCGCCAAGTCTTCATCATTTGTCAAAATCAAGCCGCCACGTGGGCCACGAAGAGTTTTGTGAGTCGTCGTAGTCGTGATATGAGCATAAGGAACTGGGCTTGGATGAAGACCTGCAGCGACCAACCCAGCTATATGGGCCATATCGACCATGAGTTTAGCCCCTACTGCATCTGCAATCTCACGGAATTTTGAGAAATCAATGATGTGAGAGTAGGCTGAAGCACCTGCTACAATCAACTTTGGCTTGACTTCTTGGGCTTGTTTTAAGATAGCGTCAAAATCTAAGAGTTCTGTTTCCGGATCTACGCTATAAGATACAAAGTTATAAGTTTGCCCTGAGAAGCTTACAGAAGCTCCGTGAGTCAAATGCCCACCTGCAGCCAGATCCATTCCCATAACAGTGTCTCCAGGCTCAATCAAAGCCATATAGGCAGCACAGTTGGCCTGACTACCTGAGTGGGGTTGAACATTGGCAAACTTAGCCCCAAAAATTTCCTTAGCGCGTTCGATGGCCAGGTTTTCGACGACGTCTACGACATCAGTCCCACCATAGTAACGACGACCCGGATAGCCTTCTGCGTATTTATTGGTCAGGATAGACCCTTGTGCCGCCATAACAGCCTTGGAGACCACGTTTTCAGAAGCGATCAACTCGATATTGTTTTGTTGGCGCTCTTCCTCTTTTGCAATCGCATCCCATAAAGCCGCATCATAGGCTTTGTAATCTTCTTTGTCAAAAATCATAGGTCTTCTCCTTAAATAAATTTTATAAAACGTTTTTGTAGCTTATCACAGCTATAACCGACATGTTCGTAGAAGGCGTGAGCTTCGGTGCGGTAATCTGCAGAATTCAAGCGAATAAAAGCGTACCCACGTTGATTGGCTTCTACTTCTAAACCTTGAAGCAAGGTTTTACCAATCCCTTTGCCTTGTTGATAGGGCAAAACGGCTAAGGCCAAAATATTAAAACCTGGATCCGAGTAAAGTGACTGGTAAATTTCTGCATGAACATAACCAAGCAGTTGTTGGGTCACGCTATCTTCAAACCCGATGAAAAAATGGTGAGCATCTTTAGTTAGTTTAGCTAGTTGCTGGGCTGTTTTCTCAGTAGAAAAAGAGTAGCCTAATGCTTGCTCGTTAATCTGACACAAAGCTTCCACATCTGTTAATAACAGGTTACGTAACATCTTCTTCCTCCTCGAAAGGAATCTCTGGTACACGCTGAAAAATCTCCGAACGTGTAATGGCCCCCTGACGCAAGATGCGAGCTTTAGGACCCGTGAGGTCAAGAATAGTTGAATCCTGCCCAGTTAGAAAGCTATCATCTTCAAGTCCTAAAACTCCATGGCCAAGTTCCTTAAGAATTTGCTGGCACTGGGTTCCACTAGCTTTCCCTGAGAGATTGGCAGAAGGTCCAATCAAGGGACCTGTTTTATGAATTAATTCCAACGTCTTTGGATGGGCTGGCATGCGAAAGCCAACCGTAGCCATTCCAGAATTGATCCAAGCTGGAACCTTTTCATTAGCCTCAAGGATGATGGTTAAAGGGCCTGGTAAAAAACTTGCGATTAGTTTTGATAGATAGGGTGGTTGATTCTTCGAATAAAATCGAATTCCCTCTTCACTGGAAATATTGAGGTTCATAGCCTTCTCGCGAGGGCGCTGCTTTAGAGCATAGACCTGATCAACCGCTGCTTTATCCAAGGCCTTGGCAAAGAGCCCATAGACAGTTTCAGTCGGTAAGACAACTGCATAACCAGCTTCTAATTCTTTCTCAAATAGATCCATTGTCCACCACCACCATTCTATCCTGTCCAAATTGGTCTTTCAGAACGCGAACTCGTTTGTTGGGAAAAGCCTCTTGAAAGAGCTCTTTTACTTTCTTACCTTGCTTATAACCGATTTCTAGATAGATTTTTCCATCTGGTGTTAATACATTCGGTGCTTGCTGAGCAATCTTTTCATAGATGGCATAGCCGTCTCTATCTGCAAAGAGAGCCAAGTGGGGTTCAGAGGCTAATACATTGGCTCCGACTTCTTCTAGATCATCCCGAGAGATATAGGGAGGGTTGGACACAATCAGGTCATAGGAACCTGCTATCTGGTCCAGAACGTCTGAAGTTTTGAAATCAACGACTGCTTCTAGCTGGTTAGCATTTTCCTGAGCAAGCTCCAAAGCCTCTTCTGACACATCACTAGCTTGAACCTGCCAGTTAAGTCTAGCAAGGGCTAAGCTAATGGCAATGGCACCACTTCCTGTTCCAATATCCAGAACTCGTAGGGGTTCCCCGTCGTTTTCTTCAAGAATGAGTGCAACCAATTCTTCCGTTTCAGGTCTAGGAATTAGCACTCGCTCATCAACTGTAAAAACATGGCCACAAAAGTCGGCGCTCCCAATAATATACTGGGCAGGGATGTGCTGTTTCAACTGCTCAAAGATGGAATCAAGTAAGGCCTGATCCTCTACTTCCACTTCTTTTTGCAAGGCAAGGACAAAGTCTGTAAAGGTCCAGTTTTTTAAAGCACGATATGCGAAGGAGAGGCTTTCTGCTTCCTCTCCAACGGCTATTAATGCTTCTTCATACTGGGCTAATAATGGTCCCAACAACATTATTTGTTCAACTCTTCTAGTTTTTGTGTTTGATCATACAAGACTAAAGCATCGACCACTTCATCTAATTTACCAGATAAGATGGTATCCAATTTTTGAAGGGTCAAGCCAATCCTGTGATCGGTCACACGGTTTTGAGGGAAGTTGTAAGTCCGGATCCGCTCTGAACGGTCACCAGTACCGATAGTAGACTTACGCTCAGCGTCCTGCTCGTCTTGGGCAATCTGAGCAAAGTGGTCAGCCACACGCGCACGGATGATCTTCATGGCTTTTTCACGGTTCTTCTGTTGCGTCCGTTCTTCCTGCATCTCTACCTTGATGTTAGTAGGTAAGTGGACGATACGAACGGCTGTTGCGACCTTGTTGACGTTCTGTCCACCCGCACCAGATGCGTGGTAGATATCGATCCGAAGGTCTTTTGGATCAATGTCGTATTCAACTTCTTCGATTTCTGGCATGACTAGAACGGTTGCTGTCGATGTATGGACACGACCTTGGCTTTCCGTCACAGGAACTCGTTGTACCCGGTGGGCACCTGATTCGTACTTAAGTTTTGAATAGACAGATTGACCAGATACCATGGCCACTACTTCTTTGATCCCGCCAACGCCATTGTAGGAAGCTTCCATGACTTCAAAGCGCCAGCCTTGACTTTCCGCGTATTTTTGATACATCTGCAAGAGGTCACCAGCAAACAACTGGGCTTCGTCTCCTCCTGCTGCTCCACGGATTTCCAAGATAATGTTCTTATCATCGTTTGGATCTTTTGGAAGAAGTAAGATCTTTAGTTTTTCTTCGTACTCTTCTTTTTCAGCCTTGGCGTCTTTGAGCTCTTGCTTGGCCATTTCTTCCAAATCTGAATCGCCGCCTGCTTCCTTGATCATTTCTTCAGCATCAACGATATTTTGAAGGACTTGTTTGTACTCTCGGTAGGCTGTCACCGTGTCACGAGTGGAAGCCTCTTCTTTTGAAAGCTCCATAAAGCGTTTGGTATCAGAGACCATATCTGGGTCACTCAATAACTCTCCTAACTCCTCGTATCGGTCTTCCACAGCTTGTAGTTGATCATAGATATTCATGTTTGCTCCTTAATTCTTGGTTGTTAGATCATAGATTGCTACAATTTCGTCTTCTATGACTTGGCCAGTTTCTTTAAATCCATAATGGAGATAACAAGATCTCGCATGTTTATTTTCTGGTTCATATGATAACCAAAGACTTGTTGCTTTTCCAGCTGGCTCTGTTCGAACAAAGTCAATGACTGCATCCATAGTTGGTTTAAAATAGCCTAAACCTTGAAATCGCTTATCTATCATAAAACGAAATAACAAGTAGTTCCCCTTGCTGATCCCAATTTTCTGGTCATAGGCAATCATAACAAAACCAACTAATACTTCCTTATCATAAATTGCTAAGGGAGCTATAAAATCACCATTTTTATCATATACATAGGCTTCAGCTAAACTAATGGAATTGGATGCAATAAAATTCCTTTGGTTTGGATGAACTTCTAGATTTAAAACGTCAAAATAATTCTCTATTGTAATATATTTTAAACAAATAGACATTTTTATCCTCTCTAAAACGTTCTAGACGCTTTCAGTTGGAATGTCCAGATTAAAATAATGTTTGCGGCAAACCGAGATATAGGTCTCATGCCCACCAATCTGGATTTGCTCTCCATCATAGACAGGTTTCCCGGCTTGCGTGCGCAAGACCATGGTCGCTTTTCGAGAACAGTATTGGCAGATAGTCTTGATTTCCTCGATCTTGTCCGCTAGCAACAGCAAATGTTCAGAACCCTCAAAGAGTTCGTTTCGGAAATCATTTTTGAGGCCAAAAGCCATGACAGGCACATCTAGTTCATCGACGACTCTGGCAAGATCATAGACGTGGTGACGTTTCAAAAACTGAGCTTCATCGATTAAGACACAGTAGGGTTTCTCTTCCAAACTTTGGATATAACCGAAGATATCTGTCTCGTCTTCAATTGCGATGGCTTCCCGTTTCATACCAATCCGGCTAGAAACAACTCCAAATCCATCGCGCGTATCGATCGCAGAGGTCATGATGACCACGCTTTTACCTTGCTCTTCATAATTATGGGCCACCTTCAAAATTTCGATGGTCTTCCCCGAGTTCATCGTCCCATATTTATAATATAATTGTGCCATTTTCCTTCTGATCTCTCTAAAATGTGTTTCATTATATTATAACACGGGCCGTAAATTAGGGCAACTTATAGAAAGACTCTCCATTGTATGGGAAGCTTTCTCAGGAAGATGATTCGGAATCCTATAGAGCCTTCATTTCTCTTGTTCAATCACGCAAAAATTTAACTTGGTTGCCACATATTTTTCCTAATTTGAGAATAAAAAAAGCGTCTATCATTTCCCTGACAAAATGACAAACGCATGGTGAGAGACCACTTCTCACAAATTAATTATACCATAATTCCTGAAGCTATGTAAGTAGGTAGTACTAAATATTGGTAAAAAATTTTTATATGGTTATTGAATCTATACTAGTAGCATCTACATAGACTCCTCCTTTTTATGTAAAATGTGATAAAATAAGATTAAGATTTATGAAGGAGGTGATGCAATGCCATTTGTACGTATTGATTTATTCGAAGGGCGCACCTTGGAACAAAAGAAAGCTTTGGCCAAGGAAGTAACCGAGGCTGTCGTTCGGAATACAGGTGCTCCCCAATCTGCAGTTCATGTCATTATCAATGATATGCCTGAAGGAACCTATTTCCCCCAAGGTGAAATGCGCACTAAATAAACAAAACAACCAGAAGCGCATTCTGGTTGTTTTTGTTTTTAAGAAATTTGGTATTTCTTTTGAATCTGCCATAGTCGCATTTGGTAACAAATACCACTAACGACAATGCTCGAAATTAAACCAATCCAGTAGGCGTACGGACCTAAGTTAGTGACATGATCTAAAAAGATCCCCAAGGGAATAGAGACACACCAGTAACTAAAGACACCAAGTAGGAAGGGAACGGTAGTGTCCTTGTAACCCCGAAGAATCCCTTGAATCGGTGCTGCGACCGTATCCGCTATTTGGAAAAGGAGGCTATAGGTCATGAAAATGGCTGTCTGATGAATAAATTTTGAGTCAGTTCCATAGAGTCCTGCCACTTGATAGCGATATAAATAAAGAAAAGAAAGGGTAAAAAAGGCAAACCCAAAGGCTGTCCATCGTCCAATCCTGCAATATTGACGAACGACATCGGGACGACCAGCCCCAATCTCGTAGGATACAATAATAGCCATGGTATTGGAGATGCTAGCTGGAAAAGCGTACATGAGAGTTGAAAAATTCATGGCCGACTGGTGACTGGCAATAGTCATAGATGGGAATTTAGCCATGAGCAAGCCGACTAAAGAAAAAATAATCACTTCAGCAAACACAATTCCACCAATCGGTAAGCCCAATCGAATCGTCTCTTTCATCTCTTTGAGATTGAGAGGTTGAATCTTCCATAGTTGGTAGATAGCTACTTTAGGGTGCTTAAAGAGGATCAAAAAAGCAATGATGAGAAGGACCCAGTAGGCCAAGGATGTCCCTAGTCCCGCTCCTGCTCCTCCTAGCTCAGGTAGTCCAAAAGCACCATAGATCAACATGTAGTTAAAACTAGCATTCAAAGGCAATAAGAGGAGCATGAGGTACATGGATAAGCGAGTGAGGCCCAAGGTATCCAGCAAGGAACGGACCACACTAAAGAGTAAGAGGGGCAAAATTCCTAGAGAGAGAAAGGCTAAATAATGGGTCGCAATCCCAGCTACGACACTTTCTAAACCAATTTTTCTTAGGACAATCGGTGCAATCAGCAAGACAAAAGCGATCAAGAGGACAGCCATCATAAAAGAGAGATAAATGAATTGATAAAAATCAGAAGCAATTCGTTTTTTATTGCCCTGCCCTAAATGATGACCGATAATTGGTGTTAAAGCTGACACAATCCCTGTTAAAAAGGTAAAAAAGGGATTCCAAAGACTTGTGGCAGTCGAGACTCCAGCTAAGTCTAAGGTATTGTATTGTCCCGTCATGGCTGTATCCACAAAACTAGCAGAGTAGTTGGCAAGTTGATAGACCAGGAGAGGGATAAATAGACTGATAAACAAGCGCAAGCGCTCTTTAAAATGATGGGTTAGATACATGGTAGGACTCTCTTCTTATCATGGTGAAATTTTCTCTTACCACTCTACTATATGTCTCCTTAAATGTCAAAAAAATTAAAAAACTGAAGATCTAACGGATCCTCAGTTTTTTTAGATTATTTTTTATTATGGTTCAAGATGGCGTTCAGAATGATAGCCAAGACACTGGCAACAACAATTCCGTTTGCAAAGAACATTTTAAAGGCGCTTGGTAGGCCATTAAAGAGGGTACTGTTGTTCAATCCTACCCCTGCTGCGATCGATACAGCTGCGATGAGGAAATTGTGCTCATTGTGTTCAAAATCGACACGAGCCAGAATCTGCATCCCCTGAATAGATACAAAACCAAACATAACCAGCATGGCTCCACCAAGTACTGGACTTGGAATGATTTGTGCCAAAGCTCCAAACTTAGGAAGGAGACCAAGGAGAACGAGGAAACCAGCTGCATAGTAGATTGGAAGACGAGTCTTGATACCAGACAATTTCACCAAGCCTACGTTTTGTGAGAATCCAGTGTAAGGGAAGGTATTGAAGATACCACCGAGAAGTACGGCCAACCCTTCAGCGCGGTAGCCATTACGGAGGCGCGTGCTATCAATTGGATCTTTTGTAATATCCGAAAGTGCAAGATAAACACCAGTCGATTCCACCATTGAAACAGTTGCGATGATACACATCATAACGATTGAGGTGATTTCAAACTTAGGAGCTCCAAAGAAGAACGGTGTTGGAACATGAAGAATAGGGGCCTGATCCACGGGCGTGAAGTCCACCAAGCCCATAGAAGCTGCAATAGCTGTCCCAACGATCAACCCAATCAAAATAGAGATGGATTTGATAAAGCCTGTCGTATAGATATTAACCACGAGAATGATGAGAATGGTAATCACGGCCAAAAACAAACTTTGAACCGTTGGTTCTGCTGCATTGTTTCCCATGTTCCCAATCGCAACTGGAATCAAGGTCAAACCGATTGTGGTAATGACAGATCCTGTCACAATAGATGGGAAGAGGTTGGCAATTTTAGAGAAGAAACCTGAGACCAGAACGACGTAAATCCCGGAAACAATCAAGGCTCCAAACATAGCCCCACTACCATGGCTAGCCCCAATCATGCTAAGAGGTGCCACGGACTGGAAGGCCACCCCGAGGACGACCGGTAGACCAATCCCAAAATATTTGTTTAACTGCAATTGCAGGAAGGTGGCTACCCCACACATAAAGATATCTGTAGAGATCAGATAGGTTAGTTGGTGGGCATTATAGCCCAAAGCGCCCGCAATCATAATCGGTACTAAAATAGAACCCGAATACATGGCCAATAGGTGCTGCAAGCCTAGAATGGCTGCCTGTGAATGATTTTCTTGCTTTTGCATTAGATGTCTGCCTCCTTGAATACAACTTGACCATTTTCAAAACGGTCCAAACGAGCTAGGGATACAACAGGGTAGCCGAGTTCTTCTAACAGTCCACGGCCTTCTTGGAAGGATTTTTCAATGACGATTCCAACTGCTTCTACACGTGCCCCAGCTTGTTCGATAATCTGGATCAAGCCTTTAGCAGCTTGGCCATTTGCTAGAAAGTCATCAATGATCAAGATGCGATCATCTGGTGATAAAAACTTGCCAGCAATGGAAACGGTACTGGTCACTTGCTTGGTAAAGGAATAGACTTCTGCTGTCAAAATCCCTTCATTCATGGTAATATTCTTGGCTTTTTTAGCGAAGATCATAGGAAGTTCCAAAGCTTCTGCCACATAGAGGGCAGGAGCGATTCCGGAAGCTTCGATGGTGACAACTTTAGTCAGTCCAGCATCTTTAAATCGATTCGCAAAAGCCTTCCCAACTTCTTTCATCAACTGGTAATCCACTTGGTGGGTCAAGAAGGAATCGACCTTGAGGATATTCTCTCCCAGGACATTTCCGTCTTTCAATATGCGTTCTTCTAATAATTTCATGTTTTCTCCTAAACAGTTTGGAACAAAAAATAGAGACTTACCAAGTAAGCCTCTACAGAATCCAAGTATTCCTGGATCAATCTAAGACTTACTTATTGTTAGGTGTTCCGGCACCTTGTAGAGACCTTGCGCCAATCCGCAAGATAAATAAGTAATTGTAGTTTTAATGAGAGTCACCATTCCAGATAGAATTCTTTACGATGACATAATCGACATGCTTGAGATCAGCAACCTTGCGACCTCCAGCATAGGAAATAGAACTTTGCAAGTCTTGCTCCATCTCCGTCAAGGTATCTTGCAGGTGACCTTTGGCTGGTAGGAGGATTTTCTTACCTTCAACATTTTTATAGGCCCCTTTTTGGTACTCAGAAGCAGATCCATAATACTCTTTGAAGGATTCCCCATCGACTTCAACGGTTTTCCCTGGGCTTTCAATGTGGCCTGCAAAGAGTGAGCCAATCATGACCATGCTGGCACCAAAACGAATGGATTTAGCAATATCTCCGTGCGTCCGAATCCCCCCGTCCGCAATAATCGGCTTGCGAGCTGCTTTTGAACACCAACGAAGGGCTGCTAACTGCCAACCGCCAGTACCAAAGCCAGTCTTCACTTTGGTGATGCAGACCTTACCAGGACCGATCCCGACCTTGGTAGCATCCGCTCCAGCATTTTCCAACTCACGAACGGCCTCAGGTGTTCCGACATTTCCTGCGATGACAAAGGTATCTGGCAACTCCTTCTTGATATGCTGGATCATTTGGATGACACTATCTGAGTGACCGTGAGCGATATCGATGGTGATGTATTCAGGGGCATCGTCCTTGAGTTGAGTCACAAAGTCGTACTCATAGTCTTTTACTCCAACTGAGATAGAAGCGATTAATCCCTGATCGTGCATACGTTTGATAAAGGGAATACGTCCATCTTCGTCAAAGCGGTGCATAATGTAAAAATAGCCCCCTTTAGCCAGTTGCTCAGCTACGTCCTCATCTAGGATGGTCTGCATGTTGGCAGGTACGACTGGCAACTTGAAAGTGTGCTTACCAAACTGAACTGTGGTGTCAGCTTCTGCACGACTTTTGATAATGCACTTGTTAGGGATTAATTGAATATCTTCGTAATCAAAGATTGGAAATTCGTTTAACATACGGATTGAAATCTCGTTTCTAAATTTTAAATCGTGATAGGTCATCACTACGCCTTCCGACGTTTCCATTCAAGATTATAACAAAGATACGGAGTCGATTCAATTAGAATGCTGATTATATAATTAATGTTCGGAAATTACTAGACGATTATTTAGAACAACTTCTATATATGAGTTATTTATGAACAAACGCCAACCCAATTGATGATTTCTTTGCTGACAAGCTTAGGGACTGCTGTATAAAAATCGTGACCGAGATCCTTTAAGAGTACCTTCTTGATAGAGGGATCTAATGTCTCAAGGGCTTTAGCTCTCCAAGTGGGTTCTTCCTTGTATTTAGGACCAATGAATAAGGCCTTGGTATCTGTGAGAGGAACTTGAAAAGATCGGAGGTTCCGTCTGAGTCTCAGCAAGGTAAGAATAACTTGTGGATCTAAATCCAGTTCATAATGATGGAGGTCAGAATTCCAACGATAACTGGCTTGGATGGCCTTTATAGTCGCTGGCGAAGGATTGTCCGTATCTCCAAGTTCACTCGCAACCGCTTCTTCTAGAGATGAAAATACCTGATGCTTCAGATAGGCGACTGTCTCTTCAAGTTCCTGCTCTAGTGGTAAGATCTGGTCCATGTCAAGATAGCCACCATCTAGCAGAACCAGGTGTGTAATTTGCGGTATCTTGGATGCTAGGTATCGAGCCAAATCTCCACCTAGTGAATGGGCAATGATGCAAGTAGTTTCATTAGTATCCACATGCGCTTTAAACCAATCTACTAAATGGTTTGCAGATTCCAGTTTTACCTTATAGGGATCTAGATAGGTGATGGGGTATGGAAAGCAGTGAGCGAATTCGGTTATATGATTTTCGTTACTTCCGAGACCTCCGATAAAGTAAAACCTCATTCTTTCACCTCTATTTCCTTAATGATTCTGGCTGGATTTCCAGCTAGGACTACATTATTCCCGAAGGATTTGGTCACCACTGCACCAGCTCCAACGACAACATTATTGCCTAAGGTAACGCCTGGAAGAATGATAGCTCCACCCCCCGCCCAAAAGTTGTCTCCAATCGTTATCGGAGCTCCATATTCTTTTCCTGAATTCCGCTCATATGGATCTAGCGGATGGAGAGGCGTGAGAAATTGGCAATTGGGGCCAATCATGGCGTTCTTTCCAATCCTGATTGGGCAGACATCCAGCATGGTTAGGTTCCAGTTGGCATAAAAATTTTCACCCAAGTGGATATTCACCCCATAATCACAAGCCAAGAAGGGATGCAAGGATAGATTTTCTCCAGTAGACCCGAACCAACTTTTTATGAGTTGACTCCGCTTCTCTCCATCTGCTTCCTGGTTAAAGGCATATTGCTTGGCCCGAGCTTCTTCTGCCAACTTCCTCAATTCTGGATCCATGGGACTGTAAAACTCGCCAGCAATCATCTTTTCATATTCCGTTTTCATAATTATCTCCGCTCTATAGTAAAAAACCACTCATAGTGAGTGGACTTGTTTATCTCTTAATGGTACATCAGGTAGCCATCGAAGAGCTCAAATATTTTTCCTATCGCTCGGAAAACAAGAGCCGCAACAAGGGCAATCAGCAAGAAGTAAGCTACAGCAAAAATCACACTAATGATCATCATGACACACTCCTATTTAATGTACTTTTTCCACCCTCTATTATACTCCTGGCCTATTTTAGATTCAAGGAAAACGCTATCAAAACTTGATTTGTTTTCAATTTGTAATTTACAAAAATTTTCAGACGGTTCAAAAATAATAAAAAGCAGGATTCTTACTCAGATATCGTTTTAACTATCTACTCCTGCTTTTACTATTATTGAAAATGAAAGAACAAAAGATAGTTCTGTCAGAAAATATTATGAAAGCTAAGCTATTATTCTTCGAGCTTATCCGTCTTTTCTTTGTCCTCTTCTTTTTCAGGAGCGCCATTGTTGACAGCTGACTTGAATTCAGAGAACATTTTTCCAAGCGAGTGTCCTAACTCAGGCAAACGCTTTGGTCCAAAGATTAAGAGGGCTCCCAGGATAATTATAATCAGTCCTGGTGCACCGATATCACGTAAAATTCCCATATTTATCTCCTTTTTTGTATGCGGTTATAGATGACGCGACTGATGCCCAGACTTACTTCGTAAAGCAAGATCAGTGGCACGGTCATTGCTAAATCACTGATAAAATCAGCTGGTGTCAGGACGACTGCCAGTACCAGCAATAGAAAGTAGGCTATCCGGCGGTAGCGCCTTAACCAGTCTGGCGTTAAAATATGAATCGAGGTCAAAAAAGCTACAAGGACCGGCAATTCAAACAAGACACCCAAAGGCACTGTCGTATGAAAGATAAAGGCCAAGTAGTTCTGTGCCGTTAACTGAATGGTAAACTGGCCTTGTCCTAACGTTAAGAGTACCTCTAAGATAGCTGGACTAACTAGATAATAGCCGAAGAGTAAGCCAACCAAGAAACAAATCAAACTGGCTGGCACATAGAGTAGGATAACTCCTGCTTCTCCTTTTCTTAAAGCTGGCTTTACAAATTGCCAGACTTGAAAGAGGGTGAAGGGCAGGGTGATGGTAAAGGCCATTAAGCTCGCCAACTGAAGGTAGATGCTTAAAATGTCATTAGGGCCAAGGACCAAGAGTTTCTCTCGAAATCCAGCCGTCAAAAAGGCATAAAGCTGATCAGAAAACAAGAGGGCTCCACAAAAGACAAGGAAAAAACAAAGAATACAAGCGATGAAGCGTCGCCTAAACTCGCTTAAATGCTCTACAATAGTGAGCCTTCTATCTTCATTTTTCATGTTGCTTCACCGTCACAATCCCGACAATAAGAACGAATAGAACTTGGCAAGCAAGAACTTCCCAGCTCGGATAGATTCCCGCCCAATCAATGGTTGGGAAATTACTCAAGATATGATTTGGAAGCATGTTGGTTAATTGGAGCGCGTGCAGGCTCACCCCTAGCATCTTAAAAGCCAGTGCATAGATCATCCAAGTCAGGACGAAGAAAATCTTATGTGGCTTGACTAGATGACTTGCCTTGGTCATAAGAATGGCGAGAATGGCTAAAACTTCAAGTGCCAAGCCAATCCCTAGGAAGAAATCAAAGGAGCGAATACGAGGGAGGATTCCCACATAGAAGAGAATGGTCTCAGCTCCCTCACGGAAGACAGCTAAGAAACTGAGGGCAAACATGGAAATGAAACTGCCAGTTGCTGTCACAGCCTTCATCTGACTTTCCATGAATTGGTTCCATTTTTTAACGGAGGACTTACGATGTAGCCAAATCCCAATGACGATCATCATGCCTACTGCGATAATTCCTACTGCTCCTTCAATGACCTCACGGTTGGAAGCTGAAGTAACAGCTGGGAATAAGAATTGAAGAGCTACTGCAATGGCTGCACTCGCTAGAATACCTAGAAGAGCCCCTGCATAAACCCATTTCAAGCCTTTGAATAGTTTTGCTGACTTGAGAACGGTCACTAAAGCCATGACAATCAAAAGCGCTTCAACTCCCTCACGTAAGAGGATCAACATAGCGTCAACCGCCGAATAGGAAGCGGTGGTATCAATAGCAGATAGATCACTAATCAGAGCTTCCAGTTGTTTTTGATACTTGCTTTCGTTCCCCTTGACCATGATGACAGGACTCTGACTTTCCACCCGAGTATAGAGACCAGGATTGGTCGTGCTGACATCGCCCTCGATTGTTGGCCAAATGGTAATGAATTCCTTCATGGCTTGACTAGCTTGGCTAGTGTCATTGGCTTGGAAGAGGCTCAGAGCTTTCTTAAGGAGCTTGATCCCGTCTGAAAGGGTCAGATTGGAGCTTGTTTCCTCAATCTTTTCCCCACTAATAAATTGATCCAACACATTTTTTAGGTCATTGTAAGAAGATTGGATGGAGTCAAAGTTTGTAGGCTCTGTTTCGATCGCACTTCTCAAGAAGGAAATGGCTGTTTCTACCTTTCCGTAATAAGCGGTACTGTGATCTCTGACAACCGCTTCATTCCGGGTCCAGGTGTTGTTTAAATCAGCGTAAGCCTTTCGTGTCGCTTGGAGATCCTTTGCCGTGATCGCCTCTTGTAGCTTCTCAAAGTAAGGCTGCAAGCGAGTTTCTAGCTTCTCCTTTTCAGCATCCAGATCGACTGGATTTTGCTCTTTTTCAAAGGCTAGCAAGGAAGTGGAGACAGTCACCAATTGCTTTTCTGTGATCTCGCCTTCCAAGTCCAGACTTTTCTGGACTTCTTTTCCTGCCTTGGAATCATGATTGGCTTTCTTCAGAAATTCTTCTTTTATCTCTGCAACAAGAGTGTGAGCCTTTTCTTGATCCTTATCCCGAACTGCTGTCGTTGCATCTGTGATTTTGATAAAGAGATCACTATAAGACTCAGCTTGGACAGGGGTGACGATGAAAAAGAGACAGGCTACTAGGACGACTATCAATTTATTCAAATAAGTCTTGACCAATGTATCCTCCTTCCTTCACACCTCCGAAGCAGGCAAAGAGGCCACTGCCAATATGGGTCACATATTCATTCATCTTATCGTCTGCCCCAAGATTGGTTTGGATTTTCACAAAGCTGTCTGGATCCTTTTGAAAGGCAATAAAAAGCAATCCTGCATCAAACTGCCCCGTTTTCGGATCAATCCCATCAGAGTAAGAATAAGAGCGTCGCAAAATTGGCAGATCCACTTCTTTGGCCAAACGGACATGTGAGTCAACTGGTAAGAGGGAGAGGTCCACTTCGTCAAACTCGTTTTGCTTTCCAAATGGTGCGCCACTTTCTTTATAGCGTCCAAAGGTATTTTCTTGCTCCTGCAGGTTGGTCCGGTCCCAGGTCTCTAGGTGCATGATAATCCTGCGGACAGCCATATAAGAGCCGTTTTTCATCCAGTCATTACTATCAGCCCAGACCACCTTATCAAAATATTTCTCCGTTGTGACGTTGGCAGTCCCATCCTTAAAGCCAAAAAGGTTCCTTGGAGTTTCCATACGATCCCCAATAGCAGCAAAGCCTAATTGGCTCCACTTCATGGTCACCTTGTTCCGTCCTTTACGGATTAGATTGCGGACAGCATGAAAGGCCACCTGCTCATCATCTGCACATGCTTGGATAACGATATCACCACCCGTATACTGCTCTCTCAACTGTTCCTTAGGAAAAGCTGGCAGATCCCGGAAGAGTTTGGGACGTTTCTTCTCAAGGCCTAGTTTGGCCAGAAAGCTTGCCGAAACACCAAAGGTTAGGGTGAGGCGGTAAGGATTTAGTCCGACTGTTTCTCCTGTATCACTTGGAGGCAAGAGAGCGTTGGATCCATCTTTTTTGACCAGTTCCCCATTGACTAATTTCTGGCTATAATCTGTCCAGTCTTTAAACAACTGAATCAATTCGTTTTTATCTGTCGTCCGGAGATCCAGCACCACAAAATAGATATTCTTCTGCATGGGTGTGGTAATTCCAGCCTGATGCTTGCCGTAAAAACTAATCTCTTCTTGACCGTCTGCGATATTCTTGGAGCCTTGCTCCTTATTAGCGAAAAAAGCAGAAGCACCGGAGAGACCAAGTGCTAAGCCTGCTCCCCCAATACCTGCTTTTTTCAGAAATTCGCGACGATCCATCTTCTTTTCAAAAAATTTATCGTCTTTTGTCATTGTTATTTACCATTTAAAATGATTCCCATTTGAGAGAGTGGTTCCCCCAATTTTGTAACTGCTTCTGCTAGTTCTTTGGTATCTTTTTCTGTTAGATCTGTATATGATTTATAGTTGGAATCATCTGTCATATGTTTGTCTAACAGGTCATTCACCGCCTTGAATTCTGTTTCAAGGTTTTTCACTAGCTTGGCATCCTTCTTCTCAATAAGAGGTTTGAAGAGAGCAAAGATCTTTTCAGCCCCTTCAATATTGGCACGGAAGTCATAGAGATCTGTATGAGAGAAAATTTCTTCCTCCCCAGTGATCTTTTGTGTCGCCACTTCATTCAAGAGGTCAACCGCACCTGTCAACATCAAATCTGGCGTCACTTCTACTGTCGCAATCTTAGCTTTCAGCTCTTTGATATCATTGACCAATTGTTCTGCATATTTTTCAGTGCCTTCGGTGGTATTTTCTTCCCACAAGATGCGTTCGATACGGTGGAAGCCTGACCATCCTTCTTCAGATTTGTTTTCGTCAACATAGTCAACTAAACGGAAGTCAATCTTGACATCAGACTCCCCAAAGCTTTCAGCGATCGGTTCAGATCGTTCATAAGACATCCGAATCAAAGGATAGACCTTCTTGGCTTCTTCTAAATCACCACTTTTGAGGACTCTTTGAAATTCCTCTGTATCTTTTAACAATTGATCGATTTGGCCTTGCACAAACTCCTTGTATTCACTTGTCGCTTGATCCAAGGCTTTTTGGTCTTCTTTAGACAATTTCACTGTCGAAGAGGAACTATTTGTAGTCGTGTTTTTTGAAGATGGATTG
The DNA here is from genome assembly GCF_000186465.1 of Streptococcus australis ATCC 700641. GTDB lineage: Bacteria > Bacillota > Bacilli > Lactobacillales > Streptococcaceae > Streptococcus > Streptococcus australis. The sequence continues at coordinate 1,522,017 of NZ_GL636091.1, read as the reverse complement.
GCACAGCCTGCTAATAAAGCGACTGATAAGAGTGTTACTGCAAGTTTTTTCATGAGAATTTCTCCTGGATTCGTTTTTTCGTAGTCTATTATAGCAAAGATTTTCTCATTTTTCAACAATTGTCAGAAAACTTTAATAAAATGAATTAAAGGAGTAATTCTTTCACCCGACCGATATCTGTCTCTTTTACTACCAGATAGATGCTATCTCCTAGATAGAGGCGGGTGCTACCATGTACTGTACTATTTTTGCCATTATGCTGGTGAGTTGTGATCAGGAGGTCTCTCGGTAGGTCTAAATCTCGAACCTGACGGCCTGCTATTTTCTCTGATACTGGAATTTCGATCAGGGTTAAGACATCTGAACCGCTGGTCACCTCAGGCATCAATTGCTCCAGCATAGCTTCGTAGACAGGGGCACCTTTTACTAGATCCATGGTAATGTAAGCTGTCAAAGTCACCAAGCCAATCGGCATCAAGGTTCGTACATCTCCTACCATTTCGGTCACTAGAATCATGGCTGTCAAGGGCGCTTTTGAAATGGCACTGAAATAACCACTCATTCCTAAAATGACAAACAAGGGGAGTTGATTAGAATGTATGAGACCAAACTGCAATAACACTGTAGCAACCAAGGCTCCTAAGACAGAGCCAAGAGCTAGAATCGGAAGAAAGATGCCACCAGGAAGACCACTACCGTAACTGATCATACTCCAGATAAAACGAATAGCAAAATAAAGGAACAAGGTCTGGACACTAAGAGGAATGTGGGCTAGGTCTAAAACTAAGTGGTGACCACCTCCCAGTAGATGAGGGAAATAGAAACCAATTGGTAGAATCAAAAGAAAGGCAAAGATGGAATGATAAGGAGCTGTTACATGAAGCCAGTTGCCTAGTTTTTCATAGACACGTCCAATATTTAAAACAGCTATTTCATAGAGATAGCCAGATAGTCCGAGAAAAATACCCATGGCAAGAAAAATCCAATAGCTGGATAAATCGATATGGGGGATGTGATCGGGCATGTTTAAAACAGGAGTTTGACCGAAAACGTTGAGAGAGACAAAGTTGGCGACCAAACTAGCAGCCAAGGTAGATATCCAGAAGACTCGAGAAAAGTGATGATAAACTTCTTCTACTACAAAGAGAAGACCCGCAATCGGAGCGTTGAAAGCTGCTGCCAAACCTGCTGCAGACCCACTTGCAATCAAGGCCCTTTCTTCTACTGGACTAAGAGCAAGTTTTTTAGACAAGCCCTTTCCTCCCATGGCGCCAAGCTGGATACTTGGACCCTCACGACCTAACATCAAGCCACTTGCAATTGCTAGGATTCCTAAAATGTATTTCTGCCAAAGTGTGGTCCACCAGTCTATTTGAAGTAATCCTTTTAATTCTGCTTCAACTTGGGGAATACCGGAGCCCTTTACGTTTTGGTTCTTTTTGATCAGTTGGCTTGCTAATAGAATAATAAAAAGATACATAGAGAGGATGATGATCCAATTGATCGGACTTCTTCCAAGATCTTTATATAACCCCTGAACAAAATGAAAGAAATGCTCAATAAAAAAACGAAAACTCGAGACGATCGCGCCAACTACGAGTCCCACTAAAGCACCTCTGCTAACCTGAGATAAAATAGATCTTGAGGTCGATTTAAATTCTTTTTGGATTTGCTGACTTTGTTTCATAAATTTTCTTAAACTCCAAGATTGATTGTCTTTATTATACTATTTTTCAATGTTCTTGAATATGAGCAAAGTGAAAAAACGCTCGAATGAGCGTTTTTTCACTTAATTATTCAGCAGTTAAAGCTGCCATTGTGATGTAGTTGTATGGTTTATTGAAGTGTGGCAAGAAGAACAAGTCTGTCAATGCCAATTTTTCAATTGTTACATGTTCTTGGATTGCCAATGAGAACATGTGGATACCCATTGAGATTGCAGCATCGCGTGATACCATTTGGGCACCAAGGATTTGACGGTTATCTTTATTATAGACGATCTTGATGGCAACTTCATGGTTATCGTGTTTGATAAATTCAGGTTTTTGAAGGTCATTGAAGCCAGTTTCTCCAGCATTGAAACCAGCAGCTTTTGCTTTTTCAAGAGTCAAACCAGTTGAAACCATGTGAAGTCCATAGATAGAGATACCGTTAGAACCTTGCACACCGATTCCTTCAAGCTCATGTCCGCAAGCGTTATAAGCACCTACGATACCAGTACGTACCGCGTTTGATGCAAGAGCGATGTAGCTAGTGTCTTTACGAGCATTGTCATAAACAGTCGCACAGTCACCTACAGCGAATACGCCTGGGATAGAAGTTTCTTGTTTCTTGTCTACAAGGAAGGCACCGTTACGGAAGAGTTCGATTTTACCATCAGCAAGATCTGTGTTTGGACGGAAACCAACTGCAAGGACAACCATATCTACATCAAATGTTTCTTTGTCAGTGATCAAGCGTTCTACTTTACCGTCACCTTGGATGGCTTTAACAGTTTGACCAAGTGCCAAACGGATATTGTGGTCTTCCAAGTTTTTCGCCATCATTTGAGTGAAGTCTTTGTCATAGTATCCGTTCAAGACAGTGTCTACGATATCAACAAGGACCACTTCTTTTCCAAGACGTTCGAAAGCTTCAGCAAGCTCAACACCGATGTAACCACCACCGACAACAGCGATACGCTCCAGGTGTTTGCTCTTATCTTCAAGTTTGTTAATAACTTCTTCAGCATTTTGGTACAATTTAACGAATTGGACGTTTTCAAGAGTTGCTTTGAATTCACGGTTACCTTTAACAATTTCAACACCTTCGATTGGTGGCAAGATTGGAGTTGAACCAGTTGCGAAGATCAATTTTTCATATGATTCTTTGTGTTCTTTACCTTCGACTTCTGCAGTCACAACTTTGTTGTCGTAGTCGATCGAAAGAACTGGTGAGTTCATGTAAACTTTAGCACCTTTAGCTTCTAATTTTTCTTTATCAGAATAGAACAAGCCTTCAGGTCCATCAATTTGTTCACCAATCCAAAGAGCCATTCCGCATCCAAGGAATGAGATGTTTGAGTTTTGGTCAAAAACAACGATTTCATTTTCGTTTCCAAAATTATCCAACATTGTGTTGATACATGCAGTCCCAGCATGGTTAGCACCCACAACTACGATTTTACTCATAGAAATAATCCTACCTTTAATTTTATTTACCATACAATTATAACATGAAAATGGTATCGTTTCCAATTTTTTTGCTTACAATTTGTGATATTATTTTCATGTTATAATTGCATAAGTCCTGAAAAATGTCAATAAATTTGCTCAGGGGGATTGTGAAATGGCTTTCTTTTTGTTAAACTTGAAGTAGGTGAATATTGGAAAGGTGGTTTACTATTTGTGGAACTAACTAGTCGATCCGAACGCCTAATGGGCTCCACCATAACCGTTTCGATTTCTCATCAACAAGCTGACCAAATACTGGCAGATTGCTTTAGTCTCCTGCGATCCTATGAGCATCGCTTTAGTGCTAATGACCCTTCTTCTGAATTGATGGAGGTCAATCAAAAGGCTGGCATTGAACCCGTAGAGGTTCATCCTGATCTTTTTTCACTGATTGCTCTAGGAACCAGCCATAGTCAAGCGCAAGGAAGTCATTTAAACATTGCGATTGGTCCACTTGTCCAAACTTGGAGAATTGGTTTCTCTGATGCTAGGAAACCTGATCAAGGGGAAATTGAACAAGCCCTAACAGTCATCGACTCTCATCAGATTTGCTTGGATCCGGATCAACAAACTGTTTTTCTCAAAAGAAAAGGGATGAAAATTGATCTAGGTGCTTTAGCAAAGGGATTTAGTGCTGATTTACTAGCTAACTATCTCAGGAGTCAGGGGATTGAACAGGCTTTAATTGATTTGGGAGGCAATATCCTTACCCTTGGTCAAAACCCTGTCAGTCATCGCCCTTGGCGAATTGGGATCCAAGACCCTCAGCTTCCAAGAGGAGAACATTTACTGGTTCTATCTGTAACAGATAAGTCCGTCGTTACGTCAGGTACCTATGTTCGTCACCTCGAAGTTGACGGCCAGTCCTTCCATCATATTTTTGATCCCCAAACCGGCTATCCTGTCGAAACGGAACTGGCAAGTCTCACGATTATTTCTGATCGATCAGTTGACGGAGAGATTTGGACCACCCGCTTGTTCGGTGAAGAACCGAGCAACATTTTAAACATTGTTGAAACCTTACCTGGCATGGATGCTATTCTAGTCTATCAGTCAGGTCGCATCGCCTATACTAGTGGGCTTCATGATTATTTGTAATTTTAATTTCAGAAAGGAATTTCCATGACAAAACTTATTGCGATCGTTGGAACAAACTCCAAACGTTCAACAAACCGCCAACTACTTCAATATATGCAAAAGCATTTTGCTGACAAGGCAGAGATTGAGTTAGTTGAGATCAAAGATATCCCTGTCTTCAACAAGCCAGCCAACAAACAAGTTCCTGAAGCTATCTTAGAGATTGCTGCGAAAATTGAGGAAGCTGATGGCGTCATCATTGGTACACCGGAATATGATCACTCCATCCCTGCTGTATTGATGAGTGCACTTGCTTGGCTATCTTATGGGATCTACCCATTATTAAGCAAACCAGTGATGATTACTGGTGCTTCTTATGGTACACTTGGTTCATCTCGTGCCCAATTGCAACTGCGTCAAATCTTGAACTCACCAGAAATTAAAGCCACTGTCCTTCCAGACGAATTCTTGCTTTCTCACTCTCTTCAAGCATTTGATCAAAATGGTGACTTAGTAGATCTTGACGTCATCAAGAAATTGGATGCTATCTTTGATGACTTCCGTATCTTTGTTAAAGTTACTGAAAAATTGCGCAACGCTCAAGAATTACTTCGTAAAGATGCCGAAGACTTCGACTGGGAAAACTTGTAAGATAGGAGACATACTAGCATGAAATTTGTAGGACTTGTAGGATCTAACTACGACCAATCATATAACCGCAAACTTTTGGAATTCATCCGTCGTCATTTCAAGATCAAATTTGAATTAGAGGTTCTTGAAATCGACGAAGTTCCAATGTTCAACCAAGATGAAAAATGGGACGAAAGCTTCCAATTGCGTCTCCTTAACAATAAAATCACTCGTGCCGATGGAGTCATTATTGCAACTCCTGAACACAACCACACCATTTCAGCAGGACTAAAATCTGTTTTAGAATGGCTTTCCTATGAAGTGCATCCTTTTGAAAGCAAACCTGTCATGATTGTAGGTGCTTCTTACTACGACCAAGGAACTTCTCGTGCTCAAGTTCACCTTCGTAAGATTCTGGATGCTCCAGGTGTCAATGCCTATACCCTTCCAGGTAACGAATTCCTTCTCGGAAAAGCGAAAGAAGCTTTTGACGCAGATGGCAACATCACGAACGAAGGAACAGTTAAATTCCTTGAAACTTGTTTAGATAACTTTGTGAAATACGTAGGAGTCGTTTCTAAATTGAAAAAACCAAAACCAATTGAACCAGAAGATTTGGATTGCGGAAAACCAATCGCTACTACCATCACTGAGGTTGACCCAGATGATCCAGATTGGGTAGAAAAAGTTGCAGAAATTACAGGTGCTGTATCAGGCGATACTTATGTCAAATTGGACCACGGTATCCTGACTGTTAATCAAATCGATATGTTCTTAAAAGCTATGCCATTTGAGTTAACTTATGCGGATGATAACAACCAATTCCTCTACTACAACAATGCTCACCAAGATCCAGATACGATGTTTGCTAAACGCGTGCCACCTCAATCTGGTAGCCGGATGTCAACTGTTCATGGTTCACTTCCACCAGCACGTATGAAAAACGTTGAATGGGTAATCGGCACTCTTCGCAACGGAAACCAGGAATATGTACGTACTATTGTTCCAGGATCCCCTGAAGGCGTGATTAATACTCATAACTACCAAGCAATGTACTATCCAGATGGCTCATATGCTGGTATCAATGAGATCGTCTTTAACTTCCAACCATGGTTGGACTGGTATCTTCAAACAACAGGTCAACGCCTTGTAGGCGGTAGCGGACCATTTGCTCCTGCTGGTGGTCATGGTGATGCAGATGCAACTTCAGGTGCTTCAGATGCTGGAGGACACGGTGACGGAGCTGCTGATGCTACATCTGGTGCAAGCAACTAATAAAAAGAGGCTAGGACTTTTGTCCTAGCCTCTTAATTGTCTTTGGATTGTCGAGCAAGACGCAGTGGTTGAGTGGCCTCTACTACGCTGATTTCATCAGCTTTTACAGCCCTACTCAACTGTGCGGAGGTGGGACAACGAAATCGAATTCTAACGAATTACCGATTTCTGTCCCACTCTCTTTTTTATTTCAACTCTTTGATAATCTTCTTGGCATCTTCGTTTGAAATAGCCCCTAATTGAACATGTCCAATCTTTCCTTGGCTATCGATAAAGACCTCAGTAGGGATCGAACGAACCTGGTAATCCATAAAGGCAGATCCGTCTGGATTGTACAAAACAGGCACTGATTGATAATCTTGTTGGGCAAACCATTCAACAAACTCATCTTCTGTTTTTTCCCCTTGCATTCCAGGCGCCATAACCGTGAGAATCTCAAAGTCACGGTCCTTTTCTTCAACTAATTTATTGAGTTCAGGCATGCTTTGGCGACAAGGACCACACCAAGTCGCCCAGAATTTCAAGTAAACCTTTTTACCTCTGTAGTCTGAAAGTTTAATCGTGTTCCCCTTCATATCCTTTAGCTCGAAGTCACTCGCTTCTTTTCCTACTAAAGGATGTTTGCTAGCGGTTGTGTTGGTCATTGATTGATTATTCATTGATTGATTATTCATGCCACTTTCGGACTGATTCATAGAGCAAGCAGTCAGGATAGACAGAGAAAGAAGCGAAAAACAGGCGTATTTAATAACTTTCATAATGAGTAAACCTCCATTTGATTTATGAAAAGATAGCAGACAAGCTATTCAATTGTCCCAAGAGTAACAAAATCCCCATAATGATGATGATCAAGCCACCAATCTTCTTTAGTAACAAGAGATGGGGTTTTAGACGATTAAAGTATGGGAGAACGATCCCAGATGCTAGAGCTAGGAGTAAGAATGGGATAGCCATCCCTAATGTATAAATGAAAAGGTAAACGGCTCCCATAAGGGCATCTTGGCCATTAGATGCTGCTAAGGCAAGTACAGAGCCAAGAACAGGACCAATACATGGCGTCCATCCAAAGCTAAAACCAAGTCCAAGGAGAAAAGCTGAAAATAATTCATTCTTGTGCTTGTTTGCCCCGAAATCCATTGTCTTCTGTTTCTCTAGGAAATTAAAATGAAAGACTTCCATCTGATGAAGACCTAGGATAATGATCAACGCTCCCATCAGGTAACGGAACCAGTTGGTGTACATGATCTGACCAAGCAAACCTGCCCCAAAACCAATGAGGAGGAAAATAACAGAAATCCCTGCGATAAAACACAAGGTCTTTACAATCCCATGCCAGCGAATCTTTTTCCCAAAAATCTGAACTGATTTTTCCTGATCGCTTCCTAGCAAGACGCCGATATATACCGGAAGCAATGGAAAGACACAGGGAGAGAAAAAGGAGAGAATGCCTGCCAGAAAGACCGTAAAGGAGAAAACAATTTGATTCATAAAACACTCCGTATATTGATATGCTACAACTAGTATAACACTCCAACAGCTAAATTAAAAATTTCTGCTACGCTTTGATTATTAAATATTCATTTAGAAACTAGTTTCAAAACCAAACAAAAACTCCAAAGAACATAACTTTGGAGTTCAATTGACTACCTATTCCTCTTCTGCACTTTGTTTATTTGGCAAGAAAAGCGAAAGGACAATACCAACTATTGCTGGTAGTAACCATGGGAGGGATTGAGCAGCAAACGGCAAGTGCTTAATGATGTTTGCTAGTCCTGCAAGTTTAAAGGTACTTGACAGAACATCTGCAATCGCAACCAAGCTAACTAGAAACATAGTCAGTTGCATTCCTGGTTTTGATAATTGAGTAAATTTATTTACAATCACAATCAACACGATAGTAATGGTGATTGGATAGAGGACCATCAAAACAGGCAATGAATAGGCAATAATGGCACTCAAACCAAGATTGGCAATTGAGAATCCAATCAAAGTGAAGACTGTCGCATAGACCTTGTAAGAGATTTTAGGGAAGGTGTTATGGAAGAATTCCCCAGTTGACACGATCAAACCGGCTGTTGTTGTGAAACAAGTCACCGTCACCATACCTGCGAGGAAGATTTGAGCAACTGGGCCAAAGATAGCCTTGGTCGCTTCTGAGAGGACATAGACCCCTTTATTGGCATCAGATGCCATCACTTTTGCTGGAATTGGGAAATGATTTCCAAGGTAACCCAAGCCAATGTATAAAATACTAAAGCCAATGGCTACGACGATCCCAACGATCCAGATGGTTTTAATGTACTCTTTCTTGCTGGTGAAACCAAGTTGATTAAGAGTAGTCACTGCGATAACGCTAAAGGCTACTGAAGCAAGGGCATCCAAGGTGTTATAGCCTTCAAGGAAACCTTGACCAAAGGCAGATGCTTGGTAGGCTTCTGTTGCCACTTGAGGCGCGTGTCCGCTGTACTTGAGAGCACCTAGGACAACCAGTACAACGATCAAGATAGCAAAGACAGGGGTTAAAATCCGACCAATACTATCTAAGATTTTAGAAGGATACAAGGCAATCAAATAGGCCAAACAGAAATAAATCAAGGTAAAGATAAAGAGACTCAGTCTACCACTTGATTGTCCTAACAATGGAGCGATCCCAACCTCGTAGGAAACAGTAGCCGTTCTTGGAATAGCAAAGAAGGGACCAATAGACAGATACAAGGCTACCAGATAAACGATGGCAAACCAAGGAGCAATTTTTCGTGAAATCTCATGGATATACCCTTTAGGATTGAGTGTCCCAATAATCAAGGTGATAATCGCAATCCCTACTCCTGATAAGACAAATCCAGCAATAGCTGGCCAAAAATGGCTACCCGACTGGGCACCTAGCGCAGGTGGAAAGATCAAATTCCCTGCACCGAAGAAAATACCAAATAACAACAAACCTGTTAAGGAACCTTTTCGTAACATGTGTTCTCCTTTACATTTTTCAATCTTTTCTAGTATAACAGCTTTTATCCACCACGGCAATTCTTTTTTTCTGAATCTATTGATTTTCTCAATTGGCAGCTAAGGCTTTTAACAACATTGAACGATTGTGGAGTTAATGAGCACATTTTAGTCAATTGTGCTACAATATAACTACTACTACATCTAGGAGTCATCATGTTTCTAAATATATTCTGGTTGATTCCAGCTACCATTTTTTTATTTTTCTTTTTGAACGACCGCAGAAGACTGATCAATGCTTACCTCTTTTCAATAAGTTTCGGCCTTTTCCTCCTAATTTCCGCCCTTCTACTAGTTGTTCGTACGGAGCTTTGGTTTAACCAAAAGGTTGCCATCATTATCTTTTCAATACTTGCTATCCTTGTTTTACTCAGTATTATTTTCTCAACTGTTTTTCTTCTTTTTAACGGCCATCAAATGATATCTTTTGAAGGCAAAAGGTTGGCTAATCTCCTCTCGCTCCTATATGGGATCTTTATTATCGGCGCCTTGGCGCTTCATTTCCTTCCTGATTTCCCAGGAAAAGATATCTTGATTTACCCAACAGACTTCGCGCTCTTTTACTCGACTTTTCTTTATCTTTCTTATGTTTTATATGGGACTTTTTGCAATTACTTCCCCGTTCGTAAAGAGCCGGATGCTATCATTGTCCTTGGCTCTGGTCTAATTGGGGATAAAGTACCACCACTTTTGGCCCAGCGTCTCACTAAAGGAAAGGCTATCTATGAGCAGTTCGAGGGGCGACCAAAACTAATTGTTTCTGGTGGACAAGGAGCAGACGAATTGACTTCTGAAGCTACTGCTATGGCAAACTACTTGATAGAACAGGGGGTACCAAAGGAAGACATTTTGATCGAGAATCGTTCTCGAACGACTTTTGAGAATCTGACCTTTAGCAAGGCTATTCTTGAAGATCAGGGACTAGGAAAGAGTGTCCTGGTGGTGACCAACTCCTTTCACGCTCTTCGGGCTGGTGTCTTTATGAGACGATTAAAAATCCCTGGACGCAGTGTCGGTTCAAAAACAGCTTTTTATTATCTCCCATCAGCTTGGATCCGAGAAACGGTTGGGCTAGTTTCTCTCTATTGGAAATGGCATGCTGCTTTCTTAGCTTTTCTGTTTCTGCCTTGGTTTTTTTCACAAATCATGAGACTGATTGAGTTCATTATTCAGCATCTAAACTAAAAACCATGGGATAACCCATGGTTTTCTTGTCTAATGATCACTAAAGCGTCTGTATTCAATACGGAAATCAAAGTAATTCTCTGCTTGCAGTTTATGGAAGATGTCCCGATAAGCCTCTTCATCAAATTGATCGCCTCGATAAAGAATCTCAAAACTCAGATCATCGTATTCTAAAAAGGCATTGGCTGTTTTGAAGCCGTTCCGCAAATAGAAGTCCATCCGAGCCCGTCGTTGTTCTAGATTGTCACATTCTTCATCCAATCGCTCAACTTCTAACAACATTGTCCGTTGGTAAAACTCGACTAATTTTTCAATGATTTCTTGACCATAGCCGTGGCTTCGCAAGTGTGGCATAATGGCAAAGAAGCTGACGTAAAAGGCCTTGGCATTTGAAATAGCAAAGGCAAATCCGACAAATTCTTCCTCATTGTAAAAAGCAAAAAAATGAGCATCATCATTGTCCGTATAGCGTAAAAACTCCGATAAAGGAATCCGTTCCTCTTCAGGGAAAGCCTCGATATTCAACCGCTCGACTTTATCCAGATCTGAGAACGTTTCAGTGATTAATTGGCTGGTTAAGCGCATAAAGCCTCCATTTCTGCTTCGATTATAGCAAATAAAATAACCCCTTTCAAGAAATCCGACTTTTAACAAAAACAAGTGATTTGCCAAACAAAAAAAGAGCTAATGCTCTTTTTGTTTGTCTTATTTTGCCACTTCTTCTTTTTTGGAGAATTGGCTCATATACAAGTCGTAATAGAATCCTTTTGCATCCAAAAGAGACTCATGAGTCCCTTGTTCGATGATCTGCCCCTCTTTAAGGACTAAAATCTTATCTGCTTCTTGGATAGTAGACAAGCGGTGGGCAATGACAAAGCTAGTCCGCCCCTTCATCAAGTTCTTCATAGCCTTTTGAATCAAGAGTTCTAGACGGGTATCCACTGAAGAAGTTGCTTCATCTAAAATCAATATTTTTGGATCGGCCAGAAGAGCACGCGCAATGGTCAACAATTGTTTTTGCCCCAAAGAGATATTGCTAGACTCCTGGTTCATCTCCATGTTGTAGCCCCCCGGAAGTGTCCGGATAAAGTGATCGACATTGGCAGCCTTGGCAGCAGCAACAATCTCTTCGTCTGTTGCTTCCAAGTTCCCAAAGCGCAGATTTTCTTTAATGGTCCCTTCATAGAGCCAAGCATCCTGAAGAACCATCCCAAACTGTTTGCGATAGTCTTGGCGAGATAGGTCGCGGATATCATGACCATCCACTGTAATAGCACCCTTGGTCACGTCGTAGAAACGCATAAGAAGATTGATCAGGGTCGTTTTCCCTGCTCCTGTCGGTCCGACAATAGCCACCATCTCCCCAGGATTGACCTCTAGGTTAAAATCACGGATCAACGGTTTATCTTCCACATATTGGAAGTCTACATGGTTAAAGCTAACCTGCCCTGTCAATTCCGTGTCCAGAGATTCATTTTTACCGAGCACTTCATCTGGTTCATCAAGGACTTGGAAGACCCGGTCTAGTGAAGATTTGGCACTTTGCAAGGTGCCAGCTAACTGACTCAAGTTTTGAACAGGCTGATTGATTTGCCAGACATACTGGACAAAAGCCTGCATGTTCCCAACTGTAAGTCGACCGGCAAGAACTTGAATAGCCCCGATAACTGCGACCAAAAGGTAGGTCAAATCAGAGATCGCATTAAGAATAGGCATCATCAGTCCAGAAATAAAATTCGCTTTAAATCCAACTTGCTGGAGTCGACGGGTAATGTCGCGGAAGTCTTCTTGCGATGATTCTTCACGTACATAAAGTTTTAAGACGTTGAAGCCGCTCAAATTTTCTTGAACAAAACCATTTAAAGCCCCAAGGACATCAGCCTGCTCTTTAAAATAAGGCTGGGATTTCTTCATAATAAATTGAGCACCGAAGAAGGTGATTGGAATAGAAGCAATCACGATTAACCCCAAAGTGAGGTTGAGATAAAGCACCATAGCAATGACCAAGGTTAAGGTGAAAATCGCATTTACTATTTGAAGGAAAGACTGTTGCAAGGCATTAGAAACCGTTTCGACATCGCTGGTAAAGCGACCGAGAAGATCTCCGAATTGGTGCTGATCAAAATAAGAAACAGGGATGCGATTGATTTTTTCAGATAAGTCATTGCGCATATCCTCAATCATGCTTTGAACAGTATTGGTCATGAAATAGTTGGAATAATAAGAACCAAGTTCATATAAAACTCCACGGAAGAGATAGACAATCATAACCCAGCCAACATAGCCAACATTAATCTGAGCCCCTGCTACTCCTCTAGCCATATCTGTCAGGTTAGCTGTCAATTCAGTAATAGCAAGCCCTAGGATATAAGGTTCAATGACACTCATAACCACACTCAGAATTTTTAGAAGAGTAGCAAAAATAACAGCATAGCGATAAGCTTTTAAGTAGCCCCAAAGGCGTACAAAACTAGAACGTTTTTCTTTCATTTTCTCCTCCCTCCTAATCTTCTGTTAATGATTGGTTATTCAACTGGGAACGAGCAATCTCGCTGTAGATTTCATTGGTTGCTAATAGTTCCTCGTGTGTGCCACGACCAACGATTTCTCCATGATCCAAGACAATGATTTGATCCGCATCCATAATGGTCCCAACCCGCTGGGCTACGATTAAGACAGTTGCATCTCCAGTTACTTCTTTTAGACGTTTTCGAAGTGTTGCATCTGTCTTGTAGTCAAGAGCCGAGAAGGAATCATCAAAGATATAGATATCTGGTTCCTTAACAACCGCACGCGCAATGGATAGACGTTGCTTTTGACCTCCAGAAAGGTTGCTCCCCCCTTCAGCTAAATGAGTGTCAAACTGCTCTTCTTTGCTTTCGATAAACTCTTTAGCTTGGGCCACATCTGCTGCCTTGTCTAGCTCTTCAATGCTGGCATCTTCTTTTCCGTAACGAAGGTTTTCAGCGATGGTCCCTGTGAAGAGCAAGGCCTTCTGTGGAATGAATCCAATCTTATGACGCAAGGCTTTAACATTGAAATCACGCACATCTACACCATCCACTAAAATTTTCCCTAAGGTCACATCATAGAATCGAGGAATGAGCTGGACCAGAGAGGATTTCCCAGAACCGGTCGATCCGATAAAGGCGATGGTTTCACCCGGTTTAGCCTTAAAGGAAATATTATGAAGGACTGGACTCTCCGTTTCACCAGGATAGGCAAAGGTAACATTGTCAAATTCAAGATAGCCCTTGGTTTCTGTCTCAGTAACCCCTTTTTCATTAGGATCAATGGAAATGGGCATGTCCATGATTTCTTTCAAACGATGACTAGAGACAGACGTCCGTGGATACATAGTAAAGAGATTGGCTAGGAAAAGGAAAGAAAGCAAGGCATGGAAACTGTATTCGATAAAGGCGACAAGATTCCCGATTTCTAAGCTCCCATCCCCTAGAGGATCCAAGGCAAACCACACAATAGCAACAATCATGGCAATGATGATTTGAACAAAGAGTGGCTCCGTCAAACCGGTCAATTTAAAGAGTTTATTAGAGTTGTCCGCATAAACTGCATTGGCTTTGCCAAACTTTTCTTCTTGGAATTCCTCACGCGCAAAGGCACGAATAACCCGAAGGCCTGTGAGATTTTCTCGCGCATATTGATTGAGCTTATCCAGGGTTTCCTGCTGCTTCTCTGACAAAGGTCTGGTCTTGATAGCTACATACCAGACGACCACGGCCAAAAATGGCATCGAAATCGCCACAATCCAAGCAAGCGATGGACTCGTTTGTAAAATCAACAGAATACTTGACAGCATCATGATAGGGGTAATGACCCCAAGTTTTAACATCTGGTCAGAAAACTGCATCAGGACAAAAGCATCAGACGTCATCCGCGTCACTAAGGAAGAAACACCAATTTTTTCATACTCATGGTGAGAATATTCCTGAAGCTTCTCATAAAGGTCATTGCGCATATCCATGACCATGGTTGTAGTAATCTTTCCAACCGCATAGGCTAGAACGATTCGCCCGAGAATCCCTACGATGATCACACCAAACATAACCCAGGCCCAGAAATAAACTCGCTCTATATCTCTCGGATTGATCCCCTCATCAATCATACGAGCAAGAACAGTTGGCAGCCCAAGGTTAACAATCACAAAAAAGATGGCAGCTGTAAAATTCAAGCACAACCATTTTGGATATTTTCTCAAATAAGACCAAATATATCCCATACCTTTCTCCTCCCTATACAATAAAAAAGCACCCTTAAGTACTTTTTAAGCTATTTTAGAAAGCACGTTGCCTCCTCCAATTCATCCCTATTATATCAGATCCCGCTTAGGCTAGCAAGGAAAAGAGCAGATGAAAAGCAAGGAATAAAAAAGAGGATAGCCTCAGCTATCCCTTCTAAATACGATTATTTTTGACGTTTGAATTTTGCATCTTTGAAGAAAGCAAATGTTTCGCTATCGTTAGACTTAAATTTACTCAAGTCCAAAGTTAAAACATCCCCGTCAATCTTATACTTGACTTTATCATTACCACCTTCTTCTGACTCAAGAGTTTTGCTACCTTGATCAGCTTTTAGGTCAAATGATTTCTTTCTATTATTTCCTAGGGCATTCATTTCAACAGTCAATTTGGCTTTTTTATCTTTAATTTCGATCGTCATTGATAATGCAATTTGACCAGCGACTTTCTCAAGCTGCTCATCAGTAGCTCCTTGCTCTTTAAGGATACTTTCTATTTTCTCCTTATCAGCTTTATAGACATATTTCCCATTATCGCTAGTTGTAGAACCACAAGCTACAAGGAAAACCGCACCAACTGCCAACAAAGCAGCAAAGACAAGACGTTTAAAGTATTTCATCAGAAATCTCCTTTTTTGTTTATAGGAACTATTTTAGCAAAAAAATAGAAGTCTAACAACATAATAAATTAGTAAGAACTTGAAAAGATATGGAAGTGGCTTGTGATTATAGAATCGCTAAATGAGATTTAAAGGTGGAAGTTTATTGTATGAGTTAAAAACTGTATTTTAACAGTACAATACTTTTTCTTGTAAATATAAAATATTTCCAATATATTGAATAATAGAATTTAAATTTAAGGCAGTTTATTTATGAAAGGAAACGATCATTCTAAAGACAAAGATTAATACTCTCCTTTTTCTTATTAATAATTTCAAATTGTTAAAATGCTATATATACTCCAATAAGACTTAGATACTATCTAGAAATATAGCTTTTCATTAAAGAAAATTATAACAAGGGTCATACACTCGACATAGGACAAAAGTAAATCTGTACAATATAGATCTATATTCAAAATTGTACACAAAAAACCGAGGCCTAAACCTCGGTTTTCATTTTGATTGGAAACTCTATTATTTAAGAGTAACTGAAGCTCCAGCTTCTTCCAATTTAGCTTTGATTTCTTCAGCTTCAGCTGTAGCAACACCTTCTTTAACAAGTGCTGGTGCTCCATCAACAAGTTCTTTAGCTTCTTTAAGACCAAGACCTGTGATTTCACGTACAACTTTGATAACGCCGACTTTCTTGTCGCCTGCAGATGTCAATTCAACGTCGAATGAATCTTTAGCAGCACCAGCGTCAGCAGCACCAGCTGCAGCAACAGCTACAGGAGCAGCTGCAGTTACACCAAATTCTTCTTCGATAGCTTTTACAAGGTCGTTCAATTCAAGAATTGAAGCTTCTTTAATTTCAGCAATAATGTTTTCAATGTTCAATGCCATTGTTATTTCCTCCAAATAAGTTTTAAATTTTTAATTTATATTTTTTTGTAGCTAGGCTACGCTGCGTAGCTTAAAATTAAGCTGCGTCTTCTTTGTTGTCTGCAACCGCTTTGACTGCAAGAGCAACGTTGCGCACTGGCGCTTGAAGTACAGAAAGGAGCATAGAAAGAAGTCCTTCGCGGTTTGGAAGAGTTGCAAGAGCAAGAATCTCTTCTTTAGATGCGACAGCGCCTTCGATTGCACCACCTTTGATTTCAAGTGCGTCAGCGGTTTTAGAAAAGTCGTTCAAGATTTTCGCTGGTGCGATAACATCTTCGTTAGAAAATGCTACTGCAGATGGTCCAACAAATACAGATGCCAATTCTTCAAGACCAGCTTTTTCAGCTGCACGACGTAAGATTGAGTTTTTAATAACTTTATACTCAACTTCGCTTCCACGAAGCTCACGACGAAGAACTGTATCTTGGTCAACTGTTAAACCACGAGCGTCAACAACGACGATAGAAGCAGCAGCTTTCATTTTCTCAGCTACTACATCAACTAGTTCCGCTTTTTTAGCAATAATTGCTTCACTCATTAGTGTGTTCACCTCCGTAATTATTTTGCTTGGGGAATTTTTCCAAAAGAAAAACGCGCCCAAACCTAGACACGAAAGTACAATACGCTTCTTTTTACATGATACGTTTTGTCCTTGGTAGGATATTTATGAGTCTAGCTCCCCTACTGTCTTAGGCAGTTTTTTCAAACCGTTATTAAGTGTATCACATAAAAAAAAGAATGCAAGTATTTTTGCAAACTTTTTTAAAAAATCTTAATCTTTATAAATAGTCTTTGTACGATTGAGCCACGCATAGGCCAAGCCCATGATGACTCCTCCTCCTACCCAATTCCCTACAAAAGTGACAGTGTAATGACGAAGAACATTGAAGAACTCTAGATGAGGCAAATCTTTCGCAATAGAATTAAAAGTAGCTAATGAGAAAGAAGCAAAGTTCGCCGCAATGTGTTCATTGGTAAGGAAAACAAACATATAAATTGCTGACAAAGCCATCAGAACTTTCGCTGTTTCATCTTTAAAGAATAAATAGGACAAAATAGCTATATTAACAAAGATGTTGGCAATAACCCCTTCAAAGAAGACCAATTGATTCGAACGTTGGAGCTTCATCTCTACAACCGATCCAAGAAAGCCTTTTGGATTTAGGTTTGAAAATGCACTAGTCTGTCCAAAGAGGAAAGCAAGGAACAAAGCACCGACTAGGTTAAAAAATGTACAATAGAGTAAAATTTCTAAAGCTTTCTTCCAATTAATCTTCTTTAAATAAACACCAGCTGTAAGGTACATCATATTGGAAGTCGTTAACTCACTATTTAAGAATAGTAAATAAACCAATCCCCACGCAAAAATAAATGGGAATAAGAAACGACCAGAACCAGGCAAGAAAGTGTTGAGAAGGTCTGCCCCCACAATCCCTACTGCAGTACTCATTGTCAAAAACGCACCCGCGAACATAGAGCGAACCGCATAACGAGCTTTAGAAGCCGTATACAATTCTTCCTTCTTCTGACATGCTGCTTCTACCTTAAGAACAAAATTTGATTCTCCCATCTGAATCTCCTTATATATTGAATTTGTGAACTTCTTCATTATATCATAGAATAGACTATCTGAAAAGGTTTTCAGAAAAATTTAAAGTAAAAATCCTAAGTCCCACAAGAAAAATAAAAAAATCGATTTAAAACGATAAAATAAAAAACAGACTTTGAGAGTCTGTTTAAAATTCAATTTAAATCATATCTTACAAGAAACGATTCGCCCAAGCAATATCCAAGTTCAAGATTTCTTGTGTTGTATATTGTTGGCGATAAGGATTGTAGACAGTACCTTCATAGCCACCATACACACTAGGTGAGTCATACTGAGTAAGGTTGTAAGTTTCAATGATATGGTTCAATTTTGCATAGTAACTAGTGTCAGTAGCATAGACACCGGTTAAAGCAGCTGTTGCATCCTGATAGCTTGTTGTATTGCTCTTCCAAGCGCCAGCAAAATGACCTTGTTTCAAAACTGCAACGTAGTCTTGCAATGATTCATAGTAGCTAGGGTATGAACGGAAAGCATCGTTGATGGTATAGGCATTCCCAGCACCATCATCTTCCCATGTTTGCATCACTGTTGATTGACCAGCATAACTACCTTTAATACCAAAAAGGTTGTAGTGTGGATAAGATGACAAACCAGATTGACCAGCTCCACTTTCTAAGATAGCTTGAGCAATCATAACTGATGCATACAGATCATTTTCTTGACCAAGCTGACGAGCAGATTCACCGATTTGTGAGATGAAAGCTTCTGTTGGATCTGCGTATTGAGAATAAGCCTCATCGTTAGCACCAACGTTTCCTACATGCTCGCTCATTGCTGCCGCTACTGTTCCTGCAGCTACCAGAGCTACTAAGGATCCAACCAATTTCGATTTATTTAGTATTTTTTTCAATGTGATAATCTCCTAATTTTTTAACGAAAACTCTTTAAGATGATTATAGCACATAAAAGCATTAAATTGTTGAGTTCAATATTACGTTTTAATTACAATATCGAGATAAATCAAACAAATAAATAACAGGCTAGCGACAATACGATTTATTCCGAAAAACTATAGTCGAAAATTGCATCCCAAGCTTCTTCCACTCCAGTTTTATTGACCGATGAGAAGATGATAAAGGTATCTGTTTTATCAAAATCCAATTTCTTCTTGATCATGGATTCATGCTTGTTCCATTTTCCTCTTGGAATTTTGTCGGCTTTCGTCGCAACCAAGATAACAGGAATCTCGTAATATTTTAAAAACTCATACATCTGGACATCATCTGCTGAGGGTTCATGACGAAGATCTACCAAGCTGACAACCGCTCTTAAATTTTCTCTCGTTGTCAGATATTCTTCAATCATCTTGCCCCATTTCTCGCGTTCTTTTTTGGAGACACGGGCATAACCATAGCCGGGTACATCGACAAAACGAAGCTGGTCATCGATATTGAAAAAGTTTAATAATTGTGTTTTTCCTGGTTTTCCTGATGTACGGGCCAAATTCTTGCGATTCAACATGGTATTAATAAAAGAAGACTTGCCGACATTTGATCGACCGGCAAGTGCAACTTCTGGGATATCATCTTGAGGATAATGACCTTTATTGGTAGCGCTCAAGAGGATATCCGCATTATGAGTATTTACTTTCATAGAATTTCTTTCTAGGCAGTTTCTAAAATTGGTTTTTCGGTTCCGTTAACTGCTTCTTTAGTGATTCGAACCAGTTTGACGTCTTCTTGACTTGGAACTTCAAACATCACATCCAACATAGTTTCTTCGATGATAGAGCGTAGTCCACGAGCACCTGTCTTGCGTTCGATAGCTTTACTTGCAATCTCTTCAAGTGCTTCGTCATCAAATTCTAATTCAACATCATCAAAGGATAAGAGAGCTTGGTATTGTTTCACCAAGGCATTTCTTGGTTCTTTCAAAATACGAACCAAGTCATCCACTGTCAATTGCTCTAATGCAGCAAGAACAGGAAGACGACCGATTAACTCAGGAATAATACCGAATTTTTGAATATCTTCTGCAATGATTTCTTGCATATAAGAGCTGGATTCATCAATGGCTTTGTTATTTTTCCCAAATCCGATAATCTTTTCACCAAGACGTTGCTTCACAATTTCTTCAATTCCATCAAAGGCTCCACCAACGATGAAAAGAATGTTTTTGGTGTCAACTTGGATCATCTCTTGTTGAGGATGCTTGCGTCCGCCTTGAGGTGGAACACTCGCTACAGTACCCTCGATGATCTTCAAGAGGGCTTGCTGTACCCCTTCACCAGATACATCACGAGTGATCGAGACGTTCTCGCTCTTCTTAGCAATCTTATCGATTTCATCAACATAGATGATGCCACGTTCTGCACGTTCAATATTGAAGTCAGCCGCTTGCAAGAGCTTAAGAAGGATGTTTTCAACGTCTTCTCCGACGTAACCCGCTTCTGTCAAGGCTGTGGCATCGGCGATGGCAAATGGAACATTCAAGCTCTTAGCAAGCGTTTGAGCCAAGAAAGTTTTTCCTGAACCTGTAGGACCGACCATCAAAATGTTTGATTTTTGTAAATCCACATCATTGTCATCTTCACGATTTTCGTGGAAGTTAATCCGTTTGTAGTGATTGTAGACAGCTACTGCTAGTGCTCGTTTAGCACGATCTTGACCGATGACATAGTGGTTAAGGATATTGAGAAGTTCGATTGGTTTTGGAACCTCTGAAAGGTCTGCCAAGACTTCCTCAGCTAATTCTTCTCGAATGATTTCTTGAGCTAACTCAACACATTCATTACAGATAAAGGCATTGTTCCCAGCAATAATCTTCTGTACTTCGTCTTGGTTCTTACCACAAAACGAACAATAAACCATCATATCGTTTGATTGATTTGTAGGCATTTTCTTCTCCCGATTCTATAGTCTGTTTGTAATTTATTTAAATAAAGTCATATAAAAGGCGTGAATAGAATTCACAAGATTAGTAAAGGCATTTAATAAGAAGAGGGTGGCTAAGCCATAGCGCTTTTTCCGAAGAGTCTGGGAAGCACATACCAGGCAAATCACGCATAAAACTGCTGTAAAAAAGCCAAAGATACTACGTTCCATCAACTAGTCTTCCTTTCTTTTAAAATGTCTAATAGTAAAGTCGTAAGGGTTTTTTTCATCTTTTTCGATTGTCCGCTCGTCTAATAATTGAAACTGGTCCCACCGGAAGTCTTCCGGGAAGTAGGTATCTCCTTCCAATTCGGCATCGATGACAGTCTGATAGAGCTCCTCTAGATGAGGCTCGAAAAGACGGATGACCTTCTCACCACCGATAATAAAGAGTGACAAATCCTGTCCCTTATACCAGTTTAAAACGTCTTCAACTGAGGTTTTTAACAAAACCTCTTCATTCTCTACATCATACTTGTCATCTCTAGAGAGAATGATATTGGTCCGATTTGGGAGGACTCGTTTGTTTAAACCTTCGTAGGTAACTCTTCCCATAAGGATCGCATGGCCTGTAGTCGTTTGTTTAAAGTGCTGCAATTCAGCTGGTAAATGCCAAGGCATCACCTGGTCCTTGCCGATCACTCCATTCTTCGTCTGAGCCCAAATGCCAATTACTTTCTTACTCATTCTTACATCCTTTACACTGATACTTCTATTTTATCAAATTTTTCTAGAAAAGACTGTTTCTAACTATTGCTTCCTCGATCAAAAATTTCTATTTTTTCCGTTAAAAAAACCGCGATTTCTCGCGGTTTTAATGAGACAAATCCTAGATCTTAGTCTTCTTTTTTGCGTTTAGCAAATCCGAACAATGAGAGACCTGCTAAAGCACTAAAGATTGCAAGACCAGCAGTAGAAGATTCTTTTGTTCCTGTATTTGGAAGTTGTGCAGTAGGATTTTGTGGATCGATATACTTCACTTCTTCTTTCGTTTCTGGAACGACAGGAATCGTTGGCTCTTCTGGTTTTGGTTGTGGAGTAGGTTGTGGTTGCGGCTGTGGTGTCGGAGTTGGATCCGGCGTTGGAGTTGGTGTCACAGTCTTCTTGTAGATATGTTGAGTATTTCCATCTTTATCTACAATAGTCTTCACGAAGTCATAACCTAGGATATCTTTCTTCGGTTGCTTACCATCTTCTGTTGGGTAACCTGGGATTACTTTTCCATCTTCATCCACATGAGTCGTTACTAATTTTTCATAGACATGCTCTGTATCACCATTTGGTAATTTTTTCGTTTCAACAAAGCGGTATCCTGGAATTTCAGCTTTCGGTTGTTCGCCATCAACTGTAGGGTATCCTGGGATTTCCTTGCCTTCCTTATCAACAAACTTAGTGATTGGAAGAACAGTTGGTGTGTAAGTTGCAGAAGCTTTTGTTCCGTTCACATCTTCACGAACTACTGTCACTGCTGGTGCAGTACCAGTAAATTCAGGTTCTGGAGTGAAGGTTACTGTTCCGTCTGCTGCTACTGTGTAAGTACCAACACCTGGAATTGTCTTCGTAGTTGAACCATCGTCAAAGGTTGCTGGAACTTCGTCATTCATTGGTACACGGCTATCACCTTCTGTGAAACTTGGTTTACCTGTTTGAGTAGCACCCTTCTTACCAATTGAAGTAACTGGTTCAGCTGTTGGTGCAACAGGAGTCACAGTTGGTGTGTACTTCGCTGTAATAGCTGTACCGTTCTTGTCAACACGTTTCACAGTTACGCCTGTACCTGTTCCTGTGAATGATTTTTCTGGTACGAAGGTTACTGTTCCATCTGGAGCAACTGTATAAGTTCCTTCGCCTGGAATTGTCTTCGTAGTTGATCCATCTTCAAAGGTGGCTGGAACTTCATCATCCATTGGTACACTTGGGTTACCAGGCGTGAAGCTTGGTTTACCAGATTGTGTTTGACCTTGGATGTCTGTAGAAGTTGCTGGCTCAGCTGTTGGAGTCACCGGAGTCACAGTTGGTGTGTAGGTCGCAGAAGCTTTTGTTCCGTTCACATCTTCACGAACTACTGTCACTGCTGGTGCAGTTCCGACAAATGATTTCTCTGGTACGAAAGTCACTGTTCCGTCAGCTGCTACTGTGTAAGTACCAACACCTGGAATTGTCTTCGTAGTTGAACCATCGTCAAAGGTTGCTGGAACCTCATCATTCATCGGTA
Source organism: Streptococcus australis ATCC 700641 (assembly GCF_000186465.1). Taxonomy (GTDB): domain Bacteria; phylum Bacillota; class Bacilli; order Lactobacillales; family Streptococcaceae; genus Streptococcus; species Streptococcus australis. The sequence continues at coordinate 1,499,133 of NZ_GL636091.1, read as the reverse complement.
CACGGCTATCACCTTCTGTGAAGCTTGGTTTACCTGTTTGTGTAGCACCTTGTACATCAGTAGATACTGCTGGAGTACCAGTTGGTGTTACTGGTGTTACGGTTGGTGTGTACATAGCTTTCACAACTGTACCATTCTTATCTTGGCGTTGAACCACGATTCCTGCTGCGGTTCCAACAAATGATTTTTCTGGTACGAAGGTTACAGTTCCGTCTGGAGCAACTGTGTATGTACCTTCACCTGGAACAACCTTAGTAGTTGAACCGTCAACAAATGTTGCAGGTACATCATCGTCCATTGGCACTGCAGGATTTCCTTCTGTGAAGCTTGGTTTGCCTGTTTGAGTAGCACCTTGAATATCAGTTGATGTAGCTGGTTCTGCTGTTGGAACTACTGAAGTGATGTATGGTGTGTACGTTGTACGTGCAAAGGTACCATTTGCATCTTCCATTGAAACGCCTACAGGAAGAACTTCACCTGAGTAAGCTTTGTTAGTTGGAGTGAAGATCACTTCACCTTTCTCTTTATCTACTGTGAAGATACCGATGATATCTCCTGCAGGTGAGAAGGCATCCAATTGATCAGTTGGGTTACCAGAATCATCGTAAAGTTTCAAGGTTGAAGGGTTCATTGGGGCAATTGGGTCCCCTTCTGTGAAGGTTGGTTTGCCTGTTTGAACAATTCCTTGAGGTGCTTCTGATCTAGCTGGTTCTGCTGTTGGAGTAATTGGAGTTACAGTTGGTGTGTAAGTTGCAGAAGCTTTGGTTCCGTTCATATCTTCACGAACCACTGTCACTGCGGGTGCTTCACCAACAAAGCGTGGGTCTGGTGTGAAGGTTACGGTTCCATCTGCTGCTACTGTGTAGATACCAACAGTCGGAATTTCCTTAGTAGTTGAACCATCTTCAAAGGTTGCAGGAACTGCATCGTTCATAGGAACATTTTCATGACCTGCTGTGAAGCTTGGTTTACCTGTTTGGGTTTGACCTTGCTTATCAGTTGAAGTTGCTGGCTCAGCAGTTGGGGTTACTGGTGTCACTGTTGGTGTGTAAGTTGCAGTAACTGGAGTACCGTTCTTATCAACACGTTTCACGGTTACTCCTGTACCTGTTCTTGTGAATGATTTTTCTGGTACGAAGGTTACAGTTCCATCTGGAGCAACTGTGTAAGTTCCTTCACCTGGAATGGTCTTCGTAGTTGAACCATCTTCGAAGGTTGCTGGAGTATCCTCATCGATTGGAACATTTGGATTTCCTTCGGTGAAGGTTGGTTTACCAGATTGTGTTTGACCTTGGATATCTGTCGATGTTGCATCTTCAGAAGTTGGAACGACTGGAGTAATCTTAGGTGTGTAAGTTGTTTCTACAGTTGTTCCATTTGTATCAGCTGCTTGAACCTTAACTGGAACCACATCACCTGAGTAAGATTTATCTGTTGGTGTGAAGGTTACAACACCTGTTTCTTTATCAACTGTGAAGGCACCGATCACGTCACCTGCAGGTGATTTCGCTTCTACTGATGCGGCTAGTTGACCATTTTCATCAAGAAGAGTAATGGTATCCTTGTCGATTGGTGCAACGGGGTCACCTTCAGTGAAGGTTACGGTTCCAGTTTGAACCAAACCTTGAGGTGCTTCAGATTCAGCAGGAGTTGCTGTTGGGGTTACTGGAGTCACAGTTGGTGTGTAAGTCGCAGAGGCTTTGGTTCCATTCTTATCTTCACGAACAACTGTTACGGCTGGTGCTTTACCTGTGAATGATTTTTCAGGGACAAAGGTTACAGTTCCGTCTGCTGCTACTGTGTAAGTACCAACACCGTCGACTGTCTTAGTCGTTGAGCCATCGTCAAATGTTGCTGGAACATCATCGTTCATTGGTACTCGGCTGTCACCTTCAGTAAATTCAGGCTTACCTGTTTGGGTTTGACCTTGTTTACCTGTTGTTTCAACTGGTGTAGCAGTTGGAGTTACTGGTGTCACAGTTGGTGTGTAAGTAGCAGAAGCTTTGGTTCCGTTCTTATCTTCACGAACAACCGTCACGGCTGGTGCAGTTCCAACGAATGATTTTTCTGGTACAAATGTAACAGTACCGTCTGCTGCTACTGTGTAAGTACCAACACCGTCTACGGTCTTAGTTGTTGACCCATCGTCGAATGTTGCTGGAACATCTTCGTTGATTTCAACAGTCTTTTCAACGCCATCAACCGTTACAGTTCCACCCTTGAATTCAGGTTTACCTGTTTGAGTGGCACCTTGAACATCTTTTGTTTCAGCTGGTGTTGCAGTTGGTGTTACTGGAACAATCTCTGGTGTGTAAGTTGTATCCACCTTGATACCGTTTGAGCTTTCAGCTTGAACCTTGGCTGGTGTGACTGCACCAGTGTATGATTTATCAGTCGGTGTGAAAGTTACTTGACCAGTTGCTGGGTCGATTGTGAAGTTACCAATTACGGTTGTACCGTCTGCCGCATAAGCTGGTGTCGTTGAAACTTCGTTACCATCTTTATCTAGCAATGTGTAGCTATTGTCTTTAATGGTAATAGCTTTATCTTGACCATTTACTTGAACAGGTGTTCCTGCAAAGGTTGGTGTACCGGTTTGAGTCGCACCTTGGATATCTTTTGAAGTTGCAGGGTTTGCAGTTGGAACTGCTGGCACAACAGTTGGTGTGTAGGTCGCATCTGAAGTAATGGTTGCAGTCTTACCATTAGCATTTGTAATAGTAGCAGTTGCCTGAACAGTTACTCCTTTTGCAGTACCAACAAAGTCTTTTTCTGGCGTAAATGTTACTGCTCCAGTCGTTGGGTCGATAGTATAGCTACCTTCACCTGCTACTGTCACTGTTGTTTCATCAGTTGGTTGACCAGTTGCTGGATCCATCAATTTCTTGCTAGTGATTTCAGCAGTCTTGTCGTTACTCAAATCAAAGGTTGGTGTTTGGGTTTGTGGAACGTTTTGGATGTCCTCAGAAACTTTATTTGTTGGAGTAAGAGTAACTGGGTTCACCGTTGGTGTGTAAGTCGCAGATGCTTTGGTTCCATTCTTGTCTTCACGAACAACGGTGACGGCTGGTGCTTTTCCTGTAAAGCTTGGTTCTGGAACAAATGTTACAGTTCCGTCGGTTGCTACTGTATAAGTACCAACGCCATCGACTGTCTTAGAAGTAGATCCATCATCGAAGGTTGCTGCAACAGCATCGTTCATTGGTACACGGCTGTCGCCTTCAGTGAATACAGGTTTACCAGTTTGTGTAGCCCCTTGAACACCTGTTGTTTCAGCTGGTGTTGCTGTTGGCGTTACTGGTGTTACGGTTGGTGTGTAAGTAGCTGAAGCCTTAGTTCCGTTCATGTCTTCACGGATAACAGTTACTGCAGGTGCTGTACCGATAAATGTTTTTTCTGGAACGAAGGTTACTGTTCCATCTGCAGCTACTGTGAAAGTACCTACACCGTCTACAGTCTTCGTAGTTGAACCATCGTCAAATGTCGCTGGAACATCTTCATTGATTTCTACTGTTTTCTCAACGCCATTAACCGTTACAGTTCCACCCTTGAATTCAGGTTTACCTGTTTGTGTTACACCTTGAATATCAGTTGTTTCAGCTGGTGTTGCTGTTGGGGTTACTGGTAATACTGTTGGTGTGTATGTTGCAGAAGCTTTGGTTCCGTTCTTATCTTCACGAACAACTGTCACAGCTGGTGCAGTTCCTACGAATGATTTTTCAGGAACAAATGTAACAGTACCGTCTGCTGCTACTATGTAAGTACCAACGCCATCTACTGTCTTGGTAGTTGAGCCATTATCAAATGTTGCTGGAACATCATCGTTCATTGGTACACGGCTTTCGCCTTCTGTGAAGGTTGGTTTACCTGATTGAGTGGCACCTTGAATGTCTGTTGTTTCCGCTGGTGTCGCAGTTGGTACTACTGGAATGATCTTAGGTGTGTATGTTGTTTCAGTAACAGTTCTGTTTGTGTCTTTAGCTTGAACCTTAACTGGAACAACTTCACCTGAGTATGATTTATCAGTTGGTGTGAAGGTTACAACACCTGTTTCTTTATCGACTGTGAAAGTACCTATTTCTTTACCTTCTGGTGATTTAGCAACTACAGATGCAGCTGGTTGACCATTTTCATCAAGAAGAGTAATGGTATCTTTATCGATTGGTGCCACTGGATCACCTTCTGTGAAGGTTACAGTTCCAGTTTGAACCACACCTTGAGGCCCTTCTGATTCAGCTGGAGTTGCAGTTGGAGTTACTGGAACAATCTCAGGTGTGTAAGTTGTATCAACCTTGATTCCGTTTGAGCTTTCAGTTTGAACCTTAACAGGTGTTACTTTACCTGTGTAAGATTTAGCAGTTGGTGTGAATGTTACAGTACCAGTTGCGGGATCGATAGTGAAGGTACCGATTGGTGTTGTACCATCCTCTGCATAAGCTGGTGTGCTTGAAACTTCGTTCCCGTCATTATCCAAGAGTGTATAGCTATTGTCTTTAATCGTAATAGCTTTATCTTCACCATTTACTTGGACAGTCGTTCCTGCAAAGCTTGGTGTCCCTGTTTGTGTTGCCCCTTGAACATCTTTAGAAGTTGCAGGGCTTCCAGTTGGAACAGCTGGCACTACAGTTGGTGTATATTTCGCGTCTGAAGTAATTGTTGCTGTCTTACCATTAGCATTGGTAATAGTCGCAGTTGCTTGAACGGTTACACCTTTTGCTGTTCCAACAAAATCTTTTTCAGGAGTAAATGTCACAGCACCAGTAGTAGGATCGATTGTGTATGTTCCTTCCCCTGCTACTGTTACAGTTGTTTCATCAGTCGGTTGACCAGTTGCGGGATCCACCAATTTCTTGCTTGTTATTTTCGCAGCCTTGTCGTTACTCAACTCAAATGTAGGAGTTTGAGTTTGAGGAACATTTTGAACATCCTCAGAAACCTTGTCTGTAGGAGTCACTGTGATTGGTGTGGCAGTTGGTGTGTACTTAGCAGTTGCAGTCTTAAGAGCATTATCTGGCACTCTACCATCTTTGTCACGACCAACTGGAGCCGTAAGAGAAACTGTTACCCCCTTGGCAGTTCCAGTAAATCCTGGTTCTGGTACAAAAGTAACCTTGCCAGTCAACTCGTCTAGATAGTAAATCCCTTCTCCTTCTACAGTCAAAACAGGATCATTGATGACATTTCCAGTCGCTGGATCGACAAACTTAGCCGGATAATCAAAATCAGGTGTAATTTTAACTTTCTCACCATTACTATTTGTTCCTTCAAGAGAGAATTCTGGCGTACCAGTTTGACTAGCTCCTTGAACATCCGTAGATTTCTTGTCTTCCCCTTCAATATTTTTAGGAGTAACAGTTGGAATGTAAAGGCCATCCATACTATCCATCACTTCATTAATTGAAGGTAATATTGTTTTATCTTTAGAAATCCAATCTGTTGTATAACCATTGTCATCTGTACGACGGATACTTATACCGCTCGCAGTTCCTACAAAGTTATCTTCTGGAGTAAATTCAATATCTACGTTATTACCGTTTGGAGTAGCTTTATATTTACCTTCTCCTGGTATTACATAATATCCATCAGCTTTTGGATTTACTACTTGTTTCGTTCTATTATCAATAATAACTGGAGCTACAGTTTGATCGATTTCTGCATTTTTATCACGGTTGTACTTGTATAGTCCTTGAGCCGTGAAAGCAACTGTTGCTGTTTGTGTCGCTCCTTGAACATCAATTGTTTCTTTACGTTCACCTTTTGGAGGGAAAGTAATTTGAGTTTTAAAGTCTTCTACTTCTCCAGATAGTGCTAAACCTGTTGGGTTTTCAACGTCTGATGAATTGTTAGCAATACGAACACGTGTACCTAATTCAGTAACACTTGGGTCAATCATTGTTTTTGCATTTCTGAAATCAAGTCTAACTGTTCCATCTTTTGTAACAGTTGCCAATTCAGAACGTTCATCCTCATCGAATGTTCCATTTTGGTTAAAGTCGATCCAACCGTAAACATACGCTTTAGCAGCGCCACCAGTATGTGCTTCAACATCTAAAGTATACGTTCCTGGACGAGTACGGTCTAATTTAATCATATCATTAGTTTGACCTTTTAAGTTATCAGGTAAGATTTGATCAACACCTTCATCGGCTGAAATAGTGTTGTCATCACCTGTCCAGTCTTTTGCGTTATTTTCATCCATATCAGGACTTACAGTTCCTAAGTATGGTTGAGCAAGTTTTGTACCTGTTACACCGTCTACCGTTCCAATTGAGTGTTGTGCTTTTCCATAACTTTCTGGAGCGTCTCCTTCATCAAGAGGGAAGAATCCAAGCATAGCAGATTGTTTCCCTGATGAAGCGATATAAAGTCCCACTTCTGAAGCTCCTTGAGTCATAACTAGAGGTACTGAAAAACGGTTAGCAGACACGTTTGGTCCGAAAACTCCAGTTCCTAATCCTCCCGTAACTTGGTCTGGACTACCAAAGTATTTCCACGCTACTGGTTTTTTATCTGGGCCAACCTCATTAGCATTACGAAGTAGTTCTAAGTTTAGTCCTGTTATTTTAGTACCATTTACATCAACAAATTTTGATCTACTGTATTTATTTGCGGGATCAAAATAATTGTGTGTGTCTTGAACTACATACGTTTCCCCATTTCTCCCATAAGGAGTTTTTTTCCATTCTCCGATATGTTTCCAACCAGTACCATTTGTAGTGAATAATACTAATTCACCAGGGTTAGCTGACTCACCATCAGCAGCTACTACTGCTGGTTTTACTGACTTACCACGGAATGTTGCAGAAATCTCAAATTGAACACCGATATTCCCACCATTATAATCTGATGAAATTGTTGTTCGTTTTGTACCAGTATCAATTCCTTCTAAACGAATTTCAGTCCATCGGTTTTGAGCATCTGCTACTACTAGTGCCTCTTCTGAGTTTGCAAAAGCTGCTTTAGTTTTAGGATCTCCAATAGTTCCAATGTATCCATTTTTTGCATTTGGATCATATGTAGCTTTTTCTGCTTCTGTAGCACCTTGTGCTTCCATACGGTTTTTATAGATTTCAGTTGCTTGGAATGGTTTAAGACTCTTAACCTTAATGTTAACTATATATCCAGGCATAATTTCTTTAGTGTAAGTTGATCCTACTTGAAGAGCTGTTCTACCGTCTTTAGATGTTGTAGTATTAGTCCAAGCAGTTGTATCTCCAAAATCTAACCAGTTAATTTGTTTAACTAGTTCTTTTGCATTAACTTTAGAAAATTCTGTTGGTTTTTCTGCTTTTGGTGTTGATGTTGCATCTTCAACATCATCTCCGATAAGATTGGGATCATTAGCTTCTCTCAAAGCACGACGACTTCGACGACGTCCACCTGTTTCAGCAGTAAATGGCGTGTTAGATACAGGTTGAACTGAAGCAAGTGTAGCTACTTCTTTGTTAGCTGTTTCAGTCGTAGCTGTAGTAATGTTTTCAGGACGATCCACTGCTTCAACTTTTGGAGTTTCTGAGCTTGTTACTGCCTGTGACTCCGCAGATGCTACCGAACTCGCTGAGGACGAAACACTAGCAGGAGTTTCCGTTACTGGTGTTACTGGTGCGTCAGCTTGATAAGTTGTCGCTACCGTTAAAGCACTTGGATTACTTGTTGTAGTGCTTGCTGTAGCTGTTGATGTTTCTGTTGGACTAGCAACTGTAGAAACTGCATCATAAGCAGCTTCTGATGCTTCTTCAGCATCAACACCAGTTGCTGTACCAACCATCACGAGCGTTCCTAAGAGGACCGAGCAAACTCCCACATTCAATTTACGAATAGAGAATCGGCTTATACGGTCGTTGAATAAATCCTTACTCATTTATTGCCTCCATGTTTTCTGTTAAAATATTTATATTAAAATGTGTTTAGCTATTTTAGCTTGAACTTTTTTATTCTACCAAATTTATGTGATGGCTCAAAGAGATTTGCTTAAAAATATTGAATAATATAATTTGAATTTTTGTAAAAGAAAACAAGCTCCTTATTCCACATGGAATAGGAGCTTATGCGCTTTCGCTAAATAGCCAAATCAAACTTCAATTGAGGTTTGACTGGATCATAATCTTCCAAAACAAAGTCCTCGGCTTTAATCTCAAAGAAATTGGTGCCATCTGGCACATTCAGTACCAAGCGAGGCTGGCAATCCGAGGGCTCGCGCCGGAGTAATTCCTCCGCCTGTTCGAATTGGTTATCATAGATGTGAAGGTTGTTGATAAAGTAAAAGAACTTGCCAACCTTCCAGCCAAAATGCTTGGCGATCATCATCTGAAGAGCTACATACTGCATGGCATTGATATGGTGCGCTACCAACATGTCATTCGAACGTTGGGTCAAGGTCGCATCCAGATAGATTTCCCCGTCGACACGCCGCACATCAAACATGGTTTGAAAAGCACAAGGTAAGAGCCCTTCGCTCTCCTCAAAGGCTTGATAGTCCCAGAGAGAAATGATATTGCGTCGATTCCAGGGATTGGCTTCCAGCTGTTTGAGAATCTTGTTGATGATGTCGTGCTTTTTAACGACAGCACCATAACGCTCTCCAATTGTTCCCGTTTCTCCTACTTCCCAGTCATTCCAGTAATGAACTTGGTATTTATCATTTAGGAGTTCCAGACTATTGGACTGGTCCTGGTAGATCCAGAGCATCTCCTTGATGGCGGACTTGATGGCGATAGGACGAAGAGTCGTAATAGGAAACTCGCCCTTTGCCAGATCAAACTCCATAAATGCCCCAGTGATGTATTTGGAATTGGCAGTTGTGCCATCCTTGTACTTGGGCCGAGCTTGCTCAGACCAGACGCCTTCTTCCATAATTCTTCGAATATTTTCTTTAAAAAGGATATCTGCTTTTGTCATTCATTCTCCTTAAATACTGTAATACCTTCATTATAACACAGGATAAAAAAAGGAGTGGGAAAGAACTTCGCAAAATATAAAAGGTTCCCTAAACCTTTTCAATCTTCTCACCCCCGCATAGCTTCAACAGTCTGGGAGACTGTTGAAGGTTGCAGATAAATGAAACTTTGTTTCCCTCATTAGGTCATCTTTGAAGCTTTAAAAGCGAGCAAATACTTAGGAAACTAGCTTCGCAAGTTTAATATGCCACCTCAAAGCAGTGCTTTGAGCAATCAACCACTGTGCCCTGCTGTTATTGCTATCAATCACAAAGGCTGGACAATTTTTGCCCAGCCTATTTCTGTATGATTCTATTGTAGTACAAGTGATGCAGCACCAATCACACCTGCATCATTTCCAAGATTAGCAAGCACCAGTTGGGTTGAGGTCCGAACTTGTGGGAAGGTATTTTCATTAAAGACCTTTTGAACCCCATCCAAGAGGAATTGACCAGCTGCTGATACACCACCACCAATGACGATGTTGGCTGGGTTCAAGACACTAGCGATGTTGGCACAAGCAATACCCAAGTATTGAGAGAAATGACGGTAGACAATCAAGGCCAACTCATCTCCATCTTTAGCAAGATCAAAGACTGTCTTAGCTGTAACTTCTTCGCCATCATCAATGAGACGTTTCAAGGTCGCATCTCCTGCATATTCATCTGCATAGCGACGAGTCAAATTGACAATCCCAGTCGCTGAAGCCACTGTTTCCAAGCAACCTTTCTTACCACAGGTACAATCAAATGGACGATCGAAGTCTACTGTGATATGACCAAGCTCACCAGCTACACCACCAGCACCGTGCAAGAGTTTTCCTTCCGCAACGATACCGCCGCCAACACCAGTTCCAAGTGTCATGAAGACGACATCTGGTTGATTTTCACCAGCACCTTTCCAGCGTTCCCCTAGGGCAGCTACGTTGGCATCATTATCGATGAAGAAAGGAATTCCCAAGGCAGACTCAATATCTTTCTTGATGGGTTGTACGGTTTTCCAGTTGAGGTTGTAAGCTCCAACGACAGTTCCTTCAAAACGATCCACTGCACCAGGAGATCCCATCCCGATTCCAATAAAATCTTCTGCGGATAAGTTTAATAACTCCAAGCGGTGTTGGATGGAAGCGATGATATCAGGAACGATGTGGCTTCCTTCGTCAAGGATGTTGGTCTTGATAGACCACTTCTCTTGAATCTCTCCTTCTTGCGTCAAAATGGCAAATTTAACAGATGTTCCACCTAAGTCAATACCAATAATTTTTTTGGACATTTTATACTCCTTTGTTCCTATTCTCTTGACACTAGTATACCAAAATGTGAAAAGGGTTTCAATTGTTTTTCAAGAATTCTCTCAATTTCATTTGCAAAAAAAGAACCTGTCCGCAAAAACACAGACAGTTTTCTTTACTCTTCGTTATGAAGTTTTAAAAAGAGTCTCAAGGATTGAACGCCAATTATGAAGAAGAACAATCCTAAAATATGTAACAAGAAGACACTAATAGATAGAGGACTAACAATGAGAAACAATCCTGTAAACAGTTGAATAAGCCCCCAAAATGTAAATTTCTTGGATAATTCTTCAGATCGTTTGGAAAGGTAATGGGCCTTTTTCAAACTCAAAGCAGACTTATACAAGAGCCAAATACCGAGTGTGATCGGAAAGACAATTGGCAAGGTCTTGTAGCCATATAGTAAGAGATAGACTGCAAAGACTAGCGAGACCACACTTTGAAATAAATAGGGATCCGACAAGGTCGCTTGGGTCCGTAGACGGTAGTAACGTGATAAGCGCGAAACTGAAATCAAGAAGAATCCCAGAGAAATCAACCAACTAAAGGTGGCAATTTTTTCGATTGGATTCACAAAGAGAATAAAACCAATGCCACAAAATAAAAATGATGACAATAACAGACTGTATTTGCTAATATGATGCATTCTTCCTCCTTTAGTTTTCTGCCAACTCACTCAAGTACTCATACCGTTCATACTTGGCTAAGAGACGCTCGTTTTCTTCATCCATCTGACGTTGGAGACTGGCCAACTTACCAAAGTCAGAACCATTCTCATTCATCTCAGTCTCAATGGCTACGATTTTGTTTTCAATCTCTTCAATATCACTCTCAATGGTCGCCCACTCCTGCTTTTCCTGGTAGCTCATCCGTTTCTTCTCTTCTCGGACTTTGACTACCTTTTCTTTTTCAGGTTTGCTACTTTCAGCAACCATTTCTAGCTCAAACTTTTTCTCATCTAAGTAATCCGTATAATTTCCAAAGAATTCGCGGATGCCACCATTTTCAAAAGCTAAAATTTTTGAAGCAACCTTATCTAGAAAATAACGATCGTGGCTAACGGTGATGACTGGTCCACCAAAGCCTTGTAGGAAGTTCTCTAACACTGTCAAGGTCGCGATATCCAAATCATTGGTCGGTTCGTCCAAGAGCAAGACATTTGGTTTTTCGATGAGAAGTTTCAAGAGATAAAGACGCTTCTTCTCCCCACCAGAAAGTTTCTCAATCAAGGTGCCATGGGTCGAACGCGGAAAGAGGAATTGTTCCAGTAGCTCCGCAATCGATGTAGATCCTGCACTAGTCTTGACTTCTTCTGCTACTTCTTGCAGGAAGTTAATCATCCGCTTACTTTCATCTAAACCTTCGATCTGCTGCGAGAAGTAAGCAATTCGCACCGTTTCTCCGATAACGACCTTTCCAGCAGTCGGTTGGAGTTTTCCGGCAATCAGATTGAGCAGAGTTGATTTCCCAACACCGTTATCACCCACAATACCAATCCGATCCTTGTTTTGAACCAATAGGTTAAACTGCTGCAGAATCGGCCCTTGGTCATAGGCGAAATCGACATCTTGAAATTCAATGACTTTCTTACCAATCCGACTAGTTTCAAAGGACATTTCCAAATCTGTTTCTGTCGTCTGATGGGATAGATCCTTCTTGAGGTCGTGGAAGCGATTGATCCGCGCCTGTTGCTTGGTAGCACGCGCCTGCGGTTGCCGACGCATCCAGGTCAATTCTTGCTTATAGAGCTGCTGCTTCTTGTGAAGAAGAGCCGCATCTCGCTCATCCTGCTCAGCTTTCAAGCGGACATAATCCTGGTAGTTCCCTTGGTATTCAACTAGACCAGCACGATCCAGCTCAAAAATACGAGTTGAAATATTGTCCAAGAAATAACGGTCATGGGTGATGAAAAGAACGGTTTTCTTAGAGTTCTTCAAAAAATTAGTCAACCATTCGATGGTATCAATATCCAAATGGTTGGTTGGTTCATCTAACAGCAGCAAATCATGGTCTCCTAGGAGAACTTGTGCCAGCTGGACACGGCGACGCAAGCCACCCGATAAACTTCCAACCTTAGCAGATAGATCCTGAATGCCTAGTTTGGTCAGGACTGTTTTGACCTGGCTTTCGATTTCCCATGCATTGAGAGAATCCATCTCCGCCATGACTTTTTCCAGTTTCACTTGCTGACTTTCATCGTACTGGCTCGTCAACAGTTCATACTGACGAATCAATTGGAGTTCTTTCACATCTTCTGACAACACTGTATCGAGGACTGTCTTGCTATCATCAAATTGAGGTTCTTGGGTCAGATAACCAATCTTATAATCATTCTTTGCAGAAAAAGGAGAACGATCTCCGTCATAGCCTGAACGACCAGACAAAACATCTAAGAGAGTTGTTTTCCCTGTCCCATTGACCCCGATTAGTCCAATCCGGTCCAGCTCATGAATGATAAAAGAAATCTCTTTAAAGACCGTCTTATCCCCGACGGACTTGGTTAGTTTTTCAACGATAAAATCGCTCATGCTTCTCCCTTCATCTCTTCAAGATAGTGGCTCAAAAAATTGCCAATCGCTTTTTTGTCATTCTCTAATTCCCCATCTACAATGGCCCATTCAATGGCAGATAGCACTTGTCCTAGACTTGGACCTGGTTTTAAGTTGTATTCCTTCATCAGCATCCCACCATTGACTACAATTTCGTGTTTATCATGAATAGCTAGACTATCATACAATTCTTCGATAACTTGGAAATCTACGGGCAAGCCATGAGCCTGACGTAGTTCTTCCGCTGACAAGAGGAGATTGCGATCATAACGATAGACATCCCGACGATTTAAGCTAGCCTTTTCACGCAAGCGGTAGATTTCAACCAGCTGTTCTACCTTCTTAGCAAAGTCTCGTGACGTTTTCCATTTCTTGAAAAAAGCAGAGACCTTATTCTCATCTAAGGTTAAGAGTAAGGCAGCCCAAGCTTGTTCCGAACTCGTAAAGGTATAGTCCATAGACAGCTGAAAAAGTTTCTCTAGTGACAATTGGCTATTTTGTAAGAGAGGTAGATACTGATAGCTCTGGCTAGCAATCACACCCTCTAAGCCCTTGCGCCAATAAGGAGCCAAGAGGAGTTTATCCAACTCAATAAAGATCCGCTCGACAGAGATTTTCTCTAACAAGGGGGCGCAATCTGCCATGGCCTTAAAGGTCTCTTCTTCTAGATCAAAGCCAAGACTGGCCTGAAAGCGAAAACCACGCATGATCCGAAGGGCATCTTCGTTAAAACGTTCTGTCGCTACACCTACAGCTCGTAAAACCCGATTCTCCAAATCTTCTAGTCCGTTGAAGAGGTCAATAATTTCCCCTTCCTCACTCAACGCAAAGGAATTGACGGTAAAATCGCGGCGCTTGAGATCTTCTTCTAAGGAACGGACAAAATTAACCGCACTTGGTCTGCGAAAATCGACGTAGACATCCTCTGTCCGAAAGGTGGTAATTTCATATTCTTGATGATTTTCAAGAACCAGGACCGTCCCGTGTTCAATCCCGACATCAATGGTTCGCTCAAAAATAGCCTTGGTCTCTTCTGGGTAAGAGGAGGAAGCGATATCGACATCGTGGATGGGACGACCTAAAATGGCGTCTCTCACAGAGCCACCGACAAAATAAGCTTCATAACCAGCTCTACGAATCTTTTCTAATATTGGCAAAGCCTCCTGAAATTCAGAAGGCAGTTTTTTTAATCTCATAATAGATGTTCTAAACCATAGACAAGCTCATGACGCTTGACTACTTCTTTTACTCCTAGATTGACCCCTGTCATGAAGGACACCCGATCGTAGGAATCGTGGCGTAAGGTCAATCCTTCTCCTTGACTACCGAAAATCACTTCTTGATGGGCTACCAGACCAGGCAAGCGAACCGAATGGATGTGCATGCCTTGGTAGTTAGCACCGCGTGCACCTGGAAGGCTTTCTTCTTCATCTGGCGCTCCCTGCTCTTTTGGTTGACGGACCTGACTAATGAGTTCAGCCGTCTTCACAGCAGTCCCACTCGGTGCATCCTTTTTCTTATCGTGGTGCAACTCGATAATCTCTACATTTGGAAAGTACTTCGCTGCTTGCGCTGCAAATTGCATGAGCAAGACTGCTCCAATGGCAAAGTTTGGCGCAATGAGGCCTCCAAGATTCTTCTCACGAGACAATTCAATCAAGTCAGTGATTTCTTCCGTTGTAAATCCTGTTGTCCCAACTACAGGCGCTAGTCCATGCTCCAAAGCAAAGCGGGTATGTTCATAAGCCACTTTAGGAATGGTGAAGTCAATCCACACATCCGCATCAAGGGACAAAATCCCTTCCTTGGTGGTAAAAACTGGAACACCTGCTAGTTCTTTTTCAGACGCATGGGGATCAATCAAGCCGACTAATTCTAGCTCAGGATCCTCTAACACCATGTGATAAGCCGCTTGACCCATTCGCCCTTTAAAACCTGCAATTACTACTTTAATCGGCATGTTTTCTCCTTATACTTTCGGTACAAAACTAATAGCAACGCTATGATTTCCTAAGTGTGTACCAATGACACTGCCAAAAGTCGCAAATGGAATCTCACCAGTAAAACCGTCTTGATGAAGAATATCACGAAGCGTTTCTGCTTTATCCAGTGCATTCCCATGAATGATAATAATCTGATAGTCTTTATCCGCAGTTCCTTCTTTGACAATCTCAGCTAAAAGTTTAATGGCTTTTTTCTCAGTACGAACTTTCTCATACACTTCAATCACGCCTTCCTCGTTAAAATAGAGGATGGGCTTGATGCTGAGAAGATTCCCAAGGATTGCAGCTCCATTAGAGAGACGGCCACCTTTGACCAAATGATTGAGATCATCCACCATAATATAGGCAGAAGTCCCATCGATTTGAATCTGAATATTGGCCAGGATTTCATCGAATGATCGACCTTCATCTGCCCATTTGATAGCTTCTTCGGCCATCCACCCAAGTGGGGCACTAGTAATCTTAGAATCTGGAAAAGCAATAGTTAGATTCGGAAACTCTTCCTTCAAATACTGGATATTCTGATAAAATCCAGAAATGCCAGAAGAAAGGAAAATCCCTAAAACATGGGTATAGCCTTTAGCTTCTAGTTGCATCAAGAGTTCTTCTAATTCCGCGATACTAGGTTGGCTCGTTTTCGGAAGTTCAGACGAAGCTTCCATCTTTTGATAAAACTCTTTTGCTGTCAGGTTTTTACCTTCTACGTAAGATACTCCATCAATGACAACTGGAATATCTAGGACAAATAAATTATCGTGTCCTCTTGATTCATCTGATAGATAGGCAGAAGAATCTGTGATGACTGCTAATTTCATGCATTAAAACTCCAAATTAATCCCTGGTAAATCAAGGGCGATTTCAGTTACCTCATAGGTCAAACGATTCAGCATATTCAAGCAAGGACGAGCTAGTTCTTCCACTTCTTCTTTGCTGAATTCACTTGGCTCACTGACCAAACGATTGTGAATGTGGTTGATTTGGGTAATGGTCCCGCTGATGACAAAGCCATCAAAGACAATCATATAGGTCAAAATAACGATTAAAGAGGTTGTCTTCAACTCTGTATCGCGTTGAATTAATTGAAAGTTGACGTCTACTTTTGTCTCGGGAGTTCCATTTTCTTTTTCCCATTCAAAGTTACGAGCATCATAATGATACTGGCTGACGAATTCTTTTTCACGTTGGATATCCATACTTGTTCTCCTAAAAATAAGCGTTATGAAAATTATACCATAAATTAAATCAAGATTCTATTGCAGAACCATGTCTTTTCATACTGTTTTCTATCAAAGAAAGAGAAAAAGGCTGGGGAAATTCCAACCTTTTCGTCATGATTAGTTTTTAGGTTTGCGAAGCAATCCGAACAAGATACCACTTACAACTGCACCGATCAATACGAACAAGATGTAAAGAAGTGGATTTGATGTAAGAGCGATAACGAAGATTCCTCCGTGAGGAGCCATAAGTTTCAAGCCTGCAAGACCAACAAGGGCACCTGTCAATGCAGAACCTGCAATGAAGCTAGGGATGGCACGAGCTGGGTCAGCTGCACCGAATGGAATGGCACCTTCTGTGATGAAGGAAAGACCCATAACGATGTTTGTCAAACCTGAATCACGTTCTTCTTGTGTGAATTTATCTTTGAACAAGACAGTTGCTACGAAGACTGCCAATGGAGGAACCATACCAGCCGCCATAACGGCTGCCATAACAATAGAACCACCTGAAGCAACAGATTCAGCAAGTGTACCTGTAGCGAAGACATAAGCGGCTTTGTTAACTGGTCCACCCATATCGACAGCCATCATACCGCCGACGAGAAGTCCAAGAAGGACAGCTGAGCTACCTGACAAGCTTGAAAGGAAGTTGTTAAGACCAGTATTGATCGCTGACATTGGAATGTTGATAAGGAACATCAAGAAACCTGTCAAACCAACACCAAGTAATGGCAAGAGAAGGATCGAGCGGATACCTTCGAGTGAACGTGGAAGACCTGCAAGGGCTTTGCGTAGGAAGAGAACGACTCCACCCGCAAGGAAACCACCTACCAAAGCTCCAAGGAAACCAGATGATACGGCGGCTGGCAATTCGCCTTTAGCAGCACCGAAAGCGATGTTACCAAATGCTGAACCTGAGCTCGCAATGGAACCAGCAACGAAACCTGCTACAAAACCAGGTTTTTCAGCGATGGAGAATCCGATGTACCCTGCAAGTACAGGAAGCATGAAGCCAAAGGCTGCACCACCGATTGTTTTAAATTGAGCTGCTAATTCATGGTATGAACCAAGTTGAGACAATTGATCTTGAGGCACCCCAAGAATTTGGTCGATCAAGAAGGCAAGGGCGATCAAGATCCCACCACCGATAACGAATGGAAGCATTTGAGAAACCCCACTCATCAAGTGTTTGTAGAAGGCTCCACCTAAGCTCAATTTTTCTTGGCTAGCGCTTGCTTCTGCTGCATTTTCAGCGTGGAAGACATCTGCTTTGCCATCCAAGATGGTTTGAATCAATTCTTCGGTTTGACGGATACCAGCTGCGACTGGTTTAGAGATCAATTTTTTGCCATCGAAACGAGCTGTTTCAACTGCTTTATCTGCCGCAATGATCACCCCTTCAGCTTTGGCGATTTCTTCAGCTGTCAAACGGTTGCCGACACCGGATGCACCGTTTGTTTCAACACGGACCGTAACTCCCATTTCTTCACCTTTTTTGATGAGGGCTTCTTCTGCCATGTAAGTGTGGGCGATACCAGTTGTACATGCTGTAACGGCAACAATGAGCGGTTTGTCAGATGTTGCTGCTTCTTTGACTGCTTCTGCTTTTTTCGCTTCTTCTGCTGCAGCTACTTGCTCTTCCGCATCAAAGGCTGCGATCACTTGCTCAGGAGTGCTTGCTTGGCGAAGTTTGTCCGCAAATCCTGGTTTCATCAAGTACTTAGACAATTCAGCAAGGGCTGCCAAGTGAGTGTCGTTTGCTCCTTCTGGAGCTGCGATCATGAAGAACAAATCAGTCGGTTGCCCATCAAGTGATGCGTAATCAACACCTTTGTTTGATTTTGCAAACAAGACCGTTGCTTCTTTGACAGCTTCATTTTTGCTGTGCGGCATAGCAATTCCGTCACCCAAACCAGTTGAAGTTTGTGCTTCACGGTTCATAATCCCAGTCTTGAAGGTTTCAAAATCTGTCACCACACCATTGTCAACGAGCGATTGGACCATCTCATTGATCACACCCTCTTTATCTGTTGCTTGGAGATCAAACAACATCACGTTTTTATTTAAAACGTCTTGAATTTTCATAGTTTTTCTACCTCTACTTTTTCATAAGTTTCTTTAATATAGTCAGCTGTCGCCAAATCATCTGAGAAGGTGGTCGCTGTTCCACAAGCCACTCCCCATTTGAAGGCTTCGATGACATCTCCTGTCGTTGCGAGCTTCCCAGTGAAGCCTGCTACCATAGAATCGCCAGCTCCGACTGAATTCTTCACTTGCCCTTTGATTGGTTTTGCGAAGTAAGTGCCGCTTGGACTGACAAGAAGAGCACCATCACCCGCCATGGAAATAATGACGTTTTGTGCACCCTTTGCCAAGATTTCTTTGGCATAGCGTTCGATTTCTGGCAATTCCGTCAAGGTAACGCCAAAAATATCTCCCAACTCATGGTTGTTTGGTTTGACCAATTGCGGATTGAATTCCAAGGAATCAATCAAGGTTTGCCCTTCAAAGTCGCAAACCACTTGCGCACCTGTCGCACGAGTTGCTGCGATCAATTGTTTGTAAACGGCATTTCCAAGTGAAGATGGGGCAGATCCTGCAAAGACTACCACATCATCTGCTGCTAAACTTGATAGGATGCTGAGCAATTCTTGCAACTGAGCTTCCGTCACTTCTGGGCCATTGCCATTGATCTCCGTTTCCTCATCGGCTTTGATTTTGACGTTGATCCGGGTATCTTGGTCCACTGTCACAAAGTTGGTTGAAATGGCTTCGCTAGTCAGCACGTCTTCCAGGAAGCGTCCTGTGAAGCCACCGATAAATCCTGTCGCTGTGTTCTCGATATCAAGTCGCTTCAAGACACGACTGACATTGATTCCCTTACCACCGGCAAATTTATCTTCCGAAGCCATCCGATTGACCGCCCCTGTCTCTACATGATCGAGACGGACGATGTAATCAATCGCTGGATTTAATGTAACTGTATAAATCAAACCTCTATAACCTCCGTTTTTTCTTTTAATTTAGAAAGGATTTCCGTATCTGAAGCATTGGTAATGATGGTTGCTCTCTTAACCGGGGCTACCTTAACAAAAGATGTCCGCCCAAGTTTCGACGAGTCTAGAAGAATGTAAGTATTCTTTGCATTCTCTAGAATGGCGCGTTTGACGGCCCCTTCTTCAAGATCCGGTGTGCTGTAGGACTCCAGGTCGACGCCATTCATCCCAATAAAAGCTCGATCGAAGCTCAACTGGCCGATTTGATTCAAAGCTATTCCTCCGATGCTAGCGTCAGTCGACGTTTTGACCATCCCGCCGATGATGACCGTCGGAATATCTCTCTCCACTAAACTAGCTGCATGGTGAATGGAATTGGTCACAACTGTAACGGTTGGATTGGCCAACTCATGAACTAATAATTCATTGGTAGTTCCTGCATCGATAAAGACAACTTCAAAATCTTTGATCAATTCTGCTGCTTTTTTTGCAATAGCAGATTTTTCTTGCACGTTTTTGATTGCTTTATCTTTATTGCTTTCTTCTTCCTGCAAGGAATGAAGACTTTCAGCCCCACCGTGAATCCGTCTCAGTTTATTCTCAGCTTCTAATTCATCCAAATCACGTCGAACCGTTGATTCTGAGGAGTTTAACTCTTGGACCAAATCTTCAATAGAGACGATTCGCTCTTTGATAACCTTTTCTAAAATGATGTGTTTTCGTTCAGATTTTAACATATAACCTCCTTTCGGAAACGATTACAAGGACTATTATACTCTCTTATCTTTCAAAGTCAAGCACTAAATATCATTTTCTTTCATTTTCTATCATTTTTTCTATTACTCTAACTTTTAAACTACCTATTGAACCATCAATCATAGTCCTGTAAACCGTTAAATAATTCACCAATTTCAACTTTCTGCGCAAGAAAAAGAGGCTGGAACAAAAATCCTAGCCTCTCAATTTTCTTTAGATTGTCGAGCAAGACGCAGTGGTTGAGTCGGCTCTACCACGCTGATTTCATCAGCTTTTACAGCTATTGATCTTTTTTAAACCCAAGTCCTCGGAACCATTTAGATAATCCCTTTTTTCTCTTTTTTTCTTCTCTTCCTGCATCTTCTTGAAAGTCATCTTCAGCTTCTAACGGATCCTCTGTTTGACTAGAATCATCTTGAGAAAGCTGAGCCTGATAAGTTGCTCCTTCCTCCCCTGCTACTGCAGATTTTTCTCCATTATCACTCGACTTAATCTTCTCTATCCGACTCCTGAAATCGCTAGCCTCTTTTTGATAAGACATAAAAGTTTCAAACTCTGCCTCAAACTGTGCTTTTTTCTCTTCGAGTTCAGTTTTTGCGGAAGCCACCAAGGCCTGGGCATCAACTAGCAGTTCAGATGAATTGGTAAACAGTTTTAGATGACTTTTTGCTTGCATTAATTGTTTTTGAGCGATTTGAAGTTGGGCATGTGCTCCTTCAAGCTTAGATGCAGTCTCTTTCGCTGCATTCTGTAAAGCTTCTAATTGCTTTTTATCTTCTTCTAATGCTAGAGTAACATTTTTCAAGGCTTTTTCTTTCGGGCTAATACTACCTTGTATACGAGCTCGTGATACTGCCAGTGAGTTTTCCGCTTCCTTGACTTCTGTCGACGCAGCCTGCCATTTTTTCATCGCTGAAGCTAGGTTACGTTGTGCACGCGCCAATAGTTGCTCATGACTTGCAAGAGAATTCTTGACATCGAATAAATGACCAGAAAGAATATTGATGCGAGACTCTTGGTTAATCTTTTCGACCTTTAGACTCTCCAATGTATTTTTTACAGCCTTCACATCTGCTTTTGTCGTCCTTGCATCGGCAACTTTTCTCATCCACTTGGTCAGTTCTTCACTGGTATAAAGCGGACTTCCTTCTTCAAAGAAAGCTGCTTGAGATACTTCTAAATCTGGATCATAGGCAACTGAAATGGCCTTGTATTGATTTCCCATCATGTGGACATAGTGTCCAACCTTAGCAAATAGCTCCGGTTCCACTTTTCTGGAGATTTGTCTAGGATCTAACTGACTTTCATCCGTCGATAAACCATATTGATGAGCCAGTTGACGATAGAGGTCTTTTTCACTATACCAGATGGCAACAGCTTCTCTAGGCCGATACCCCCAAGCCACATTTTCATTCTCCTGGAAGTTGGACTGTTCTGACCGATGGTTTACATAGTACTCTGTTTGGAGTTGACTAGCAGGTAACTGATAAGGAGCTACCAAAAGTTCCGCTAAACCAGCCTGGCGCCGATATTGATTGACGGCATCAACAATTTCTAACGCTTTTAAGACGTTATCTAATCTAGTGACCTTTCCACCTGCCAGCTGGTCCTCTTCACTCCTACGGCGATAAAGAGCCAAGGCTTCGACAGCGCCTTGGTCACCTGCCTTGGCCCACTCTTGAAGTAAGGTCTCATAGCTTGCCTGTTGAAGATTGATGGGACTCAGCATTGCCGCTTCACGGACCTGTTCTAACTCCACTTCTTTTAGGGAAATTTGATGGGCTAATCTCTCAATTTTCTCCTGTGCACCAGCAATCTCACTGGAAACCTGCTTTAAGACCTGGGGCACATTGGCATGAGTTTCTGTCAAATTAACCACTAATGCTTGAGCTATTTTTACTTCGTTTTGCGCCTGCTCCTCTTTTTGCTGTGCATTGGCTAATACTGTCTCATCGTTCTGGATGGGTTGTTTGGCTTTTCTCAATTCATTACCTGCAATATCAACAAGCAACTGTTGAGCAGCGATTTTATTCTCTTGATTCTTTATAGCAGAACGGACTTGTTGATCAGATTCTGTTGCTTGGCGTACCTTCTCTTCTTCTAAAATAACAACTGCTTCAGCAACCGCAACTTCATTCTCAGTTTTGCCAATGGAGCTTAGATTGGAGTCTTGAATCCTTGTTTCAGTGATTTGCAGGTTCGCTTCCGCAGCTTCCAGACCAGATTTGGCTACATTGTATTCAGATTGAGCTTGATTCAAGCGCAAACGTTGGTCTTCTACTCTTTTTTCAGCTTTTAACAACTGTTCATTTAAGATATCCACATCCATAAAACTTGTATCCATTCCAATCACATCCGTCGATTGCTGATCAGCAGTGTCCTTCTGGGCGATCTCCTCTGCTTGCGCCTTATGTCCAGCCAAACCTGAAAAGAGGGTTGTCTCTGCGACACCCGTTGTAAAGACTGATTTTCTTATTTTTTTGCCCATTGCAAATACCACCAAAACTTTTTCATATCTCTTCTCTCTCCACTTTAGAATACCACATTTTGTTACCAATAACTAGTAGGATGAGGAAGATTTTTTATTATTTTTATGGCAAAAGAAAAACAGCAAAGGCTGTTATTCTTCTTGTTTAATTTTCTCCAATATCTTCTCTTCTTCTGCTGTCAATTTATAGTTTTCTAGCAGATCAGGGCGACGCTCCAAGGTCTTTTTCAAACTCTGATAGAGACGCCATTGACGGATATTTTCATGGTGACCACTCATGAGGACATCTGGAACTGTCATCCCTCGGTATTCATAGGGCCGAGTGTATTGAGGATATTCTAGAAGCCCAGACGAGAAACTATCATCCTGGTGACTGGACTCTTTTCCGATCACCTCTGGAATCAAGCGAACTGTCGCATCAATCATGGTCATGGCAGCTAGCTCACCACCGGTCAAGACATAATCGCCGAGAGAAATCTCATCTGTCACTAAGGTCTTGATCCGTTCGTCGTAGCCCTCATAGTGACCGCAGATAAAGATCAATTCTTCTTCTTGAGCTAATTCTTCTGCGTAACTTTGATCAAAGGTCCGACCTGCTGGATCAAGTAAGATCACGCGCGGGTTCTTTTTCTCAATGGCATCAAAGGTATCGAAAATGGGCTGAGCGCGTAAGAGCATGCCCTGCCCGCCACCATAAGGTTCATCATCCACATGACGGGCTTTCTCTGCGTTTTCACGGAAATTATGGTAGTTGATCTCGAGAATTCCCTTTTCACGCGCCTTTCCGACAATAGAGTGCTCCAAAGGCGAAAACATTTCTGGAAAGAGGGTTAAAATATCAATCTTCATCGTCTAACCCTTCTAAGATGTCTACATCCACCCGATTTCCTGGGATATCAATACTGAGGACTACTGGTGGGATATAAGGCAGGAGAAGGTCACGTTTTCCTTTGCGTTTTACGACCCAAACATCATTGGCACCTGGTTGCAGGATTTCCTTGATCTGACCGATGAGGTTGTCATTTTCGTATACATCAAGGCCAATGATCTCATGGTAATAAAACTCACCCTCATCCAAATCTGTCAAGTCTCCCTCAGCAACTTTGAGGCTAAAACCCTTGAACTTTTCGATGGCATTGATATGGTACATATCCTTAAACTTGATGATGTCGAAGTTCTTGTGCTTGCGGTGGCTAGCAATGGTCACTGTTTGGACAAACTGATCCTTCTCATCAAAGAGGGCCAATTCAGCTCCTTTTTTAAAACGCTCTTCCGCAAAGTCTGTCACAGACAAGACCCGCATCTCTCCTTGTAAGCCTTGGGTATTGACAATTTTCCCAACGTTAAAATAATTCATTTTATTCTTTATATTCCTCTTTTAATTAATTTATCTCTACAGTTCTCTAATAAGAGCTGCAATTTTTTCCGATTCTGACCACTGTAGATAGTGGTGGTTTCCACCTAGAATGAGTTTTGTATTAGAATTCCAATATTCTGAATCTCTGTACTCTTTTTCTCTGTACGCCTGACAAAATACGAAAACAGGAATATTATCTGCTAAGGACAAACTATCAAAATCTTCAGAAGTAATATTTACAGATATCTGAAATCCAGGAACTTGCTTTTCCAATTCTAAGCCCTTTTCTTCCATCAATTTCCAAATCAGTCTATCAGTTTCAGGTTCAAATGTTGCTTGAGTTAGTCCCTTAAAATAATTTTCCGGACCACATTCTTCGATCATTCTCATTTGCTCTTCCATTTTTGGATAAGGATTTTTTGAAAAATCAGCAAACATTATATTTTTTGTTGTTGGTTCAATTGCTATCAAGGCTTGACACTTAATTGGTTGACTCATTAACTTTAAAGCCAAAACACCACTTAAACTATGAACACAAAGTATATAATTGGAAATTTCCAATCCTTTCAGGATTTCGTATACCGCTTCAACAAGATTATCCAAATTAATTCCTGTTTGATTATGAATCGGACTCCTACCTGTATTCGGAAAATCAATCGTAAGGTAACCTATTGAGGAAGGAAGTTTTTCAAGTATTGGTAGAAAATTTTCATAACTCGGTATCAAACCAGCACCATTTAAACAAACTAGTACTTTATTTCTCTTTTTATAAGTAACAGAGAAACAACCAATCTTTGTAGTTACTTCAAATCGGTTCATATCAAAACAACTCTTTCTAAACAACAATTCACTTAACAACCTTACGTTTTATTTTATCACGTTCAAAGGATTTTCTCAAATGCTCTTTTCTGCTAGAAACTGCTCCAAATCCTTCTGGTGCTGGTATTTGACAGCTGCTGTTTTATCTTTTTCAAAAATTGTTTTAGTAAGGTCAATCTCATTAATGGCAGCGATGGCAACCGTATAGTGTATGATATCAGCCAGTTCTTTGGCCAATTCCTCATTTGAGTCCTGAACCCCTTCTTTTCGTCCAGAACGACCATTTAAGACCTCGGCAACTTCCCCAACCTCTTCGACGAGCTTGATAAACAGACCTTCTTCCGTACGACCGTCTTTGTAATGTTCTTTTAAATAGGCTTGTAATTGCCGAATGGTCACTTCTTTCATAGCTTCTCCTTGCAACAAAAAAACGGGACAGAGTCCCGCCTTTTATTTTTCGTCAATAACGATTCTTACTTTTTTATCTTCAGTTGGGACAGAGTAGACAATCGTTCTTATCGCAGAAATGGTGCGACCTTTCCGACCGATCACTCGACCAACATCGCTAGGATCAAGGTCAAGGTGGTACTCCAAGAATTCAGGAGTATCTTCGATCTTGATGGTTAAGGCATCCGGTTGTGAAATCAAGGGTTTCACAATTGCAATAATAAGATTTTCAATCGTATCCATACATCAACCTACTTTATGATTATTTTGAGAATTTAGAATCGTGGAATTTCTTCAATACACCTTCTTTTGAAAGGATATTGCGAACTGTATCTGAAGGTTGAGCTCCATCAGCCAACCATGCAAGAACGCGGTCTTCTTTCAAAGTTACTTGGTTTTCTTCAACAAGTGGATTGTAAGTTCCAACTGTTTCGATGAAACGTCCATCACGTGGTGAACGTGAATCTGCTACGTTGATACGGTAGTAAGGTTTTTTCTTAGAACCCATACGAGTCAAACGAATTTTAACTGCCATTTTTATAAGTCTCTTTTCTATATTTTAATTTTCGGTGAAATAGACAAGCTATTTAGCACATGATCTATTATAACACATTTTATAGACCTGTCAAGAAAAAAACTTGACACTATTAAAAATTTTTTAATCGATCTCAAAGTAATAAGATCCTTCATTTTTTGTATCCGATTCAATCACATAGTTCCCAGGGGGAAGACCGGATACATCCAAGTGCTTCCCTTCATATTCTTTGGCGAGGGAAGTCACTGTAACGGTAAAGGAAAATCCCTTAATTTGGCGGTAGGTAGCATAATCCAAGGTCAGAATCCCTCGAAGATCCGTTTCTCCAGCTTTTTCAGCAGCCAGTAAGTCTCTTGCCAATTGATCTTCAAAATCGGGATTTTGGATTGGTAAGTTGAGACCAACCTCACTTACCTCGAGGCCTTGTTGATGAAATCGCTCTTTTATCTCTTGCTTTAATTGTTGAAATCCTTGAGATTCCGTAAAGGCTCTTTCAAAGAACGGAGCTACTAACCAACTGTTGTAATGTTGAGCCAGTTCTTCAGCCGTGTCATAATTTCTCCCAATTTCTTCTTTGGATAGGAGGCTTGCATAGGGAAAGTCAAACTGAACTGTCTTTCCCTGAACTCCTTCTTGATAGCTATAAGCATATTTGGTCGAGATGCCATGGAGTTCAGCTGCTTTAAAACTTACGTCACCTTTAAATCCCGCTTCCTGATAAAAGCCAGAAATTTGCTCTTGGATTTTCTTTTCTTCTTGATTAGTAAAATAAAAGAGAAAACAAATCAAGAGAGCGACCACTGTGAAGAATGCACGAACCAGGTAGCCGACCCATTTCTTGATGTTGAATGGTATTTGTTTAAATATATTCATTTATCCATAATAACAAAAAACTAGCCCGAGAGCTAGTTTGTAATAAATCTTTACTTAAGGATATCCAATAACTCTTGATAGTCAGCAACGACATAGGTTGGCACTGCTTGACTGGTATTTTCTTTGTGATCCGGATTGTACCAGACGGTATCAATCCCTCCAGCATTCCCTCCGGCGATATCGGCCGTCAGAGAATCCCCAATCATGAGAGCTTGCTCCTTGGTAAAACCTGGGATCAGGTTCCCGATCTTTTCATAAAAGGCCACTTCCGGTTTTTGAGTTCCTAATTGTTCAGAAATGAAGATATCTTTGAAATAAGGGGTGATGGAAGATTGCTTCAAACGCCCTTGCTGAATAGCGGTAACGCCGTTGGTAGCACCGTAGAGCTGGTAACCTCTTTCTACCAACTTGGCCAGCAAGTCTTCCGCTCCTGGAAAGCTCTGTCCTTGTTGACGGATATAATCCTGGTAACGCAAAGCCATTTCTTCACCATCTACTTGTCTTCCAAAATGGGCAAAGGCGATTGCAAACCGGCTATTAATCAAATCTTTTTTACTAATCTTTTTTTGCTCCAAATCCTTCCAAAGCCCTTGGTTCATGGGTTTGTAGTAATCCTTAAAGGCTTGAATATCCTGAACCCCCTGGTCCTTGAGAAATTGTGTTAAGGCCACTTCCTCCGCTGTATCAAAGTCCAACAAGGTGTGGTCTAGGTCAAATAGTAAAAATGAATATGTCATTACAAACGATCCTTTAATTTTTCTACAAATAAATAGGCTGCTGGGCAAGTGAGGGTATTCTTGATGGTCAAATGATTGATCTGGTAGATTTTCTTGCGGTCCGTATGAGGGAATTCTCGGCAAGCCTTGGGACGCACATCATAGATAGAACAGAGATTATCGCCACCCAAGAAAGGGCAAGGCATGGATTTAAAAACCTTGTCTCCATCTTCATCGACTTCTAAAAACTCTGCTTCAAAGGCAGGCAACTTCATCTTGAAATACTTGGCAATGCGCGTGATATCAGCTTCTTTAAAATCGGGTCCTAGGGTCTTACAGCAGTTGGCGCAGGCGGTACAATCAATTTCTTGAAATACTTCATCGTGAATCTCTTGCGCTATTTTATCTAGATTTTTAGGGGGCTTCTTTTTCAGATTCGCCAATACCTTGCGATGCTCCTTTTGCTTTTGGAGCGCTAACTGATGGTATTTTTCTAAGTCAATTTCTTGAGTCATAAACTACTTTCTAATTGCTAAATGGATAAGAGCATTATACCATAGAGGCCGTAAAAAAGGGAGTGGGACAGAACTCCGAGAAATTTAAAGAGGTTGAAAAGGTTCCCCAAACCTTTTCAATCTTCCCACCCCCGCATAGCTCCAACAGTCTGGGAGACTGTTGGAGGTTGCAGATAAAGGAAACTTCGTTTCACTCATTAGGTTATCTTTGGAGCTAAAAAGCGAACAAAGATGCCAATCAACCACTGCGTCATGTAGTTATTTCTATTAAACATTAATGACTGAATAGTTTAAGCCAAACTCTCACTTGATTAATCCGTCACGGCACCTGTTCCATCAAGGCTCCAAGTGTCTTCTACATAGGAGGTTAATTGAGCTAATGTTTTTTCATCTCCAAGACAGGCAATGTAATACAACTTCCCATCTATTTGAAAAAACCAGCAAGTAACATATCGACCCGACTTAAGAATCATGTTTAATTGGATGGCTACATTTCCTCCAACTTTGCTAGTAGATCTCCACGATTTTACTACTTTATTTATTTCGTTCAAGTCATTCTCAAATCTTTGAGCCATCACTTCATTAAAATCTTCTTCTTCGGCGACACCCGCTCTTTCTCTAGTAGTAGCGTTCAAAATAATCGCATTATCCACGCTTTTATCTGAGTATTGGATATTATCTCCACCTTCTTCATTTGTATATTTTACCCAGTCACTTGGAATATTGACATACCCTTGATCTGCTGATCCAACTCGTTTCGTTTCTGCGAAACTCTTATCATGATCTGATATTTCTTCCTTTACCTTGCTACTTGATTTTGTTGTTTCTTTTGCCACATTCGTGGAACTAGATGGTGCTGACGATTTACTAGACTCTTTCTTTGGACTAGTACAAGCAAAGAGACTGACAACAGACAAAAACGTAACTGACGCCAGTAAGAACTTATTTTTCATCTTTCTCTCCTCTATGATAGATTATATACACTAGTCTAACATCTTATACTTTATTTTAAAAGGACCAGTTTAATTTCTTACCAAAAAAAGAACTAATTCAAACTGACGAACTGTTTGAATTAGTCCCTGCTTTCTTAAGGATATACAACCCGAGAGATTCTTTGCTAACCAGGTTGTAAGAAGTTAATTGTTCCAAGAAATAGAACTTAATGACTGCGTCCAAATCTTATTCTATCATGTATTGAAAATTGGTGATAATAGAACCAACTTCCTCACGAATGCATTAGGCTTTTGGACCTTTCTCATCCAAACTCCAAGTTTCCTCAATGTATGGAATGAATTGAGCCAAGGTCTCTTTATCCCCTTCAAAAGACATCAAGTATACCTTATCATCCTTTTGGAAGACCCAAGTAATGAGGTACTGTCCAGATTTAAGGATAATATTGAGCTGCAAGGCTTCATTCCCTGATACAGTGGTCTTCGCTCCCCACATTTTCTCTACTTCTTTATTGTCATTCCAATAGTAAGCAATTCGGTTCGCAATCAACTCTGCGTTGAAGACTTCCCCTTCACCGACATTTGCTTTCTCTTTGGTATACCCATTCATAGTAACGATATTATAAGCACTTCCATCCGTAAATTGAATGCTGTCTCCACCATCTATATCTGTAAATTTAATCCACTTACTTGGGATATCGATATAGCCATAATCGGCAGAACCAACCCGTTTGGTTTCGACAGAACTCTTGGTATCATCCGATGATTTTGACTCTACCTTACTAGATGTTTTTTTGCTAGATGATTTTTTACTCTTTTTCACCACCTCAGTGGAACTAGACTCAGATGACAATGGTTTTCTAGACTCTTTTTTAGGAGTGCTACAAGCTACAAGAGCAAGAACTGACAAGACCGAAACGGTCGCAAGTAAGAACTTATTTTTCATCTTTCCTCTCCTTTGTGATGGATTTTGATACCTCTAGTTTAACACGTTCTACTTAGATTTGAAAGCACTATTTGTCTAGCCCGATAGAAAAACGTCCCTAGCGGGACGCTCCATTTGTTCTATTATTCCAAAGAAAAGCTTATTCCTCATCCATTGACAGAACTGACAAGAAGGCTTCCTGTGGTACTTCTACTGAACCGATAGCTTTCATTCGTTTCTTACCGGCTTTTTGTTTTTCAAGAAGCTTCCGTTTCCGTGAGACGTCCCCACCATAACACTTGGCCAAGACGTTCTTCCGAAGGGCCTTGATATCAGTACGAGCCACGATCTTATGACCGATAGCTGCTTGGATAGGCACTTCAAACTGTTGACGAGGGATAATCTTCTTGAGCTTCTCAACAATCAACTTACCACGTTCATAGGCAAAGTCCTTGTGAACGATAAAGCTGAGGGCATCGACGGTATCTCCATTGAGGAGAATATCCATCTTAACCAGTTTGGATGGACGGTATTCAGACAACTCATAGTCAAAGCTTGCATAGCCACGAGTAGAGGATTTCAATTTATCAAAGAAATCAAAGACAATTTCCGCCAGTGGGATTTGATAGATCACATTAACCCGATTTTCATCGATGTAGTCCATGGTCACAAAGTCCCCACGTTTGCGTTGAGCCAATTCCATGACAGCTCCGACAAACTCTTGCGGCACCATGATTTGCGCTTTGACATAAGGTTCTTCGATTGAAGCAATCTTGGTTGGATCTGGGAACTCAGATGGGTTCGACACATCTAGCACTTCTCCATCTGTCAAATTGACCTTATAGATTACAGACGGCGCTGTCATGATCAAGTCAATATTGAACTCGCGCTCCAAGCGTTCCTGGATAACGTCCATATGAAGGAGTCCTAAGAAACCACAACGGAAACCAAAACCAAGGGCTTGAGATGTTTCAGGCTCAAATTGAAGACTAGCGTCATTCAATTGCAATTTTTCCAAGGCTTCACGAAGATCATTGTATTTGTTAGATTCGATTGGGTAAAGACCGGCAAAGACCATTGGGTTCATTTGCTTGTAACCATGAAGGGGCTCACTTGCTGGATTGGTCGCTAGGGTCACCGTATCCCCGACACGAGTATCTGCAACCGTCTTGATAGAGGCTGCAATATAACCAACGTCCCCTGTAGCCAGGAAATCACGGCCAACTGCTTTAGGAGTAAAAATTCCAACCTCAGTTACATCAAAAGTCTTGCCATTACTCATCAACTGGATGGTATCGCCCGGCTTCACCATACCATTTACCACACGAACTTGGAGAATGACTCCACGATACGGGTCGTATACTGAGTCAAAGATCAAGGCTTGCAAGGGAGCAGCAACGTCCCCAGTAGGAGCAGGGACTTTCTCGACGATTTGTTCCAAAATCTCTTCGATCCCGATTCCAGCCTTGGCAGAAGCTAGAACTGCCTCACTGGCATCCAGGCCAATGACATCTTCTACTTCTGTGCGCACACGTTCTGGATCAGCGGCTGGTAAGTCAATCTTATTAATGACTGGAAGAATCTCCAAGTCATTATCCAAAGCAAGATAGACATTGGCTAGGGTCTGCGCCTCAATCCCTTGAGCCGCATCCACTACGAGAATCGCACCCTCACAGGCAGCTAGCGAACGAGAAACCTCATAGGTAAAGTCCACGTGTCCTGGTGTGTCAATCAAGTGGAAAATATAGGTCTCCCCATCTTTAGCTGTATAGTTCAACTCGATAGCATTGAGCTTAATGGTAATCCCACGTTCCCGTTCCAGGTCCATGCTGTCTAAAAGCTGAGCTTGCATTTCCCGACTAGAAACGGTTTCTGTTTTTTCTAAGATTCGGTCCGCCAAGGTTGACTTTCCGTGGTCAATATGGGCGATAATCGAAAAGTTCCGAATCTTCTCTTGTCGTTTTTTTAATTCTTCTAAATTTGGCATAATCATCTTCCTAGTAAAATTAATCGTACTCTTCATTATAACAAAAAAGATAGGCCTTTGCCTATCTTAATCCATTATTTTCAAAAATCGCTTCTGCGTTCTATTTCCCTCATAGCCTATTCGTTCGTAAAAGACATGGGCTTCTTTTCGATGAGAGGCAGAACTCAAACGAATAAAGGAATAGTTATGAGTTTGAGCAAGAGCTTCAATTCGCTCCATCAATTGCCGACCAATCCCACATCCTTGGGCAGAAGGGAAAACAGCAAGTCCTAAAACATTCAAACCCGGATCGCTATATATACTCTCATAGGCTTCTGCTTCGACATAACCAAGAATATTTCCTGTTTGGTCATCTTCGAATACAAAGCAAAAATGACCCGAGTCTGGCTGATTAAATTTATTGATCTGAGACGCTACTTTCTCAAGAGTCGAATCATACCCCAAAGCTTGGTGGCACAAATCTCGAATTTGACCTGCATCTTTGACTTGAACTGTACGAATCATACTTCAACCTCCATGAAGTCTTTTTTTATTATTTTAGACCTTATTCCCAAAAAAATCAAGGATAATATAATAATATTTTATAGATTGATACGATTTATATCCAATCAATCTTTTTTCACATTTATCAAGGATTTCTATTTACTTTTTCGATTTAATTCGCTATAATGAATTGTAATGTAAAAGGAGGTGAAGCTCGTGGCAAGAGGACGTGGAAAAGCAAGCCCACAGGATAAAGAGGCTTTGCGTATTATTTCCGAAAAAATAAGAGAACTATTAAAGGTTCAAAATAAGAAACAGGTCGATTTATCTCGTACAACCGGTATTCCAGCTAGTACCTTGACTGGCTATGTGAAAGGTACTTCTCTCCCAGTCAGTGAGAACTTAGAAAAGATCGCTAGCTTCTTTGAAATTCCCATCTCTGACCTGGATCCCCGTTATGGGCAACCAGATACCTTGGAGGATTCTAAGATTGAGTTTATCTATAAGCAACTAGATGAGGATTTTCAAGATTCCCTCCTAGAGGAAGCCAATCGCTTATTGGTTTTACAAGCGGAACGCAAACGGATTGAAAAAAAATACACACCCTATACTGTCTTTGACAGTTATGCTGCTAGTCAAAGTGCTTCTAAGGGAGATTTGGTGTGGTTTGATCAAAAACTGGCCTATGATCTAGCTCTTTGGATCCATACTGACTCGTTAGAACCTAAATATCCAAAGGGATCTGTTGCCCTAATCAAGCAAACTTTCTACGATACTGCTGGTGCCATCTATGCTATTGAGTACGATGGGCAAACCTTGATTAAACGTGTCTTTCGTGAAGCTCAAGGGATCCGTCTTGTCTCTCTCAATAAAAAGTATAGTGACAAGGTCATTCCGCTAGAAGAGGAACCAAGAGTAATTGGTAAAGTCATTGCTAGCTTTCTACCAGCTAAGGAGGAGGAGCTATGATCCGATTAATCGCTATTGATTTAGATGGGACTCTTTTATCACCAGATAAAACCATTAGTCCTGCTAATAAGCAGGCTCTTTTGGATGCTGAAGCTGCTGGTGTTCACGTCGTCATCTGTACAGGACGTCCCCTATCTGGTGTCCGTCCAATCTTTGAAGAGATTGGATTCAGAAGTAACCACTCCTACTCGGTGATTAATAATGGTTGTACAACTGTCAACTCTTCAGATTGGTCTGTCATCAGCTATGATGCCTTATCTGAAGAAGATTTGGTTTATCTCGATCAACTGACGCAGGAGATTCGTCCTCAATTAAGTTTATTTGATTTAAATCGCTATATCATTTTGAATCAGGAACCTTCCGAAATAGCCAAAATGGATGCCGGTATTGTTTCTACAGTACCTGTAGCACTTGGCTTAGAAGAACTCCTTGAGGCCCAACCAATTTTCCAAGGGATGTTTATTGATCAGAAAGAGCAAATTGATGCCTTCCAAGAAACCTATGAAGATGCATTAGCCCAACGCTTCCATACTATTCGCTCTCAGCCTATTCTCTTTGAAATTCTTCCAAAAGGCGTAAACAAAGCTACTGGTTTAAGAGCTCTTGCGGACCACCTGGGTATTCCTAGAGAGCAAGTCATGGCTATTGGCGATGAGAACAATGATATTGAAATGATTGAGTACGCGGGTCTTGGAGTTGCTATGGGCAATGCTCCATCTGCTATAAAAGCCTTGGCTGATGTCACTACCACTTCTAACGAAGAAGATGGTGTCGCCACTGCTATCAAGCGCTATGTTTTACAAGCACAGAACTAGAAAAGGAAAAACAAATGAAATACCCAACATTATTAGAACGATTTTTAACCTACGTCAAAGTCAACACTCGCTCTGATGAGACTTCAACAACAACTCCTAGTACAGCTTCTCAAGTAGAGTTTGCAAAGAATGTGCTACTCCCTGAAATGGAACGAGTTGGACTTCAGAATGTCTACTATCTTCCAAATGGTTTTGCCATTGGAACTCTTCCAGCAAACGATCCAAGTCTCACACGAAAGATTGGCTTTATCTCACATATGGATACAGCTGATTTCAATGCGGAAAACATCAGTCCTCAAGTCATTAAAAACTATGATGGTGGCGCTATTTCTCTTGGTGATTCCGGTTATTCACTAGATCCTGCTGACTTTGCTAACCTCCATAACTACAAAGATCAAACCTTGATTACTACTGACGGTACGACCCTTCTTGGTGCAGATGATAAATCAGGGATTGCTGAGATTATGACAGCCATCGAATACTTGAATGCTCATCCAGAAATCAAACACTGCGAAATCCGAGTTGGCTTTGGACCAGATGAAGAAATCGGAGTCGGAGCAGATAAGTTTGATGCAGAAGATTTCAATGATGACTTTGCCTATACAGTTGACGGTGGTCCTCTTGGTGAATTGCAATACGAAACCTTCTCCGCTGCAGGAGCTGAAATTACCTTCAAAGGTCGCAATGTGCACCCTGGTACTGCTAAGAACCAAATGGTGAATGCACTTCAGTTAGCCATTGACTTCCACAATCAACTCCCTGAAGAAGAACGCCCTGAAAAAACAGATGGGTACCAAGGCTTCTTCCATTTGATGAATATCGATGGGACTGTTGAAGAAGCACATGCTAGCTACATCATCCGTGACTTTGAGACAGAGAATTTTGAAGCTCGTAAAGCCATGATGGAAGACATCGCAAACAAGATGAACCAAGAACTTGGTGCCGAACGTGTTCTCTTGACTCTTAAAGATCAGTACTACAACATGAAACAAGTCATCGAGAAAGACATGACACCAGTCAACTTGGCTAAGGAAGTCATGGAAGATCTAGGCATTACTCCTATTATTGAACCAATCCGCGGTGGTACAGACGGTTCTAAGATTTCCTTCATGGGAATTCCAACTCCAAACATCTTCGCTGGTGGCGAAAATATGCACGGTCGCTTTGAATATGTCAGTCTTCAAACCATGGAGCGTGCCGTCGACACCATTATCGGTATTGTTAGCCATTCTTAATTCCATATACTTAACAAAAATGAGGCTGGGACAAAAGTCCTAGCCTCTTAATTGTTTTTGGATGGTCGAGCAAGACGCAGTGGTTGAGTGGGCTTTACTACGCTGATTTCGTCAGCTTTTACAGCCCTACTCAACTGTGCGGAGGTGGGACGACGAAATCGAATTCTAACGAATTTCCGATTTCTGTCCCACTCTCTTTTAATTTCTTTTAATCCATGTATTCTACCCTAGCAAACTGTCCATCGATTTGACTCTGGTAACTTTCATAAACAGAAAGAGGAATTCGTAAGCAGGTATTAGCCACTTGGCCAACGAAAGGTAGATTACTAAGAAGGACTACTTTTCTTCCAGCTTCCTTCTCTGTTCTCAGACGTTCAATGATTTGTAGAATCCTTCTAGGTTCGTCTGGAGATCCTCGATCAACCAACAAGGTCCAGTCACTCCAGTCTGATGCCTCGTCCTCTCCACAAATAGAACTAAAGAAGGTCACCTCTTCTCCAACATGACCAAATCCAGCTGTCAAATCCAAAGGGTGAAACTTTAAAGAATGATTTATTTGGGGCTTTTCTTGTCTCTCGTACAAGTAGATATTATACAAGAACTGGAGATAGAAAGGATCCATACGACTCAAGTCACAAACTTCCTCCATTTCAAAACCTCTATGTAGAGCTTCTAAAATAGATGAAAATCTGTAGGGCATCCGTTTAGCAATCCGTTGAATCAATTCATCGTCCGAAACATCCTTTAGAATATTCTTAGGCCATTGGTCCGAACCAAAATTTTCAACAGCTTGCTGATAGGCTTCTTCTAGACTAGTTCCAAACCCATAGAGAGAACCGATTGAGTTAATCTGAGTATTGAGGACCCTTGAAATTTTCTCTATTGGAAAGACAGGGAGTTTAAACAAAATTCGGTCAAGACTCGGTTCAAACAAGGCTGTTAATCCCTTCATTGTTGGATGGGGCAGGTCTAAGAGATGATCCCCCAACTTGAGGCACAAAGCTTGATGATAAAGCGAATAACCTAAGGCCATGGACATTGTCGAAAAGGAATCGGAGGCAAAAGGATTGACCTCAAGAATATAAAATTGATAACTCTTTGGATCTAGCGCAAACTTGATGGAGGTCGCTCCAACCAATCTCAGATGTCGAACAATCGACAAAGCTGCCTCCCGCAAGGTCTGGTGCTCTGTATCCGTCAAGGTCAGACTAGGGATGACTTGATAGGAATCACTGGAATGGATCCCCACCGGGTCTACACTCTCAATATTTCCCGCAAGATAATAATTATCCTGTCGATCTCGGACTACGACGTATTCCAACTCCTTGAAACCAACTGTCGAAAACTCCAACAAACACTGACCTTGTGGCGATACTTCTAGCCCATTTTCGACAGCCTCACATAAATCATCCAAGTTATTAGCGATCCGACGGCCTTGCCCATGCTTGCTGGCAAGTGGCCAAACAACAATAGGAAATTGAATCTGCTCCGAAAACTCAATGGCCTCTCTGACTGTCGAAACCAAGGAAGAGGAAGGAACTTGATAACCCAAGTCCTGTAAAAATGACTTTTGGTCTGCCTGATGGTAAAAGGCTCTGTACTGTCGAAGCGAAGTTCCTAGAGTACGGATCTTGTGCTCCTTAAGAAACCCAATTTCCTCCAATCGGAATAATAAGCCAAGGAGTTGCTTGTCCGCAAAAGACAGTAGTAAGTTTCTTGTATTTGTTGCTAGAAGGGCTTCTTTTAGACTATCCAACTTTAAACGAATAACGGAAACAGCATCTCCAGCTTCTTTGGTAATCTCGTTCTCATCTCCACAATAGAGGATTTCTGTTTGGTAGCCACGTTCTTTTAATAAGGGACAAGAAGTGAGTGCTCCAAGCAAACTGACATCATTGAAGGATTCTGCACACAAAAGTGATACTTGATTCATGACCATAACTCCTCCCTTCTTTTGTCTAATTTACTTTCAATCAGATCCATAAATTCATCATAGAAATAGAGACTTTCTCTTGGTCCTGGACTGGACTCAATTTGATAGAGGACACCAATCAAGGGAAGATAGCG
Organism: Streptococcus australis ATCC 700641; assembly: GCF_000186465.1. Lineage (GTDB taxonomy): Bacteria > Bacillota > Bacilli > Lactobacillales > Streptococcaceae > Streptococcus > Streptococcus australis. The sequence goes on along the minus strand of NZ_GL636091.1, from coordinate 1,462,204 downwards.
GTGACGAAAAGCCTCGATAGAGTGATCATGAAGCTCCTCATGGGTAATCAGAAAATCAAGTGGAAGGGTATCGCGTTCAATGTTGTACTGGTGATTCTGGCTAGTAATTTCGACCTTCCCAGTAGCAACCTCTTTTACTGGAATGTTGAGTCCTCGATGAGGCCTTTTTAGGTTGTTGAGGCTGCCTCCGTGGGCAAGGGCCAGTAATTCTGCCCCCAAGCCGATTCCCATAATCGGTATATGAGGATCATTTTTAGCAATGACCTGGCAAATACTATCAATATGATGGGGATTCCCTGGACCACTGGATAGAATAATCCCATCCGGTTGCAAATCCTTCAATTCTTTCAATTTAACGGAATAAGGAACAACCGTTACATTACATCCTCTCGCGATTAATTGACGTAAAACCGAATGACGCAAGCCCAGATCGATCAAGACAATACTCTTTCCAAATCCTGGCGCTGCATAAGGGGTTTTGGTTGACACTTGACGGACTTGGTCAAAAGGTAGGACGGTTGCTCGAAGTTGATCTAGGATATGCTCAATCGCATCCCCTTCATTAACCACTGTAGCCTTCATACTCCCATACTTAGAAACAATTTTAGCCAGCCTTCTGGTATCGACTCCTTGAATTCCTGGAATGTTGTGTTTCTTCAGATAGGCATCCAAGGACAACTGTTTGCGCCAATTACTGGGATGGCTCGCTAATTGGTTCACTACCACAGCTAGACAACCTGGAAAAATCGATTCGTAATCATCTCGATTGATTCCTGTTGTTCCAATAACTGGAAAAGTAAAGGCTAATATTTGACCCTTATAGGATTGATCGGTAATCAATTCTTGATAACCCGTCATGGCAGAATTTAAGACCAATTCCCCACTGACATAGGTATCAGCTCCAAAACCAGTTCCTTCAAAAACCGTCCCATCTTCTAATACTAAGAGACGTTTTACCATAAATTCTCCTTACAAACTCAAAAAGAAAAGTGAGAAAAGACCACCTTTTTGTAGACTCTCTCACTTCTCCTTTCTCTTTTACATATTATTTACGTCCAGCTAAAACCGCTTCGATGATCGCCATGCGGACAAAGACACCATTGGTCATTTGCTCCACGATGCGTGATTTAGGAGCTTCTACCAAGTGGTCAGCAATCTCCACATCACGGTTTACTGGAGCTGGGTGCATCAAGATAGCTGTGTCTTTCATACGATCATAGCGTTCTTGTGTCAACCCATGCAAACGATGGTAGTTCTCTTTTGAGAAGAGAGACTCATAGTCATGACGCTCGTGTTGCACACGGAGGAACATCATGACATCGACCTCTTCAATGACTTCATCAATCGTCACAAAGGTTCCATATTCTTCGAACTCCGCACTTCTCCACTCGTCTGGACCAGCAAAGTAGAGGGTTGCGCCCAAGCGTTTCAAGATTTGCATATTGGATTTTGCAACCCGTGAGTGATCCAAGTCACCAGCGATACAAACCTTCAAACCATCAAAGTGACCAAACTCTTGATAGATGGTCATCAAGTCTAGTAAACTTTGGCTTGGGTGTTGACCAGACCCATCTCCCCCGTTGACAATTGAGGCTGTGATGGTTGGACTTTCAATCAATTGCTTGTAGTAGTCTACTTCTGGGTGACGGATGACGCAGATATCTACTCCGAGAGCTGACATGGTCAAAATCGTATCATAGAGAGTTTCACCCTTGTTTACAGAGCTCGTTTTCACATCAAAGTCAAGGAGATCACAACCCAATTTCAACTCAGCCACTTCAAATGCTTTGTGCGTACGTGTTGACGACTCAAAGAAGAGATTAGACACGATATGTTGCTCGTCATAATGAGCCTTTGCTCCATTTTTAAACTCGATTCCACGCTTAATCAAAGCCATAACTTCTTCGTTTGATAAAGCTTCCATTGAGACAAGGTTTTTAAGTGCGATTTGATTTGTAGACATGTTGTAACTCCATTCCAAAGATATGCATATGTGAAAACGATACAGGAAGCTCCCTCAGTCACTCCTGTATATAGCGACGATTTGAAAACTACCTTATTCACTCACCTCGATCAAGATGCGATCTTGACCATCCAGCTCAGTCATCTCAACAATGATTTCCTCTGATCGACTTGTTGGAATGTTCTTTCCAACATAATCTGGTCGGATCGGCAATTCTCTATGACCACGATCCACAAGGACTGCCAGGCTGACACGCGATGGACGTCCACGACTGACAAGATTATCGATAGCTGCTCGAATGGTCCGACCTGTATAAAGGACATCATCAATCAGGATGACATCTTTGCCAGTAATATCTACTGGTAAAACGGTTGAATCTTCTGTTACTTTAATATCATCACGGAAAGGCTTGGTATCCAATTCACAGACTGGAACTTCTATTTGTTCTAGTTGTGCTAACCGTTCTTTGATGCGATTGGCAATGAATACGCCACGAGTTTTGATCCCTACCAAAACAATTTGGCTCAGATCCTTATTCCGTTCGATGATTTCATAAGTGATGCGAGTAATAGCACGCTTCATGGTCAGATCATCAACGACTTCTTTGATCTTCATCTTTTCCTCCTAATTGATAGAAAAAAGCCTCCCTTTATCAAGGAGGCTTCAGAAAAATACTAAGAGATAAGACCTAGAACGCATCTAGTTCACCCCTTATTTTGATCAGACTCCTTGCCTGCCTCACGGGACAGGATTAAAGGACTATTTAATTATCCATACTATATCACAGTTTATAGAGGGATGCAAGAAAAAACTTATTTTTTTCTACTAATGTTCGGATTCTTATCAACAAATCTTCTCTTTAATAATGATCTGTTCCTTTTTTACCAATCCTCTTCAGGGCAAACAGGCCACATCCAGCTAGTAAATAAGCGATAAAAATGATAGTCGCCATCTTAGCGACATAGAGCCAGCCAAAACGATTGACATTGATAAAGAAATAAGGGAAAGGACTGTCTTTAGCGCCAGGTACTGGCCATTTAAGGACCAAACCGTTGAGAAGAGCAAAGACCATATAGAGCAAAGGAAGCAAGGTCCAAGCTAATGGATCCGACTTACGGTATTGTTTAGGTTTATCAATCACCAGGGTATCAAAGAAGAACATCAAGGGAACAATGTAGTGACAGAGGAAGTTTTCCAAGCGGTAAAACTTCTCAGGTGTCGCGATGGGTGCTAGCATAAAGTGGTAGATGACACAGGTGATCATGATAGACATGGTGACACCACCCTTCAAGCGAAGATAGCCCTGGGTCTGGGTTGAACGACCACGAAGCATGCGCCAGACCATGTCCCCCATAAAGAACATGACCAACATGTTGGACAAAATGGTGTAATAGAGCATCATTCCAAAGCCACCATGCTTGGTGAGTTGTAGATAAACACCGATAACACTTAAGATAAACAATAGAAAACGATAGCTAAATAATAGTTTGAATTTCATAGTATTCTCCTGAAAGAAAAGGGCTAGGCCCTTCAGTTTAATCAGGAACTTTCCTTAAGTGAAGACGGACGTCAGCGAACTTCTTCGAAGTTCCATGACTTAGTTTTGAACCTAAAGTTTCAAAACTCCCGAGTACTTGAAACAATACTGTTTCAAGTACTTTTCTCACAGCGGAAAGTTCCTTTTAAACTTAAACAACTCAATTAATTAATTTGTATACTTTATAAAGAACTATTTCTTCTTATTCTTAGATCTTCTTCACAAATTCTGATTTGAGTTTCATTGCGCCAAATCCATCAATCTTGCAATCAATGTTGTGGTCGCCTTCAACAATGCGAATGTTTTTCACGCGCGTTCCTTGTTTCAAATCTTTTGGTGCACCCTTGACTTTCAAGTCTTTGATTAAGGTGACGGTATCCCCATCAGCCAATTTGTTTCCATTGGCATCAATCGCAACGACACCATCTTCTTCAACGACTTCAGCTGGGTTCCATTCATAAGCACATTCTGGACAGACCAAGAGGGCTCCATCTTCATAGACATATTCTGAATGACATTTTGGACAGTTTGGTAAGTTATTCATTTCAATCTCCTTAGCAAAATTAACTCCCATAGTATACCATGAAAGGGAAAATTTGACAAATACTGCTCAACTCTAGCATTTTGTACAAAAGAGGAGGCAACTCGGCCTCCTAGAATCGATGATAACCTTTAATCTTCTTGTAATTCTTGAATACCTCGAATCACGCGTACTCCTGCTTGACTCCTATCTCGTAGTTCTTCTTCAGAGTATGGGAAGGTATTGATCAAGATACTTTGCATACCAATACTTTTCGCTACAGCTACATCTGTAGTGAAGTCATTCCCTACCATAACCGTTTTATCAGGATTCAACTGGTGTTCTTTGATGACTTTCACGAGAAATTCGGACTGAGGTTTGCGAATCCCAGCATCTGACGACAGATAAATATCATGGAAAATCTCTCTCAAGCCGAGCAAATCAATCTCTGGGTTGGTAAAGTCCGCTTGTGCATTAGATAAGAGATAGAGCCGACAACCTGCAGCCTTCATATTTTCTAAGACTTCTTTCGTGTGTGGGTAAAGCTCCAAGCGTTTGCGAGAGAGAACACGGAAGGTCCGAGCAATCAAACGCCCCCACTCTTTGAGATGATGGACACTGGCTCCTGTTGGATGACTTTCTAGATAAAGTTGAACAAAGATCACGGTCAAGTCAATCTCCGGATAAGTGACTTGTTTTTCCTTAGCGATACTTTCCTCAGCTTGCTTCACCAACTCCTTATAGCGTGCTTGCAGGCTTTCCCCTGTATAATGAGCACCATAGGATTGGTAGATTTGGGCCATGGTCTCCCACAAGACTGGACTCGACTCATCGGTTTCGATATCGACCAAGGTTCCATAAAAATCAAAAATATAGTTTTTAAATGCGTACTTTTGCTGATTCATCTCTTTCTCCCGTTACAAACATGGTAAAGGTGGCCTTACAGACATTGGCACCTTCCTGATTGGTAATATCGACATCGACAACCCGAGTTGTCCGACCACTGTGGACACATTCCCCGTGAATCGTTAGGACATCTCCTAGGCGGCCTGCTTTCAAATAATTAATGGAAGACTGCAAGGTTACACCATCTACTCCCTGCGAAATGACGACCAAGCCACTGATCTGGTCACACAGGGTAAAGAGATAGCCACCGTGCGCGTTTCCATAATAATTAAGAGATGATTCAACGACCTTCGTTGTCACAACAACATGGCCATCTCTCATGGTTTCGATCTCGTAATTTTCAAATGCAGCAATGGCATCAAAGTGAAAATCCTTCATGTTAAAACCTCTTCCCCCTATATAAGGTATTCCTAAACTCTTCCATCATACTATTTTTTTCCACTTCTTACAAGAATAAGAAAAGAGCTAGTGTTACCTAACTCCTTAATAGCGAAATTTTTCCCAACCATCATCTGTTCGTTTACGATAATAGTACTCGGATAAATCTGGGTCTTCCATCACTTCCAGCAGAGGAAGCATGTCGTAGGACAAGTTCAACTTTTCTAATTGGTCCTTCTCAACCCAAGAAACTTCTCCTTCTTCAGATGATCTAAGCTGGCCTGAAAATTCTGTCGCTTTATAGCAAAAGACAATATAGCGGCCTCCCTCATCTGGCTCCCAGTCTTTAACTGCGACCAGTTTTGGATCTGCAATTGTCAGTCCTGTCTCTTCGTAGACTTCACGGATGACAGACTCTACTAGACTCTCTCCTTCTTCGATATGGCCTCCAGGAAAAGCATAGCCAGCCCAGTGAGTCTTTTCAGGTGAGCGGTATTGGAGGACTACTTTCCCATTTTCAAGATCTTCGACCATGCAAAGATTGCACAGTATAGTAGGCGTTGTACGTGACATATATTTCCTTTCTATGATATTGACAATTAATCAATATAAACTTTTTTCTTTATCTCTTTTTTCATCACAAAGGGATTTACCAGCTCATGGTATTCATCAAAGGCATCTAAAAGGGAACCTCTCTGAAAGACAATTGACTTCTCTTTTAAATAATACTCCGAGTGAATCGTTATCGAACCATGACCATCAAAACTAAAGAAAAACACAATGAATAATACTAAGATCAAGCTAGCAAAGAAACTAAAAAGTAGCCCCACTACATTCTTCCAATTGACTGTGTGAGTTCGATAAAAGAGATGCCAGATATGACAAAAAACTGTCACAGCTCCTAGATACAACCAAGGATTCCACAGGAGCGGAGTAAAGGCGTAACCATTGTAGCCTAATACAAAGTTCGCAAAAACAAAAAGTAAAAGAATAAGATACACGATCTTAAACAGGTTCATATACTTTCCCATGATGAAACTCTCCCTTACCTTAAATAATGATCAGTAGAATATGAACCCCCAATCGTAACCAATGATCAATGAGAGGCGTATCCGGATCACTATTTTTGCTATCTAAGAATAGGCTAAGAGATAGCAAAAGCAAGGCAAGGGCAATTACTATTTTAAGAGATAGCATCATACCGCCAATAGCAAGAGCAGCTAGAAAGCCAAAAAATGGCAACGGGCTAAATAAAAATGACAAAAAACTGAAATAGAGCATAAACAAAGAGAGTATCAATAAGCCGTAAACAATCAACTTAGTGAAAATTGAGACACTTTTCCCTTCTCTTTTCATTTTTGATAGTGAATAAATGACATAGATCATATAGATAAAAAGTAGCATATCGAATTATTCCTATGTTTTATAAATTATGTTAATAGTTTAACCTAAACCTATTCAAAAAACAACTAAAGACACGAACTTATGAGAACAAACTGACGTTTCATCAGAGTTTCTTCACTTCTGCTGCTACCTTTCGGAGATGCTGTTCCCGTATGCTAGCGGTGTTCACATCCCGGCCGACTTCTCCCAAGATGCAGACGCGCTTGGTTTTAATCCCACAGTGGTTCAAAACTGCATTCTTCAAAACAGAGATGCCATAACTATCTGGAATGTTGAGAGGGCCTGAAAAGATCTTGTACCACCAAGTTGGCGCCATGGAAGTCGCATAAATACTGGCTGTTTTCCCTTTGAGCAACTTCTTAAATTGCTCGCCTCTAAGGTAATTCCAGATAAAGCTTCCCTGGTCATTGGCCGAGTAGGCAATCCCCGGTGTAAAGACCCGGTCGATCCAGCCCTTCATAAGGCTCGGCATACTACTCCACCAGATGGGATAAACAAAGATCAAGTGATCCGCCCACTGGATTAATTCTTGAGAACGAAGGATAAAAGAATCTTCTTCCATCCGTTTTCGATAGCCATAACGTAAAACAGGATCAAAGTCCTCTTCATTAAGGTTGATGACTTCAAGTTCATGGCGACCTGAGTCAATATTTTCGACAATAGTTTGAAAAATAGCCTGACAGTAACTTTCCTTATCAGGATGCCCATTGATGACTAAAATTTTCATTCGTATTCTCCTTCAAGTCTTTTTTTCGTTCAATCTCTTTCATTCTTTATACTTGATTAATTGATAATGGCTCAAAGATTGATAGATACGTCTTTTAGGAATTTTTGTTTGAAGAACACATCATCCGCAATTCCTTAACAGGTTTTCCAAGTTCACGAATTTTTTCTTGACCATCCAAAGTAAAACCCATTTTTTGATAAAAAGCAATGGCACGCTTATTATCTTTCAATACCCATAAATAAATTTCAGAAAAATGATCAAGAGCAACAAATGCAGCATGCATTAACTGTTTACTCACACCTTTTCCATAGTAATCTTTTAAAACATATAAGGCAATGATTTCACCAGCTTGAATGGTCTCATCATGGTAATTTCCATAGCTGATAAATCCAACGACCTTCTTTCCATCCATCGCGATCAAGGTATTTTCTGGATACTTTTGACTAAAGAAACGACATCTATCCAATGTCATCGTCTCCTGAAATTCTGGAGGCAAAAGGTCGTCATAAGACTCCCTCCATGTTTGCCAGTGAACCAGAGATTTTCCTTCTATCTCTTCAGGAGTTTCCATTATTTTAATGATAATCTTCATTCGTTTTATCCTATCTAATCCAAGGCCTTGACTTCCAACATCATATCACGGATCTGAGCTGCCAACTCGAAATCAAGCACTTCGACAGCGGCCTGCATCTGACCTTGCAGTTTTTTGACCAGTTCTTTGCGCTCTTGGCGGTTGAGACTGGTGATATCCACTTCCTTGTCCTCTTCCTTAGCCACAACCTTGGTAACAGAGATGAGATCACGGATTTCTTTCTTGATGGTTTGTGGGACAATGCCATGCTCTTCGTTATAGGCCATCTGAATCTGACGACGACGAGCTGTTTCATCAATCGCACGTTGCATAGACTGGGTCATGGTATCCGCATACATGATGACATGGCCTTCGCTATTACGGGCTGCACGACCGATGGTCTGGATCAGTCCGCGTTCATTACGGAGAAAACCTTCCTTGTCCGCATCAAGAATAGCCACCAGACTAACTTCTGGTACGTCTATCCCTTCCCGAAGAAGGTTGATACCGACAAGTACATCAAAGACACCCAAACGCAAATCACGGATAATCTCCGTCCGCTCCAAGGTCTTAATGTCCGAGTGCATGTATTTCACCTTGACGCCCATTTCCTTGAAGTAGTCCGTCAAATCTTCTGCCATCTTCTTGGTCAGGGTGGTGACAAAGGTCCGCTCTCCACGTTCTACTCGCGCATTGATCTCACCCAAGAGATCGTCCATTTGTCCCATAGTCGGACGCACTTCCACCTCTGGATCCAGAAGACCAGTCGGACGAATGATTTGCTCGATGACGGTATCAGTTTGTTCCATCTCATAATCGCCTGGTGTCGCAGACACATAGACGATCTGATGGACATGACTTTCAAACTCCTCACGACGAAGAGGCCGGTTATCCAGAGCAGACGGCAAACGGAAACCATAGTTGACCAACATCTCCTTACGCGAGCGGTCTCCATTGTACATTCCCTTGATTTGTCCCATGGTCATGTGGCTTTCGTCAATCATAATGAGAAAATCTTCTGGGAAGAAGTCAAGAAGGGTGTAAGGTGGCTCTCCTTCACTCCGTCCGTCCATGTGACGGGAGTAGTTTTCTACCCCATTGGTGTAGCCCATTTCCCTAAGCATTTCAATATCATACTCGGTCCGTTGTTTCAGGCGCTGGGCTTCTAAGAGCTTGCCTTCTTTTTCAAAGACTTTCAACTGTTCTTCTAGTTCCGCCTGAATCTTGGCTATGGCTACTTCCATATGGTCATCATTGGTCACGAAGTGAGTGGCTGGGAAGATCGCTAAGTGGTCCACTTCACCAAGGACTTGACCCGTCAAAGCTTCGACCTCACGGATGCGATCAATTTCGTCCCCGAAAAACTCAACGCGAAAGGCATGTTCATCACGCGAAGCTGGGAAAATCTCGACCACATCCCCACGGACACGGAATTTCCCCCGTTGAAAGTCGATGTCATTGCGCTCAAACTGGATATCCACCAAGTCGTTCAGCAGTTTATCGCGAGAAATCTCGAGACCTGGGCGTAGGCTCACCACGCTATCCGAGTATTCTTTGGGAGAACCCAACCCATAGATACATGAAACAGACGCAACTACAATGACGTCATTGCGCTCTAAGAGGGCTGAGGTTGCTGAGTGACGAAGCTTGTCAATCTCATCATTGACCGAGCTATCTTTTTCGATATAGGTATCACTCGAAGGCACATAGGCTTCAGGCTGGTAGTAATCGTAGTAAGAGACGAAATACTCGACCGCATTTTCAGGGAAAAATTCCTTGAACTCTCCATAGAGCTGGCCTGCTAGGGTTTTATTGTGGGCGATGACCAAGGTCGGTTTATTCACTTGGGCAATGACTTGACTCATGGTATAGGTCTTGCCCGTACCAGTCGCCCCCATCAAGATTTGGGCCTTCTCGCCTCCCTCGATGTTATCTACCAACTGCTCGATGGCCTGCGGTTGGTCCCCAGACGGTTGGTATTTTGATACTAGTTTAAATTTGTTGTCTGTTACTCGATTAATCATCTCTTTGTCCTCTCATATATAGACCTTATTTTACCATAAATCACCAGAATTCTCTGTGATGAGGAATGAAGAGAGAAGACAACATGTTACAAAATGATACGTTAAATCGGGATATGTCCGAATTACAACATCATTAATTGGACACGCATTAGCATAAAAACTAAACAAGACTCTCGCAATTACTTCGAAAGTCTTGTCTTTTATTCTAAAACCATGCAATACGTAATAAACATCAATGTCATTGATTTACAAAATTAGCAAGGTTTGCTCATCAGTATCATTTTTATTTATTACTTAACTTCTTGATTCCTTACCAATAAGTAGATTGTTGCTCCAAGTGAACATACCAGTCCAATAACGTAAATACAGAGTTGCAGATTGGAAGCTCTCCCTAATATTGTATCTGCAACAATATTATAAAATAGGTAACTAGTCAATGGTTCCACTACTCTTTCTATGAATGGTTGTACTAAAATAGGAAATAGAAATAAAATAGCTAAACTCCCCATTGGACTTTTGAAAAAATAACTTAAAAAGTGAGAAATCAAAAAGTATTGGATGGAGCCAATCAAATAGAAGCTGAAAATTTCTAAACTGACACCATTTTCGCTACTAAAAAAATGAAACCATATAAGCAGTACAATGAAATACAAGGTTGATTGTAGTACTACATCACATAACTCTACGAACAGGATCCTAATTGAACTGAAGATCCTTTTTCCACTTACCAAATAAACTAGTTTTGTTTCATGTGATTGTAACTCAACAAATGCATTAACACACCCAATACTAACAGAGAGCATTGAGGCAAAAACAAGAGCTTGCTTTATAGATAATTGTACAACAGTATCATTGATTGAAACTGGTAACACACCGAAGAGACACACAAAACCTATCAAAAGTGACTGTATAGCTATCTGGTACTTTACAGGTCTTAAACTATATTTTTTGACGATCAGACTAAAAAATATTCTTGCCATTCTTCCTCCTCATTCGAATCATTTCTACAACCATTATGAACACCAAGAACAAGATCCCTTCTACTACTAAAAGTGTAAAGCCGTACAATTGGCTCATTTGACTCCCTTCGATTCGGCCAAATGCAAATGACTTTGCTCCAATCAAAGGCAATAGATTTTCTATTTTAGAGGAAATTCCTCTTAGAATACCTGATAAACTGATTACCAATAATATAACATCTGCAATTAATGCAGTCATTGATTTTTTCGTTACGATTACGAAAAGTAAAGCTAATAAAGTAAGAACGATTGCAAATATCATAACTCTTACCGTAACATCTAAGAACAAAGTCAATTCTAAATAATTCTTTAAAGTTGAATCTAGAAAAATGAGTAAGATAACAGCATTTACTATAGAAATTATTAAAGTAGAAAGTAACGATAAGACAATCGAACTTGCCATAAACCCAGTAAGACGAACTTTCCAGTTTGGGATCAATAACTGAGTAAAATTATCATCACCAAATTGGTAATGGGTTGAATAAACAAGTGAAACCAAGATTGGCAAGAAAATAACACTTGCTTGGTAGGGGGAGGATAAGAGAGCATCCCTGACTGTATAGACTAGATTCGATGATAACATAGACGGTTCAAGGTTAACTGCTTGGCCATTTCCTTCTACTAAGGCATTTATCACCTGAATATTTTGAATTGTAAAAAATATGCTGACTCCCAAAATAAGAAAAAAAGTGAATTTAAAAGTAGCTAAACTACAATATTTATAGAGGTCACTAAAAAAGGAACGTTTCAACATATTATTCACCTTCTTTCCCTTCGAGCGCCTTAAAATATGCTTCCTCAAAAGATCCAAACTCTTTCAAAATATCTTTTGTAGGAGCATCAATAACAATTTTCCCATTAGAAATACCAACTAGATGATCTACAGTTAATTCTAACTCACTCATATAATGACTGGTCATTAAGACAGTTTTACCTTCATTGACAAAAGATTGTAAAAAATTACGTACCCAGCGAATTCCTTCTGGATCTAGTCCATTGATTGGTTCATCTAAAATTAAGATGTCAGGATTTGCTAATAAGGCTGTTGCTAACCCAAGACGTTGCTTCATTCCTAATGAATAGTCTTTTACTTTTTTATTTTTAGCTTCACTTAACCCCACCAACTCTAAACATTCCTTGCACCTATTTCTATCAACCCCACAAGCCAAGCCAATCCACCGAAGATGCTGGAATCCTGTTCTGGTTGGGTAAGGTTGACAACTATCGAGAAATGATCCAACAATACAAAAAGGATTATCTCCCAATTGAGAGTATTTTTTGCCATCGATCAACGCCATTCCCATTTGACTATTTTCTAAACCAAGTAAAATTCTAATTAAAGTTGATTTTCCGGATCCATTCGGTCCAATCAATCCAGTAATCTCACCTTTCTTAGCTTTGAAAGACACGTTTTGAAGGACAATTTTATTATTATATTCCTTATGTAGCTTTTGAATTGTTATCATTCATTCTTTTTCCTTTCAGACTTTTAGTGAAATTCCACCTTCACTTGGAGTAAGTATAACAGGAGAAAATCAGGAAAATCTCAGAATAATAATTTTTTTCATTTCTAACAAATTGCATTCCATATTTGCTATAATATGCTCATATAATTGGAGGAACTATGACGTATAAAATTTTAGCCATTGACGATGATGAAAAAATCTTACGATTAATAGGGAATGCATTAAAAGCGAACAACTTTCACGTGGAAACTCGTAAATATATAGAGGAGATCAATATCTGTGACTTTACTGGATTCGATCTAATTTTACTTGACGTTATGATGCCTATTTCTGGTTTAGAAATCTGTCTCTCCATTCGTTCACAAATTGCTACCCCAATCCTATTTCTAACCGCTAAAGATTTTGAAGAAGATTTACTAAAAGGGATTCAAGCTGGGGCAGATGATTACATCACAAAACCATTCAGCATTAAAGAATTAATTGCAAGAATTCAAATGCATCTTCGTAGAGAAGAAAGATCACATCATGCCTCTAAAGAAGAGATGGATTCAAATATAACTTTTAATCGAGATCGTCAAGAAGTTTATTATCAATCAAAGAGAATATCACTAACTAAGCGAGAGTTTGATTTACTTTATCTTTTAGCAAAAAATGAGAACCGAATATTTAGCATAGAAGAACTTTACAATTACCTCTATCCTGTAGACTCTGATGCACAACTACGATCCATTACTGAATATATCTATCAAATCAGACAAAAATTTAAGATTCATCAAATTGATCCCATTAAAACAGTATGGGGAGGAGGATACAAATGGAAAAAGAATTGACAATCAAGCAACTCATTAAGCGTACCTACCTTAAAATCATTTGGCAATTTCTTCTATGTCTGATACTTTTTTACATAGTTCCAGCTCTTCTATCTTCTGTATCTGGAATTAATGAGAAAAATGCCAATCACTTTGCTTTATTTTTTAGCGTCAGTTCTTGGATTTATCTTTGCATCATTTTAATTTTTATCATTGTAATAAATATTAGACGGTTATTAACCAAGATTCAAAAAGAAATGAACATGGTTTATCATAGTGGTCTATATTTCACCAAAAATGAACATCACCATTTGCAGATTAAAGAATTTATTGAAACAAATGAACTAATCGAAAAAATGCAATCTGATATAAAAAATAGGATTGAACTTGAAAAAGAACAAAAAAAGAACTCATGTTTCAAGTATCTAGCGCTGCACATGATCTTCGAACTCCTCTAACTGTCATCAGAGGAAATGCTGAATTCTTACAATCTACCAAACAAACACCTCAAGTAATGGAATGTCTAAAAGATCTTGAGCAAGCAAGTATTCAGTTAAACGATTATTTTAACCACTTCATCCAATACTCCAAAACCTTTTACGACCATGATATTCAACTTGAAAACATATCAATTAAACAAGTAACTCATCAATTGAAAGAACACATCACTCCTTTACTCCCTAAAAATACACAATTTGTTTTTACAAACACAGTAACTCCATCAACAAAAATTGCAATTCATTCCAATCTATTTTTCCGAGCAATCACAAATATCATTAATAATGCAATACAACATCAAAAAGAAAATGATGCACAAATCCAGCTAACAATTTCACAAGAAAATAGTCAATTAGTTCTAACTATTTGGAATAACCAATCTAGTTTTTCAAAAAATATACTACAACATGCCGGAAATCTTTTCTATAAAGAGGACCAAGCAAGAACACCCTCTCAAGAAAGTCATTATGGACTTGGTTTATCTTTCGTGAAACGCGTCATGAAACTTCATAATGGAACTATGCATTTAGAGAATATTAATCTTGGTGCACAAGTCAAACTAATCATTCCCATTATTATATAGAAAAAGCCGAACTCATCAATATGTGTTCGACTCAGAATACAGACAAACGTCGTTTTTGGTGTTTGTCTTTTTCATATATGACTTTCAGCCATTACACAGAGGTTAGTCATCAAACTTTTCTTTCCTCTCCCCTAAGCGATAAACAATCACTAGGGATACAAGAAGAACCAAAGTAGTGATAATCGATCCTTCTGCACCAAATGCTCCTCCGGTTAGCCAGTCAGGTCCTGATCCCATGGTAAAGCTAAAGATAGACGCATCTGCGCCCGTCCCACTGACTTGAAAACCAAGGAGATTTCCTTGTACATAGTTCCAAGTCCCGTGTTGGGCGACTACTAGCCAGATACTGTCGGTGTAGATAAGGAGCAGACCAGCTAGCACTCCATCAAGGACAATATTCAGTACGGATAAGAAGGTCACTCCTGAATTTCCCAGATGAAGAATGCCAAAGAGACTACTAGAAATCACGATCGCTAAGGGTAGATTGGCTCTTGCTGCAATCCGAGTTAGGAGCCAACCCCGTGTGGCTACTTCTTCTGTACCACCTTGAAGGAGCCAAAATGGGAATAAACCTAGAATAAAAAGAATGGGTTCTAAACTTAATTCATTCAGCTCAAAAGTCCCGATTCCCCCTACCTGGTAGACAAGGGCAATCACACCCATTTGAAGCAGTGAAATCAAGATTCCCCAACCTAGATACTTGAGCCAGTTCTTTTTTATAAAACCTAAAGTCGATAAGGGATTCTTCTCAATGAACTTCACCCAAAAAATAAAGAGTAAAAGAATAAATACGAAACTGAAGAGCTCATAATAGAGAATGTAATGGTAGAAGAACTCTTGAACACCTACTCCTCCATTCCCTGGTGAAAAGAGCTCTACTAGAAACCCTAATCCAATTGAAAAAGGTCCAAGCAATTCATTTCCAAGCCAAAGCCCACCTTCAACAAATAGGAAGGTTAAAAAGACATAGAACAGTGTAGAAATGAGCACTGGCCATGTGGTGTTAGTTTTTATATCCTGAATAATCTTCCCTTTCTTCATCATCAGCCTCCATTTATCTAATAGCTCCATTGTAACAAAGAAAACCTGAGACTGCAAGACAAAGTCATGTTAGATAACCTGACATTGATTGGTTGGATTTCTTGATTTTAGGTTTCATTTATGATATGATAATACTTGTAAAAAATAAATGATGAAATTCATACTTGTTTTCAGTATGAATTCTTTATTTTTTTAACCCTTTTGGGTATTCCTTCCATAGCTCATTATGAGTCTATTGGATTAGATATAAAGGAGAACGAAATGAAGAAAAAACTAGTAGCTTGTTTGCTTTTCTTATTTCCACTATTCGCCTTTGCGAGCCAAGCACAGGCTGAAACTGTTAAGGTCGTTTTCGATACGGCATATGCACCCTTCGAATTTAAAGACTCAGACCAAGTTTATAAAGGAATTGACGTTGAAATTTTGGACAAGGTCGCTGAAATCAACGGTTGGACATTAGACAAGTCTTTCCCAGGCTTTGATGCGGCTGTCAACATGGTCCAATCCGGCCAAGCCGATGCCATTATGGCAGGGATGACCAAGACCAAAGAGCGCGAACAAGTCTTTGCTATGTCTGATACCTACTATGATACAAAAGTCGTGATTGCGACCAAGAAAGCTAATAAGATCACTTCCTATGACCAGCTCAAAGGCAAAACAGTCGGTGTCAAAAATGGAACTGCTGCTCAACGCTTCCTTCAAAAGAACAAGGACAAGTACGGCTATAACATTAAGACCTTCGACACCAGCGATCTGATGAATAACAGTCTATCAACTGGTGCAGTGGATGCCATTATGGACGACCAACCTGTTATTGAATACGCCATTAAGCAAGGACAAGACCTTTCTATTAATATGGAAGGAGAAGCTGTTGGAAGCTTTGCTTTTGGGGTCAAAAAAGATGGGTCCCATGAAAACCTTATTAAACAATTTAATACTGCCCTTGCTCAAATGAAAAAAGATGGTACGCTAGACCAAATTATCGAAAAATGGACTGGCAGCAGCCAATCATCATCTTCAACAACGACTACCGCCAGCACTTCTGCTGTTCCAGAAACGAGCACTGAAGCCGGCCAAAAGGCGACTCCTAAGAAGAAAAAATACAAAATTTCTAGTGATTCCTCTTTTGCTCCCTTCGTCTTCCAAAATGATCAAAGTAAATATACTGGGATTGATATGGAATTGATTAAGGCGATCGCTAAAGATCAAGGCTTTACTCTAGAAATTAGCAATCCCGGATTTGATGCCGCGGTCAGTGATGTTCAGAACGGAAATGCGGACGGAATGATTGCCGGCATGACTATTACTGATGCGCGTAAGGCAACCTTTGACTTTTCTGATCCATACTATACAACAAATTCGATTCTTGCTGTTCAAGAAAGTAGTAAAATTTCTTCCTACGAAGACCTAAAAGGAAAAACAGTCGGTGTCAAAAATGGTACTGCTTCTCAAACTTTCCTCGAGGAAAACAAGAGTAAGTATGGCTATAAAATCAAAACCTTTTCAGATGGGGCTTCTATGTATGATAGCTTGAACTCTGGTTCTGTAGCTGCCATCATGGATGACGAACCTGTTATCAAATACGCCATTAAACAAGGACGTAAATTCAAAACACCTATCGAAGGTACTCCAAGTGGTCAAATTGCCTTTGCTGTCCAAAAAGATTCGAACCCTGAATTGATTGAAATGTTCAACAACGGTTTGGCCAACTTAAAAGAAAGTGGCGAATACCAAAAGATCTTGGACAAGTACCTTTCAAGTGATAGTGATGAAACCACAGACTCTACTTCAGTAGATGAAACGACTATCTGGGGCTTGCTCCAAAACAACTACAAACAATTGTTAAGTGGACTTGGTGTCACTATTGCACTAGCACTTCTTTCATTTGCGATTGCTATGGTGATTGGGATCATCTTCGGGATGTTCAGTGTCAGTCCTTATAAATGGCTTCGTTGGACTGCTGAGATTTTCGTCGATGTCATCCGTGGTATCCCACTGATGATTCTTGCTGCCTTTATCTTCTGGGGAATTCCTAATTTGATCGAGTCCATGACGGGTCACCAATCACCAATCAATGACTTCCTTGCAGGTACGATTGCTCTCTCACTCAATGCTGCTGCTTATATTGCTGAGATTGTTCGTGGTGGGATTCAAGCCGTACCAGCTGGACAGATGGAAGCTAGTCGAAGTCTCGGGATCTCATACAGCAAGACCATGCGCAAGATTATCTTGCCTCAAGCAACCAAACTCATGCTTCCAAACTTCGTCAACCAATTTGTTATTGCACTGAAAGATACGACGATTGTGTCAGCTATCGGTTTGGTCGAGCTCTTCCAGACTGGTAAGATTATCATTGCTCGAAACTACCAAAGTTTCAAGATGTATGCGATCCTTGCCGTCTTTTACCTCGTCATCATTACCTTATTGACACGCTTTGCAAAACGATTAGAAAAGAGGGCTAACTAATGGCTAAATTAAAAATTGATGTCCATGACCTCCATAAATATTACGGTGAAAATGAGGTCCTAAAAGGCATCTCAACAAAATTCTACGAAGGAGATGTGGTTTGTATTATCGGTCCATCTGGTTCTGGTAAATCCACCTTCCTTCGCAGTCTCAATCTTCTCGAAGAAGTAACCAAGGGACAGATTACTGTGAACGGTTATGACTTGACTGATCCAAAAACCAACATTGATATCGTTCGTGAAAATGTCGGGATGGTTTTCCAGCACTTTAACCTCTTCCCTCATATGAGTGTTATTGAAAACATCATGTTTGCTCCCGTAGAGCACAAACGCATGAGTCGGGAAGAAGCTAGAGAACTAGCAATGGAACTCTTGGAAAAGGTTGGACTTGCAGACAAAGCTGACGTCAGTCCTGATAGTCTATCAGGTGGTCAGAAACAGCGGGTGGCCATTGCGCGTGGTTTGGCAATGAAGCCAGATGTCATGCTCTTTGACGAACCTACTTCAGCCCTTGACCCTGAGATGGTCGGAGATGTACTAAACGTTATGAAGGACTTGGCTAAGCAAGGGATGACCATGATTATCGTTACTCACGAGATGGGATTTGCCCGCCAAGTAGCCAACCGAGTAATTTTCACAGCAGACGGTGAATTCCTCGAAGACGGCAAACCAGACCAAATCTTCGACAACCCACAACACCCACGATTGAAAGAATTCTTGGATAAAGTCTTAAACGTGTAATAGAAATATAAGAGGCTGGGACAAAAGTCCTAGCCTCTCAATTGTCTTTGGATTGTCGAGCAAGACGCAGTGGTTGAGTGGGCTCTACTACGCTGATTTCATCAGCTTTTACAGCCCTACTCAACTGTGCGGAGGTGGGACGACGAAATCGAATTCTAACGAATTACCGATTTCTGTCCCACTCCCTTTTTTCTTCTTCCAAATATAAAAAATATTAAGAAATTTCATTTAAATAACTTGCTAAATGAAGCAAAAAACTATAACATAGTAGAGTGTCTTTTGACTAAATATGTGATTAAAGGATGATTATGAAAAAATTATTAGAAAAGGTTAGTATCCTTTCCTTATCTCTTGTATTAACAACGTCTTTTTCGATTTCGAGTGCACTTCCCTATATGTTTGAATACTATAAGGATCTCCCAAAAAGTCAAATCGAACTATTAGTATCTCTTCCATCCGCTGGAATTATGGTCACCCTCTTTCTCAACACTTTTATCGAACGCTTCTTAGATGAGAGAAAGATGATTATCACCGGTCTATTAATCCTCTCAATCTTTGGAATGGTCCCTTTCTTTAACCAAGCCTATCCTATCCTCTTCATCTCTCGTTTCATCTTTGGGATGGGAGTCGGATTGATCAATGCTAAGGCTATTTCAATTATCAGCGAACGCTACCAGGGACGAGAACGAATCCAAACTCTTGGTTTTCGTGGTTCTGCCGAAGTCGTAGGGACAGCCCTCGTCACTTTATTGGTCGGCTTCCTCCTCCAATTTGGCTGGACTTCTAGCTTCCTAGCCTACGGGGCTGGATTAATCGTTCTCTTTCTCTTCATGACCTTTGTCCCTTACCACCAGCAAGAGGAAAGTCAACATATCCACGCCAATCATAAAGAACCACTCCAAAAAGAAGAATGGAAGTTGACTATTATTTTAGCCATTGTAGCCGCTATGATCGTTCTATGCAACGTCGGAGTGACTCTTCGCATTCCTAGTATTGTCGCCTACACTTTCAAGGATCAGCATAATTCAGCCAGCTTCATTCTAAGTGCTATGCAATTGATTGGCATTCTAGCTGGTCTCACCTTCTCTGGTCTTGTTCATTTGTTCAAGAGCAAATTGATCACTTATGCCGGGATTGCTTACGGAATCTCCATGATGGCTGTAGCACTTTCACCAAGTATCCCTCTTCTGGCTCTTTCCGCCCTCTTCTCAGGCTATACATACAGTACTGCTCTTACCATGGTTTTCCAAATCTTGTCAGCCAAGATTCCTGCTAGACGATTAAACCAGGTGACCTCGGTAGCCGTCTTGGGCTGTAGCTTCGGAGCGGCCATTACACCTTTCGCCCTCAATACCATCGGTCTTATCTCCGACAGCAACGCTTTTATCTTTAATGTATTAGGTATTGCTATGGCTCTCCTAGCCTTCTCACTTCTCTATCTTTTAAAAGATCAACAGGATTAAACACAAAAGACTGGATTACCATCCAGTCTTGTTTGAATGTAGACAAACTATTATTTTACATAAAACAGCTAGATACTTTCAAAATATGACTTATTTTGCCATTTAAGAAGATTAAAAACTTTCCGCTGTGAGAAAAGTGCCTGAAACACAATAGTTTCAGGCACTCGGGAGTTTTGAGACCTTAGGCTCAAAACTAAGTCATGGAACTTCTTCGAAGTTCGCTGACGTCCGCACTCACCTAAGGAAAGTTTTTCGGAAGACTTTATCTTCAATCTGACAAGACTGGATTACCATCCAGTCTTGTTTTGTCTTACTGATTCGAAAGTTGGGCAGTTTGCATTTTGTAATAAATACCTTTTTGTGCCATCAACTCCGAATGATCGCCATGTTCAACGATATTTCCATCTACCATGACAAGAATCAAGTCTGCATTCTCAATCGTAGACAGGCGATGGGCGATCACAAAGCTGGTCCGACCCACCATCAGCTTATTAAAAGCATCCTGGATGAGCAACTCCGTCCGCGTATCAATGGAAGATGTTGCCTCATCTAGTATTAGAATCTTAGGCACTGCAAGAAAGACCCGTGCAATGGTCAGAAGCTGTCTTTGTCCTTGAGAGAGGGAATCCCCCGCATCTGCTAGATAGGTATCATAGCCATCTGGAAGCTGTTGAATAAAGAAATCAGCATTGGCAGCCCTAGCTGCTTGAATCACGTCTTCCCGACTAGCATTCGGGCATCCAAATGCGATATTTTCATGAACCGTTCCCACTTTGAGCCAAGTCTCTTGAAGGTCCATCCCAAACTGCTTACGGTAACTAGCTAAAGTATAGCTAGTTACAGC
The DNA here is from genome assembly GCF_000186465.1 of Streptococcus australis ATCC 700641. Lineage (GTDB taxonomy): Bacteria > Bacillota > Bacilli > Lactobacillales > Streptococcaceae > Streptococcus > Streptococcus australis. The sequence goes on along the minus strand of NZ_GL636091.1, from coordinate 1,441,245 downwards.
TTCTTGGTCTAAGAGCAAGCGACCTTGATCGACCTCATAAAATCTCATGAGAAGGTTAATCAGTGTGGATTTCCCAGCCCCAGTCGGACCGACAATGGCTACCTTGCTAGCAGGCGGGATGGAAACGGAGAGGTCCTTTATGAGGGGCTGATCAGGGCGATACCCAAAGCTAATATGATCAAATTGGACAGCTCCTTCTACAGCCTCTTCTTGCAAGTCTTTCTTGCCACTTTCTTTCACTTCCTCTTGATCCAAGACACTATAGAGCCGTTCGGCACAGGCCAAGGCACTTTGCAACTCAGCAAGAACAGATGAGATGTCATTGAAGGGTTTGGTATACTGATTGACATAGTTGAGGAAGGTCACCAACTGGCCAACAGTAAAGCCAGTACCCGATAGGATTCGGAAGGCTCCAAATCCCGTCACCAACGCATAAATTAGGGCATTGACAAAGCGCGTCGCAGGATTAACGGTGGAGGAATAAAAAATCGCTTCTTGAGAGTAACCAGCATAGTCGCCATTGATCTCGATAAACTTCCTATGAAATGCATCCTGAGCATTGAAGGCTTGAAGCAAGCTTTCTTGACTAAGAGATTCTTCAATCATCTGCGTCTGAGCCCCACGCGCCTGGGTCTGCATCCTGAAGAGATGGTAAGAACGCTTGGCAATAAAGCGGGCGATAAAGAGTGATAAGGGTGTCAAGATCAAGACCATCCCCATCATCATCCAATCCAATCGGGCCATACTAGCTATGGTCACTAGAATCGTAAGAAGACCAACAAAGAACTGACTGAAGACCATGAATAAACCATTGTTCAGTTGTTCAACGTCCGTGGTCAAGCGACTGACCAAATCCCCAGTGCCTTGACGGTCCAGGTAAGATAAAGGAAGGACATGCACTTTCTGGATGACCTTTTCCCTTAAATCCTTACTGTAGCGATAGATCATCTGATTGTAAATTAAAGGATTCAACCATTGAATCAAGGTTGCAAAGAGGATCACTAGACCCATTTGCAGGATAAGTGGGAGTATGAGGTGAGCTGCATCAGGGAGGACCACTAAGTCTATTGCCCGCCCGATTAGGATAGGGATATAAACGGTCAACAAGACTTGTAAGATGGTTCCCAGACTGGCTAAGATTGGCCAAATGGGCTGTTTGGCTATATCAGCAAGCAAGCGCCGTAAATAAGTCTTCTGTTTCATTCTGCCCCCTCCTCTCTCTTCTGTTGGGAGTAATGAATCTCTTGGTATAAAGGATTCGTTGCCAGCAAGTCCTCATGACTTCCCAGGCCGACTTGACGACCTTTATCTAAGACGAGAATTTGCTCAGCACTTCGTAGACTATTGGTCCGCTGCGAAATGAGAATGAGGCTTGTCTCCGTCAATTCCTCTTTTAGAGCCTGTAAAAGTCGTGCTTCTGTCAAATAGTCCAAGGCAGATGTAGAATCATCCAATACCAAAAATGGTGCTTGGCGAAGGATAGCACGTGCTATGGTCAAACGTTGACATTGACCACCAGAAAAATTCCGTCCAAAAGCTTCTACGGGAGCCTCTAGTCCTCCCTCTTTCTCACGGACGAAATCAGCTGCTTGCGCAACTTCCAAGGCCCACCACAACTTCTCCTCACTCGGCTCTGCATCTAATCCCAAGGTTAAATTCGAACGAATGCTTCCTTTAAAGAGCTCAGCCTTTTGAGGTACCACTGCTACCCAGTCACGCCACTGACGAAGGGCCTTGGGACTCTGTCCATCTTTAAAGACACTTACACTACCCTGGCTTGGGCTATAAAGATGCCCTAGCAATTGAACCAGAGTGGACTTCCCTGATCCTGTCCCTCCAATAATTCCCAAGGTTTGTCCCTTCTTTAACGATAAATCAATACCTTCTAAGGATGGTTTTGCGGCTAAAGGATAGGTAAAGACAAGGTCTTGGATATGAAGAGCCAGCTGAGGGTCAGAAACAGATGCATCATCCAACTCTTGATCCAGCTCTTCACTTTTCTCATCAAAGACCTGGACTATCCGACCAGCAGCAATATAGCTTTGGTTGAGCGATGTTACCAACATGGCCAACTTCAATAATTCTGTTAAGATTTGAAGCAGGTAATTGACCAAAGCGACCAACATTCCTTGACTGAGGGTCCCCATTTGAATAGAGGATTGCCCTTGCCAAAGAATACAAATCAAGGTTCCATTCACGACGAGGAAAGTCAAGGGACTGATTAAACTAGACCATTTAGAGACCACTAATTGCCACTTAGTATAGTCTTGGTTAACCTCATTAAACTCTGCTTCTTCGTGAGCTGCCTGCCCAAAGGCGCGGATAACCCTCATCCCTTGTAACTGCTGACGCGTGATGGTAACCATTCGGTCCGTAATTTTCCTGATGCGCGCATAAAGAGGATTGACCAGACGAGACATAAGGACAATGATGAGGGACAAGAGAGCAACCATACCAATAAACCACAGGGTCAGTTGCGGACTAATGGTGAAGGCCATAAAAATCGAACCAAAAACAACAATTGGCGCACGGAGAAATAGACGTAAAAAGAGATTAATCCCCGTTTGAATCTGATAGGTATCACTGGTTAAGCGCGTCACGAGACTTGAAGTGGTTAAACGGTCTCTTTGCTCCTTAGACAAGCTGAGAATCTTCTCATACAGGTCATTAGTCAATTCCTTGGTATAGCCTACTGCTGCTTTTGATGAATAATATTGGGCCGTTATCGCTACAAGAACCCCAAAACCAGCAAAAACAAATAAGAGACCAACCAGTCCAAATATCCCCCCTTGATCCTGACGGGGGATGAGCTGATCGACCAGATGGGCAATTAAAAGTGGAACCAGTAATTCAAAAGTTGCTTCTAACAACTTGAAAAACGGTCCCAGTATGGTTTCTTTTTTATAATTCCTGAAGTATTTCAATAAGTCTTTCATACTAGTCATTTTTCTTTCTAATGGATGTACTTATTTTACCACAATTTAGAAAGATAAAAAAACTCTCCCTGCAAAGCAGAGAGAGTCGAATAATGACCTGATGAAGGTCAGAAATTTTATTCCGTCTTTGTCCCCTTGTTTAAGATCTTGCCCATTTTCCCTAATCCAATCAGTAAGAGAGGGAAAGAGATGAGTGTTATCAGGCCTAGCACAAGAAAAACAGCTACAAATCCACAACTATCAATGAACCAACCAGTCAGTGGGAAGATCACGATCATGGAAAGACTAAACATCATTGAGTTGATACTCAGCATGGTTGCTCGCACACTAGAAGGCAGATAAGATTGTAACTCATTGTAGTAGATGGGTTGATAAACGGCATAAAGGGCATTGGTCAAGAGATAGACACTCAGATAGGCGAATGGAGTCCTTACACCTACCAAAAACAAGGCCACCCCTGTCAATGCAACCAAAACCGGAAAGACTTGATTACTATTCCATTTTTTCCCGATTTGACTGGCCAGATAAACCGCTAGGAGATTGATTCCACTACCAATCAACATGATGAGCGAAACTTGCCAACTGGCTAAGTCACTAATTTTCTGTTGGTAGTAAAAATAAAACATACACATGATGGTTCCTACCAGCTGATAGGTGAGCATCCAGTAAAAAAGTACTGGTTTTTCCTGCCATTCTTGTTTCACTACTACCAATATCCTTTTTAAGGTCAAATGATTTCTTTCACCACTCTTGCTCTCTGGCTCCTTCATCAGAAAAATCAAGACTATGGAAAGCAAGGAAAGACCAATAGCAATTAGGTAGGTCCAAGCCAAGGCGCCATGAACAAAGAAGCCTGCCACAACGGTACCTAAAGTTCGGGTGACTTCGGCCACGCCAGACAAAAAGCTAGAAATCTGAAGATACCGGTCCTTTTGCCCTGCTTCTACCGCAGAATCGTATAAGAAAGCAGTGCTGGTTCCCGAGTCAAAATTATAAGACCAAGCACTGACCATCATAGCGATAGCATAAATCCAAAAATTCCCCTGACCAAACAAGATCAAGATAGAGGATCCAATGCTGGCCAAGCGAGCCAAATAGAGATTGGTCTTGTAACTAAATCGGTCGGCTAACATACCAGATGGGATCTCGCACAAGAGGCTCGTCCCATGAAAGATACTTTCTAATAGACCGATTTGAAGCAAGGAAAGACCATTTTGAATAAAGAATAAAATCCAAAAACTGGTAATTCCGAAGTAAGAAGTGAATTCCAGACCTGCTAGGAGTGGAATATTGCCTTTGTAAGTTCTTTTAAACATTTTTTTCTCTCTTTCAATAAGTAATATGATTGTTTCTAAAAGACTTACTGAGATTTGCCTACATTTTCTCCACCTCTTTCATTTAAAGTGAGAGTGGGACAGAAATCGCTAATTCGTTAGAATTCAATTTCGTCGTCCCACCTCCGCACAGTTGAGTAGGGCTGTAAAAGCTGATGAAATCAGCGTGGTAGAGCCCACTCAACCACTGCGTCTTGCTTGATAATCCAAAGACAATTGAGAGGCTAGGACTTTTGTCCCAGCCTCATAGTTATTAAGGTTTGATACGGTGCAACATACGTGGGAATGGAATGGCTTCACGGATGTGTTTTGTACCTGCTGCGAAGGTAACCATACGCTCGATACCGATACCAAATCCGCCGTGTGGAACTGTACCGTATTTACGAAGGTCAAGGTAAAATTCATATTCTGTACGATCCATACCAAGAGATTCCATCTTCGCTACAAGGGCATCGTAATCTTCCTCACGCATTGAACCACCGATGATTTCTCCGTAACCTTCTGGTGCGAGCAAGTCTGCACAAAGAACGCGGTCTGGATTTCCAGGAACTGGCTTCATGTAGAAGGCCTTGATAGCTGCTGGGTAGTTCATGACAAAGGTTGGTACACCAAAGTGGTTTGAAATCCATGTTTCATGTGGTGAACCGAAGTCATCACCATGTTCAAGATGTTCGTAGTCCGCATCTTCATCATTTTCATGCTCTTGCAAGAGATCAATCGCTTCATCATAAGTGATCCGTTTGAATGGTTCTGCAATATAGCGTTTCAAGAGCTCAGTATCACGCTCCAATGTTTCCAAAGCTTGAGGAGCACGGTCCAACACACCTTGAAGCAAAGCTTTAACATAAGCTTCTTGTAAGTCAAGTGACTCGTCGTGTGTCAAGTATGAGTACTCAGCGTCCATCATCCAGAACTCAGTCAAGTGACGACGAGTCTTAGATTTCTCAGCACGGAATACTGGACCAAAGTCAAAGACGCGACCAAGGGCCATAGCACCCGCTTCAAGATAAAGCTGACCAGATTGGCTCAAGTAAGCTGGAGTACCAAAGTAGTCTGTTTCAAAAAGTTCAGTCGAATCTTCTGCCGCATTTCCTGAAAGAATTGGGCTATCAAACTTCATGAAGCCGTTCTTATCGAAGAACTCATAAGTTGCATAGATGATAGCATTACGGATTTGCATCACAGCAACTTGCTTGCGTGAACGCAACCACAAGTGACGGTTGTCCATCAAGAAGTCTGTTCCATGCTCTTTTGGAGTGATTGGGTAGTCTTGAGATTCACCAATCACTTCGATGTCTGTAATATCGAGCTCATAACCAAATTTAGAACGCTCGTCTTCTTTAACAATCCCTGTCACGAAAACAGAAGTTTCTTGGCTTAGACGTTTGATAGTATCAAATTTTTCAAGACCTACTTCTTCGCCGAATTTTTCGATAAAGTTTGGTTTGAAAGCAACACCTTGGAAGAAGGCCGTTCCGTCACGCAATTGCAAGAATGCGATCTTCCCTTTTCCTGATTTATTCGCCACCCAAGCACCGATGGTCACTTCTTGACCGACATAGTCCTTTACTTCGATGATGGTAATCCGTTTTGTCATAATAGATCTTCCTTTTCTCATTGTACTTGTCCGAAGACATGGTCACCTTTCATTTTACCACAAATAATAGCCGATAGCTATCTCTCACAATCTAAAAATCCGTCTTTTTTAACGAAAGCTGACATTTTTTAAGAAAAGTCAATCAACTTTTTCAAATTCTTGAACCGATTTAAATATTTTATCCTATATTTTGATTTTTCATAGGAAAATCCAGTTTTTTTAGTCTTTTTAGCAACTGTTTTTGACAAGTCAAAAGCTTACAAGTTATACTAACTGTATGTATAAGGAGAAAATATGAAAAAGAAAATTCAACTCACTACGGGATTGTGTGCAGCTGTTTTAGCCCTCAGTCTCGCAACAATAACATTAGCAGATGAGCAGACAACACCTGTCACTGCTCCTATCACTGAACGACAAGATAGGCTTGCTCCTATTTCAGCAACTTCAGATAGTTCAGTTGCTACAGTTACAAACGAAGCAATAGCTCCACTTCCTAGTGAAGAAACAATAACCCCAACAGTTGAGGAATCAACCCCAGCTCCTGCTGAAACTCCAGAAGATCCACGAATCTCTGAAATTCGTGTCATCCATCGTCGTCGCACTCTGAAACCAGACTTTTCTCCAATTGCATCTTCTACAGATGTCGTCTACAAGACAGTTGAAGCCCGCGCTTTTACCGAATATGACGTATCTGGTAATGGCCCAGCAACCGTTACAGATGAATATGGAAAAACATGGTATCGAGTGAGATACTCTGAGCTTGATATTAAAGATGGATTCCATTACAAGAGCGCTCCTGAAAAAGGAACTGCTACCGCGCCCGTTATTGAAGTCATTCATCTCTATGACGATATCGATTTGAATCCTGAAGTTGTAAAACGTGCTCGTTTTGTAGACGATAAGGGACAAGAAATTGCTCCTTCTCAAGAAAACAGTGTCGAGCGGAGCCTTGATTTGGCTTATGAAGCTGGTCTCCCAACAGCACCCGCTCAGATCCAAGCTAATGGAAAAACTTATACCTTCCAATCTGCTGACAAAGGAGAATTGACCTCTCATAAACTCCATGTTTCTAACCTAGTTACTGTAACCTATTTCTATAAAGAAGTGACAAGCACTCTTGATGAGAAACCGGTGACTCCTTCTACTCCAGAAAAACCTGTTCAGAAACTTCGTCTTCCAAAAGGAAATAATGGAGCCAAAACACGCGTACCTGTTAGCAAGAAGGCTCCAGCAAAACCATCTAGTCCAGAAGTGAAAAAATTCCGCCTCCCAAAAGGAAACAATGGGGCTAAGACCCGTGTTCCTGTGAAAAAAGGGAACACTATTCTTTCTGTCGATTTCTTATAATTCTAAAGAAAAGAGAGTGGGACAGAAATCGGTAATTCGTTAGAATTCGATTTCATCGTCCCACCTCCGCACAGTTGAGTAGGGCTGTAAAAAGCTGATGAAATCAGCGTAGTAGAGCCCACTCAACCACTGCGTCTTGCTCGATAATCCAAAGACAATTGAGAGGCTAGGACTTTTGTCCCAGCCTCTTAATTTTTAATTTTCCATAAATTGATGCAAGCGACGAACTGCTTCCTTCAGGGTCTCCAAGTCAGTTGCATAGCTAAGACGGATATTCTCTGGAGCTCCAAATCCAGCACCTGTGATGAGGGCAACTCCCACTTCTTCCAAGATGGCAGTTGCAAACTCTGTCACATCCGTATAACCTTTCATCTCCATGGCTTTTTTGACATTTGGGAAGAGATAGAAAGCTCCCTGTGGCTTAATCACATCAAAACCTGGAACTTCGCACAAAAGAGGATAAATGGTGTTCAAGCGCTCCTCAAAGGCTTGACGCATCACCTCTACTGAGTCTTGTGGCCCTGTCAAGGCTTCAATCGTAGCATACTGCGATACAGCTGTCAGGTTGGAAGTTGTTTGACCAGTCAGTTTACTCATAGCTCCGATGATTTCTGGATCACCAACCGCATAACCAACCCGCCAACCTGTCATGGCGTAGGCTTTTGAAACCCCGTTAATGACAACCGTTTGTTTGCGGATGGCTTCCGATAAGCTTGAAATCGGAACGAACTCATTTCCGTTATAGACCAGGCGACCATAGATATCATCCGCTAGGATAATAATTTCATGTTCGATAGCCCAATTCCCAATGGCTAGGAGTTCGTCCTTGCTATAAATCATTCCCGTCGGATTAGAAGGAGAGTTTAAGACCAAGACCTTGGTCTTTTCTGTGCGAGCTTCTTCCAATTGCTCAACGGATACCTTAAAATCATTGGCTTGGTGTCCCTTAACATAGACAGGAACCCCTTCTGCCATCAGGACCTGATCTCCATAGCTGACCCAGTATGGTGTTGGAATGATGACCTCATCACCTGGATTGAGCACAGCCATAAAGAAGGTATAGAGCGAAAACTTCGCACCAGTCGCAAAGGTGACTTGATTTGGTGAAACGGAATATCCATAATAGCGTTCGAAATAGGTATTGACGGCAGCCTTTAATGCTGGCATGCCAGAAGCAACCGTATAAAAGGAAGCCCGCCCATCGCGAATAGCTTGAACTGCAGCATCCTGAATATTCTCAGGAGTGTGAAAATCAGGCTGGCCCAAGGTTAGAAAGAGGATATCTTTTCCTTCTGCCTTAAGTTTTTTTGCTTTGGCATCACTTGCTAGGGTGACACTTTCTTCCATCTTTAATACACGATCAGAAATTTTCATACCTTACCTACTTTCTATTTGGGACCAGCTACAGACGAACCAACTTAGACTAAGATTCTACCAAAACTGGCTACAACACCTATATTATACACCATCTATCTGACTTGGAGCAAGATTTTACTAAGGATTACCCAGAAACTTTACTCCTTCTTACTATTGGACAAGTAAATAATTTGAGATTAAAGTTAACAGACCTATTTATTGTGTTGATAATTCTATTACCTTGTCACCCGCCTGTAATGTATTTGATATTAAGGCTTAATAGCGTCTAATACTATTTATTGATAAAATAATAGTATGAAGAATTTAGAAAAACTATTTGAAGAGGCCCAAACAGAATTAAAAACCATGATTATCTTTCACAAGGCGGAACGGACTTTTCGTGCAGCAGAGTCCCATGTCTTTAAGGACCATCAGTTGACCCCTACTCAGTTTTCCGTTTTGGAAACCTTGTATAGTAAGGGGGATCTGCGGATTCAGAACCTGATTGACAGTATTTTAGCGACCTCTGGAAATATGACTGTCGTCATTCGAAACATGGTGCGTGATGGATGGATCAAGCGTGAAACCGATCCAGACGACCGTCGTGCCTGCATTGTTTCTTTGACAGAAAAGGGACGTAAAAAAATTATCGAAGTACTTCCTGATCATATACAAAATGTTCAAAAAGTTATGAGTGTCTTTAGTGAAGAAGAACAAAAACAACTGCAAACTCTTCTGAAAAAATTAAAGGGCTCCCACTAAATTCTAATCATTCAATCAGTCGTGTTCATGGCTAACTATGAACGCGTTTTTTTTATACTCAAGAACAAAATGTACTAGTAGTTGCTGACTAGTACCTTCTATTTTACTCATATTTCACAAAGACTAATTGTTTTTCAGTCGATAACGCAGACTGGTATGCAAAGCCACTAAAGGTTAGCTGCTTCATCTCTTCGACCTTTGTAATCTGCTTCTCTAATAAAGCTGTCACAAAAGCCCCACGCGCTTTCTTTGAAATGGTTGAGTGAACCTTCAACTGCCCATTCTTCTCTTCAAGGAATTTAAAAGTTACCATCCGATTTTGAATCTCCTTAGAAAAGACTGTTTCAAACTCACTGGAAAGTAAAGAAATAATCAGGTCTTCACCTTGAAGGGCTTTATCATAGAATGCCTTCCAAAAAGTCTTTAAGGATTTCCCTTGGACCTTAAGCTTCATTAGAAAGTCCAAACGATGGGGAGCAATCGAAGCAAGGGCTGGAATCACCCCGTAAAGAGCTGAGGTAATTAAAAGGTGCTCTTGCACGTAAGCTTCTTCTTCCTTTGTCCAGTCTGTTCGGCGAATATTCCGATACATAAGGCCGTCAAAGAGCCTCAAAGCAGGGTATGTCTTAGCTGTACCAGACTTGAGTGCTTTGATCCGCTGATCCTCCTCACTTGCTCGCTCTATAGAAATCTTATAAAGTGAGGCTAACTCTTCTAGAGATAATGAAGCTAAGGCATCGATGACCTCTTGTGTCTCATTTGATACAGGATTCCCCGTTTTTTCTAGGGTATCCAGATTCATTTCTTTTGCAGTTGGAATTAATAGTTTCATAGAATTATTTTACCATATTTCACTTTCGCTTGACATAAAATCATCAACATGTTATCATCTAGTTACGAAAACCAGATATCAAAGAGGTGACAACTATTTTATTCAACTACAGTTATCCCAAGTGGGAAGAAATTCCTGATATTGACCTTTATTTGGACCAAGTCCTCCTCTATGTCAATAAGGTTTGTGCGCCTTTTATCTCAAAAACAGACAAGGGCTTGACAGCCTCCATGGTCAATAATTACGTTAAACACAGTTATCTGCCAAAACCAGATAAGAAGAAATACAAGCGACAGCAGGTTGCCCGTCTCATTGCTATTACGACCTTAAAAACGGTCTTTTCCATCCAAGAGATTGCAGCAACTTTGAACCTCCTGCAGAGTCAAGCTGATTCTGCAGACCTCTATAATAGTTTTGTAGACTTCCTACATGAGGAAAAAGAACCTTTGGCACCTATTATCGAATCTGCCTGTCGTACCGTGCTACTCTACCAAGAAACCCTATCCTATATCCATGTTCATTCTGAGGAGGAAAAATAAAAGTGAATTATGCTAGTAAATTAAGTAAACGATTATCCTTTGGAGAGGAAGTCGCAAATAGTGTCACCCATGCAGTCGGTGCCGTTTTGATGCTCTTTCTCTTACCAACTTCTGCTATTTATAGTTATGAAACACATGGGACTCTATCAGCTGTCGGGACTTCTATTTTTGTCATCAGTCTCTTTCTCATGTTTCTCTCATCGACCATCTACCATGCTATGGCCTATGACTCACCTCAGAAGTATGTCCTTCGAATCATCGATCACTCCATGATTTATATTGCCATAGCAGGTAGCTACACACCCGTCGTCCTTTCTCTCATGAACAACTGGTTCGGCTATGCCATTATCCTGATTCAATGGGGGACGACTATTTTTGGGATACTCTACAAGATTTTTGCTAAGAAGGTAAATGAAAAATTCAGTCTGGCCCTCTATTTGATTATGGGTTGGTTGGTGATTTTTATCATCCCGCAGATCATTAGCCAAACAAGTCCAACCTTCTGGGGCTTGATGCTGATGGGTGGCCTATGTTACACAGTTGGAGCTGGATTCTACGCCAAAAAGAAGCCTTACTTTCATATGATTTGGCATCTCTTCATCCTAGCTGCTTCTGCTCTCCAATATATCGCGATTGTGTATGTCATGTAAGAGACTGGGACTTCCAAAACGGGAGTCTAAGAATATTGACCTACATTTTTATTTAATACAATTCAAGAGAAGCTGAAAAATTTTAAATAATACACTAGTAGGTTCGTTTAAACAAATACTGAAACTTTATCATCAATCAAGGACTCTCAAAATGGGAGTCTTTTTTATTATTCTTTACTTGCAATTTTAACCCCAATTGACTACAATAAAGAAAAATTGTACGGGGACAGTTATGACAACCAAATACCAAAAGATTTTTACAACATTGAAAAACCAGATTGACCAAGGAATCCTAAAAACCGGAGACCGCCTGCCTTCTGTTCGCCAACTGGCCAGTCAGTATGCTTGTAGCAAGGACACTGTCCAGCGTGCCTTGCTTGAGCTCAGCTATAAAAACTACATCTATGCCAAGCCCCAAAGTGGCTACTATGTCTTGGAGGAAGAGACAGTGAAGCATACCGACCTTCCTCTACGTCTCAAGGAAGATCGCTTTCAGGCCTTTGAAGACTTCCGGACTTGTATCAATGAAACTTTAATAGGCCGTGATAATTACCTCTTCAACTACTATGAAAAGCAGGAAGGTCTAGTCGACCTCCGTCACTCTATTGCTTCTCTCCTTCGAGAAGATGCGATATACACCCAAGAGCAACAAATCATTATTACCTCAGGGACCCAGCAAGCTCTCTACCTCCTAAGCCAGGTAGCCTTTCCGAACCAAAAAGAAGAAATCTTAGTAGAACAGCCAACCTACTATCGTATCAATAAGCTCATCAAAGACCAGGACTTGCCTTACCAAAGTATTAGTCGTTCGCCCAAAGGAATTGACTTTGATCAATTGGAAACGATCTTTAAAACCGGCAAGATCAAATTTTTCTATACCATTCCGCGCCACCATTACCCGCTGGGACATAGTTATAGCAAGCAAGAGAAGGAACAGATATTAGCCTTAGCAAAGCTTTATGATGTCTATATTGTCGAAGACGATTACTTGGGGGATTATGATCCGCATTTTTCACCTAGCTTTCATTACCTGGATGCATCCGACCGGGTCATCTACATCAAGTCTTTTTCTACCAGCCTCTTCTCTGCCCTTCGGATCACTTCTATGGTCCTGCCCCAAGCCCTCCTAGCCCCTGTCTTAAAATTGAAGGGAACACTTGACTACGAGAGTAACTTGGTCATGCAGAAGGCCTTGAGTCTCTATATTGACAATGGCATGTTTGCCAAAAATAAAGGTCTCCTTCACCAACAGCAAGCCATCCAAACAGAGCAGGCTACTTCTCTTCTCTATCAACATTCTCTCCCCATTCCCGCTTGGCCTGTCATTGGGGGAGTCTTGCTAGATTTGAGACAAGTTTCTTCGATTGCACGACTAAAACACAGTGGACTTCCCCTTCGCTTCTTTGAACCAGCCTATATCCAAACTTGTCCCTATGCCTTTGCCCGCATTGAACAGGACAAACTGGAAGAAGTATTGGGAAAGATTCAAGCTTATCTGTGATGCATCCTCACCAGATTATCTTATGATTTATTTTTATATATAAAACTATGTTACAAAATAATTACATTTATTACAAATAAAGCTTGACATCTGTAACAATAGGAGTATAATCTAAGTCAGAAAGATATAGAGGTGATTTTATGAAACGATCTATAATTCGTTGGACTGCAGCCTCTCTTGTGGCTGCATCACTTGGACTTGCTTCGGGAGGATGTGGCACAAAAGCAAAAACTCCTTCTTCATCCGAAAAAGCTTCTAGCTCAAAAGTTGAGAAAAAACCAAAAGCTAGTTTGAACAAGAAAACTACCGTTTCTTCTTCTCAGACAAAAGAAGGGGTCGATTCTTCAAATCAAGCAAGTAATACACCCGCTTCATCTGAAACAAGTAAGGCTGGAGATACCACTTCAACTAATCAAACTGTCGTTCCTGCAGATCTTGTCGGTACTTGGGTAGGATCTAGTCCTCAAGCAGATAGCATCAAAATGACTGTTGAAGCCAATGGGGATATTACAACTGTTGTTAGCTTTAAAAATGATAGTGAACCAACCCGCACAGCTACCTATACTGCAAGAGCTATTCAAGCATCTGGAAATGTCTATTATTGGGACTCTGAAGGACTTGACGGGGCAGATGCACTTCTTCCAGGTATTACCGGTTTAGGAGTTGCAAATTTCCGTTTCAGACCAGGATTTATCCTAGAGGAAGGACACTATACTCCGATAGCCTTTACTACAGATATTAATACAGATTTTGACTATAATAATTACAAAGATTTCCACTTCTCATTGACCAAAGAATAATAGGGCTGGGAATTTCTCCACTATAAAAAGAGAGTGGGACAGAAATCGGTAATTCGTTAGAATTCGATTTCGTCGTCCCACCTCCGCACAGTTGAGCAGGGCTGTAAAAGCTGATGAAATCAGCGTAGTAGAGCCCACTCAACCACTGCGTCTTGCTCGATAATCCAAAGACAATTGAAAGGCTAGGACTTTTGTCCCAGCCTCTTTTTTATGTTTCAATCGCTTTTCCTCATGATTTGGGATTAACCTTACTTCTTAGTCAGGGCCCAGCTCTTAGCCACAAGCCCAAAGAGAAGATCATCTTCTACTCGACCATCCAAAGGAATGCTGATCCAGTACTTCTTATTCATATGATAAGCCGGATAGAAATGGGGTTCTTCTAAGAGTTGGCTAACATGATCTTGTTTAATATTTAAGACCTCAATCTTTCCTTCCTGCCTCGCATCTAGCTTGGACCAGTCTATCTTCATCAAGACGCCAAACCATTTGAGATCCTTTTGATGACGGAAGACACCCGAGTCCGGAGAACGGTCCCAGAGGTATTCGATGGGACGGTCATATTGCTGGCTGATCCAATCCACCAAGCGCTTGGTCTGAGGATACAAAAAATCTTTGACAGCAAAACAGGAGCTTCTGATGTCTTCTAAGGCCTGCTGGCAAGCTTCTCTGACTTGGCCAACATATTGACCAACCATCTGGTCCATATGAAGCTGCACATAGTCGTCGCCTGTCTCCTGATCCACTAGCCAAAAATGCACTTGCTTACCTTGGACAGTCACATAAAGTTTGAAGTCTCCATCCAGGACCAGTTGATCATAGTGAAACTTCTCTCCCTGCTTTGAAAACCCATAAGCTAGGGCTTTTTCTTTGTCTATACTGTATTTCTCAAAATAATCTGGTAAAAACACGCTCTACTCCTTTCCCTCCAGTATACCAAAAATCAAGAAAAAAGAGCTGAGATTTCTTCCTCAACTCATATGCATTTAAAAGACAACACGAGTTCCATGGACCTGATCCACCCCTGGAAGGTCAAGGAAAAGCTGTCGATTCTCCAAAGAGATACCACCACCTGCCAAGATTTCTAACTGGCCATCAGCTAACTGTGCATACTCTTTGTAGCGCTCTAAACGAAGTTTTAAGTCTGTTTCTGGACTTCCAGCTCTCGTTAATAGTCGCGTCACGCCCACTTCCTTCATCCACTCGATACTCGGAGCTTGATCTTCTAAAGGAATCTGGTCAAATGCCATATGCATGGTCAATTCAAATCCTTGGCTGGCTTGGATGAAACGAAGCATGGCATCTTTATCCAGCTGGTTGTCAGCAGTCAAAACCCCAACAGCCAAGCCATCAACACCCAGGTCACGGGCAACTTTCCAATCTTCTAACATAATGTCTAGCTCTTGCTCAGAGTATACAAAATCTCCACCTCGTGGACGAATCATAACGATGACCTTGGCCTGATAATCTTTAGCAAGCTTCACAGCCTCTTTGATCACACCATAGCTTGGAGTCGTACCTCCAACTGCTAAGTTATCACATAATTCTACACGACGCGCTCCTGCTTGAAAAGCCTTCTCTAACAGTGTTATGTTCTCTGCACAAAATTCATATAATGGCATCCTAAATCTCCCTGTATTTGAAATCGTTTTCTTGTTCTACCTTACTCTTTTTTCAATGCTTTGTCAATTAGAAAAACCATCGGCATCATCAGAAACCAATGGTTGATGCTTAATAGGAAATTGGAACGATAATTTGTAATACCATGTTCCCTTTTTCGACCTTCGCAGAATGGATTTGGTAGCCACTTGTCGGCAAGGTCACTTGAATGTGATTCTCTGTCATAGTAGCTCCTGTACCCTCTTGGTTAACTTTTTCAGCAATCTTTGAAGCAACCAAACTACGTGGAATCGGCAGATGTCCAAGACGGGCCCGTTCTAGGTTCAAGGTCAATTGTTGATCCGTCACACTAGCTGAAAAGTCCATGCTCACCATGGTTTCCACCGGTCCCAGTTCAATCGGAACCTGAACATTGATATAGTCTCCATTCATAGCAACTGCTGTATTGAGGAGAGTTTCATCTGAAACTTCTCCAAGCATTCCTTTAATAACTTGGCGCAATTGAGGAGAATTCAGTTGAAGCTCTGTTTGTAGGCCAGAAGCAGTCACGTCTGCAGTAGAGAGGCCTTCTTGAGCCAGATCTACCAGTGAAGTATTCACTGTCACATTTTTAAATTGTTCTTGAGTCGAAACCTTTGCTGGTATCAAGAAAACTGCTAAGACAATAACTAGGAGGAAGGTCAGTCCGATGAGTCGTTTGATCCATTTCCACATATGGTCACCTCTTTTCGTTGTGATGGATAGAAGAGAATTCATCTCTATCACTATTGATCTATTCTTTTTTTAAAATATGACTTCTATTCTACCCTAATTTTTCAAAAAAAGCGAACGAGAGGAATAAGGTGCACATAAAAAAAGAGGTGGGAAAAATCCCAACCCCTATTTGAATGTTAATGGAATTGCATACCACCATCCACGATGATGGTTTGTCCTGTAATGTAGTTTGAATCAGGACCAGCAAGGAAGCTAACCGCTGCAGCGACATCTTCGGGTTCTGACAAACGTTTGAGAGTAATATCTTTAGCGAAAGTTTGCATACCCCATTCGTCATCTTTACCAGCGTTCTTACCAACTTCATGAGCATCATTAAATTGAATAAGATAACTGGTGAATAACTGTGCTTATTATCATGACAAAACACTTATTTCGCCTATTTTTTTGAGGGTTATTTCATGCTACACTTATCATAAGAGAATCAAACAATAAGGAGATCAAACAATGAAAGAATTTATGGATAAATTGAATAACTTACCTAAGCCAGTTCAATATATTATTGCGATCATTATTTTCTTTATCGCGTTTTCCATTTCTAATAGCTTGTTTTAAAAAATGGAAAGAAACAATTCTCATTAAAACAGCACCCTGGATTTATCCAGTGTGCTGTTTTATGTTCCAATTGCAATCAGAATTATTACTTGATATAGTCATTATTAACTAACTATCACTTTCTTCATTTTCTCTGATTTCTTGATGATGCTTCCCATTTGAACGCCACCGTCTTTATAGTTTCTATAATAACGGCCAGCTCCATCTCCAATATAGCTGATCGGTGAGAAAGTATCGCTCTTGAAGGTACCATCTTCGTCAATCAAGTCTTCTTCTACTTCACGACGGGTTACACGAGCGATAATATTGGTCAATGCTCCACATTCGACAAATTCAACAACTTGGCATTCAATGGAAACTGGACAAGCCGTTACCATTGGAGCGTCTACTGTTTCCCCAATTGTATAGTCTAGACCTGTAAGAGCAAACTTGTCCTTGCGACTATTGAAACCAGCAATTTCAACCTCTGTTAAGAGCTCCTCTGTAGGGATATTCACGGTGAACGATCCGTGTTTTTTAATTTCTGTGACGGCATTTCCTTTGGTTCTCATAGCGACTACCATCATACTACCGAGAGTATAGGCTGAACTAGAGGTCGAAATATTATATCCATGCGCATCATCCTTGTATCCTAAGAAAAATACAGGAAATCCAAAATATAATTTACGTGTTTCAAATGTTTGTTTCACACTTTTCTCCTTTTTATTGCTTCTTGTTCCGGAACATCAGGTAGCTTCCGCTAGATCCTGAATTTCACGGGTAAATTGGCCATTTTCTAAGATCAGGATGCGATCACAAATGGCCCGGCACAATTGCTCATCGTGAGCGATGAAGATAAAGGTATTCTGATACTTACCATGAATCTTATAAAGCAATTGTAAAATCTGTACCTGGGTTTTGGGATCCAAACCACTGAGAGATTCATCAAAAATAATGACATCTGGGTTTAGGAGCAAGGTTCTGGCAATGCAAACTCTTTGCAACTGGCCACCACTTAATTCTCTTGCTCTTTTTTCTAGTACTTCTGATGGTAGACGACCTACCTCTTTTAAAACAGTGTCGACCTGCTCCATCGGAAAATCTTTGGGAAGAGCTTCTAGCAAGATTTCTCTCACAGTAAATCGTGGATTGACTGCGTGAAAAGAATCTTGGAAAACGACCAAGATGCGAACACCGTCCTCTTTGATGGAATAGGTTTTGCCATCTAAGAGAACCTGTCCTTGACTTGGCTGTTCAATTCCTAAGATGACTCTTGCCAGCGTAGACTTGCCACTCCCACTTTCTCCCATAATTCCAACAATTTCGCCTTTTTTGATGGATAGATTGCAATGGTCTAATACAGTTTTTCCTTGATAGTTGACCGTAATATCTTTACATTCCAGCATTATTTCTGATCACCTGCTTCAAATCTTGTTCTAAGAATAATTCCTTGGTATAGCTTTCTTTTGGAGCTGTCAAAAGATCCTCAGTTTTTCCAAATTCAACGACTTTGCCCTTCTCCAAGACCAACATATTGCCCCCGAGTTCCCTCGCTAAATAATAGTCATGGGTAACGGTAATAACCGTCTTGTGCTGATCCAGTAAGTCTTTGATCAAGCTTAGGATCATCTCACGATTCACCCGATCGACTGCTGAGGTTGGTTCGTCTAGTATAATCGTTTCTGGATCTAGACATAAGATCATGCCTAACATAATCCGTTGGAGCATGCCTCCACTTAGTTCGAAGGAGTATTGCTGGAGAACCGATTCTGGATTTGCGATCCGAACCTTTTCTAGAACGTCAAGAGCTTTCTTGCGGCATTCACTTTTGGAAAGAGTTGAGTGACTTTTTATGGTCTCATAGAAATGCGTCCAAATCGTTTGAAAGGGATTAAACATGGACATGGGATTTTGAACCAAATAGGCGATCTTTTGCCCTCTAAAGGCGTTCCAGTCTTTGTCTGAAAAAGAATCTAGATGGAGATCCCCATAATGAATCGATCCAGTCTGTTTCATGTTCCGAGGGATAATTCCTATTAAAGCCTTAGTTAAGAGCGTTTTTCCAGATCCACTTTCTCCCACCACTAGCAGGGATTGGCCTAAGGGATGGGTGAAAGAAACCCGATCCAGACGAGACTCCTCCTGATCGACAAGAGAAAGATCTTTAATGATGAATGATTCCATTCTTCTCTCCTTTCTCTTCGATATATTCACCAAATAGGTTAAAGGAAATGACGGTTAAAAAGATAGCTAAGCCTGGTGCGATCATCATCCAAGGCGCCACTCGGAAGTAAGCCCGCGCATCATGCAACATTAAGCCCCACTCCGAAACATTGGGTTGGACTCCAATTCCTAAGAAAGAAAAACCAGAAATCATCAGAATGATATTCCCGATGTTCATGAGAAGAATCACCAGTACGGGCTTGTAGATAAAGGGCAAAATATGGTTTTTGAGGATATGAAATGACCCCATTCCCATGATCTGGGAACTAATCACATAGGGCTCTTGTTTGGTAGAAATGACCAGATTTGTCACAATCCTTGCATAGTAGATCCATTCGATAATGACAATGGCAATGATCATATTGCTCATCCCTTGTCCCAAGATTCCAACAGTAGCAAGTGAAAGAAGAAAACTCGGAAAGGCCATCAAGACATTGGTCAGCCAAAGAAAGGCACCTTCCATTTTTCCTTGATACCAACCTACAACCAAACCTACGATAAAGCCGGTCACTACTTCTAAGACACTAATTGCGACGGCTAAGAATAAGGAATAGCGTGCACCATATAAGAGTCTCGAAAAAACATCTCTTCCCAATTGGTCTGTCCCTAAAAGATGTTGGGGACTTGGACTTAAGAGCTTATTAGAAACATCTACATATTGCGGATCATAAGGCGCTATAAAGGAGGCAAACAAAGCAAGGAAAACCAAGAGACCTAATATGAAAATAGAAAACATCACACTTTTTTTCATGATTCATTACCTCTCTTCCTTACTCGTGGGTCAATCCAGTGGTTGACAGCTTGTGTCATGCCATTATTCAATAAGAATAGCAAGCCAAATAACATCATACATCCCTGAATTAAGGGAGTATCGATCGATCGAATCGCCTCTACAAACAAACTGCCTAATCCATTCCAGGAGAAGACTTCTTCAACAATCAAGGAACCCGTCATCAAATAGACAAAGGTTAGACTTAAACCAGTCGCAATGGATGGCAAAGCATTTCGAAGAATATGATTGGGTAAAAGATAGCGTAGTTTAACCCCTCTCATGCGCGCATTTTCAACATGTGGACTCTCCAACTGGGTCGATACAGCCTTTCTCACCAAGGCAATATATTGGCCAATCAGCGAAAAGCTTAAGGTGATACTTGGTAAGACGATGCTGAGAGGTTCATTTTTACCAGATACAGGCAATAAGCCTAATTTCACAGAAAAAATAAAAATCAACATGTATCCCAACCAAAAGGCAGGCATGGATACCGAGGTAAAGCCAAGGAAGCGCACGCATTTGTCAAAGAAGGAATTGGTCTTCAAGCCACTGATAACCCCAATGGGAATAGAAACGACAATAATCAGAATAAAGGAAGTCACTCCTAAATAAAAAGTGGATAGGAAACGACCAGCAATTAAACTGACAACGGATTCCTTCAGTAAATAAGAGGTTCCAAAGTCCAGGTGAAGAACTTTTACGAACCAAGATAGATATTGTTCAATCCAGGATTTGTCCAAGCCCAAATAGCTTCTTGCATTTTCAAGAGCTGCTGGAGTGATTGGCAAATGCCGAATTCGCAGATAATTCTCTGCTGGATCCTGCGACGTAAATTTTGTGAGGATAAAGGTAATAATAGAGATAACTAGTAAACCACTTATAAAACTAATAATTTTTTTTAAAACAGCTTTCATATCATATAAAACGTAGATCCTAAAACAATGTAATCCGCTTTAAAAGATCAACATTGATCCTCTAAAGCGGAGTTCCATATCAAAATAAAAGGATTGTCACTTTGATGGAGGCCACATTGTCTACTTCATTCAAGACCTTGTCCTTATTTGTTCACTTTTTCGATATAGCGAACTGGAAGGGCATTTTCTTCTGGAGCAAAACGAACATTTTTCAACTCACCTGTACGATAAATAGAGATCACTGACTGATAAGTCAATGGGATATAAACTGCTTCTTCATGGAGCAAGGTCAAAGCTTTCTTATAGCCAGCATCTACTTTATCTTCGTCAGCTTCTGTCAAGGTTTGTTTGATGGTTTCATCCAATTCTTTCTTAATTGGAAGGGATTCAAGAGAAACATTTTCTGGGTGACCATGTGCAGACTCAGCTGTCAATGCTGTCATCCATGCGTGAGGGTCCCATGGAGCTCCCCAAGAGAAAGTGAGCATCATATCAAAGTTCCCTGTTTTCGCATTTGCCCAATAATCGTCTTCTTCCATGGCCGTCAATTTCACTTCGACACCAATTTTCTTCAATTCGCCTTGGAAATACTCTGCAAGATCTTTATCAGTTGCTTTTGTAGAAATGTAAGGGAAATTCAATTCCATCTTCTTGCCATCTTTGGCACGGATTCCATCAGATCCCTTCTTCCAACCAGCAGCATCCAACATTTTTTCTGCTTCTTTTTCGTCAAATGTATATGGTTTTAAGCCAGCATCTGAGTGTGGAGTTGATTTAGAGAAGATGGTATCGGCAGGAGTTTCTGCCCCCATGAACAATTTCTCTGCAATTTCTTTTTTGTTAATGGCATGGTTAATAGCTTTACGAACATTCTTATCTTGGAAGACTTCTTGTTTGGCATTCAAGAGCAACAAGCGAGTAGACATTGGTTGCGAAACATCCGTTGTATATTTCTTATCTTTCTTGTATTGAGCGAAGGTATTTAAACCAATCACACCATTTCCATACAGCAAATCTACTTTTCCAGATTCAAATTCTAAAGCACGTGTTTGGGCATCTGGAATAATCTTGATGGTCACTTCTTTCAGTTTTGGTTTTTCACCCCAGTAGTTTTCATTCCGTGCAAAAGTGATGTATTCGTTAGATTTTTTATCTTTGACCACCCATTGACCAGTACCAATAGGGGATTTGATTTTATTCTTAGTTGTATCATCACCATCCGGGAAGCTGGCATCTGCTAAGAAACGAATTGGACGAATCATAGAAAGATCGTAAAGTGTGGCACTGTATGGTTCTTTAAGGGTAATTTCAAAGGTATGATCATCAACAACTTTGTAACTATCCAAAACATTGGTAAAGTTAAACCATTCATGGTTTCCTTTGTTTTCTTTTGAGAAGATCGTATCGAAATTCCGCTTCACATTGGCTGCGTTGAAATCAGAGCCATCTGAGAATTTGGCTTTTCTCAAGTTGAAAGTATAGGTTTTCCCATCTTCACTAACTTTCCAGCTCTCAGCTAAGGCAGGCTCAATTTTCCCATTGTCTCCATAACGGACAAGACCTTCATACACCAAATCTTGAATAATAAATTGATCCGGGTTGTATACGTGTGGATTGACATCTCCAAAGTCTTCGCCCCAGGCAAGGGTGATTTTATCTTTTTCAGCGCTGCTGTCTGCAGACTTGCCATTCTGCTGGCAGGCAGCTAAACACAAAACTGCTAAACTCGTAACAGCTAATTTCCAAAATTTCTTCATTATAAAAACCTCATGATTGATTATTTTTATTAACACTAGTTTGTAAGGCATCTCCAAATTTTGTAATCAATAAAATGACCCCGATTAAGAAGATGCAAGGAAAAGCGACGATCCAGGGAGCCTCCTGGATATAGGTGCGACCATCATTCATCATGGCTCCCCATTCTGGAGACGGTGCTTGCGCGCCTAGTCCAACAAAACTAAGGCCAGCAATCTCCATGATGATCGTCGAAACATTAAAAGTCATGGTAGTGACAATTTGCGGAAATAAACTAGGAACATAGTAATTTTTGATGGTGTTCCAAAAGTTATTTCCGTACATTTTTGCTGATTGAACATAGAATTCATGTTTTAAACGCAGGGTCAGCGACCGAGTGATGTAGGCATATTTGGTCCAAGCCGTTAAGCCAATCGCTATGACCGTTTGTTGCAAACCTACTCCTAACAGGCTCACAATAGCAATCACTAAGACGATAGATGGAAAGGACTGAAAAGCCGTAATAAACAAGAAAATAGCGCGATCCAACTTCCCACCGATCAAGGCACTGGTCACTCCAATAAAAGAACCAACTAGGGTGACAAAGAGAAGGATCCCAACTGCAGGCACAATGGTTTGTACCCCACCACTTAGGGTTCGAGCAAATACAGAGCGGCCCACGGCATCTGTACCAAACCATTCTTGACTATTGGGTGCTTGGAGGGCATTTCCTAAATGGACCTTGGTAATGCTGTCTCCTAAAAAGAAGGGAGACAGACAAGAAATCAAGAGGACCAAGAGAAGGCATCCAGCCAAGAGATAGAGGTTGCGGTTACTAACTTTTTTCATCGCTTAGCCTCCATTTCCTTTAGGACTAGCCTCTTTCTTAAAAAGAAGGAAGTGGGTTGGTTGCGATAGACGGGCCTTAGGATTTAACCAGGTGATCAAGGCTTGGGTGGTGAAATTAACAAGCAATACCCCAAGTGTAATCACCAGAACAGCTCCTTGGACCAGAGGATAATCCCGATTGACCACAACTGCAATCAGCATTTTTCCGATGCCTGGCCAAGAGAATAAATACTCTATAATGGCAACACCTCCTAACAGAGAACCCAGTGACAAACTCACCAATGTCAACAAAAAGGGAAGGGTATTATACAAGACATCCTTAAAAAGAATGCGACCTTCCGGTATGCCACGTCCTCTTGCGCCTTCTACTGCTGGCGACTGCAGCTCATCAATGATAGCCGTTCTCAATTGAGGAATATAGCGTGTAGACATGGTCAGCGCCATGGTAGAAATCGGTAAAATTAAGCCCCATTCATTTGCGGTTGACTGAATAGGAAACCAGCCAAGCTTGACTGAAAAGACAAGCATCAAGAGAATTCCAATGACAAAACTAGGAATGGCATTTAAAAATGCGCAGACCGTCATTATCAATCGATCCAGTCGACTACCGATATGATAGGCTGCATAAATCGAGAGAGGAAGGGATATGGCAAGGGTTGCCAGCAAGATGTGGATCCCTAGATAGATCGTATTTGGAAAGTAAAAGACCAATTGATCCCAAACTGGGGCTCCTGTACGATAGCTGATCCCAAAATTTCCCTGGAGGATGTTTCCTAACCATCTCAGATATTGCAAAATAAAACTATCGTTTAAGCCCATCTCAGCTCGTTTTATCTCTAGTAGTTCTTTGGTATAAGGAATTCCTTGCGCATTTAAGATACTTTCTGCAGGGTCCCCTTTAGCCAGATACACTAACAAGAAAGAAAGAAAACTAACACAGAGCAGGATCAAAACCATTTGAAATAGTAATTTGATGAAATATCTTGTCATGGCTCCCTTCCTTCTTCCTGATAAGGTTTCATCAACAGTTTGGTGTAGTCCGACTGAGGATTTCGCAAAACGTCTGACATCACCCCATTCTCTTGAATTTTTCCATCTTTTAGTACCATGATTTCATCACAAAATTGGCTGACCAGCGCAATATCGTGTGAAATAAAGAGAAAAGATGTTTGGGAGCTATTCTGAATCTCTTCTAAGAGTTCCATCACTCCCTCTTGGACGGTCACGTCTAAGGCACTGGTGATCTCATCACAAATTAATAAGTCAGGTTGGACCAAGAGAGCCCTGGCAATGGCCATCCGTTGACATTCTCCACCACTTAATTGGTGGGGAAATTGCTGGGCCAGGACAGGATCCAAGCCAACCCTTTCCAGGAGTTGGTGAATCTTCTCTTCCATCTCCTTCTTAGTCTTACAAATCTTAAAATTCTGGCAAACCTCTTCTAAACTTGCTTGTAAGGTCCTTTTGGGATGAAAGGCTTCTTGAGGCTGTTGAGAGATGTACTGGACCTTTTTGTAAAGCTCAAGGTCAGTAAAACTTGTCAGCGATTGCC
Source organism: Streptococcus australis ATCC 700641 (assembly GCF_000186465.1). Classification (GTDB taxonomy): domain Bacteria; phylum Bacillota; class Bacilli; order Lactobacillales; family Streptococcaceae; genus Streptococcus; species Streptococcus australis. Next base: position 1,416,625 of record NZ_GL636091.1, on the reverse strand, counting down.
CCAGAAACTGAATCCTTCCCTCTTGCACATCCAGGAGTCGACTCAGAATTTTGGCAATGGTACTTTTACCCGAACCAGATTCTCCGACCAAACCAAGCCGATGACCCTTATTTAGAGTAAAGGACACATCAAAAACACCAGCCTGATGATGAAGTGGATCTTGATAATGATGAGTGAGATCTTTACATTCGAGTAAATAGGTCATTTGGTGACTCCTGCTACAATTTTAGTTTGGGAATAGCCCTTAGTAATTTCTGGGTGTAGGGATGTTGCGGATTTTGGAAAATTTGGTCGCGTCTTCCTTCTTCCACAATCCTCCCCTCCTTCATAACCAAGATCCTATCTGCCAACTTTTTAGCGACACTCATATCATGAGTGACAAATAAGAGGCTGGATTCTTCGGTCCTTAGCAATTGAATCAAGGTTTGAATAAACGATTCCTTGGAGAGAACATCCAGGGCACTGGTCGGCTCATCTGCCAAGAGCAATTTAGGATGAGTGGCTAAGGCCAAAGCAATGGCCACTCGTTGCATCATACCTCCACTGAGTTCAAAAGGATACTTTGATGGTACCTGTGCTGGATCTAAGCCAACCATCTGGAGGCATTCCTCTAAAGATCTCATCTTTTCTACTTGAGAGCGATGACTCTTGACGAGATCCTCGTAATGGTCTTTGATTTTACGGTTGTTGTTAAAACCTAGACTGGACTGCTGCGTCACCCAGGCCAATTCTGTCCCTACAAAGGGATAAGAAACCCGCTTCTTTTGTGGGCTGATGGCCTGATCCCTATAAGAAATACTGCCTTGGGTAATGACTAAGTCATTCAAGGGAAGACCCAAAAGCAGTTTTAAAATCGTTGTTTTGCCACTGCCACTTTCTCCGACGATTCCGACTGCTTCACCTGCCGAAACGGTTAGAGAAAGTTGATCTAAAATAATCTTGGACGGGGAAGAAACCGTGACATTCGTCAGTTGCAACATAGCTTTACTCCTTCGAGAGTTTATTTGTTACATGGTAATAATCTGTTGGATGGGATTCCAAATGAGAGATGGATTTGTCCATGACGATGGCAACTTTATAAAATCCAATGATTGTATAACCATAATCCTTATCCACAAGGGCTTGAATGTCCTTGCTTAATTGGATCCGTTTTTTCTGATCGGTCTCAGTTGCTAGGGCTTCGATCTTCTGATCAGCTTCCGCATTGCTATAATGACCGATATTTCCTACTCCCCCAGTTTTGACAGCTGAGTTAAAGTAAGCATATGGATCGCCAATCGGAGCAGCTACTACAGCATAAGGTGTGAAGGCATAATCTTTCTCCGTTGCGACTGCACTCACTTCCACCTTACGAATCTTCGCTTCAATTCCAACCTCTTTTAATTGTTGTTGAGAAGCTTCAATGGCTAACGGCATTTCTGGTAAACGAGTAAAGGAGAGCAATTCAATCGTGACTTTCTTTCCATCTTTTTCACGGTAGCCATCTCCATCGGTATCCTTGTAGCCAGCCTCATCTAACAGTTTCTTCGCTTTTTCTACATTGAACTCATGAACACTTTTATCCAAAGCAAAATCAGAGCTAGAAGGGAAAGGCCCTGTGGCTGGAACAGCAGCTCCTTTAAAGAGGGATTCTGTATAAGTTTTCTTGTCGACCAAAGTATCCAAAGCTTGACGGAACTGATCATCAGCTATATAAGGATCTTCAAAGTTGTAGACATAGCTTAAGTAACGGCCACCTTCTTTTTCAGATATTTTATAATGGTTGTCTTTTTTAAAGCTTGCTAAATTAGCATATGGGAGCCCATAAACAGCATCAACTTCTTTGGATTGTAGGGCAGCAGAAATCGCTGTTGGATCAGAGAAATATTTAATCTTGACCTGTGCAACCTTGGCTTTACCACCCCAATAATTTGAATAGGCCTCTAATGTAGCGCCTGTTTCTGGCGTATAGGTCTTGATTAAAAATGGTCCTGTTCCTACTGGAGCTTTATCTGATGCAGATTTTCCATCCACATCTACAATGACTGAGTATGGTTCAGCCAATAGATTTTTCATAATAGGCTGTTCTGATTTTGTTTTGATAGTTACGGTTTGACCTTCAGAATGGATACTCTCTATTCCAAGATCAGCAGCTGCACGCTTACTCTTTTCAATCAATCGTTTCAAAGAGGATTCAACCTTCGCACCCGTCATTTTTTCTCCATTTTGGAAAGTAACATCATTGCGAAGGGTAATTTTCCACTCCAATTGTGAGGTTTGTTCCATTTTTTCAGCTAGCCATGGTTCTGGTTCTAATTGATCATTCATTTTAAATAAAGTTTCTCCCACCCCATAACGAATGGTGAACCAACCATTATACTCGTCTGCCGGATCGATATTGATTGGAAACTGGGTATAACCAATCGTCACCGTTTGAGCATTCTTAGTTACTTCTGGTGATGATGGTTGATTAGTTTTTGCACAACCTAAAAGGGATAGACTCATGAGAGTCACTCCGATCATAAATTTCCATTTTTTCATTTGTATCCTCATTCTATTAATTTATTTTTTCTTCAAGAAAGTAAGAACAAAAGAAAATTTCTCTTACCTTCTTGACCCAGTTTCCATCTTCATCAGCTTTCGCTTGCATGATCCTTCTCGCCACCTTCTGTAAGTAACATTTCTTCCCAAGGATCCTTGTCTTCTAGGAGTAAAACAGTACCTTGAGGGATATCAATCGACCAAAAGTCAGCTTCCGGATCTACTAAAAATTGATAAATCAAGCGCAAAACACCTAGATGCCCAACTATCGCAATTTCATCATCATCTGTTTCACGAATCTCTTCGACAATGGATTGGACCCGATCTTTAAATTTTTGAAAGGGTTCTGCCTTAGATGGAGTTACGTCAAAGGGACTTTCCAACCATTCTTCCCAAACTAAGGGAAAGGCAGCTTGAATTTCATTGGCCGTTCTTCCCTCCCATAGTCCGAAATCTCTTTCATTCAATGCTTTATATGCTTTGGGGATCTGATCTGGAAAAATGATGGTAGCTGTTTCTTGAGTTCTTTTGAGCTGACTGGTATAGATCCGAGAAATGTCTCTTCCTTTCAGCAACTGATGAATATTACTTGCTTGCTCTTTTCCTGTTTCATTGATAGAAACATCCGCTTTTCCGTAGAAAAAACGTTTTTTATTAAAGTCTGTTTCCCCATGACGAATCAGGTACCACTTTTTTACTGTCATATGATCATTCCTAACAAAAATAATATCTGTGCTACTTCTACTGATGCTCCTAAGGTATCTCCTGTCTCCCCGTCAATCTTTTGGTAAACGAACCAGCGAAAGGCAAGAGTCCCTAGAATGACCAAACTATAAGCAAGGAGCCCTTTTAACCAAAAACCTCCAATAAGGACAGCCAGTGGGACAATCTGAGCTAAAAGGATCGAACTAGTTTTTGTACCAGAAAAGAAATTTCCAGAGCCACCTGATTCACGTGCATAGCGCATCTTGTAAAGCTGCATGGTTAAACCAACCTTCCCAATCATCGATAAAGAAGCTACAATAAGCCACTTAGGTTGAGGAAGATAAGGTCCCATCGCGATCATAAGGCCGTAATAGAAAATCAAAGCCAAGACACCATTGCTTCCAATACGGCTGTCTTTCATAATTTCCAACATTCGGTCCTTAGAACGTGAAGAGAACAATCCGTCTGCTGTATCAGCAAGGCCGTCCAAATGAAAGCCTCCGGTGAGAAGCACATCAAAGAACAAGGTTAAAATCCAGGCAATGGTGTCAGGAAGCACCAAAGAAGTTAAAACAAAAAATAAGGAGGAAATGAGACCTACTAGGAGACCAAAAAGCGTTAAAATTGGAACTCCTTTTCGAACATAGGAGAGATCAACCGCTTTGGGAATCACAATCCGACTAAAAAATTGTGTATAGATAATGAGTGCTGAAATCATTTTAACTGCTGTGCTAGCCCACAAATAACTAAGTAGACTTCACTTGCCTCCTTTGCAATTAATTGATTGACCCGACCTTGAAGATCTCTAAAGTATCGTCCAAGACGAGTGTCCGGAACGATGCCAAGCCCCACTTCATTAGTGACAATCCAAAAAGTAGCTTGGCGCTTCTTCATAGCAGCTAACAGCAAAGCCCACTCGGATACGAGGGCATCCAAAATACGTGCTTGTTCTGCCTTGCTTAAAAACTGCTCGTCTGATAAGAAACCTTTCTCTGGGTACCAGTCATTGACCAGATCAAACAGTCGATTGGTGGTTAACATAGTGGCACAGTCTAATAAGTAATCGCTATGATGGTCTTGTTCAATCCATTTAGCTAAGTCCCGGTATTGTTCAAGCGTATCCCAGCTTTGTGGACGTCTTTGTTGATGGAGCTTGACCCGTTCCTGCCACTCTGGATCTTCTTTCATAATGAGACCTGTTGCGATGTAACAAACCCCTTCCTTCTGGATGAGTTTTGATTCAGCAAAGGAGGATTTACCACTACGAGCACCACCTGTGACTAAAACAATCTTCCCCATATTTTTCCTCTCATTATAACTGGCTAAAGGCTTTATCAAAAGCAGCTAAGGTGCGGTCTAGATCCTCATAAGAATGAGCACTTGATAAGAAGTTGCTTTCATATTGAGATGGAGCAATATAAACCCCTTCTTGCAAAAGTAGCCCATGTGCCTTGGCAAAAAGTTGATGGTCCGCTTGTTTAGAATCCTCAAAATTCAATACTGGTTTTTCTGAGAAGAAAAATCCAAACATGGTTCCAACAGAAACCACTTGAAGAGCTACCCCATGTTTTTCGGCTAAATTGCGGATGCCCTGACAGAGATAAGCAGTCTTTTCGACCGTGTGATCAAAGACTTCCTTGGTCAATAGGCGTAAGTTTTCATAACCAGCTGCCATGGCGATCGGATTCCCTGATAAGGTTCCAGCTTGATAAATATCTCCTAAAGGAGCGATTTGATTCATGTATTGAGCCTTACCACCAAAAGCAGCCACTGGGAAACCACCTCCGATGACTTTCCCCAAACATATCAAATCAGGGTCAACTTTATACAAGCCTACTGCCCCTTGATAATGTGCACGAAAACCAGTCATGACTTCATCAATAATGAAGAGAGAGCCAGCTTCTGTTGTTAGACGGCGAATCTCTTCAATGAATTCTTTATGTCCTGGAATCAAGCCCATGTTTCCTGCAATAGCTTCTACAATGACACAAGCGATTTCATGACCATGCTCTTCAAAACAAGTTCGCAATGCATCTAAATCGTTATAAGGAAGGGCAATCGTCTCACGCGCCACCTCAGGTATGACACCCGCTGAATCTGCAATTCCAAAGCTTGCTACACCAGAGCCAGCTTGAACCAAGAAAGAATCACTATGACCATGGTAGCAACCAATAAATTTCACTACCTTTGGTCTTTTGGTAATCCCACGCGCTAAACGGATGGCACTCATGGTTGCCTCTGTACCAGAATTGACCATTCGAATTCTCTCTACAAAAGGGAGACGTTCTTTAATAAGCTTGCCTAGTTTGATTTCACGTGGACTCGGTGCACCATAACTGGTTCCTTCCCATAGGGCATCTTGTACTTTTTCAAGAACATCTTTTGGAGCATGTCCTAAAATCATTGGTCCCCAAGAGAGCACGTAATCCACAAATTGATTCCCATCTACATCATAGAGATAAGATCCTTGAGCATGGTCTATAAAGAGAGGATTGCCACCGACTGCCTTAAAAGCTCGTACAGGGCTATTGACACCACCTGGGAAAATGGATTCTGCTTCCTTGAAGTAATCATTTGATTGTGTTCGTTTCATTTTTCAACCTAGCCTTTCAAATATCCTGCTACATCCTTGGCAAAATAAGATATGATTAAATCCGCTCCTGCTCGCTTCATTCCGATGAGACTTTCCAGGACCACTGCTCTCTCATCAATCCAACCTTGGGCAGCAGCAGCCTTCACCATACTGTATTCCCCACTGACATTGTATGCCACAAGTGGAAGATTGCTTTGATTTCGTAAATCTCTTAAGACATCTAAGAAGGCAAGAGCTGGTTTTACCATTAGGAAATCTGCTCCTTCTTCTTCATCACTTTGAGCCTCCCGCAGAGCTTCTAAACGGTTTGCTGGATCCATCTGATAGGTTTTTCTATCACCAAATGCCGGAGCACTCTCACCAGCATCACGAAATGGTCCATAAAAACTAGAAGCAAATTTAACCGAATAAGACATAATCGGTACCATGTCAAAGCCAGACTTGTCTAAGCCTTCTCGAATCGCTGCAACATATCCATCCATGGCATTAGACGGTGCAATGATATCTGCTCCCGCTTCAGCTTGACTAATCGCTACTTGGACTAAGCGTTCCAAAGAAAGATCGTTTACAACCGTTTCACCATCTAGAATGCCACAATGTCCGTGACTTGTAAATTCGCATAGACAGGTATCTGCTATGAGAATTAAATCTGGATAGTGTTGCTTAATCAAGCGAAGAGCTTTTTGAACAATCCCATCTGGGTTAGAGGCCTCTGAACCAACTTCATCCTTTACAGCTGGAATCCCAAATATAATAAAGGATTTGATCCCGAGTTGTACACAGGATTCGACTTCTTCTAGAAGATCTGCTAAGGCAAATTGATAGACTCCTGGCATGGAGGCCACTTCTTCTTTTTGCTCTAGATTCTCCTTTACAAAGAGTGGTTGAATAAAGTCATTGACACTGAGAGTCGTTTCTCTTACCAAATCTCTCATGAGAGGATTTTTTCTTAGTCTACGATGTCTTTTAAAATTCATGTTCTTTAATCTCCTTTATGATCAGCTCAACCAATTTCACCATTGATGGACTTGAAGGAATATAGTTTACGGAAACACCACAATCTAAAACAGCTTTTGCTGTAGTCTCTCCAATAACACCAATTTGGTGATGTTTTGGCAAAGAAAGCCCTTCTTGATAAAAAACATCCCAGGCTGATGGACTAGCAAAGGTCCATACACATGGTTCTTTTAAGGATAGAAGCTCTCTTATTTTAGCGATTCCCTCTTGATTGGCAACAGTTTGATAGAGGGGCCAAGCATAAACATCATGCCCCAATTCTTGTAACATTTTTGGATAGGTTGGATTAGCAAGATCACTGTGTGGGAACAAAATAGCTTGATGATACCCGTATCGACTTGCCCACTCCTTGATAAAATCAACTCCATACTGGCTACTAGACTCAAAAGTGACATCAATATCATGTTCTTTTAATAGCTTACTAGTCTGGCTTCCAATCGACGCAATCTTTAGATCAGGTTTCAAATAGGGAAGAAATAATTTGACGGTATTGGCACTGGTAAAGAAGACCCAATCAGCTTTGTCCAGTTTGTCATCCAGCATTGGTGGAATCGGATTGCCTTGCGTGCAAATCAATGGTGCATGCATCCATCTTACTTGGTTCTGGTACAGTAGGGTTTGTAATTCGACAGAAGGTTCCTGTTCCCTTGTAAAAATAATTAAGCTTCCCACCATTTGTCTGTTAAGGCTCCTTTTTCCATTAATTGCTCCAGAGCACGTTTGGGAAGATCGCTACCATCCTTAGACGTAAGAGCTACATAAAGGCAACGATCTTTGGCATCCGCCAACATAGTCTCTAAGTGATAGTGACCATCGATATATTGAGCATGTGCTCCTACTGGGAAGGTACAATCCGCATTCATCAAGCTTAAGAAACATCTTTCCAATTGGATGCAGTTTTCTACTTCTTTATCATGGATAGAAGCCAATATTTCCAGGACTTCCTCATCATCTTCCCGACATTCAATTGCTAATGCCCCTTGTGAAACCGCAGGTATGAATTCGTGCGGATTTAGAAATTCTATATTCAGAGAGGGTGACTGATCCAAGTAACCAATTCGTTTCAAACCAGCAGCGGCTAGGACGATTGCATCGCATTCACCTTCTTGTAATTTTCGAATTCTAGAATCAATATTTCCACGTAAGGGTTTGAATTGAAGATCATTTCTTAAACTTTGAAGTTGTACCTGACGTCGAATACTACTGGTCCCTACAACTGCTCCTTGAGGAAGAGTGGCTAAGGTCATGCCTTCTTCTCTATAAATCAGACAATCTCTGACATCTTCTCGCTCTGGTATTGCCCCAATGGTACAGCCATCCACAAGAATAGAAGGAACATCTTTTAAACTATGAATGGCTATATCAATGTCTCTATTTAAGAGAGCCTGCTCAATTTCCTTTACAAAAACGCCTTTTCCCCCAATGGTTTGAAGGGAAACATGTACTAAACGATCCCCTTGAGTTTTATACGGTACCAATTCAAATTCAACATCAGGATGGCATTCTTTTAAACGATCAACCATCATTTTTGTCTGGGTCATAGCCAACTGACTTTTTCTCGTTCCGACTTTAATGCTTCTCATGGTTTACTTCCCTTCCACTATGAAGATCGAATATTTTTGCAATCAAGGCAATGTCATATTCTGAATTTTCTCCTACAGACATTTCTTTTAGTTGCAATAAAGGTTCCTTCAAAATTTGATTGATGATACTCTTCATATGCTTGGAAATTTGTTTCTTTTCCCGTTCAGTGAGATCTGGTAGTTTACGCAACAAACTCTCCATAGCTGATTCTTGAGCCTGAATGGCTTTTTCTCGAATCTCTTGAATCAGAGGAATAATTCCCAACTGCTGCTTCCACTCTTCAAAACTCACTAGTTCACTGGAGATCTCTGCTTCGATATTCTTGGCAATTTCATTTCGTTCTTCAAAGAAGGTTTCCAATTCACTGGTGATATTTTCAATATTGTGAATGGTTATGGAAGGATTTGGATGGCAGGTCCGTGGCAAACACAAGTCGAAAACGATCGCTCCTGTTTTCAACATATCTGGATATAAAATATAGCCTTCTGACTTTATGGCTGTAAAAATAATATCCGCATCCTTTACGGCCTCATCCAACTCATCCCATGAATAGGCCTGAATCCGTTCTTCCGTTAAATAAGGATCTGCCTTTGAAAGGGTGCGGTTCACCAAGCGGATAGACTTAAATGGACGTTGTAACACATATTTGGTCACCAATTGACCAATTTCCCCTAAGCCAATGACAACGATCTTTGTGTTTTCATAATCAAGGTCTTCCCTATCCAACATTTGTAAAGAAGTTAACCCAATAGACATGGGGCGAGCATTTATCCGGTAGACATCATGCATCCTTTTTGCAAAGGTCACTGCTTGTCGAAAAGCTTGATTAAGTACAATCCCAGTAGTTCCAGTTTCTTGCGCAGTCAAAAAGGCCTGCTTTAATTGCCCAAGAACTTGGGTTTCACCAACTATCTTGGAATCTAAACCGATGGATACCCGGAATAAATGTTCTAAGGCCTCATTGCCCTCTTTAAACGTAAGATAAGGCTCCAATTCTTCAACATCTATCTGAAACCAATCCGCTAGAAAGTGCTTGGAATAATACCGACCAGTATGTAACTGATCAACAACTAAGTACAACTCTGTCCGGTTACAGGTTGAAAGGATGACATCCTCCAGAATACTTTTTTCTGCTTTTAATTTTTTGAGCGCAGCAATTTTTTCCTCATCAGAAAAATGTACACGCTCTAAAACTGATAAGGGTGCTACACGATGGGTGACACCAACATATAATAAATACATTCTATCCGCCTCGTTCTTATAATTGATCTAAAAGTTGTTCTATCTTTTTTCTAACTTCTTTTGAGCGCGATGGAGATAAACCATTGGTAGAAATCATGACGGATAATTCATTATTTGATGCAATTGCAACATTATAAAAGTCGGAATTTTTCTTATCCCCTGTATTATTCACGAACTGACTAGGGTGCGCCTCTTCCATCACTTTTTTATTGACTTCCTGGTTATCTGTGCAGGCAAATACCAATTTTGCCCCTTCCAAATCCCCAGTTTGGTAGCTTCTTTGAATCCATTCAACCTGCGATTTAGGAATCACTTCATTGATTTCAGGACTAATGACTGTAACCTTGGCCCCTTCTGACAACAAAGTCTTAATCTTGCGGGCTGCTACTTTTCCCCCACCAATAATGACGACTGGTTTATTTTGGATATTCATCATGACAGGATACATGACTATTCTCCCTCTTTTCTTTCTCTAAAAATCTTAGCACTTCGTTTATAGACTGTATCTTTGACTTCTAGGCGATGGTTGACCAAGCGAGCTATGACAAAGAAGTAATCTGACAAGCGATTGATATAGATCAAGCCGACTTCATTGACCATTTCATCTGCTTCAATGACAGCAACCATTTTTCGCTCCAATCGACGGGTCATAGTACGAGCAACATGACAGAGACTGGCGATCCGATGGCCGCCAGGAATAATGAAGCGATCAATCTTTTCTGGAATGTGCATATAAGCATCCATTTTTTCTTCTAGGAAGGTAATATCTGATTCCTTTTGTTTGTATGGTCTCAATTCTCTAGGAGTAGCAAGATCGCTTCCACAGTCAAATAAATGTTGCTGAATCTCTTCACATTCTTCTCTGATATCATCTAATTCTTTGTATTCCTTCATTTCAGATACCAGGTAGCCAACTTGAGAACACAATTCATCCATGGTCCCGTATGCCTCCACACGAATATGTGTTTTAGACACACGATCCCCACCATATAGTCGGGTAAACCCTTTATCCCCATACTTTGTGTAAATTCTCATTAAAGCTCTTCTCCGTTCATAATCTGGTAAATCTTTTTCATATCGACTGCATCACGAATAACTGCTGCCAGTTTATCATATTGCAAATCCTTAAATTCTTTGAGATCAATCGCCTGATCTGTGATAGGTTCCAAGCCCTTTTCCAGGCGGATTTGGTTCAAATAATCGCGCGTCCATTGAGAATTATCAAAAACTCCGTGAAGATAGGTTCCTTGGATTCGTTTATCTGGTGAAACGGCACCATCATACCTACTAGTCTCTTCGCCATTCTGAAGAACAATGCGAGAAAAAGGCGATACCTGATCTGAAATTTCAGTTTCTCCCATATGGATTTCGTAACCTTCCAAGAGTTGCCCCTCATGTTCTGCTTGAACTTGAGTGGTGCGTTTGGTTCCTTGCATCTGGGTTTCAACATCAAGAAGTCCCAATCCTTCAATTTCATCCAATTCTGATTCGACATGGTTTGGATCTGAAATTTTCTTTCCTAAAAGTTGGAAGCCCCCACAAATTCCAAAAATGCGAATACCCTGATCAGCGCACTGACGGATTTCATCAACAATCCCTGAATCTTGGAGAACTTGCATATCTTCGATAGTATTTTTGCTTCCAGGTAGAATCAAGAGATCCGGATTTCCAATGGCATCCCCTGGCATGACATAACGAACTGAAACGTCCGGTTGAATTTCCAAACTATGAAAATCTGTGAAGTTGGAGATGCGTTTTAGGGTGATAATGGCCACATCCAGGTCTTTTTCATGATTAAAGCTGCGTCCTTTACTACCTAAAGCGACACTATCCTCACTATCAATATCGATATCTGCATAAGGGACCACACCTAGGACAGGCACGTGGGTAAGCTCTTCGATCATATCGATTCCAGATTGAAGGAGGGCAACATCTCCCCTAAATTTATTGATCAGAACCCCTTTGATCCGTTTTCGGTCCTCTTCTGGCATTAATTCGATTGTACCATAAATAGAGGCAAATACTCCTCCCTTGTCAATATCAGCAACTAAGATGACCGGAGCATCAACCAGACGCGCCATTCCCATATTGACGATATCGCGTTCGTTTAAGTTGATTTCTGCTGGACTACCCGCACCTTCTAGGATAATGGCGTCGTATTCCTGGTCTAGTTCTTGATAGACTTCTTTGATTTTAGGCAGTAACTCCTGCTTAAATTCATGGTAATCCACCGCATCCATATCTTTAAGGACTTTGCCCATAAAAACAACTTGGGATTTACGATCCGAAGTTGGTTTCAGTAGGACAGGATTCATGCGAACATCTGGATCGATACCTGCGGCTTCTGCTTGTACGACCTGAGCTCTCCCCATCTCAAATCCTTTTTTGGTGATAAAAGAATTTAAAGCCATATTTTGGGATTTAAAGGGAACAACTGTGTAACCATCTTGTTTTAAAATACGACACAAACCCGCGGCAATTAAACTTTTACCTGCATCGGAAGCCGTCCCCTGAATCATTAATGATTTTGCCATAGATATCCTTCTTTCAACTGTTCAAACAGAATTTCTTCATTTTCGACTAAAGGTGTTTGGATGGCCTGATGGAGTTTGACAATCCATGGGACCGAAAGGCCTGCATCCAGTAGAATCTCTTCTTTTTGAAATACTTCGTATTTCGTCCCTTGGGTCATGATTTTTCCTTTTTTAATCAGGTAAGCATAATCACAACAATCATACATAAGATCCATGTCGTGGCTGGTAACAATAATGCTCGTTCCGTTAGAAACTAGTTTTTTCATAATCATGGCCATTTGGTCCCGCCCTTTAGGATCCAATCCAGCGGTCGGCTCATCTAAGAGCAAAAATCGTGGTTTGAGGGCCAACATTCCTGCAATAGCAACTTTTTTCTTTTGGCCATAACTCAAGTATTGTACCGGACGGTCCTGCAACTCTTTGATATCCATTAACTCAATGGCTTCTCGCACTCGTTTTTCGCACTCTTCTTCCGGATACCCCAAATTCTCTAATGCCATGCCGATGTCATCTTTGGCAATGGTATAAAACAGTTGTTGTTCCGGATTTTGAAAGACCATATTGACTTCTTGTCGATAGGAAAATAAATCTTTCTTTTTGTCTTGAATGAGCTGCTGATCCAAATAAACACTACCTTCTTGGGGTTTAAGCAGTTTGGTCATCACCTTCATCAAGGTAGATTTCCCTGAACCATTGGTACCAATGATCCCGGTAATTTTACCTTCCATGAACTCCATATTCACATGTTCTAAGGCTTTTAAATCATCAAACAAAACCGTAATATTCTCTAATTTCAACATATTTTTATTCCTCCTCATCGAGTTCTTTAGCTTGCGCAAATTTTAAGCTTAAGACCTCATTTAACCGTTGATTGTCAGCCAATAATTTCACAAACAAGGTATTGGCTAATCTTCCCCAGCCAAGATAACTTTTTTTCTTATTGACAAATGAAAACTTCAAATCTAAGGTATCTCGAATGGTTAAAAATTCGATTAAGACTAGAAAGATAAAGCGATACATAAGAACGATTAATTCCATTAAGATAGCCGGCAAATGAAGGGTTTTACAAAGCTTCATCATCTGGTTAAAGGGAATGGTTAAAGCCATAAAATAGGTTGAAATTAAAGAACAGTAAATTCTCATAACAATTGGTCTAACTTGTTTAGCAGAAGAATGAAAAACTCCTAAATAGCCATGACTTCCAACTGGAATGGCCATTAAAAACTGATGACTATTTTCACCATAGCTAATGACAAAAGTCGCCATACTTAATAAAATGAAAATAGATGGATAGCGAAACCAGCTCAAGTATTTTAAAATAGGAAGTCTAGCAATATAACACGTCAAGGGGACAATGATAGCAATTAGTAGAATTTGTAAGGGGAGGAAACCAGAGAAAGAAATGACCATTAACAAAATATACAAACTGAACTTATGCAGCACTGGAACTGCAGTCCAACGGTTGTTATAAGCATAGCGATCAATCACAAACATAGTTTCCTCCCATACAAATACTTAATAAACTAAATTATTTTTCTTGATGTTTTTTTCCTCTTTGGTAACCGATGACATAAAAGATAATCCCCGCACCGATACTACCTTGAAGGGTAAAGAGCAAGCTTTCAACTTCTGATCCTGGTGGTTCAAACAAAGGTGAGAACCATGGTTCATAATCTTTCTGGATAGTAGAAATCGCATTTTCTGCAGCATCATCCGTACCACTATATTCTACTCCCTTAGGAGCAAATAAGAAAGCACCGACAATAATCACAACAATGGCAGCTAATAACAAAAGATTTTTTTGTTTTTTCATAGGAAGAGCCCCTCTCTTTCTGTCGCATTTTCAGAAATCAAGTTATAGAAGATAACTGTAAGTAGTCCTTCTACAATGGCAATTGGAATTTGCGTAATTAGAAAGACTCCTAAGAACTTAATGGTTGACCCTACAAATCCAGTGGTTGGATCCGGGAAGACCAATCCAAGTTGAAGGGAAGTTGTTGCGTAAGTCGCTAAATCTGCAATCATCGCACACAAGAAGAGTGAGACTGGTTTAGATAGTTTCAAAGAACGACTGAATTTATAAACTGCAAATCCGACAAAAGGACCAACTACAGCCATTGAAAAAGCATTGGCACCAAGGGTTGTCAAACCACCATGGGCTAAAAGAAGAGCTTGGAACAACAAACAAATGGTTCCTAGTACACTAATAACAGATGGCCCAAACATAGCAGTTCCCAAACCAACACCGGTTGGGTGAGAGCTAGATCCTGTTACTGAAGGGATCTTCAATGAGGATAAGATAAAGATAAAGGCACCGGATAAGGCCAACATGGTTTTTGAATTTGGATCTTTTGAAACAATCTTCTTAATTTTTATCAAACCTAAAATGAAAAATGGTAAAAATAACAAGAACCAAACAATACACCATACTAATGGGAGATAGCCTTCCATAATGTGCATAGCAGATACAGGTTGAGGTCTAAAGATAAGTAGCAATACTAAAAGAGCAATTGCTATCATTTTTTTACGTTGTTTCATAATATCACTCCTTTTTCATTACCCTAATGGATGTTTCTTAACCAATAGGGTTGTAAAATAATCCAATTTGTCATCGACTGTTAAGTCCGACACTCCGTACAAAATTCTTTGCTTTTCAGTAGAGGCACGACTGACTAAAAAAGTTTTTTCAATATGGAACGACCGTGTAGCCATCTTGCTTTAAAATACGGCAAAGCCCTCGGCAATTAAACTTTTACCAGCATCTGAAGCTGTTCCCTGAATCATTAACGATTTTGCCATAGGTATCCTTCTTTCAACTGCTCAAATAGAATCTCTTCATTTTCAACAAGGGGTGTCTGGATTGCCTGATGAAGTTTGACAATCCATGGGACAGAAAGTCCAGCATCCAACAACAACTTTTCCTCCTGGAACACTTCATATTTTGTCCCTTGAGTCATAATCTTGCCTTTCTTGATGAGGTAGGCATAGTCACAACAGTCATACATGAGATCCATGTCGTGGCTGGTAACAATAATGCTGGTTCCATTGGAAACTAGTTTTTTCATAATTATGGCCATTTGGTCCCGCCCTTTAGGATCCAATCCAGCAGTCGGCTCGTCTAACAATAGAAAACGTGGTTTGAGAGCTAACATCCCCGCAATGGCTACTTTTTTCTTTTGGCCGTAACTCAAATATTGCACCGGTCGATCCTGCAACTCTTCGATATCCATCAGTTCAATGGCTTCTTGAACCCGTTTCTCACACTCCTCTTTGGAGTATCCTAAATTCTCTAATGCCATGCCAATATCATCTTTTGCAATGGTATAAAACAATTGTTGCTCCGGATTTTGAAAGACCATATTGACTTCTTGCCGGTAAGCAAACAAAGCTTTCTTCTTATCTTGAATGACCTGATTATCCAAACTCACACTGCCTTCTTGGGGCTTGAGCAGTTTGGTCATCACCTTCATCAGGGTAGATTTCCCTGAACCATTGGTTCCAATAATTCCAGTGATCTTTCCTTCCATGAATTCCATATTCACATGGTCCACAGCTTTCAAATCATCAAATAAAACTGTAATATTCTCTAATTTTAACATTTTTTATTCCTCTTCATCAATTTCTTTAGCTTGAGCAAATTTCAGGGTTAAGACATCATTTAACCGTTGATTGTCAGCCAATAATTTCACAAACAAGGTATTGGCTAATCTTCCCCAGCCAAGATAACTTTTTTTCTTATTGACAAATGAAAATTTCAAATCTAAGGTATCTCGAATGGTCAAAAATTCGATTAAGACTAAAAAGATAAAGCGATACATGAGGACGATTAATTCCATTAGAATATCTGGCAAATGGAGACTCTTAAAAAGCTTCATCATTTGATTAAAGGGAATGGTTAAAGCCATAAAATAGCTTGAAATTAAAGAACAGTATATTCTCATCATAATAGGAAGCACTTGTTTTGCCGAAGCATGGAAAATACCAAAATAGCCATTGCTTCCTACAGGGATGGCCATTAAAAACTGATGACTATTTTCACCATAGCTGAAAACAAAGGTTGCCATACTCAATAAGATAAAAATCGATGGGTAACGAAACCAGCCTAAGTATTTAAAAACTGGAATTTTGGCAATATAGCAAGTCAGAGGTACCATTACAACTATTAACAAAATTTGTAAAGGAAGGAAACCAGAGAACGAGATAACCATCAATAAAACATATAAAATAAATTTATGCAGCACTGGAACTGCAGTCCAACGGTTGTTATAAGCATAGCGATCAATCACAAACATAGTTTCCTCCCATACAAATACTTAATAAACTAAATTATTTTTCTTGATGTTTTTTTCCTCTTTGGTAACCGATGACATAAAAGATAATCCCCGCACCGATACTACCTTGAAGGGTAAAGAGCAAGCTTTCAACTTCTGATCCTGGTGGTTCGAACAAGGGTGAGAACCATGGTTCATAATCTTTCTGGATAGTAGAAATCGCATTTTCTGCAGCATCATCCGTACCACTATATTCTACTCCCTTAGGCGCAAATAAGAAAGCACCGACAATAATCACAACAATGGCAGCTAATAACAAAAGATTTTTTTGTTTTTTCATAGGAAGAGCCCCTCTCTTTCTGTCGCATTTTCAGAAATCAGGTTATAGAAGATAACAGTAAGCAATCCTTCTACAATGGCAATTGGAATTTGCGTAATCAGAAAGACTCCTAAGAACTTAATGGTTGAACCCACAAATCCAGTAGTTGGATCTGGGAAGACCAATCCAAGTTGAAGGGAAGTTGTTGCGTATGTTGCTAAGTCAGCAATCATCGCACACAAGAAGAGTGAGATTGGTTTAGATAGTTTCAAAGAACGACTGAATTTATAAACTGCAAATCCGACAAAAGGACCAACTACTGCCATTGAAAAAGCATTGGCTCCAAGGGTTGTCAAACCACCATGGGCTAAAAGAAGAGCTTGGAACAGCAAACAAATCGTTCCTAGTACACTAATAACAGATGGCCCAAACATAGCAGTTCCCAAACCAACGCCGGTTGGGTGAGAGCTAGATCCTGTTACTGAAGGGATCTTCAATGAGGATAAGATAAAGATAAAGGCACCGGATAAGGCCAACATGGTTTTTGAATTTGGATCTTTTGAAATAATCTTCTTAATTTTGACCAATCCAAAAATGAAGAATGGTAAAAATAGCAAGAACCAGACAATACACCATACTAAAGGTAGATAGCCTTCCATAATATGCATGGCAGCGACCGGTTGAGGTCTAAAAATAATCAGCAAAGCTAGGATAGCAATTGCTAGCATTTTATTATTACGTTTCATAATAGAATTCCTCTTTTCTTACCCCAAGGGGCTTTTTTTTACTAATAACGTTGTAAAATAATCCAATCTATCATCGACTGTTAAGTCCGATACTCCGTACAAAATCCTTTGCTTTTCAGTAGAGGCATGACTGACTAAAAATGTTTTTTCAATCAGGTCGTACTTCTCCAACAAGGGAAGAATCACATCCAAATGATTGGCCACTTTCATAATCACAACTGTATCATGAATCGCCAGTGCTTGGTCAATCTTATCCGCATCTGCTGTAGCAGGAACAACTGCAAAGGACTCTTCATCCATGGTCAACGGTTGGCCCAAAACAGAAGCCATGCTACCAAATGAGGTAATCCCAGGAATGGTTTGGGTATCAATGCTATTCCCAATTAGTCTCAAGAGGTAACTATAGGTACTATAGACCATCGGATCCCCTAATGTGATAAAGCCAACATTCTTCCCAGCCTTTACATCTTCTACAATTTCAGCAGCAATTTGTTCCCATTGAGGTTCTTTCTTTTCTAGCGAACGAACCATTGGAAAATGGCGTTGTTTAATCTCAAGTTGATCGCTGACATAGGGACTCGCAATCGTCAATGCCACACTCTTGGAGCCGCGTTTGGCTTCTGGAGTGTATAAAATATCCAAGGTTTCCAAAATATTTTTAGCTTTAACGGTTACGAGCTCACTGTCTCCTGGACCAATCCCAATACCGTAAAATGTTGCCATTTTTGACCTCCTATTGAATAATTTTTTCTAGGTGTTGAACATAGAGTTCTTGAACACTTGGGTATTCACCAAGTCCAATCAAGTGTGTCTCTACTTGGTATCCTTTTTCTGTAAAGAAGTGCTTCCATGATCCTTCTTCATCCGAACACAAATCATTTGTCGCATGATCCCCAGCCACTAACATAAAGGGAGCAAGGTGAACTTTTTTAATGCCTTTAGCTTCTAGACGTTTTTCAAGTAACTCTACCGGAGGATAAGACTCGACACAACCGATATAGACAGCTTCATCCGTCAACATATGATCCAAAGCGGCGTAGGCAGTAAAGGCATAATGCTGACTACCATGTCCCATTAGGATGGTTGCTTCATCTACATCATTATTATTGTATTCTTTTACAAGGATATTTGCAACATTTTCATAATCTTCTTCACTAAAAAGAAGAGGTTTCCCGATTTTTAGAAGTTCAAAATCTTCTTTAAACTGGTTGGCTTGGTGAACCACTTTTTCATATTCACTTCCCAAGATAATGTGGAGTGGTTGAATATAAACTTCCTTGACACCATCCTTTTTCAATTGTTCCAATAATTGGTTCACAGTTGGAACTGAGATTCCTTCATTTTCTTTAATGCGCTTAATGACAACATTCGAAGTGAAGGCACGGTGGACCTGAAAATCTGGGAATCGCTGTTGAATGGTTTCTTCACAGGCTTGAATCGTTTTCTTTCGTGTTTCAGGATAGGTTGTTCCGAAACTGACAACAATAATCGCTTTAGTCATTTTCACTTTCCCTTCTAAAAAAAGTTTGGCAAGCTTCACAAACCGATTTTAAGGTTCTCACTTCTGTTTCAATCAACTGATGATAGCCAGCTTTTTCCAATACAGACCTAGTATTGTCTCCCATAATGACAATTGGTTTCTCTTTCCAATTCTCTTGGGTTTTCTCTGCCATCAAAACAAAGTGGTAAGCTGCAGCAGAGTTTGGCAAACAGATCAGCTGGATATCCTCTGCATGATAAGAGAAAGATTCACTTTCAAAGGCTACAGAATGAGTGGTGTGGATTGGGAAAGGCAAAGCTTCTGCTACTGCTTTTTCCTTAATATCAGAAGTGAGAGTGATCCAGTTTCCTTCTTGCTCCCTCATCTGTTTTACAAAATTTTCTTCTGCGAAATCATTGATTTGATCATACAGGCGAATTCCTGCTTCTTTAATGGTCTTGATGGTATGATGACCACTTGCTACAATCTTCAGATGGCTGAGACTCCGAATATCCAGATCCTCTTGTTGCAAATAGGAAACAAAGAAATTCCAAGAGCTTGGATCTGTCACTACTAAACCGTCAATACTAGAAAGTTGGGGAAGTTGCAGTTCTTTTGCAAGCAATTTAGTTGGTGACTGAAAAGCATACACTGTCGCCCCAGCATCCTTCAAGAGTTTAGGAAGCTTGGCATTAGGAGTTTCTTGCACCAAAACAGTTCGACTGAACAAAGGCAGTTTTTCATGGTAGTTTAATTCCTCACGGAAGGCAACAACGTCCCCAATCACAATTAAACTTGGTGCTTTCATCTGGAGTTTTTCAGCCAGTTCAACAATGGTCTCTAATTTTCCATCAATAGAACGTTGTTGAGGATGAGTAGCCCATTCGATAATCGCAACCGGAGTTTCCTTATCGTAGCCACGAACCATCAATTCCTCACAAATGGTCTGCAAGTTTTTCATTCCCATGAGGAAGACTAGAGTTCCTTTTAAGTGGGAAATAGCATCCCAGTTCAGTGCTTCACTGGCATCTTGTAGATGCCCAGTAAAGACATGAAAGCTAGTCGCGATATTTCTAAAGGTCATAGGGATCCCTGCATAGGCAAGGCCAGCAATAGCAGAGGTAATTCCTGGTACAACTTCAAAGGGAATTCCTTCTTGGATAAGAGTTTGAGCTTCCTCTCCTCCTCGGCCAAAGATATAGGGATCGCCACTTTTTAGGCGAACAACTTTTTTCCCTTCTTTGGCTTTTGCAACCAAGACTTCTTCAATTTTTTCTTGAGAAACACATGGTTGATTAGGGATCTTACCAACATAGATCTTTTCACAGTTCGCTTTTGTGTAGGTCAGAAGCATGGGATTCACTAAGCGGTCATAGATTAGAACATCCGCCTCTTCTAGTCTCCGTGCTCCTTTAATAGAGATTAATTCTTCATCCCCTGGACCCGCGCCTACTAAACTAACAAAGCCGCTCATCCATTCACCTCTTTCTTTAAATGGGTCTCCAATTCCTCAATAGTTGACACTACTTTAGGATAGTTGACAATAGGTCGTGAAATAATCACACAATCCATTCCTAGTTCTTGACAGCCTTCGATTTTTTCCCGAATCCCACCAATACTTCCACTTTCTTTGGAAACAAATACTTCCGCTTTCGAGCGAGCCAGCAATTCTTTGTTGCACTCTTTAGAGAAAGGAGCCTTAATCGCATCAATTTGATCCGGAACAAGTCCCAACTCTTCACAACCTTTTAGAACTTCTGAAGTCGGAAGAACACGAACCACAATACGCGACTCTGGTAAACCATGGACAAATAATGGCAAAGTTTTGCTCCCAGTACCTAAGTAGACTGTTTTATACTCTTTCCCTTTGATGTATTCAATGGCTTCTTCTGTCGAATGGACAACAGTAGCACCCGATAAGTCGATGGTGGCTTGTCTTTCAAAGCGCACATATGGAATTCCCGCCTGATTGGCTGCTTTCATCGCTTCTTGAGAGACAATATCCGCAAAGGGATGCGAAGCATCAATAATTTCATCAACGTCATTCTCTTTGATGAAAGCAACCATTTGGTCAGCTGTCATTCTTCCTTGGACCACGTCCTGCCCAAATTTAGAAGCTAAATGGCGGCCATAATCCGACACAACAGAGGTAGTCACCGGGATATTCTGTTGCGAGAGGAATTCAAGAATCTCTGTACTTTCAGCTGTTCCACCGAAAAGTAGTTTCATCATAGTGTATATCCTCGAGGTGTGATCATGCGTCCATTTTTTACATAAGTCTCTTTGTTTCCAACAATGACAATTGTAGTCATGTCTACAAGAGTTTCATCCAAGTCTTCAATCGTAGTAAGCACAATTTGTTCTTCCTTACGTCCGATATCCTTACCGATACCAACAATCGTATCTTTGGCTTTGTATTCAGACATAATTTCAAGTGCTCTTGCTAAGTGCTCTGGACGACCTTTACTTCTTGGATTATATAGACAAACGACAAAGTCACCTTGTGCTGCTGCATGAAGACGTTTTTCAATCATTTCCCATGGAGTCATCAAGTCACTAAGGGAAATATGACAGAAGTCGTTCATGAGAGGTGCTCCCATCACTGCAGCTGCCCCAAGGCTTGCTGTAATTCCTGGTACAACCTTCACTTCAAGCGTATCGTTCTCTTCTAATAACTCAAGAATCAAACCAGCCATCCCATAGACACCGGCATCCCCACTCGAAACAACCCCAACATTTTTTTCAGTTTCGTGAGCTAGATCAATGGCTTTTTGACAGCGTTCAATTTCATGACGCATCCCAGTCGCAACCATTTCTTTATCTTTTACAAGATCTTTGATCAAACGCATGTAGGTAGAATACCCTACAATAATTTCACAATCCTTGATTGCTTCCAATGCCTCTTGAGACATCAATTCTTCTTTACCTGGGCCAAGTCCAATAACGTATAACATATGTATTTCTCCTTAAATTTAATATTTAATAATTGTTAACTAATTTACCAAGTGCAAATGTTGCACTATTTTGTGCGAACCGTTGGGTCAGCACATTTCCTTTACTTGCAAGGTCTGCACTAGCAAGCGCCACACTACCAACCCCAACAGTCTTCTTGACAAATTCCGATTGCGGATATTTATCCGCCACCACTAACAACTCCTCTTTAGAGTATGTGTGGAAAGGACAGTCAAGTTGTTGGGCTAATTCTAGTATTGCCTGTTCATTTTTCTTGACATCAATACTAGCAATTTTTGCGATTTCTGAACCGGAAATTCCCTCTTGTTCACAAAAGGCACGAAAAGATTCCATAAATGTGGAAGGTGGAAGATCCTTCTTTGCTCCAACTCCTAAAACATAGGGTTTTGGATGAATCAGGGCTACCACTTCTTCGTCAACCTCAACTGCTTGAGAGGTTAACCAAATAAATGGGCTCTTAGTAGCAAGGACTTCCTGAATCTGATATTCTTCAATCACTGTTAGACCTCTCAGGTCAGACACCCAAGGCTTTTCTTGATAAAAATAGACACAGTCTTTATTTGCTAGATAAGAATTAAATACTTTCACTAAGTGGCGCAATTCTTCCCGCCACCCATTTACTTCTTTCGCAATATTATCCAAGGCTACAACATTTTGTGTATCTGTTGCAGTCGTGATCACTGGATTTGAATCTAATAATTCAGCAATTTTAAGAGTAACCTGATTGGCCCCACCTAAGTGACCACTCAATAAACTAATCACATGATTGGCTTTTTCATCCATCACGATCACAGCAGGATCTGTTGTTTTGTCTTTAATAACGGGAGCAATGCCTCTGACAACCGCACCAATCGCCATGATACAAATCAAGACATCCACTTCTTGGAATACCGTCCGAAGTCCTTCAATGACACGTCCTTCAATCGGTACCGTCCGAGAGTCAGCGATTTTCACAGTGGTATAGACCGGACAATCAATCCCAAGTTTTTCCTTGAGCTCTAGTCCGAGATTTTTTGCGTTGTTAGTAACCGCCACAATGGCGTAACGAGGGGAATCATTTAGCATGCGAACTCAATCCTTTACGGAATTCATGGTGAAAATCTTCGTGATAGAGTTTAGAGTAGTAAAACTCTTCACCTAAGAAATCTCCAACTAAAATCAAGGCAGTTTTTCTAATTTTAGCTTCTTTAACCTTCTCAGCAATGGTCTCCAATGTCCCAAAGACCTTGCGTTCATCTGGCCAAGTTGCCTTATAGATTACTGCGACAGGTGTTTCTATTGGATAGCCACCCTCAACCAATTCAGCCACCACTTTTTCAATCCCCTGTACAGATAAGAAAATGGCCATAGAAGTTCTGTGCTGAGCATAGCTTCGGAGGGATTCTCGTTCAGGAACAGGGGTCCGTCCGGCCATGCGAGTGATAATCACACTTTGAGAGACTTCAGGGACCGTATATTCTGTTCCAATACTTGAGGCAGCTCCTAGGAAAGAGCTCACCCCAGGAATACAGTCAAACTCAATTCCTCTCTTCTTCATCTCTTCTGTTTGCTCACGAATAGAACCATAGATAGAGAAATCGCCTGTTTGTAAGCGAACGACGTCTTTTCCAGCTTTCACTGCTTCTTCCATGACATCGATAATTTCCATCAAATGCATAGACGCGCTATCATGAATCTCCGCACCTTCCTTACAATATTGAAGAAGATCAGGATTCACGAGGGAACCCGCATAAATGACCACATCCGCTTGGGATAATTTTCGATAACCTTTTAGGGTAATGAGCTCCACATCACCAGGTCCTGCGCCTACAAAATGTACAATTGACATACCTTTATTTCCTTTCTGGTTTCACAGCTGAAACAATAATCGTAGGGTTTTGCTGTTTGAAATAATGCCCTTTTCCTAGGGCAGACCATCTGCTTGCTTGAATGGATACGACGTCTAAGTCTTGACATTCCATCTCTTCAGCAAGTTGAATCGCTTCCATAGCATTTTCCAAGAGGATAAAGTTTAACACAAAACGTCCTCCCGGAACTAACAGATGTTCACACCACTCAAAGATTTCAGCCATATTGCCCCCGGTTCCACCAACAAATATCGCATCGAATTGACCTTCTAGCTCAACAGGAGCTTTGCCTTTTATTAGAGTAATATTCTGACAGCCAAAGTAGTCAATATTCTCCTGTGTCAAGGCAACAGCATCTTCATTTTGTTCAATTGCAACGACTTCCAAATTTGGAAAGGAAACAGCTGCTTGAATCGTTACACTGCCCGTACCAGAGCCAACATCCAACATTCTCTTAGCTTTATGTAAGTCTAATTTATCAATACTGATTGCTCTGACTTCTTCTTTGGTCATTGGGACCTTTGCTCTAATAAATGCCGAATCCTTCATTTAGTATCACCACCACATTCATTTCATATTGACGATCAATCACTTGGTCCTCTGCTAAAATTTCAATTTTTTCATCTTCATAGCTAAGATTTTCACCAATGACTAAAACTTTTTTCAATCCCCGTTTCATCACTTCTTGCGCTATTTCATAGGGACCAATTTTCTTATCCGTCACCATAAATACCTTCGGTAGAGAAAGCAAGAAATCAAAATCAGGAATTTTTGCATGACTGCTTGTTAAGTAGGCATCATTCATAGGGAGAAAGACTTTGCTCGCGAGATACTGGAAGGAAGAAATCCCTGGCTGAATCACCACGCGCCCTTTAAATTTCTCAGACAACCATTTTCCCAAACCATAGATTAGGGGATCGCCCGATGCTAGATAAAGAATGGTTGCATCTTCTGGATAAGACACGATTAATTGAGCCAACTCCGCAAGTTTCTTTGGAGGTACAACTCCTTTTTCTTGATAGGTAGCTGGAAGGATTTCTAAATGTCGCTCACTTCCAAGAATATAGTCTGCCTTCTGATAGATCTCTTCACTTCCCAAAAGACCAAAGGAAGGGGCTCCTGGCCCTATTCCAATTACATAGATCACGTCCATTCCTCCGCTATTTCTTCTAATGTTTGGGTTGAAGCTAGATAGCCAGCTTCTGTCCCAAAGGTTACTACATCAATGCTGACTTCCGGCTTCCGATTCCGCAGCAACCGCTCCGAACGGAATTTCATCTTGTCCACCAGCACTTGATAAACTTCTTCGTAGTGATACTCCTCAATCAAGGTCCCAGCTGCATCTGTTGTAATACACTGATCCACTTTCTCAAGAAGTTCAACTGGAGCACCCAGCAAGGCTAGATTGGCCATAATGATTTCCATTCGCGCATCTGAGTCTTTACTGTGAGTTGAGAAAATCCCACCAGCGACCTTGACAAATTTACCCATGTGACCAACCATCAGGACGCGAGTAAAGCCAATCCGCTGGACTTCTTTAAGGACATGACCAACAAAGTTACTCATGTTCACAATTCGATGAGGTGGAATTCCCAGCACATTGGTCGCAAAGTCCTCGCCATAATTTCCGGGTGCTAATACAACCGATCGATAGCCTTGATTGTACAACATGGTTAATTCAATCGTAATGGAGGCTTTCCAACTCTCTTCCGACATAGGATTGACAATTCCTGTCGTCCCCAAAATGGAGATTCCACCTACAATTCCTAAGCGTGAATTATAGGTTAACTTGGCTGTTTCTTCTCCACCCGGTACCGAAATAATAATTTTGGCTCCGCAGTTTGTACCAAGTAATTGCCGGGCTGTTTTTTCAATCATAGCCCGAGGAGTTGGGTTAATGGCTGCCATCCCAACATCACATTTCAGTCCTTTTTGTGTGACGCGACCAACACCTTCTCCTCCATCGATCTCAATGTCGTTTGAATCCGGCAAGAGAGTCACTGTCGAATAAATCAGGAGTCCGTGCGTCGCATCTGCATCATCACCACCATCCTTTTCGACAGCGGCACTGGCAGTAAGTTCACCAAAAGAAGGATCTTTGATATCCATTGTTACTTCGACACCATTGGCCGTAGAAACTGTAACTTTTTCTTCGATATCTTGATTGAGAATCATACTAATCGCTGCGGCTGTCGCTGCTGTCGCACAAGTTCCAGTAGTAAACCCTTTTCTTAGTTTTTTTCCATTGACATATGCATAATCATCCATATAGTTCCATTTCCTTCACTACTTAATTATTTGGGACTACGAAGCGTTGGTAATCATCCATTTCTTGTTTGTACTGGTACAAAATAGCATTGACCACTGCAGCTGCAATCGTACTTCCACCCTTACTTCCCAATGCAACAATAGAAGGAATTGGGCTATCATGAAGCTTCTGTTTTGATTCAGCTGCACCGACAAAGCCAACCGGAACACCAATAACAGCATCAGGGACTAGTGTTCCTTCTTCTACCATATCCAAGACTTTAAAGATAGAAGTTGGAGCGTTTCCGAATACAAACAATTTAGGACCCAATTCATTGGCCGCATGTTCTACCGCTGCCATAGAACGAGTGATCCCTTTTGCCTTAGCTTCTTCAAAGATTGCTGGTTCATTTACCAAACATCTGTAGGCCACCCCTAGTTCATCCAAGATTCTTTTATTAAATCCACCTAGAACCATGGTCGTATCTGTAAAAATGGTTCCCTTATTTTTGATAACATCTAGAATATGGTCGATAGCATCATTTGAAAATTTGATATTGTAGAGGTAATCGAAATCTGCACTCGCAAAAACAACTCGTTTCCAAACTGCTTCATGAAATGGATTATCAAAAACAATATCTGAATGTTCCTGATCAATGATTTCTTGAATCTTTTTAAAGCTAGCTTCTTCAATCTGATTTGATACTTTTATATAACTCATGAATACCTTATCCTTTTTTATCATTTAAAGCTGTTGAATAACGAACATAGTCTTCTGTTACGATCGTTTGCATTTGATAGATAATCGCGTTAATAATGGCCACAACAAGGGTACTTCCCCCTTTACGTCCTTCATTGACCATAACAGGCAAATCGGTCGCTAATAAAGCTTCCTTAGACTCTAAGACATTGATAAATCCAACGGGCACACCGATAATCGCGTCTACCTCAACTTTTTTCTCTTTGATCAAATCAAGGAGATGGAACAAAGCAGTCGGAGCACCACCAAAAGCAAATACTTTAGGCCCTTCGATCTCTGTTGCTTTTTCAATAGCAGCCATTGCTCGAGTAATGTTTTTTCCTTAGCAAGTTGGATGACATCTTCATCATTAATCAAGCAACGGTAGGAAACGCCCATTTGGTCCAACACCCGTTTATTGATCCCATTTAAGGAAATGCTAGAATCCACAATGATGGTCCCTTTATTTTGAATCACATCAACTATTCGTTCATTAACATGATTGATAAATTTCATGGTATAGAGATAGTCAAAATCACCCGTGGTATGAATGGCACGTTTAATAATCGCCTCTTCCATGTCTTCATGGAATTCATAGCCAGGATGATCCTGGTCGATCACCGATTGAATGATCTGAAAACTTTTTTCCTCAATGGAGGAAGGGTTTTTAATATAGGACATACATACTCCTCTTTTAATAAATTACAAGAATAAGATAAATAATTGACAAAACGAACGTTGAAATCGTCGTTGTCATATAGAGCATAGAAATAGATGTTAAAATATCATCTGCTTCTACGCTTCTATTTGGGTCTCCAATAGTTG
Source organism: Streptococcus australis ATCC 700641 (assembly GCF_000186465.1). Lineage (GTDB taxonomy): Bacteria > Bacillota > Bacilli > Lactobacillales > Streptococcaceae > Streptococcus > Streptococcus australis. The sequence goes on along the minus strand of NZ_GL636091.1, from coordinate 1,388,983 downwards.
GTTTTGAAATCAACTCGCCATGATAGACATGAGCTCCCCCTAATTGTATCCCTAAGGCTCCTGCAACAACAGATTCAGGGAAAGCACTATTTGGACTCGCATGTTGGTAGCGATCTCTCCAGCCAATTTTTATGGCATTTCTAAAATCTAATTGCAAAATCCGAGCACTTGCCAACATAAAGAACCAGGTGAAACGAGCAGGGATTAGATTGACTAAATCATCCATTTTAGCTGAAACAAATCCAATCTTTCGATATTTGGCTGTTTTATAGCCTACCATTGAATCTAGTGTATTAATAGCCTTGTAGCCCATTGCTAGAACTGGACCACCAAGAAATAGGCAGAATAAGGGACCGATTACGCCATCACTAGCATTTTCTGCTACCGTTTCAATGGTCGCATTACAAATTTCAGGAATAGAAAGTTGATCTGTTTCTCTCCCAACAATCATGCCAACCTGATATCTAGCCTTTTCAATGGAACCAGACTGAATAGCTTGGTAGACCTTAAGAGCTTCAAAAGCTAGAGAACGAGTTGCCAAACAAGTGTAAGCTAGATAAATCCAAATCCCCCAATAGAGAATAGGGTGCAACTGACTAGCGCCCCACAAGATTCCATAAGTGACGGAAACTGTTAAGCTAACCGTAGAGATCCACAGAAGTACGCCAAACAGAAAAGGAAATTTTGTTTTTAGGTTCTCTAGTTTCAAACAAGCATAAATAAAATTTCCAATCAGCTTAACTGGGTGGGGCCAAGAATACGGATCTCCAATCAACCAATCCAGAACGAGAGCGATAAAAATTGCAATAACTATCATTTCTTAGACTCCAAGATATAATCAAGCCAATTCATAAGGAGTTGTTCCTTTTGATAAAAGTGAACATGGAGGTAACTTGCAAAAGTTTTCCCTTTCTGGTAGCCCCCAGTCCAATTGGAAACCACTTCTCCGTCTCTTTCTTTTCTAAGGTTTAAAACAGTTTTTTCAGAAGTATTGAAGATGGAATGATGGAACTCATGACCTCGAACTTCCGTACCAGACGGACCAAATAAAGAATTTTCGTTGGTGGTTGCAAAACAGTAACCAAACCGTTTTAGACCATTAGTCATCACACTCGTGCCATCAAATATCCCAACCATTTCATAAGAATGATCTTCGATCTCAAGATTTTTTCCAAGATACATCAAGCCTCCACATTCAGCATAAATGGGGATTCCTTTTTGATGAGCTTCTAGAACGGATTCTCTAAAGGAGCGATTATCAGATAATTCTTTTGCAAACAACTCCGGATATCCCCCACCAAAATAATATGCATCAGCTTCCGGTAACCGTTCATCTTTTAAGGGACTAAATGGAATGAGCTCGACATTAGCACTTCTTAACAAATCCAGATTGTCTTCGTAATAAAAATGAAAGGCGTCATCCAGTGCATAACCAATGGTTAACTGGGTAGAATTCTCAAGTTTGAATGGAGAAGAAAGTTCAATTGACTCTCTATCAACCTTCTCCAATAGACGCTCAAACTGAATGGTTTTTTTAGCCTGCTCTCCAAGAATAGCAAACTTTTCTTCAAGATCATCCATCTCCACATCCGGAATCAATCCCAAATGCCTTGAAGGTAGTTCAACTTGAACATTTTTTGGAAAATAACCCAAGACTTCTATATCAGTGTAGCGCTCAATCGCCCCCTTAATCAGCTGATAATGGGTTTCCGAAGCCACACGATTGACAATGACACCAACAATATTTACCGCTGGATCAAATGAAGAAAAGCCATGGACAATTGCTGCCGCTGAAGTCGAGGTTGATTTCCCATCAATAATTAAAACAACAGGTAGATTTAGCTGTTTGGCAACAGAGGCAGAAGAGGCACAATCTTTATCTGTTCCTAAACCATCATAGAGTCCCATCACCCCTTCTACCACTGCGACATCAGAATTATGATGCCAACGATAATAAGACCAATTCAAGTGATCTGTTTCTGGAATTAAAAAACTATCTAGGTTACGAGATGGATTTTTCGTGATACGGCTATGGTAGGAAGTGTCAATATAATCAGGGCCTACTTTGTAAGATTGAACGATATAACCCATATCTGTTAAAGCTTTCAAGACAGCCAGTGTAATTGTTGTTTTTCCAACACCACTTGATACACCAGCCAACATAAACTGCTTCATCTAAACACTCCTTTAATCTCTAAAAAAACGGAGCCACAAAAAATACGACTATCTTTTGTAGCTCCGTTGCTTTATTATTTTACTTAACACTTCGTTGTGCTTAACTTGAAATTTATCGAGACAAGTTAACATTATTTTAATATAAATTATAGTAAATGTCAATAATTTTCTGAAAACGTTCACAAAAAAGGGCATGATAAACATGCTCTTTCTTCTTTATATGTTTAGTCTTATCCTTGCCAATCTGCTGGATAAGTCACATAAATAAAGCGCGCTTTATCCTTAACAGAGAACTGAATATCGCTTCCCTTTGGAATAAAGATGATTTCACCTGGACCAGCACTCATCACTTCATCACCAGAGATAACATCCAAACGACCTTCGATCACATAATCAACTTCATCATAGTCTAAATGCCATGGGAATGTTGTCTTGTCCATTGTCATCAATCCTAAGCCAAGTCGAGGACTTTCTTCAAGAGTCAAAAGATCACGTGTATAGACTTGATGTTCAGGATTTCCTGTGTCCAAACGATCTTCAGGACGAACATCTAAGCTTGGTAGTGAAATAGAAGCTACACCAGCTTTACTAACACGTTTAGCAGAACCTTTACCTGCCAATTCTTCTAGAAGAATTTTGCGAACCAAAGATTCAATATCTGTACGATTATAATCCATTTACCAATACCTCCGATTAGGCTTCTTTCTTAGTCAAGAAGTAGGCAAGTAATAGGGCAGTAACCCCACCTACAAACTTACCAATCATCATTGGAACAATCATCTTAGGAGCTTGTCCAGCTGTAAATCCTAAGTGGTCCCCGATAACGAATGAAGCAGATACAGCAAAGGCAATATTTAAGATCTTACCACGTTTGTCCATATCTTTTAACATCTGGAACATAGCAATGTTGTTTGCCAAAGAAGCAACCAAACCAGCAGCTCCTACTTCGTTCATTCCCAATGATTTACCGATTGCTGAAAGAGGTTTGTTAGCTACTTTAGTAAAGACAGCAACTAAACCAAATGCACCAGCCAAGGTTACAGCGATTGAACCAACAACGACAAATGCTTCTTGAAGGGTTTCTGCACCTTTTGGATAAAGTTCAAGCAACCATTTATTACCAGTCAAGAGTTGTGCAGCACCAAATGCCAAACCTAAAGTTGCGATCACAACAATGATTTGACCAAAGATCTCAAAACCTTTAATCATTCCATTTGGAATAAGAAGCAATCCTAGGAAAATGAGGGCAGATACAATGACAATAGGGATCAAGTTGATTAACAAAGTACCAAATGACAAACCTGGAACAAGCAATCCACCAACAAAACATCCGACAGGAACAGTTACCAAACCGTACAAAATACCACGAGCCAAGAAAGGACGATCTGATTTTTCAATAATACCTAAGGCAACAGGGATTGTGAACACGATCGTTGGTCCCATCATAGAACCTAAAACGTAGGCAGCAAAATCACCAACAGCTTTATCTTGTGCTAAGCTCAAGGCTAAAGGTGCTCCACCCATATCATTCGCGATAAATGTTGTTGCAAAAATCGAAGGATCCGCACCAACCAAACCATAAAGAGGAACAATGATAGGTTTTAATAAATCAGCTAACAAAGGAGCTACAACCATAATCCCAGCCATAGAAAGCGCTAGCGCTCCCATAGCCATAATTCCTTCTTCAAACTGCTCACTAAGGCCCAATTTCCCGCCGATACATTTATCAATTGCACCAACAAGCATAAAGAGAACCATAATGTAAATGATAATTTCATTTATACTCATAAATTCTTCCCTACTTTCAATAATCATCCAGTTGATATTCAACTTTATCTATAATCCCAACAATAACCATATCCACTGGAACATCCTGTCTATTCAAACTCACTCGAGCAGAACTTCCTGTAGTAACCAATACTTGATCACCTTCACCAGCACCAATACAGTCTGCAGCAATCACTAAAGCAGGATCTGTTTGATGGTCATTCAGTTGTCGCTCGACCACTAAAAACTTTAATCCATTAAGTTTTTCATCTTTTCTTGTAGCCCACAGACTCCCTTTCACTTTCCCAACAAACATCTCGCTGCTCCTTATTCTTCAATTTTAATATTGTGACGTTTTAAATAATCTTTCGCAAGCGCTGTCACAATCATTCCTTTTTTAAGACGAATACTATCATTATCAGATAGATTCATTTCAATTAATTTTTTTTCAGTTAGCAAGCCAACCTTCTCAACAGTTTTATGTGTTGAGCTACTTTTTGACACATCTTGGACAGGATTATTGTTTTCTCCACCAGTACTTTCTTCAAGGATAGATACCAATTCTTCTTTTTTATAGAATTGAACACCATATCTAACCAGTTTTTCGTACTGTTCTTGAAGATCTTGGAACAACAATGCTTTAGAGGTCTGTTTATATTGATGGAAATCAAATAATTCATTTAGAACCAAAACTTTCTTTCCCTTTAATAGACTCTTAATCACCACTGCCTCATCCGATGTAAGTGGACACAAAGAAGCAATCCGGAGCATTGCATCAAAACCAATTGATTCTACTAGAATGATGTCAGCACAACTTGATTTTTTTTCAACTTGATAGCCTTCTCTATCCAAAATATCTGGAGTATCAAATGCTCCAATAACAAATACAGAAGACTTGTATGATTCAACCTGTATTTTATCCATTAAACGGTCTGTAATCAAATCTACAATTTTATCTAGATTTTCCATTTTTGACCTACCTCCATCAAGCAATACTAGTCTTTAATTATACGACCACGGATTCCTTTGCTAAAACCACAAGCATTGGCTTCATCGTAATCAATATGCATATAAGTTGCAAATTTTGGGCTAACACGAATCACAACATCATCAAAAATTAAAGGTCTTGCCCCTTCAACTTTTACTTTTACAATATCATGATTTTTCACACCAATTTTTTCTGCATCTTCAGGTGTCATATGAACATGGCGTTTTGCTACAATCAACCCTTTATCCAAAGAAACTGATTTATCTCCATTCACCAATACAATACCTGGAGTACCCTCAATATCACCGCTTTCACGAATAGGAGCTTTTACTCCTAATTGTAAGCAGTCTGTAAGTGATACCTCTACTTGAGACTCTTTTCTAACAGGTCCCAAAATAACGACATTATGAAAAGCTCCTTTTGGACCCACTACAGTCAAACGTTCTTTTGAAGCATACTGACCAGGTTGAGATAAATCTTTCGCCTTGGTCAATTCATAACCAGTTCCGAACAAAGCATCTAATTCTTTGCGACTTAAATGCACATGTCGACCACTGGCTTCCACTTCAAAGGAGCTGTCTAGTTCATTTTGAATCCTATCAATAACTTTATCAATTAAATTTTCAAATGACATTGTTATTCTCCACATTCTATTCTAAAATAAGCCACACTAAAACTTCAATTGATTTCAATAATGTGATTAGTTTATCCGCATAAACATCTTGATTGTTAGACGATACTAAGGTCAATTCCTCTCGGATATTTATAATTTCAAGATATAACTCATAGCAAGAAAGTTTCCAATCCTCACATTTGTAATCAACTCTTACACTTCCTTGATCCAACTGTTTAATGACTCGAATTGACTGTAAATCTTCATTTGTCCCAAAATTTGGGTTATAAAATGAGATATCTTCTTCAATATAACAGCCGACAATCTTTTCTACTATTTGTAGTAGATTTCCCAATTGATCAACTTTTTCATCTAAATAAGCAAGATGGAGTTCTTTTTGGCATCTTAGAAAATAGGTATATAGTTTCGTTAGCTTGAAAAGTAGTGGATACACAGCAGACTCTTCTAGAGACGAAACAGTCATATGAAATGGTTTACTAATCTCTGTTTGAGTTTTAGTTGGCGAATCAGAATAAGCTACTTGAATATGGCGATCATGCAAGAAACCTCTTGCAGCTGGAGTCAATTTGTCCTCACTAGAAAGTTTTAGAACATTTTGCTCACTGACCTGACCATTTTTGATGAGCTTCCTAATTCGTGATTCAGTATAAACTGTCATGCATTCACATCCTTCTACCACAAATTAAACACAGGGATACAACGAGGTTGAGATGTAACTTCCCAACCTCGCTCAGCTATTAACATGAATGAATATTCTTTACATCAAAATGCTTATTCCTATCAAAACATTAATTGCTGATTACCTGCATGAGAAATTTTGAAAATCTACTCTTTATGAGGTAGGATTACTTCTACTTCTGAATGTGGACGTGGGATGACATGTACAGAAATCAATTCACCTACATTTTCAGCTGCTGCTGCACCTGCATCTGTTGCAGCTTTAACAGCACCTACGTCACCACGAACCATTACAGTTACCAAACCAGCTCCGACTTGTTGTTTACCAATCAATGTAACGTTTGCTGCTTTTACCATAGCATCTGCTGCTTCGATAGCACCTACTAAACCTTTTGTTTCAACCATTCCTAATGCGTTTGCGTTTGACATATTCTTTTCCTCCTATTATTGACTTAAACTTAATTATTCAGCTGATGGATGTGGTAAAATTACTTCTACTTCTGAATGTGGACGTGGGATGACATGTACAGAAATCAATTCACCTACATTTTCAGCTGCTGCCGCACCTGCATCTGTTGCAGCTTTAACAGCACCTACGTCACCACGAACCATTACAGTTACCAAACCAGCTCCGACTTGTTGTTTACCAATCAATGTAACGTTCGCTGCTTTTACCATAGCATCTGCTGCTTCGATAGCAGCTACTAAACCTTTTGTTTCAACCATTCCTAATGCATTTGCGTTTGCCATTTTAATTTCCTCCAATTATGAAATAAGTAAATTATTTAGTTAATTTTGATAACACACGTTGAACAAGTAAATCGACCAATTGTTCCTCATCAATTTGTTTTTCAACTTGACAGTCAAGACACTCTTGATTTTCAGTCTTTCTCAAATCTGCTAATTCTGCTGTACCATATGCAACTCGGCGAATATTAATCAGATTCAATGGGCTGACATTATCAGAAGTAGCACTTCCACCGACAGCTCCACAACCTAAGGTAAAGGCTGGGAACAAGCCTGTTGTAGCACCAACTCCTCCAAGTGCTGCAGGAGTGTTGACCAAAAGTCTTGAAACAGGTTTTCTTAAAGCAAATTCACGAACGATGTTTTCATTTTGTGTATGGATTGCTAAAGTATGACCTGCTCCTTCATGGTGAAGAATACGAATACTCAATTCACACGCTTCTTCCCATGTTTTAACAGTGTAGAAACCTAGAACTGGAGCGAGTTTTTCCATTGAGTAAGGATATTGTTTACCAACACCTTCTCCATCAGCAATCAAGACACGCGCATCATCAGGAACAGAGATTCCAGCTAGTTTTGCAATGACTTGAGGAGTCTTACCTACCATTTTTGGATTCATTGCTCCACTTGGTAAAATGATGAAGGCTCCTAATTTCTTAGCATCTTCTTTTGGAACGAAGTAAGCACCTTGACGTTTAAACTCTTCGACAACCTTTTCTTTCATTTCTTCTTCGACAATGATTGATTGTTCTGAAGCACAGATCACACCATTATCGAATGTTTTTGAATCAAGAATTTGACGAACAGCTTTAGGAACATCTGCAGTTTTTTCAATAAATGCTGGTCCATTACCAGGTCCTACACCAATTGCAGGAGTTCCTGAAGAATAGGCAGCTTTTACCATCGCATTCCCACCAGTTGCTAAAATCAGATTTGTATCCTTGTGTTTCATCAACTCATTAGTTGCTTCAATAGAAACACGTTGAATCACACTGACAGCACCTTCTGGGCACCCAGCTGAAACTGCTGCCTTTTTAATAATATCAACTGTTTCATTAATACATTTTGCAGCATGTGGGTGTGGAGAGAAGACAATACTGTTTCCACCTTTTAATGCGATAAGCGCTTTGTACATAACTGTTGAAGTTGGATTGGTTGAAGGAATTAACCCAGCAACGACACCAACTGGAACACCTACTTCAATAACTTTATTTTCTTTATCTTCACGCAAAATACCAACTGTGCGCATATCCTTGATTTCTTCAAGGATGCCTTTTGAAGCAAGTGCATTCTTAAGAACTTTATCTTGCCACTTACCAAATCCAGTTTCTTCTGCGGCCATTTTGGCTAAACGTTCTCTTTGATCATAACAAGCTTTAGCTACAACTTTTACAATGGTATCGATTTGTTCTTGACTCATCAATGCTAGTTTTTGTTGAGCAACTTTAGCTCGTTGAATCAAATGGCGAACTTCCTGAATAGATAAAAGATCTTTATCTTCAATATACATTCAACTTTCTCCTATGATTTCAATTTCAGTAAAGCTTGAATAAGTAGTTGTTTGTTCGCAAATTTAATTTCTTTCTTAGACAGATCGACTTTATCTTCCCGATAAGCAATACTTCTTAATTCAACAACTTTGAATTTTTTTAATTCTTCCTCAGAATATTTCAGGTGTTCTTCTGTTGAATTTTCCTCTTCAACCACAATATCAGAAACAATATCGGAAACAATTTCTTCAACGCTAGTTTCTTCAACGCTAATTTCTTCAACGCTAGTTTCTTCAACTTCTGACACTAAAGGTTCTAGACTTACCTCAGTTATTTCTAATGAATCAAGATCATTTGATTCACTTTCTTCAACAGATGAGGTAGTTTCAACTTTTGACACTTCTTTACTCTCTTCCTTACGAATTGGAATGAGGATTGAATCTGTTTGTGAGTCTAGTCGTGCAATCACATGACTATGAAGATAGTAAGGTTGTTCCTGTGCAATCTCAACTGCAGCTTCTACAGCTGATCTTACTGCACTAACGTCGCCTACTAACTGAACTGTGTTCAAACCTGACTTAACAGTTTCTACATTTAATAGTGAGACATTTGCAGCTTTCAAAGCAGCATCTGCTACAACAATTGCTCCAAGAAAACCTCGCACTTCAATTAATCCAAGTGCCTTTTCTACCATGAGCATACCTCATCTTAATAATTCTGTGGATTGTCTGCAATACTAATAACAGTTCGTGCAAATGCATCACACGCAGCACGACAAGCAGATTGAGATCCAGTCAATAAACCACCAGCAAAGTTTGTTTCACTTGGTGGACCATAGAATGCTCCAACCGTCACATCAGCAGCTTTTAAAGCAGCATCCAAACCTACCATAGCTTCAGCAGGAGGGGCAATCAAGTAAGCAATTGCTGTACCTTCTTGTGCATTAGCACCTTCAGACAAATAAGTACCTGCTCTTGAAATACAGTGAGCAAAATATGGGATACTATCATCATCATTTGCGCTATAGAAGCTAGCTCCGTTTTCAATTTCATAGACCACAACATCCAAGCCACTGCGAACCTCTTCTGGGTTTGGCCCAGCCAAGATACCGATTACTTCACCAGCTAGTTTAGTTGAGGCATTTCCAGCTCCAGCATACATACTGCGAGCGTAAACAACTTCAACATCGGCTGCCTTTGTTGCTTCATCCAAAGCAACATAGGTTACATCATCGCAGTCAGAGGTAATAATTCCCAAACTTCTGTGATGTGGTTTCAATTCCAATGATGCTGCTAACCCTGCATCTACATTAGAAATCAATAATGCACTTAATACGTTAGCGCCAAGTCTATCATTTCTCAAAATCTAAACCCCTTTTCTATTTTAATTCTACACCTGACTTCTTATTATCAAGAATCTTCTTAATAATTTCAGCCACGTAGGCACCAGCTTCAACTGCTGGAGTTCCACCTTTATGGATATTTGATACTACTGTACGACGAGATTCTGGCATACCAACTGTAGGTTTATAAGCCATGTAAGCACTCATAGATTCAGCTGTTACCAAGCCAGGACGTTCACCTACAAGCATACAGATCACTTCAGCACCTGTAAGTTCAGCAATTTGGTCCATTGCTGCAACACGGGCATGTTTGATGAAAAGAACTTCATTATATTCAAGACCAAACATTTTTAAACCTTGTTTCAAAGCTGGCAAGAAATCCTTTACGTTTGCTTCAATGGCTGATGAACTCAATCCATCACCAACAACGATCTGGACTTTAGGATTTGATATACAAGATTCTTTAATGATTTTTTGTTGATCTTCTGGGAATACACGACCATAGTCTGGACGAGTTAAGTATTCATCCTTAGTTGCTGCTTTGGTTTGAACTGGAATGAATCCCATTTCTTTAACAAAATCATCTGATACATAAGAGAATACTGCATCTTGTGCTGCCGCATGGTCAGCACGGAAACGAAGAACTGTTTCAGTCTTGTAACGGTTACCTGCTCTCCACAATCCCAAACGAGCTGGTGTGAATTTTTTAATTTTACGATAAGCTTCTTCGTTAATGGCATTCGGAATCAAAAATTGTTCCTGAATATCCACTTCTGTGATATCTGGAATCATTCCATCCTCAATGAGGCTTTCTTCTTTATCAGGTTGAACACCATTACTCACAGGCGCCTTCAAATCAGAGTTAACTGTTCGCACCTCTTTTTCAGGCTCTGTTATAGCATTCGTATCTAATTCACTTAACAAAGAACGAATCATTTCTTTCAAATCTTGTTCATTCACTGTCAGTACCTCCTCACTAATTTCGTTTCATAAAGACAGATCCATCTCCACCAATTTCAGTAAGATGTCCATCTTTCATCAATCCCATGCCTTCCATCCATTCTTCAAATTCTTTGATTGGACGTTTGTTCAAGAGATCACGCATTGTTGCAGTTTCATGGTAACCAGTAGTTTGGTAGTTCAACATGATATCATCTCCATGAGGAATTGCCATGATGTAGTTAACGTTTGCTGCACCAAGTAGAACCAATAGATTTTCAGCATCATTTTGATCGGCTTTCATGTGGTTAGTGTAACAGATATCACAACCCATAGAAATACCAGTCAGTTTACCCATGAAGTGGTCTTCCAAACCTGCACGAATAACTTGTTTTGAATCGTACAAATATTCAGGTCCGATGAATCCTACTACTGTATTTACCAAGAATGGATCAAAGCGTTTTGCAAAACCATAACAACGTGCTTCCATTGTTACCTGGTCAGCACCATGGTGAGCGTCTGAAGACAATTCAGAACCTTGACCAGTTTCAAAGTACATCACGTTTGGACCAGCTGCAGTACCAACTTTTTGAGCCGTATCTTTAGCTTCCTGAATCACTTTAGCATTAAAACCAAAGGCTTCATTTCCTTTTTCAGAACCAGCGATAGATTGGAAGACCAATCCTGTTGGAGCGCCTTGGTTCATTGCTTCAATTTGAGTTGTAACGTGAGCTAGTACACAGTGTTGTGTTGGGATCTTATACTCTTCAATAAAGTCATTGAATTTATGAAGAACACGTTTTGTACTTTCTACAGAGTCATCAACTGGGTTCAACCCTAGAAGAGCATCCCCACATCCATAGGCAAAACCTTCCATTGTAGAAGCCATGATACCATCAGGATCATCTGTAGTGTGGTTTGGTTGCAAACGAGATGAGAAGGTTCCAGGCATACCGATAGTTGTATTAGCGCGTTTAGTGATGATGATCTTATTCGCTGCGACAATCAAGTCAAGGTTAGTCATCAACTTAGCAACGGCTGCGACCATTTCTGAAGTCAAGCCACGAGATAGCCATTGAATGTCTACATTTTGATGTTTGTTATCCAAAATCCACTCACGGAGTTCAGAAACTGTCCAGTTCTTAATTTTTTCATAAGTTCGAAGGTTTACATCATCGATAATAATGCGTGTTACTTCGTCTTCTTCGTATGGTACAACTGGGTTGTTAAACAAATCGGAAAGTTTTAATTGTGATAAAACTACCTTAGCTGCCACACGTTCTTCAGAAGATTCAGCAGCTACGCCCGCAAGTTGGTCACCCGACTTGTATTCATTGGCTTTAGCTAGAACTTCTTTTACTGATTTGAATTCATAGACTCTTCCAAATAATTTTGTCTTTAAAATCATTTAAAGTCTCCTCCCTTAATAATTATCTTAATTAAAAACTAACGTTTTAACGACGACCGGTAAAACAGATCCCTCTATCACTGGATTACCAATGTCTATATAGTCCCCATTTTGAACATCAACGGAATCTATACATACAAATGGATAATCCTTTGGTAAAATAGCAAACAAACATTGTCCCAAAACTTTAGCCATATCTTCTCTCACGACCACAAGTAAGGGAATATTTTTTCGAATCGTTTCACCCATTCCTTCGACGATTGCTGTAGCATATTCTTGTACTCTTACAAAACTTGGACTTTTTTCTCCATTAAGTGCTAAAGCAACCTGTTGGACCTCATTTTCCAAAGTAAACCATTCTAATTTATCACGAATGATCTTGGTTAATTTTTCGCAACTTTCTAGTTCATCGTCCTTGGCTAATTTCAAAACAGGAATGTTTCGAATCGGTAGTGTTTTGGAAATATAAGTAATGGTACTTCCACTAACTTCTGTTGTATGGCTACCAGCACCCACAACTGTTGCCCGAATAGTTTCGGCCGATTCAATTACTTTCTTTTGTTCGAAAATTTTTGATTGACGAATGGCGCGTCCAAGTATGATACCAATGTCCCCGTAAGCGAAATCATTAGCTACAGCTTCTTCAGTAATAGTATCTGCTACTCCGCCAGAAAACGAAACACAATTAATTTCATAATCCAACCTTAAACCATGGTTGGTTTGTAAGAATTCATAATATGAAGCATCAACATCTAGGCCAACAGCCTTTTCTAATACACGGACCATAATTTGAATGAGTTTATTCAACTCATCCTTATTAACAATATCATTTAAGAACAATCTTAAACTCTCTTGTTTAATAATTTCTTGTAATTTTGGTGCAATGTATTGGATTTTATAGGTGGTTGGATCAATTTTGATCAAGCGTCCACCAATATCTAGACATCCAGTATCTATGACGTCCCCTTCGCGAAACGCTGCGAAGTTTGAAGTTCCACCTCCAATATCAATATTTACTACTGACGTATGGTGTTCCTGAGAATATTGATGAGCACAAGCGCCCTTGCCTGCGATGATACTCTCAAGGTCTGGTCCAGCAGTAGCAACTACGAAATCACCTGCGTAACCACTCAAGGCTTGTAAAACCTGACTAGCATTTTCCTTTCTAGCCGTTTCACCGGTAATGATCACAGCCCCCATTTGAATATTTTGCTTTTCAATTCCTGCTTTTTTATATTCTTGAATAACAAAGTCTTTTATCTTATCAACTTCTATCAAAGATTGATGAGAGATGGGTGTAAAAATAATTTTACTTTTATAAAGGACTTTTTTATCCGTTATATAAACTCGCGGAATTGTAAATACTGAAGCAATATTTTCAATGGTAAGTTCAGATAGGACTAGTTGAGTAGTTGCAGTTCCTAGGTCTAACCCAACACTCAAAATTTTATCCGACATAGGAAACCTCCAAAAAAGACGCCTAAAGAATGCACTGAAACATCGTTTCTGCATTCTTTAAGCGTCATTGCTTTTCGACTGACTTCATTGTTAGTCTTTAATTATTTACACTTTAAAAATTATCTTAACTTGCGTTCCCTCATGACTTGAGGTTGTTACAAGTCTTCCGGATAATTTGCTATCTACAAATCGTTGAACAAGGATTAAACCAAGATGCTCTTGGCCCACGGCTTCAACATTGTAACCGCTACCATTATCAATTACTTGTATACGTATTATATCATCATTTTTCGTCATTTGCAAACGAATACATTGATTTTTTTTATTTTTTTGATATTTTTTATTGGAAAAAGCATGCTCATAAGCATTTTGTAATAATTCATTAATAACCAGTGCCAATGATGATGCTCTATTATGATCTAGATAGATTTGATAACATAACTCCAATTTTAATTGAATATCAGGTCTTTCTGCAAAACAGCGTTGAAGATTAGATGAAACAATTTCAATCAGGGACTTCAGATCGATTTGCTCATGTTCTTGACTAGAAAGAAGCTCGTAGGTAGCAGCAATCGAGAATATCCGGTTAATACAATCTTCGAAAGCAACTTTTGTACCCGATTCTTTGACCTGTGCTCCTTGCAATCGCAATAAAGAAATAATAGTTTGAAGGTGATTTTTAACTCTGTGATTAATTTCTCGAGACGCTATCACACTCTCTTGGATCTCTTTGTCTTTTTCTTGAAGGTCACTGATATCCCTTATGGTAATAACGGTTTGATGATTGCGAGCATTGGGGTAACACTTCACTTGAAAATAGTGCTTCCCATACTTAACAGTTTTATTACTATCTGAAAAATGATCTTCTACTAATTCAGAAAAGATGGTTCCATCCAAGGAAAGATTATCATAATGCATCCCTTGAACACTATCCAAGTAGCCTAACTTCGTTCGATATAAGATAACAGCAGACTGATTACAATGGAGTAGAAATCCTCCTTGATCAAACACTAATACTGCATCTTCTACATAATCTAATAAGGATACTTCGTCTTCTCGACTTGATTCTGAAGGAGCCTGAAAAATATAGGAATTGTCACCTTTAGAAGGCTTGAGAGAGAAGCCAGACGAAAAGCTATTTGAAAAATCACTTTCAACAATTAAAGTAGCAATGACTTTTTCTCCTCTAGTAATCGGAAAAACAGTCTGTTCAATTGCAACTCCTTCTTGCGATTGTCCACGGAGTCCAACAGAAGGAACCCCTGTCTGGAGAGTTCGTAACACCCCTGGTTCGTTTTCCAAAAATGCTGATTGCCCTACCACTGTCTTTTCATACAAGCTTTCCTTTGTATGAGGCTTTCTATGAAAAACAACAATTGCATGGTCCGAATAAATATTTTTGACATCGATGAAGACGTCCTTATCCATAAACTCTTTGCTAGATAAAACCGCCTCTGATTGCCGAATCAAGTAATCAATATCCGCCTCGTTTAAATCCGTTTTATCTTCACAAAATTTCTTTATTTGATTATTGTGCTTCATTATTTAATAACAGCAATTTTGCAATTTCAATCATTGGAACGCGTTTTTGCATACTAATGGTCCTAATCTGTTTAAAAGCTTCAGGTTCTGAAAGATTATCTCTTGTCATCAAAAGCCCTTTTGCCTTTTCTAAAAGAATTCGATCGTCGAGCTTTTTACTAATTTTGATTAATTCTTTTGAAAGTAATTGCTGTTGCCGCCCTTTCTCTATACAAACTGCTATTGTAGGAATTAACGATTTTGCATCCAACGGTTTTACTAAATAGGCACTCGCACCCGTTAAACTCGCTTTTTGAACATAATGATCATCATTAAATGCAGAGAGAATAATCACCCCATACGCTAATCCATCATCTAGTATCTTTTTCCCCGCAGATAATCCGTCCAGTAATGGTAATTTAATATCCATAATGACTAGATCGAAAAAGTGTTTTTGGCAAAGTTCGATAGCTTCAAAACCATCACTTGCTTCTGCAGCCACTTCATAATCTGACTGTTCTAAAATTTGTCTGATATCTAAGCGAATAATTGGATCATCATCACAAATTAGTATTCTGCCCTTCATGAAATCCTTCCCTCGTTTGAAATTATGTTCTTGTTACAATGGTACTTGAAAAGCCTAGTATTTCCTCTAAGCCATTTAGAACCGCATGGAGTGAAGCATCTACTGATGCAACATCTCCAGTCATTACAACCGATCCACTAAAGCGATCGACAAAACCAATCTGTACTCCCGCTGCTTTCGTAGCAATATCCACAGCAATAATAGCTGCCTCACTTGGAGTGATGGTTAATATTCCAATAGCATCTTGAAAATCAGTCTGTAACCCCAATTTTTCAAAAATTACTGGATCAGGACTCGCAATCAAATGAGCTAATGTGACTTGTTTCCCAGGGACATATTCCTGAATCATTCTTTGTTTTTCCGACATATATTACCACCTCTGGATTGGTTTTACACTAAATATAGTTCTAAATAATATGATTATACTATAATTGGTATCCGCTTTCAACTCAAAAATTTCACAATCTTTGTTTCAAAGGTCTATCTGTCTTCTAGCTATAGGCTTAAACGATAGGTTTCTCGAGCAATCATCAATTCTTCATTAGTTTGGACGACAAGGATTTTACATTTGGAATTGGCATCTTGGATATACAAACTACCATTTTCATTTAGCTCTTTGTTCACAGACATTCCGAACACCTGTAATTTATCAACAACCAAGGAACGGATTAGAGCTGCATTCTCTCCAATTCCTCCAGTAAATACTAAAGCATCAAGTCCATCAAGATCTACTATATAGGATGCTATTGTATGGGCTACACGATTCACAAACATCTCAATAGCTAATATTGCTTTTTGATTCCCTTTCGTCACGGCTTGAATCAAATCACGCATATCATTGCTCATTTCGGAAATTCCAAGAAGACCTGAAGCTTCATTCAGTAGTTTCTTAACTTCATGGATTGGCATCTTCTGTCTTTCAACCAAGTAAGGGATGATCATTGGGTCAATACTTCCACATCGCGAACCCATCATTAATCCATCAATAGGGGTGAAGCCCATACTCGTATTCACTGACTGCTGCTCTTTGATCGCACAAATACTGGCACCATTTCCTAAATGACAACTAATGATTTTAACATTTTCCTTAGCATGCTCTTCTTGCTGAAAGATCTTTTCTACCGTTTCTGCAATATAGGCGTGGCTGATGCCATGAAAACCATATTTTCGAACATGAAACTTTTCGTACAAACTATAAGGCAAGGGATAAAGGTAGTGAACCGGTTCCATGGTCTGATGGAAAGAAGTGTCAAAAACAGCGACATTTTTGATGCTAGGAAAATGAGTTTTAAATGACTTGATAACAGAAAGACTGATCGGATTATGGCTCGGTGCCAAATCTCCTAAATCTGAAATGATCTCCTCATTTTTTTCATCTACCAATACAGATCCTTTAAAACTCTCTCCTCCATGGGCAACCCGATGACCAACTCCAACAATCTCTTCTATTGAATGAATTTCTCCACTCTCTACAAGAGTCCCTAGCAAAACTTGAACTGCAAATTCATGGCTAGGAATACAAACATTTTTTTGAACTTGGTTTCTTTTAGTTTGATACTTTACTTTACCATCTTTAAAACCGATTCGATCAAAGATCCCTTTAGCTATTACTGCTTCACTTGGCATTTCTAGTAACTGAAATTTCAAAGATGAGCTTCCTGCATTGATTGCTAATATTTTATCCGACATTTTTTCACCTTCTAAATAAAGAAGTAGGACAGACCTTATTTCAATAGCTTCTGTCCTACAATCTATTATGTACAACTTTTTAAACAATCATGCTTGTTCTCATCAAGTTGTATATTTTTCTGCTTTTTTCCGTATTCCACGATTACATGATATTGACAAGTAGGACTGCTAAAATCGCTCCAATAGTAGGACCCACTATTGGAATCCAGGCATAAGACCAATTTGCATCCCCTTTATTTGGAATTGGTAAAATAGCATACGCTAAGCGAGGACCGAAATCACGGGCTGGATTGAGGGCAAATCCTGTAGTTGACCCCAAAGACAGACCCACTGCCATGATTAATAAACCAACTAATACAGGTGTCAATCCAGGTGTGATTTCACCATGGGTAATCATCAGCAAAGCAAAGATAAAGAAGAAAGTCGCAATAATTTCACTTAGTAAATTATAGAAAGGATTTGGAATCGCTGGACCCGTTGCAAAAATGCCCACTGAATTTCCTTCTTCCTGACTGGTTTCCTTAAAGTGTGTATGGTACATCACCGTTATAATCGCAGCACCAACGAAAGCTCCTGCTACTTGCGCAATGATGTAACCAAACACTTGATCCCAAGGGAATGATCCGCCAATTGCAAATGCAATGGTAACTGATGGATTTAAATGGCCACCTGAATTATAAAATCCCGCCGTATAAACGCCTAGAGTAACTGCTAAGCCCCAAGCAAAGACTGCTGTGAACCAGCTAGGAGCAAAATTTTTAGCGATTGCCTTGTTCAAATTGAGAGATGCTCCAAGACCATTACCAAAGACTATCAGGACCATTGTCCCTAAGAATTCACCTAAATATTTTTCCATTATGATACCTCTACTTATTATCTATCAATGGCATATAACGCAATTTCTTGGTCTTGTATAGAATTTCCACCACTGACTCCAATGGACCCCAGTAGATGTTCTCCCTCAAAAATTGGAACCCCACCAGAAAGACTGACAATTTTATTGTCCAACATCATTTCCAATTGATATAACCATTGTCCCGGTTGCGTTAATGGTTTTAAATCTTTTGATTCCATCTTCATTCCTACAGCAGTATATGCTTTTTTATAAGCCATCTCATCGCTAACTAATAACGCATGTTCCATTCTATAAGTCATGATGACGCGAGCACTTGAATCAAGAATCGTAATGACAACATCAACTTGTAAGTCTTTTGCTTTTTTCACTGCTCTTTGTACAATATCCCACGCCTTTTGATAGAGTGGATTGGAATAATTCGAATAATTTGATTCAACAGGATAACGATTCAAAATTTCTTTAAGGATCTCTAAAGTCATTTTTTTAATTTTATCCTCATTCATCGTCACTTTAACCACCTCCTGCTAATCTTGAACTAAAATGTAACATCAAAAATCGAACTTGTGTTAAAGGGTACCCCTTTAACTAACCGAGCGGCATTCGTGCCCAATAAACGTAACTCCCGATTTCCAACACCGTCATATTGTTTAATTCTATAAACATATTTTTCTTTGGGTAAATTCCTATAATGAAGGACGATATCATGTTTATTGGCCGCTATGCCAACTAGTAAGGACGATTCATGAGAAGCACGATGGGCTGTTAAAACAACATCTTCAACTGTTTCTGCCTGAATATATTCAAACGGTATCCCTTCTTCTTCAATACCAAAACCAACTTGATCAAAAACAGCTGTTTCACTATCCTTTGGGATATAGAAAATGATCTTTGGTTTATTAGATAATTGAATAGTCATAACGGCCACCCTCTGCCTCTCTAGCATACGTCAAGATTAACCCAGTGGCTACAGCATTCCTTGGCCCTTCATTTCCTCGTACATTTCCGCGACCTGCTACGATGGCATGTTGTGACAAGGCTTCTGTCACTAGCTGCGGAATTTCAAAGTCTAATGCAGAACCACCAACAATGACGACGAAAGGAATATCACGAATATTTTCCGTAGGACTCACCCGTTTCAGAGCACGAATCGCATTGGTGACAAATACACGCTCTTTAGCAGATTGCCGAACCAAGCGAATCTTCTCAATGGAAAAGTCCTGGTTGTTCAACGGAACAAACTCTTGTTCACCTTTTACTATAACCACACGTGCAAATAAATCACTCGATAAGGGTTGATCAAAGAATTGAACAGTTCCGTCTTCATGACGGATATGGAAAAGACTCTCAACTTTAGCTAAAGGATATTTTTTGATATCTTCCGCCAAATGACGATTCTCAAGGCCAAGCTCTGAGTTAATCAGCATGGTCACCATATCCCCTGCTCCTGCCAAGTGAATAGCATGGATCTCACCCTGCTTATTAATGATGGAAGCATCTGTAGAACCGGCACCCAAATCCAAAATAGCAAGTGGCGTGTCAGATCCTGGAGTCGTTAAAGCCCCTAAAATAGCCGCTTCTGCTTCAGAACCTCCTATTTCAACTGGGATGCCCAACTCATGCTTAATTTCTTTAGCTATGATAGACATTTGAAGTTTATCAGAATTAACCATAGAAGCAATACCAACCGCTTGTTCCATAGAAAATTCACCAGCTAAGCCACCCTGAACGGAGATCGGAACAAAGGTATTCACTGCTAATAAATCTTGAATAGCTATCTGATCTTGACTTTTATCTGTCAGTTTGGCCATGGTTTGCCGTACTTTTTCAAGCATGCCACCGACGTTTGTTCCAGCTTCTCCAATTACATTTTGGATATTTTTGGCAAGGACCACCTGCTCCATGATCGCTTCAGAACCCTTAGAAACATCCACACGTAAGATTTGATTTTCACCAATAATTTGTATGGTCCCTGCTGGAATTTTACGGGCTTTGACATCACCTTTTGGCGTTTTAATCACAACCGCTGAACGATTTCCAATCAGGGCACGCGCGATTGGCACAATGCTCTTTGTTTCTTCCGGATTCAGTTCAAAAACAGTCGCAATCCCATAAGGATTAGATAACTGTGTAATGACTTTTCCCTGCTCTACAACTTCTACCGCAGCTAACATACCCAAAGGTACCTTATCAATATATAGAATCTCATCAACGATCGGGATTTTAGATCTTAAACGATTATTGACCAAGACACCATCATCTGCTTGGAGCACAGCCCCTTGAATGTTGTAATCGTTTTCAAAATAAGCATTAATCAGCTTCGCTACTAAATCAAAATCAATATCCTTTGGAACAACTACAATATAAGGCTCCGTTTTCACTTGATTAATTAAGTCAAGAATATGGACCGTTTTCCCGACACCTAAACCAAGTCCGCCTGGTGTCCGAGGATTATGACCAATCATTGTGGATTCTGTGATCACAGTTTCTGTAATGGTTTCCATAGCTACGTCCCCGATAACTGGCGTTGCTTCGTTAATGCGAATCAAACTAATATCTTTTAAATCAAGTGACGTCTTAGCCATTAATTTGCGAAGAGAATCATAGATTCCATGAACATTTTCTTTCGTTCCCTTAATACCAGTCGTATCAGAAATAGCAGATGAAAGGAAGTGAAGTTTATTTTGTGCAGTATCAAATGCTGCTAACGCAGTTTCTGTTGAGGAATTCCCAATATCAACACCAATGATATATTTCACTATTTTCCTCCAATTCTATCGCGCTGCTAATTATCGCCTTTCAATTTCTTACGACGTTCATAATGTTCAGCAGCTTCTCTAATAAATCCTGCACAAATCTTTGCTTGATATTGTGTTTCCAATTCTTCTGCAATGGATAAGAGTTCCTCTTTAGAAGAACGATAAGGGCGTAAAGCATTGTAAATTTCTAGAACACGTTTGTCTGGAACACGAGTCAATTCAGCAGCCCGAGAAAAGTTATATTGAATAGCCTCACGACCAGAATTTTTGGCGATTTCACCTTGTTTAATTAGAATCTCTGGTTTAATCCGTAAGTCCTGAGATGAAATTTGACCTGAAAGAATATTTTCCAATGTAACATCTTCAAATTTCTTGTTATCTCCAATTTTAATCCAGTCTGGATGCTTTTTAGCAATTGGATAATCATTAGCTGTTGCTTCGTCTTGATTGCTACTTGAAAAGCTTGGAGCACTTGTCTCAGAACGATTCATTTGTTCTAAGATTTGTTTTACTAATAATTCAACTGATTCTGCCATTGTGGACCTCCTACTTTAAATTAACACACACTCATCTGCAGGCTTACCTTTTACGACCAATTTTGTTTCTTTAATGTGAAGTAAAGCTGAGTAAGCCTGATATTTTGGACGTGCCATTTGATCATTCAAGGTAGGAACAGGATTTGGTGTTTCACCTTTTGCATATTTGGCAGCATTTTTACCGATTAAACGATAGGTTTCAGGAGTCAAGAGTGGGGCTTGAGGGAAGAGTTCAAGATTACTCAATGGTGGTAAATCACGTTGGTGGATAACAGTAGTCCCTTTGGACTGTACACCAATAGAAATTCCAGATCCAGAAAGGTGATCCCCTTCAACAGCTACGAAAGCCACGTCAGACGAACGATACACTTTCACAATCCGAGCTTTCAAGCCTTCTTCTTCGATTCCTGCAATTAATTGTCTCAATACTTCAGTGTGCGGTATGTCAACCATTGTTTTAACTTGCTGTTCCCCAAAAGCTGGACCAACTGCAATGACAACTTCGTCAACAGATTGACTTGGCTGAGCAACCCCAACTTTTCGAATAACTGTTCCCTCATTGACGGATGCCGTAGTTGTAGCATCTACATGATGAGTTGGTTCTACATGATCGTTAGATTCTGCTTTAACTTCTTTTAACACACTCTCGATGATCGAGCGCAACAACGTTTCATTTATTTCTGTCATCGTTAGGTCCTCCTATATATCACGAGGGTCGATCGCACGTGGAATATCTTTAACCTTTTCCCATTCTTCTCCCACTAGGCGATGTCCAGTTCCGACACCAACATAATCGTTCGGAGAGTTAATAGCTGATATAACATTCCAATCTTTATCGAAAATAGCAGAAGTTTGTAAAAAGTCACCTGCAGCACGTTGTTTAAACAAATTCAAGAGTTCATTGGCAATTTCTGGGAAGCCATTGTTTGCCAAAGCCTTAATAAGATCCACACCTTGAACACCACGTTCAAGGATACCTTGAGCCGCTTTGATATCTTCAACCTTATCACGGTCAGGCATATCTTTTGAACCGTGTGCATAAGTCGCCGCTTCCACTTCTTCATCTGTGATAGCAGGTAAACCTAAGCCTTTAAATAGAGCTTGCATCACGCGGGCAGCTTTATTCCGTACTTTGATAACTTCTTCTTCACGAACAGGGCGCAAACCACCATCTACACGTAAGTCACGTTGCAGAACATTGTAGTCGTCAAAATCTTCAGCATCCCAGTTAGATCCAGCAAACATATTGTCATAGTTTGGAGTTGCAGAATATCCAGAGTTAATAAAATCGGTACCAGGTGCAAACTGCATTAAGGTACGTACAGAACGCCGCAAATCTGAGTGAGTAAATGTTTGGTCATTTGAAGAGGCACATTCAAGGTCCAGCATCGTCGCAATTAAGTTTTCAGCAACGACTGCACGAATACCACTTGGAACAGCTGCTGGAATACCAATACAACTAACAGAACCATTTTGTGTTCCTTGAACACCCGCAGCTTTTGTAATATATAGACAGCGAGCTTCCAAGTAAAGCATAGACTTACCTTCTGCTTGTCCCATTTGAACTTCTGAACCAGTTCCTGAAGTAAAACGCATCTTCAATCCACGAGAAGCATAGGCAGACGCCAAAAAGGCTTTTGACCAAGGAGTATCATCACCATCTGTAAATACATCTTCTGTACCATAAACGGAGATAGTTTCAGCATAAGCTGTGAAGCCACGCATACCAAATTCAAGTTCTGTTGCTTCTTCCAATGAACACTGAGTGAGAACTCCAGGACGACCAACTTGCGAACCAATCATAAGAGACAAGGCATTGAAAGGTGCATAACGAACAACGGCTACTGTGGTTTCTTGTTCAGCAAATCCACGCAGAGCCCCTTCTGCAGCATCCGCAGCAATCTGTACCGGATTATCATTCACGTTTGTAACGTGCGCTTGTGTTGCTGTTTGTTTCCGTGTCCGCATTTTTTGCAAACACATCATGATTTCAACAACATTCATGTGATTCACAACTTCACAAATTTTTGCAGGAGTCATTGCTTTGGTCAATCGAACAATTTCAGAACGTGGTACATTCGGAGTTAAAATTTTGTTAGCGATCTCTTTAGAATCCATTCGAACAACTTCTTCTGCATGTTTCAAATCAATTCCATAAGTAGCGATAAACTGATCGATTAAATCAAATTCTTCTCTTGCTTTTCCATCTAATTCAACTACGACGCCATTTTCAATACGAATACTAGGCTTTGGATCATTAGGGCTATCCATAGCCACTAAACCTTCTTCAACCCACTCTGTTACGAATCCATCCTGATTAATTGGTCGTTTACTGAGAACTTCAAAACGTTTTGATTTAGTCATGTTTCATTCCCCCATTCTCTAAATGTAGGATGGCTGACCATTCACTGGTGTGTCACCGAGACTTCCAAGCAATTGAAGCCCGATTTCTCTTGCAGAAACGACAGCTTGTCTCACTGCTCCAGAATCACCACTGATAAACAAAATAACCTCATTTGAATGGCTTGTTCCACCATTACCTGGTGAAGCATAACCAACAACATCAACTGTAGCTGATTTAACTGCAGTATCCGCCATAACAACTCCGATGGCTGCAGGCGCACCTACAATGAGACCAAAGGCACGACCAACTTCAGCACCAAAAGCTGTTTCGATGGCATGGCTTGCTCTCGCAGTGTATTGCAATTCGATATGGCCTGCTTCATTGGCATAGACATCCCCAAATGTACGATTGACTTCTCCTAAAGTTACTTCTACTGCACGGCGTACATCTGATACATCTTCTCCACCAAAGATAATTAAGTTACCATGTCCTGCTCCACCTTTTGTATCACGAGGTAATTCGATGCTAACGATCTCTGTATTTGTAGCTTTTACAGCTTCATCTGCAGCCATAATATGAGGTCCAGCTCCTGTACGAGCACCTACAATACCAATAGACCGATAGTATTTTTTCAACTTCATAGCATCCAACAACTGTTGATCGACATTGGCAATCACGAGACCAATGGTATCTCCTGTTGGATTTGAACCAACAAATTCAGTAACATTACAATTATTAGCCATTTTATTACTCCTTTATGTATGATAAAAACGACTGTAATATTTTTAAAAAGCCTGTTCTACAACTTTCAACAATTCTTCAACTGTAGGAACTCTTGGATTCGTAATCGTACACTTATCCACTAAGGCTGCTTCTGCAATCTCCCGCTTATTTTCATTAAAATCTTCAAGTCCTACTCCATAAGCGCTCAATGAAGTTGGGTGATCTAATTTCTTCTGAAGTTTCCGAACAGCATCGACTAGTTGTCGTACACCAAGAACAGGTGTAGAAGCACTCAAGCCTAATAAACGAGCAATCTGTTGATAGCGTTCAGCAGTTTCTTTATTCAAATTACCTGTGCGGACACCATTAGTTGTAACATTGGCATTATACTGGATAATATGTGGCATTAAGATGCTGTTGAGACGTCCATGTGGGATATGGAATTTTGCTCCTGCGGCATGGGCGATACTATGATTGATCCCCAATGAAGCTGAGTTGAAGGCCATTCCTGCCAAAGTAGAGGCTACATGCATTTTTTCACGAGCTTCTAAATCATGGCCATCTTTGTATGCACGAGGTAAGTATTCAAAAACTAATTTGATAGCTTTTTCAGCTAAAGCGTCAGAAAAATCAGTTGCTTTATTAGAAACATAAGCCTCGATTGCATGCGTCAACACATCCATACCAGTATCAGCTGTGATATTAGCTGGTAAAGTTTCCACCAAATTCGAATCCAAAATTGCGACATCCGGTAAAATATCCCAATCGACAATCGGATACTTCTGTTCTTTCTCTGCATCGGTAATCACTGCAAAACTAGTTACTTCAGAGCCTGTACCACTAGTAGTCGGTATAGAGATTAGTTTCACATCTTTAAAGACACCTTGTTTCTTAGCAAAGTAATACATGGCTTTAGAAGCATCGATTGCAGATCCCCCACCAACTGATAAGACAATATCGATTGATTTTCCTTCAGTAGCTTTAATCCCTGCCACGATGACATCAATTGGCGGATCTGGAACGATATCCGTAAAGATCACAAGATCGTTACTTGTATCTAAGAATTCAAGAATTCGATCCAACTGTCCAGATTCTTTTAAAAATGGATCAGCAACAACCAATATCGATTGGTTGTGATAATCGCCCAAGTGAGCCAAGGCACCCTTACCGACATAAATTTGTGTTTTGTAGTAAATGTTATACATTTGTTCCCCTTTCTTTCTTGAGTTTCATTATTTTACCTCCTTTACTAGATGAAACTCTTCAGAATACATAAAAAGAAGCCACATGAAATACAGCCAAACCACACAAAGTTTTGGCATATTTCATATAGCTTCGTCGCTTAAATTTGTACTCCTTTGTACTTTATAAAAAGTATACCATAAAAACGTTTTCAACGCAAAAGAAAAAGCATATATTTTTATATTTTTAAGCATAATACTTGCAGTTTCTTCTAGATCATGATATCATGTAATTACTAGAAATGATTTTGGTACTTTTAAGGGTATGGAAGTTTGGTGAAAATCCAACACGGTCCCGCCACTGTGATAAGCTTTGCTTTAAGTCAGGTCTTTATTCTTAAATTTTAGTAGATTTCACGCCTCGATGTAAGGTGGTGATGTCAGTTAGGAAATACACCAAAATAGTGCTTTCCCCTATTGACTCTACGTTTAAGTACGTATCATTTTCTAAGGATGGATTTTCCATCATCTGCGAGGAAGCAGAGTCAATATTTGGAGAGCTACTGTTAACCAATGATGCTTAACACGAAGTTTGTACACTGATGTACATATGGCTTTCGAATGTGAACCTTACCTTTCCCTCTGGGGAGGTAAGGTTTTTTATATTTTCCTAAAGGATGCTCTATTCAAAAACTTTAGTCTCGACATCAACAGAAAAGCACTACCCTATTTTAGTTTGGGTAGTGCTTTTTCTATTAGCTATTATTCTTCTGTGCCCAACGCTCCACATCTGCCTTTGTAATATTGTGGAACACCTTAGCTCCTCTTTCATAAGGAATATCTTGGCAGTGTTTACGATAGTTAATGACACGTGCAAGCGCAAAGAAATAATCAGATAAACGATTGATAAAAATCAAGACTTGATTATTGATTTCATTCGTCCACATGGTCGCTACCACAAGGCGCTCTGCACGCCGAGCAATGGTTCTTGCTACATGAATCATAGAAGCAATTTCATCGCCACCAGGTAAAATAAATCTTTCCAGAGCTGGCGGGATATCCGCATAAGTATCAATTCGTTCTTCAATCCATTTAACGAGGCTTTCATCTACTTTATATGGGTATACACCATGAGGAGTAGACAAATCAGAACCACAATCAAACAGGTAATTCTGTAACTGATACAGTTCGTCTCTCAATTCATCAGCTGGATCCATTTTACTAATCGTATAACCGACCCAAGTGTTTAATTCATCTACGGTACCATAAGCATTGACACGATCTGAATCTTTTGCAACACTTTGGCCACCTACTAATTTTGTAAGGCCTTTATCTCCAGTCTTTGTATATAGTTGCATATTTTCCTCCTTTATTAGCCTTTATCTAATGTCGACGTAGTCATCCCGGTCCAGTTTTCCCTCCTCAAAAGTTGGCATACGCTCTATGGTGTATACAGAACTTTCCATTAAAAAGAAAGCTAAAGGACAACCTGATCCTTCCCCTAAGCGCATATCCATCTGAAGCATCGGGGATAAGCCTAAATAATCCGAAACAATTTGATAGCCCGGTTCTGTAGAACAATGAGATGGAAAACAGTAGTCAACTACTTCTTTCTTTAACTGTGAAGCAATTAAGAATCCTGTCAAAGAAATCAACCCATCAATGACACAAGGAAGTTGGTACTGGGCACAAGCTAAATAGGTGCCAACCATCCCCAACATGTCTAGGCCACCAACTTTGGAGACGAGATCGATGATATCACTATAGGGAGCGTGTTTGGTTACCGCTTCTTGAATGACAGCTGCTTTATGAGCCTTCATATCTTCAGTCACACCCGCTCCGTAACCTGTTACCTTTTGGGCAGGAATTCCCAAAGTGGCAGCAATGACTGCTGCGGAAGTTGTGGTATTTCCAACCCCCATCTCTCCTGTTCCAAATAAGGTATAGCCCTGATTGATCTTTTCAACTGTTCTTCTATACCCAACTAAAATAGCTTCAATGGCTTCCTCTCGAGTCATGGCAGCTTCTTTTAGCATATTGCGAGTTCCATGTAACACATGGTCCGGATTATCGGAATAAATTTGACTCTTACAACCAATATCAATGACACAAATATCAGACCCAGCATGTTCTGCAATATTACAAACCCCTGCTTTACCATTTCTGATATTATTGGCTACAATAAAGGTTGTTTCGATAGGATTTGAGGAGATTCCTTCTTCACAAATTCCATTATCCGCTACATAGATCATGACGATTTTTTTTGATAGCTGGATTTTGTTAGGAAACATCGCATATAGCTTGGCATAAATTTTTTCCATTTTACCTAATGCACCAAGAGGTTTTGCTAAGTGATCACACACCTTTACACCCTCTTCTAATGCTGTAGCATTAATGGGTACAATTTTATCTAAGATTTGATTTAATTCTTCTTGCCTATTCAAGGATCTCCTCCACCTTCTTTACATGGGTACAATTTTATCTAAGATTTGATTTAATTCTTCTTGACTATTCAAGGATCTCCTCCACCTTCTTTACCTGGAGCCCGTCGTATATAATCTTGCTTAGATTTCTGAGAGAATAGTAGCTTGCTAAAGGATGATGAGACAGTCGTTCTTCTAACTCAGCCATGCGCATCAGTTTCTCTTCTGTCAGCAGAATGCCAACAATACTACCACTATGGGCAACATTAACCCCTAGTAAACCTAATTCATTTACTATGTCGATAATATCGTTTAAATAGGGTTTGGGTAGTCGTTTATTATTCAATAAAGCACTTTTAGTCGCAACGGCGCCTAATAGCTGCACATTTTGCTTGTCACAGGCTATTTTAAAATCAGTCAACAATGTTTTTGATTGGTCAGCAGGATATAAGGGACTATCCGTCATTCTTATGAAAGTCGTCGTATCAACCATTTGATCTGGCTCTAGAATGTACACATATAGCTTTGGCTTCCACCTTGTCTGCCATTGAATCGCACCATTAAGAGGATTCATCACGGTCCAGTCTGAAAATCCAACGGAGTCACTTGGTTCAATCTTTGAACAAAGACTGGTTAATAAGGGAACCGATACTTTTTCATGTCTATAGGCAGAATAAGCTCCTAAGATCGAGAGCATATCCGCTGTACTGCTAGAATAGCCCTTCCCAACAGAAATATCTGTTTGAAAAGTATAGTCGAAATCTATCTGATCTGTTAGTTCATTGATGACTTGCAGCATTTTAGGCCGCAACTCTTCTTCCATGACACCTGTTTGAGGGCCAATCACTACTTGACTTTTCTTTTCAATGGCATATGACATCAAAAACTCTTCACCATCTACCACACATTGAAACAATTCTCCGCAAGAGCCTGGACAAGATGCTTTTACTGCCCTCATCACTCTTCTTTTCCTCCAAGAATCGCTTCTAAGGTAGCTAATAAACAGCTATTCTCCTCTCTACTACGAACCGCAATGCGGTAGTAATCACTCGTCAAATTGCGATAGTTCGCACAGGAGCGGATAAAAATGTTATTGCGCCATAATTCTTCACGTAAATCCTTAGATCCCGTATACTGAAAGAAAATATAATTGACACTTGGTTTTAGAACCCTTAATGAAGAAAAAGATTTCAAGGATTGATAGAGGAAGTCTTTCTCCTTCTGTAACCATTTTAAAGTTTGAGTTTGATAATCTCGATCCTTTAAAATCACCGGCAAGGCTTGAAGAGCCAATGCATTGATCGTCCATGGAGCTCTTCGTTCATTAATTTTTGCTAAACAAGGATGAATCCCCAGAGCGTAGCCTAAGCGTAATCCTGGTATAGCGTAAAATTTCGTTAAAGAGCGAACGACAATCGCATTTGCGAAATCACTCAAGTACGGAACAAAACTATATGCTTCCTCGTCTTCTAAAAAGTCAATAAAAGCTTCATCTAGTATATAATGAATATTCTGTTCCATCAATTTTTTTCCGATTTCTAGCAGGTGACCAACTAGAGCAAGGGAGCCAGTTGGATTATTAGGATTACACAATAGGACAACATCTCCAGCTTCCAATTGGTCTATAGCGGATAATAGACCTTCCACAGTCCAAGTAAAATGAGGAGCTGTTAAATGATGATAAAGAATTTCTGTCCCTTCTTGATGAAAAGCTTTTTCATATTCCATGAAGGTGGGACTTAAAATCAGTAATCTCTTTGGCTTTAAGGTTTGAGCTAGTTCGTAAAATAAGCCAACTGCACCATTTGACAAAAGTATTTCTAGGTCTTGATTTCCATGATGATCCCTCAGCAAATCCTTTTCATATTGGTTTGTGATGTCCGGATATTCCGTAATTCTATCAATACTGTCCACTAAGACTTGGCGGAGGCTTGTAGAAACTCCAAGCGGATTGATATTGGCACTAAAATCAATCCAATTCTCAGAAGAGTTCCCTTTTTTTTCAGCTAATAGACGTCCATTCCCTCCGTGTTCAACAATCATACACGTCTCCTTCTTGAAAATTATAGTAGTACCACTAGATTATATCATGTTTACTCACTTTCAAGAAAGGTTTTTAATTCGTCTATTCCTGTATTTTCAGTGGAGGAAATTTCAAAAATCTGTTTTACGCCAGCTCCTAACAGCTGTTTGCGAGCAAATTCTAATTGTTCCTCAGAGTCTACTAGATCAATCTTACTAATGATTCCGATGACATCCTGGGTAAATAATGAAGAAAATCCTTGAGGAAAAGTTTGCATAGTTGAATTGGCTGCAATTAAGAGCCCAATAATTTCAGCTTCAGCCGCAGTCACCGTCAACGCATTATAATAACGTCTATGTTGTAAAAATTCTCCAGGCGTATCAATAATACTATCGTGGAATTGTACTGCTTGTGTTTTATAATACTGAATATCTAATCCTTTTAATCGTTGGGTTAGAGTAGTTTTACCAACCCCAACCGAACCAACAAACATGATTTTCCTCATATATGTCCCCTATTTTTTGATCAACTGAGCTTCGTCAGTTCCTAACTTAATGGTTTCTCTACTCTTGACCAAAACACCCTTGTTTTCGTCACGACCTTGTAGGAAATACTTAGCATCTTTGCTATCATATGTATCTACAGCAGTCTGTGATAACAAACCAATTCCTTTAGAAGGATCACGCAAGAGATTGAAGAGAATACCCATTTGTAATCCATCAAAGTCTTTCAACATTGCATAGTCCCCATTACTATCTCCCGCAATTAGGATAGGATCTTGGTTACCATGCTTGTCAGCAATGAATTTCTTGATTGTTTTCGTTTTTCCTTCGCCTTGTGTTTGGAAGTAGTCATTATTGTATTCTGATTGAATAACACCAGATTCATCTTTTACTAGTTCCATACCGTAAACATGGTCGTCAGTGATGTTGTAACCATATTTTTCTTTGGTTGCAAAAGGAACAATAACATCACGGAAAGATGCTGACACAACATAGACTTCAATACCGTTGTCCTGGAGAGCTTTATAAAGATTTTGCATTTCTTTTACGGTACGAACGCCACGTTTAAATTTGATTTCAACCTGCCCAGCTTCACCCTTTAAGCTTTCAGGACTTTCCCAAGTTTCGAAGACTAAATCTTCCTCAAGAGCCCGATCAATAGCTTTTTCGGTCAAGGCTTGAACCTCTTCAGAAGTCATTCCAGTAAACAAATAGGTTACCCATGGATAAGAAATATCTGAACTGAAAGTTCCACCAATCGCTTCGTAAAGATAACGTAATTTTGCACTGAAATCTTTGTACTCATTTAATTCTTTAACTTCTTCTAAGCTCTTTGACCCATTAAACCCCTTGTACTCATTGTAAATTACTGTATAATCAGAAACAATGTCCTTAGCAATCTTATGAATATTGACTGGTTTACCTTCTTTATTGTTATGGTCTTCCGTAAAGTCATCTTCCGGAATATTAGTACGAATCGCTTTGTCTAACTCTTCTGGAGTCATCTTAAATCCTAGGTTTTCAATTTGATAAGTAAAGGTTGCTTCACCAATATCATTGATGACCGTTGTATTGTCCCAGTCAAATACAGCATACGGTTTTGCAGATTCGTCATATTTAGAACTAGATTTCCCATTTTCCTTAATGACATTGCTTAATTTCTTATAAAGTTTATCCTCCCATTGACCACGTTCAAGGACTTGTTCTTCTTTCTTAACACTTGTTTCTTGACTAGCTTTGCTTGATTCCGTCGTTTTAGACGACTCTGAAGATTGACAGCCAAACATAAAAAGAGCAAGACCACACACTAAAAGTAATCGATGTTTTCTCATTGAAAAACCTCCAAATAAATATTTTTGAACTACAAAAAGGCAACAAAGCATCTATGATTTGAAACGGTTGCTTCATTGCAATCATAGGCCTCATTGCCTTATGTATATTGACAAATCTATTATACTAACCTAACTATAAAATGTCAACCGAAAACGGTTTCATTTTTAGAAAAAAAACGATATCCATGTAATTTTTTTCTACCACATAGAATATCATTTTAGAATGATAGCAAAATCTAGTTCTTTAGAATCGTAAAAACATCCATTCTAACCTACTACTACTTGATTTAACAGCATTCTTTTACATATCTTTACAGATGATTTATTATTCATCAAATAATCTTCCTCATGAATTGAAAAAGCCCTCTTTCGAAGGCTTTTAAGATATTCATTAAAACATACTAAATACGACAACTGCTAATACCGCACCGATGATTGGACCAACTACTGGTATCCAAGCGTAACCCCAGTCACCATCTCCTTTGTTAGGAATAGGAATGAGGCTGTGCATGATACGAGGTCCTAGGTCACGAGCTGGGTTGAGAGCGTAGCCTGTAGTTCCACCGAGAGACAAACCAATCCCTACAATCAAGCTACCAACGGCAAAAGTACCGAGTCCTGCTTGAAGGTCATAAAGACCAAGTGCAAAGATAGTCAGAAGCAAGACAAAGGTTCCAAGGATTTCACTGATGACGTTTGAAGTAGTATCCTTAATAGCTGGACCAGTACTAAAGGTTGCAAGGATATTTCCAGGATTTTTTTCTGCTAGGTAATGCGGTTTGAACTGTAACCAGACAAGGACTTGCCCTACCATGGCTCCAGCGAATTGAGCGATGATATAAGGAATCACAGATGCCCAAGCTAGTCCACCATTAAGAGCAACCCCAATTGTCACCGCTGGATTCAAATGTGCCGGACTTAACTTGCCAGAGATAAAGGCTGCCACTGCAACTGCAATCCCCCAACCAAGAGTAATGACGATCCAACCTGAGTTATGGCTCTTTGTTTTTGGAAGAACCACTCCTGCTACAACCCCATTTCCCAAAAGAATCAGGATTAAGGTCCCTAAAAATTCACCAAATAATTCTTTCATATGATTTATTTCTCCATTATAAAGAGGGGCCGGTCAGATATTCTCCTTTCCAACCCCTTTTTGTTTTTCTTAATTTTTTAATGCTGCCAAGTCATTGTTTTCCAAAGCGACTTGCAAGTCTTTGCGGTAGCCAACTTTTTCATCTTCTGACCATTCATAGAAGCGTCCCATTTCATCCAAAACGGGTTCGACCATCGCATCTAAGCTATCCCGCATGAAGAGCATGTGGTTTGTCCTACGAAGAAGGAAGTCAACTGGGCTAAGTGCCAATTCATTGCGCATTGCATAGTGAAGTGATAAGGTATCTGCTAGGCTCAATCCAGGTGCTTGTTCCACGCTATGAGCAAGAGCGAAGACCTTAGGTGCATTGGATCCGTATAGGTTAGCTAGGTAGTGAGCTTCCTTGCTATCCAAGCCACGAGATACGCCAAGTTGAGCAAAGGCTTCGATTTCAGAATCCACGTTCGTTGGATTAATTTCTCCACCTGATACTGGATAGGTCTTAGAGTTAATCAATTTGAACTGACGGTCGAATTCTTCCTTGAGAATGGTCAAGACACGCTCCATAGCTCCTTCAGCCATCTTGCGGTAGTCTGTAATCTTCCCACCAGCAAGGGTCAAAAGACCACTGTCATCGCGATCAAGGCTTGATCCACGAGAAACAGCAGATGGATCCAAATGTTTTTCAGAAGTGCTACCTTCCAAATGGCTGATTGCTGATTCAACATCTTCACGCGATTTTTCTTTAGAAAGATAGCCTTCAACTGTTGCAATCAAAGCATTAAAGCTCTCATCACTGATAGTGCCGTTGTTTCCACCATTGTAGTCAGAAGCACTGTTTCCTGAGATCAACGGACGAAGACCAGCCCAGCTACTTTCGATATCATCGATGGTGATGTGAGCTTCTGGGAAGCGGTTATTCACGATTCCCAACAAGTAGTCGACATCTTCTTGAGTTACTTTTGGATGCTCTAAATCACCAGTGTAGTCTGTGTCGGTTGTTCCGAAGTAAGTTTTGTTTTCACGTGGCAAGACGAAGACCATCCGACCATCTCCAAGCCCTGTGTCGAAGTAGACTGGTTGAGAAACTTTGATCTTGCTAGAATCTACGACCAAGTGCACACCCTTGGTTGGACGCATTTGTGAATGCTGTTCTCCATCGTTTGAGAGGTTACGTACTTTATCGCTCCAAGGACCAGTTGTATTAATCACCAAACGAGCCTTGATTTCAAAGACTTCATCAGTCAAGAGATCACGCGCTACTACACCTGTAATCTTACCAGATTCATCAAAGAGGAATCCTTCTGCTTTTACGTGGTTGGCGATGAGAGCACCATCTTGGTTGGCACGTTTGATATTTTCAATCACCAATCGAGCATCGTTGTTACGGAAGTCTAGGTAAACCCCGCCACCAACAAGACCTTCTTGTTTCAATTCAGGTTCCCGAGCCAACACTTCTTCTTTGGTCAAGACCTTGTTGGCAGCTGGTGTATTGCTGACACCTGCCAAGAGGTCATAGAGGTCCATGGCTACCTTGAGACGGAAGAGGCTAAAAGTTGCCCCATCTTCATCATAGACTGGTAAGAGCATTGGGTCTGGTTTTGGAATATGAGGAGCAATTTGTTGCACTACTGCACGTTCTGATACCGTATCTGATACCACTTCTACGTCAAATTGTTTGAGGTAACGAAGTCCACCGTGGACCAATTTTGTTGAACGGCTTGATGTCCCTTCCGCAAAGTCCTGCATTTCAATCAAACCTGTTTCAAGACCACTTGCTGCTGCTTGCAAGGCTACCCCAGCACCTATGATCCCACCCCCGATAATCAAAAGATCCAGGGTGCGTTCTTGCATTTTCTTAATCGATAATTCACGAGTTTTCTTTGAAAATTCCATCATTCTTCACTTTCTATCCTACTGGACTCTTGACTAGTCTTCAACTTCTGCAAAGAGTTGGGTAGCTTTAACAGCTTTCTTCCATCCTTTGTAGAGTTGTTCTTTACGAGATTCGTTCATAGAAGGCTCGAAGACTTCACCAGTTGCATTGAGTTCTTTCAATTCATCTAGGTCTTTCCAGTAGCCGACTGACAGACCAGCAAGGAAGGCTGCCCCCAAAGCTGTTGTTTCCAAGTTTTTGGCACGAGCGATATCAATACCGAGAATATCCGCTTGGAATTGCATCAAGAAGTTATTCATAGCTGCTCCACCGTCCACTTTAAGGACTTGAATAGCCGTCTTAGAATCAACTTGCATGGTATCAATGATATCCCGTACTTGATAAGCGATGGATTGAAGAGTCGCCTTGATAAAGTCTTCTTTGGTTGTTCCACGAGTCAAGCCAAAGACAGAACCACGAGCATTTTGATTCCAGTATGGTGCTCCTAGACCTGTAAAGGCTGGTACTACATAGACTTCATCGTTGTTGTGAGAATCACGCGCATATTGTTCAGATTCAGGTGAGTTTTCCACCATACGAAGACCATCACGAAGCCATTGAATGGCACTACCCGCGATAAAGATAGATCCTTCTAAGGCATAGTATACTTTCCCGTTAATTCCATATCCAATAGTAGTCAGCAAGTTATTTTCAGATAGCTGCATCTCTTCACCTGTATTCATGATGATGAAAGATCCAGTACCATAAGTATTTTTAACCATACCTGGTTCAAAGGCCAACTGTCCAAAGAGGGCTGCTTGTTGGTCACCCGCCATACCTGAGATAGGAACTTCTCCACCGTAGAAATGGAAAGGAGCTGTTTTCCCATAGATTTCAGAGTTTGAACGCACTTCTGGAAGCATAGCCTTTGGAATATTGAGGATTTCCAAGATCTCATCGTCCCATTTTAGGTCTTTGATATTGTAGAGCATGGTACGAGCAGCGTTTGAATAGTCTGTTACGTGAGAAGCTCCGTCTGTCAACTTCCAAACCAACCAAGTATCGATGGTTCCAAAGAGCAATTCTCCTTTTTCAGCACGTTCTTGTGCTCCTTCTACATGGTCCAAGATCCAGCGAATCTTAGTTGCTGAGAAGTAGGCATCAATGACCAAACCTGTTTTTTGGTGGAATTTTTCGACATAACCTTGGCTCTTAAGCTGTTCAGCTAAAGGAGCTGTTTGGCGAGACTGCCAAACAATGGCATTGTAGATTGGAAGTCCAGTATTCTTATCCCAAACAACGGTTGTTTCTCGTTGGTTAGTAATTCCGATAGCTTCGATTTGTCCTGGTTTGATGCCACTCTCGATAAAGGCACCAGCGATAACAGACTGAACAGAATTCCAGATTTCATTTGGATTGTGTTCAACCCAACCAGCTTGAGGGAAAATTTGCGTGAACTCTTTTTGACTTGAGCTTACTTTTTCTCCTTTTTTATTAAAAATGATGGCTCTAGAACTTGTTGTTCCTTGATCAATGGCCATAATGTATTTTTCTTGTGACATGAACTGTCCTCCTGGGAAAAGAAATATTCTTTAGGAGATGTACTCCTTACAATCTCTAGTATACAAAATAAATCGCTTTCATGATCATCAATTTTTTTAAAAATTTAAAAAAATATGAGGAGCGTCTATTGAATCGTTAGAGCCAGAAGAGATTTCCACACTTCTGTTATATTAAATTTTCTGACAAATCTAAGCAATTTCCAGCAAAAAAAGAGAGTGGGACAGAAATCGGTAATTCGTTAGAATTCGATTTCGTCGTCCCACCTCCGCACAGTTGAGTAGGGCTGTAAAAGCTGATGAAATCAGCATAGTAGAGCCCACTCAACCACTGCGTCTTGCTCGACAATTCAAAGACAATTCAGAGGCTAGGACTTTTATCCCAGCCTCTCTTCTGACATACTAAGTATTGGTATCCCCATAGATCATCTGGCGAATATTGGCTAGATCAATTAGGTCTAGGTCATATTTCAAATAATAGACAGGGATCCGCTGGGTATGGCTAATAGGATTGTTGGTCACAATCAAATCGTAATCTGAAGCTGGATCAAAGGCTTCAATGGTAATAAAACGATTGTACTCTAAGTAGCGCTTGAGGACTTCTGTCATCCGTGTATAGCCTAAATAGCCCACTGTTAAGTCTAAGCCAATCTTAATTTGTCTCCCACTAT
Organism: Streptococcus australis ATCC 700641; assembly: GCF_000186465.1. Classification (GTDB taxonomy): domain Bacteria; phylum Bacillota; class Bacilli; order Lactobacillales; family Streptococcaceae; genus Streptococcus; species Streptococcus australis. The sequence goes on along the minus strand of NZ_GL636091.1, from coordinate 1,351,686 downwards.
TTTCTGCGATATAATCCATTAACTGGAGCCACTCCCACTTGATTTTTTTTTTCCAGAGTTGTCCCTTGGCAAAAGATCGGAAGTTTGCTAAAGATAGTGACTGCTACTTCTCTATAATCATGACTAGTAAAGACATAAGGATTGTGGCTTTCAAGTTGGTACTTATACTTGTCTTGAAGAAGATAGCCTGTAAAAAGATAGACCTGTCCACAAATTTGGCTTAATTCATAGGTCACAGGGCCTTCGATATAATCCCCTAATAACTTCTGCGTTTTCATCTCTTGAATGAGTTGCGTCGTCAAATTACCAATCTCTCCCCCAAAGCCTAAGATGTACTCCATAGTATGAAGCGGGAGGATCCGGTGGGTGACAAGGAAAGCAAAGAGGACTAACATCTCTCCATCTTCATGGCTAAGAGCGATGTGTTTCCCAGAAAAGAACTGGTTTACCCGACGAAACAAGCGTTGGTAAAAAATGTTGTCCGTATAGCCCTTCATCTTCTGTTCAATTTCTTTAAACTGACAGGCATTGACCTTAAGTCGTTGCTGGGTAATGTGGGACCAGAGAACAAAATCCAAGCGTTGGCCTTGAGACAACTGGGCACCACAGAGCTCTTCTAAGGTTTCAATTTCGGTTTGTCTTTCTTTCTTGGCAAGTTCTTGTTTCCAGTCTTCACTAGCCCAAACCTTTCGTAGCAAGCCAAAATAAAAATAACGAATTTTATGTTCAGGACCCTTGAGGCGCCCATTGTGGATGGAAAATTGAAACTCAGCTAATAATTTGTTTAAGCCCGAAATATGTCGCCCTAATGTCGCTTCACTAATCAAGAGCTCCTGAGCTAATTGTTGAGCTTGAAATTGACCTTGATAAAGCAAATAGATCAATAGTTGGTACTTGATAGCATTGTCCAAAAAAGCCCGTCGAATGTCACGCCCCTTTGTATCCGAACCCACAAGAAGGCGAAGATTTTCATCTTCTAGTTCAATGGAAAGGGCCAGTTGATTCTCTTTGGCCTTGTCATTGATCAGTGCAAGATATTTGTTCAAGGTTGCTTTGGAAAAATCTGTCTCCGCCATCACTTCTGACAGACTGCTTGGAGAATGTTGCTGCAGATGAGACAGGATTAAAAACTGCCCACCCTCACTTTTTTCCATTAAATCAGCTAAATGCATTTTCAGAAAACCCTTCCATAATATTAGTTTTAGCATAACACAAAACTTATGAAAGTCGAAATATAATGCTTACCAGTTCCTTCTATATATTGCCCATCACTAAATTATAAAACCTCCCACCGAAATTGGATGAGAGATCAAACTCCATTTCTATGATTTTCGTATAGCCACTAGCCAAGAGGATACTAGGATTTCAATAATAACCAGAAGGATAATCTGAGGAAGAGAACTCTGAACCAGCATGAGAACAGCTAGACTATCGATCAACATATGAGAGAGGATACAAGGAACAGCTCCTTTCGAGTACTCCTTGAGAGCTCCAAATAGGAAGGTATTCCCTAAAATCATCAGGTAAAAGATGAGATAGTTGGACGAACCTGCTGTAATCCAAGGGAGTTGATAGATAGGGATGTGCCAGAGGAACCAGACAAGGGAAAGAACCATCATTTTAGATATAAAGTGCTTGCTAAAGGAAAGATGCTCTTGTAAAAACCAACGCCAACCTACTTCTTCCAGACCTCCATATAAAAAGGTCCAGGGGAAATAGAGGAAGAAGGCCAAGAGGGAGTTCCCAGTAAAGCGGACATTCATGAGCAGGATGGAGATCCCATAATAAATGATGGGGATGAAGAAGGCTAGCATCCAGGACAGGTTACTTTCTTTTTGAAGAAAGATCTTTTTGAAAAATTCTCCCAGGGATTTAGTTTCACCTAAGACGATGGAAAAGCAAAGAGCCGTTATCATGGGAATCAAATTCATTAGGATAAAAAGAAGTGAGGCCCCCATACTACTCCTATCTGGGAAACACCATAGGATAACTTGCTCTACTATATATGTAGCAAGGAGGGCTGTCAGTGCATACCAGATAGCGACTGATTGTTTTGAAATAAATTTGCTCATTATTTCTCCTTTACATTTACATACTTCTTTCTTGCAATCATGATTGCTAAACTAATAATAAGAAATTTACTGACTAGAGATAGCCATCCATCTTCATTCACTAGAATCTGAGACAAGGAATTGATACAGGCATGAGTCATAACACAAATCCATAAATTTTTCGTTTTATGATACAAGGCCGATAAGATAAAGCAGTTAGTTAGCAGACCTACTAGAAACGGAAACAACTGAATGACAGCTAAAGAACCATCAATGTAAAAGTAAAAAAGATGCCAGATAGACCAGGCTAAAAAAGTGATCAAAGTAGCTGAAAGATAAGGTATTCTTTCCTCCAAGGTTGGTTGAAAGAAATAACGCCAGCCAATTTCTTCAATTCCACCAAAAAGAAGAGCCTTGAAAAAGAGCACCACTGGCAAGACCAACGATTGAGTGGTAATCTTAGCACCTAAAATAAATGGGAAAAAGTCAAGCAGCAAGAAAACAAGCACCAAACAATAATTTGCTAAACTGTCTTTGACTTGAAAAAAATCTTTGAGAACTTGTTTAAAACTAGATTGATGGTAACTAATGCTTGCAAGACTGCCCCACAAAGCTGATGACAAACCACCTACAATAACAGCGATGATCCCCATTGGTGATGTAAAATCAACCTTCACTCCTCCTACTCTTAAAAAGCAAACCAAAAGGCTGACTCCTAATACTTGACCAAAGGTTCCTAACAAATACATAGATAGGGCTTGCTTTCTACTCATTCGTGATTCCTTTTCTATTCTTTCATCTAGTTCATGGCTCTATTAGATTTGGAGCTTCCCCCTAATCCGCATCAACCCAAAGATGGTATTGTTCACAGTGTAGACATCGAAAGAGATAGCCACACATAGAACCATCCTTGACTAAGTATTCAGCCACATCCTGAAATTCATCACGCGCCTCATATTCTTCCAAAACTTGCTCTGCAATGCCCATCTCTTCCAGTTCACGAGTGCCAACTGTCCCCATATAGGCACAGTAGTCTTGGCAACAAGAGAGCCAATATTCGCCCTGCCAACTACTATAGCCTGGAGTTTGACAGAAGAGGATCTGATCTTTTTCCTTATCCATGACCCCTTGCCAATCAGCATCTTGGATAAACTCTGCTTCAAACTTTTGGGCAGCACGACCAGTAGAAATACAAGTTGGACAGAGATGTCTTAGCTCTTCTACACAATAAGCTCTCAGAGCATAATAGATGGTGTGATCTTCCCCACACGAAGGGCAGGTCTTAGGCTCCCCTTCCTTAAAGGAACCCGTCGCTAGTGGATCCGGATGATAGCGGAAGGTTGGCAATTCACGAACTTTCTCCTTATGAGCCTCTTTTTCTTTTTCGGTTAATGGACGAGAGAGAGCAAAACGATCTCCATGACTTAGACTCATCTTTTCTAAGGTGAAAAGTTTCTTAACTTGCTTGCGATCAGACTTGTCTACTAGCTCTGAGAAGAGAGCAAAGGCACTGGCATACAAGCCCAACTCCTGATACACATCCACCAAGACCTGCTTAGCTTCTGGAGTTCCCAGTACGGTCAGCCGATCCGCAAATTCATAGAAAGCCAGCACGCTGGATGAATCCTTATCTTGCGCTTGGAACTGCTTTTTTAAGTGGATATATTCTTTCATAGAATCGTTCATAGAATTGCTCACTTTCGTTTTTATAGAGAATCAAATCCTAGTTTTTTTCTTCAGGTGATTGTATTCTAGCGTTGAAAATGTACTTTAAACCCATACTTACCAGCATTTTGCTTGAGTTTTTCAACCAACAGTTCATTCTGTTTACTTTTACCAAAAAAGAAGGGAATGGTCTTTCCATTTCTGAGTTCGATATAGAAAGCATAGCGACTCCCACCACCAGCGCGACCACGGAGCAATAAGTAGGTTATCTGCTTCATCTCTTTCAATGGGATCATACGACGACTGAAACACAAAGGCACATGAATGTAGAAGATGCCATGGTTAATATGGAAGGGCGCAAAGAAGGGACCACCACTACGTTTAGCGATTGCCCTTCTTCTCAAGATAAGGAGAACAGTGAAAAAAAGCAAGAAAACTAGCACAAATAAAATTAGAGTATACTCTATTATCTTTCTAAATTCTAACACGCTGTCTTTCATCCTCTATTTCATCTCAACCCATTTTTCATTGTCCATGATAAAGGGCTTAGCTAGACCTTCACCGGTGTAATCTTGGTATTTGGTCTCCAAGTATTTGTAGACATCTTCCTTGGTCGCAAATTTGATGGCTTGGTAAGGTTCTTCAAAGGTTAGCTTTTCAACAAAGAGATAGCCGTCCTTTGCAGGAACCAAGACACCGACGTGCCCGACAAATAGGGTATTTCCGTCTAGGTTATCATGAACGATGACGGAAAGCATGCGTGCATTTTCATTGAACTTGAAGTGAGAAAAATACTCTTCCATCTTCTTGGCATGGACTTTGACATCCGTTGTCGCCTCTGTCGGAACCCGTGAATAGAGAATGTTAAAAGCTTCCTTGTCTGCCTCATCGAAGACTTTCCCTTTTTCAATCGCATCATTGTCCACGAACAAGAGTTCACTGTCCGCCTGCTGCTTAGGAATCTCGATGCGGTTCTTCAGCAAGGTATAACTATTGATCCGGCAGTTGGTCCCGACGAAATCTCCCTTTTTCTTGGTCCACAAGTCACTAATCTTCTCCACATCGTATTCCGTCTTTTTGAAGGTGCTAAAGTCGCCCGTCAAGCCAACAGAACCAACGATATTATCATAGTCCGTTACTAGACCTAAAAACTTGTCTACACTCTCCTGATCCAAATAAGCAGATAAGAGAGCACGCACTTCTTCGACACTAGCCTTGCTATTGAGGTTGCTGTAAGTTCCCTTGTAGTGCTCCTTGTCTGAACTGGCCTTTTGGACAGTGGAGCTCTCCTGCTTTTCCTTGGATTGCTTTTGGTTGGTCCCACAAGCTGCTAAAGCAAAGATAGCCAGGGCACAGCTAGTAAGGAGCATGATTTTTTTAGATGGTTTCATAAACTGGTTCCTTTTCTATATACTAAGATGTTTTGTAACATTGAATTGCGATTTATAACATGATTCATTTCTTTTTCTATCGAATCTCCTTATCCTATATTATAGTTTAAAACGGACTTAGCTCCAACTATTTTTCACGAAATGAGGAAACTTTATAGGTAGCAAAAAAAGAGCTGGCAGACTATCCAGCTCTTCAATATGTTACATTGGACTTATTTTGTATTCATCCCTGTTCAACTAGCAATTATTGGTAGAAAACGTGTTTTGATCATCATTATGCCTCTTTTCATCATTTTCTATCCTAGCTATTTTATATTCATCAGCCTCTTTTAAGTTCTTCAAATCAAAATTAAAATTATTGTTTAATTCAACCAATCTACTTGAGCATGTTCTATTGCGTACTCAGCTTCTTCTTGAGTAAATTTTCTTTTTATGACAAGTAATTCTAATAACTCCTCTTTTGACATGTTTCCAGGGTTTGCAATAGCTTCCACTTTTTTTACAGCTTCCTCCTTCCAATCGAAATTAACTTGTTCTATAGCATAGTCAGCCTCTTCTTGAGTAAACAGTTCAACATTTATAAGTTGCCAAACTAACATTTCTTTTGAAAAATGAAACATTTGAAGTGATTTTGCTTTTAAAACAGCTTGCTCTTTCCAGTCTATATTAAGTTTATTCATAGCGTACTGGCAAGCATCCTCTGAATACCAACTTGTTAGATCTTGTTCAATTTTCTGTTTCGATAAATGAGATTTTTCTGACAAAAAGAGAGCTTTTACATATGCATCTGTAGATTTATTTGAATTTTTATAATCATAATACTTCGTACTAGAACTTGAAGTCTTACTAGAACTTGAAGAAGAGTATTTTTTATAATCATAATAATTCGTACTAGAATTTGAAGAAGAGTATTCTTGTACAGGATAAGTTACCTTTGATCCTGAATGTGAATTTTGCCATTCATTATAACTTCTTTGATAACTATATACCATAAAAGCTATCCATATTACCATCATTCCAACCATCGCAAAAATAACTGTAAAAAATTTTCTCATAATGACTACCTTTACTTGTTTTTCTCCAATGGAATACTTGATTTATCTTGACTACTTTCATGAGTATTATACCATAAAATATTGTTCATTTTTATTTACTAAAGTAAAAGTCATTATACAATGCATAAAAAAGTGACTGCAATATTTCAACTGCAATCACTCGCTCAATTGTGAGATAAAAAATAACAAAGGATTATTTAATCTTATGTTTGTTCATCTTTTCTTCAAAGACTTCTGTCATGATGACACGCAATTCTTCCCGTTCTTTTTCAGGAAGGTCTCCTTGGCGCTTGGCCACGGCATAGAGTTCAGGATAGCGCATGGCTACACGCTCGATCGTCTTTGTTGTCGCATGCCCTCTGACAAAGAAAGGAATACGCTTGATCCATTCTTGCGGGACAAGAGCGAGCAACTTCTTCGCCGCTTCTTTATCAGAAATCTCAGCTGTACTCAAACCTTGGTTGATTTGTTCTTGTTCTTTTTCTGTAAAATCTTTTAATTCCATATCCATCTCCTTATTCTACTAATTTCTTTACCTAAGGACACATTATACACCTATGTAGGGAAAAGTACAATTAAAGGAACTGAAAAATAGAGCAAGGGCAAGTCAGCCCTCACTCTATCTTTTAGTCGTTAAATCTTATGAAGTATAGTGATCTTAGATTTATTGTGGAGCATCTCCTTTTTGTTTTAAGTAATAGTCACTTGCCTCCGTTAGTTTTTTATAATAATGATCGTAACTCTTACTAAATTGTCTAATCAGGGGAATTGCTACTTCATAGTAGTGATGGTCGATCAAAAATATTTTCAGTTGATCTTATATATTTTCCATTGGACTTGTTTTGAAATCATCACTGTTCAAATAGCGATCATAAATAGAAATTGTGTCCTTATTTTCATTATGCCACTTTTCATAACTTTCTACCGCAGCTATCTTAGCTTCATTACCCTCTTTTAAGGTCTTTAAATAAATACTAGAACTATTGTCTAATCCAACAAATCTATTTTTGCATGTTCTATAGCATACTCAGCTTCTTCTTGAGTGAATTTTTTATTCTCAACAAGTATTTCTAATAACTTTTCTTTCGAAATCTTGCCACTGTTTACATAAGATTCCGCTTCTTTCACAGCATTCTCCTTCCAATCGAAATTAACTTGTTCTACAGCATAGTCATCCTCTTTTTGAGTAAATAGTTCAACATTTATAAGTTGCTCAACTAACCCTTCTTTTGAATAACGATACTTTTGAAGTGATTTTGCTACTAAAACAGCCCGTTCTTTCCAATCTATATTAAGCTTATATACAGCGTACTGGTTAGCCCCCTCTGAATAGTTATAAATCTTTATTTTATCTTTGATAGCCTGCATCGAAATTGGAGAATCCTCTGACAGTTCTTTAGCTGTTGCATATGCCTTTCTAAATTCTTCTTCTACTAAAGTTGGAGAAAAAAGTTTTTTAACAAGCAAATTAAATAATAATTCGAAATTATCATTATATTCATCAATTGAATTAGAGTATTTTTCTACAGGATAAGTTTCTTTTGTCCATGAATAACTCGAATGATTATGAGCTTCTTCATAAGCTTTAATATATCCATTATACATAATAGCGAACATTCCTATCAACAATACAAAAATCGCAAAAATAAATATCAAAAATTTTTTCATAATGAATACCTTTACTTGTTTTTAGTCAAATTAATTTGTTATTTTGTTCTTAATAAAAAAATATTGTAAACTCTACGGTCTCATTCATACAAATACTTCCTTACTATATTTGTCTTTTTCTTTAAGGATAGGATAGGATAAACAATCTGTACCCTATTCTTCTTTTGGTTGGACTTGCGTATGGGCTAGCAGATCTCCTAGATGCCTCTTATCTCTCCGAAACATCGTCATTGCCAGTAAGGAGACTGCGAGTGAAGTCGCCGAAATAGAGAGGCTAATGGATAACATATCAAAATCACTATAGAAGCCATGAATCGTGCCCATATGACCGAGTTGCCAAGGTAAAAATTTGATGACATTTCTAATCAAGCTAGCTTGCACTGTTTTTTTCTGGTAGACCAGTTCAAGTCCTGCTTTTCCCTTCCCAAAACTCCCATTTTTTGCATAATCCAAGTATGTGAACAGGAGGGTGATTGGCAAAATAGAAGTTAAAAATACAAGCCACTGCGACTGAATTTCTGTAAACTCTGGGACACCATTAAAAAAGATGGTGTAAATAAGCATAGAAACTATAAACAGAAGAACTAAATAAGTTAGAATGAAAAGATAATCGAATAGAAATTCTATCATTCTTTTTTTAACCGAAATAGGATTGATTGCTAACATCTTCATCACCGTCTCCCCCTTTCTCATCTCCTATTATAATATAAGGGTACGAATAAAGAAACAATTTATAAAAAAAGACTGAAATACCTCAATTTCAGTCTTCTTTCTTACTAATTTTCCCTATAAATAACAAAGCCATTTGGCTGAATGATCAAGCAATCATGGGAAATGCTTCCAAGACTCATCAGATCTGCCTGTCCTCTTTCTAAGACAACATCTTTCTTCGACTGGTTAAAGTAGGCTTTGAGCATGTTACCTTCATGCCGCCATTCTACTGCCACTACATCTGGCTCTACCTCTTCCAGACTCACTTTACCATACTGAATCATGCCTGCTACTTCTTTTCGGAGCTGGATCAAGTCCTTCATAAAGTTCAGCATGTCATTATCAGCTACCACACGCTCCCATGGCATGACACGGCGGCAATCTGGGTCTGGACCACCGATGAGGGCTAGCTCTGTTCCATAATAGATACAGGGCGTACCCCGTTGCAGATAAAGAAAGGTCAGAGCAGACTTGACAGACTGAAGATCTCCTTTGCCCGTCGTCAAAATGCGCTCTGTATCATGGGAGTCCAAGAGGTTAAACATCACCTCAGAAATCTGTTGCCTGTAGTACATAGACTGGCTATTGATCTCCCAAATGAAGCGCTGGGTCTCCTTATGCCCCCGCAGGAAATAATCCTTGATACTTTCAGAGAGGGGATAGTTCATAACGGCATGGAACTCATCGCCCTTGAGCCAAGGTTGGGACGAATGCCAGATTTCCCCGAGGATATAGAGATCCGGCTTCTTGGCCAAGACCGCCTTACGGAAATCCCGCCAGAATTGATGGTCGATCTCATTGGCTACGTCCAGGCGCCAAGCATCAATATCAAACTCTTCAATCCAATAAGTCGCAACCTTCAAGAGATAGGCCTTCACCTCAGGATTAGCCGTATTGAGCTTAGGCATATAGCCCGCAAAGGCAAAAGCATGGTAAGACAAGTCGCGACTATTCCACAGATTTTCTGAGGAGACAGGGAACTCTTTAATATGGAACCAGTCCTTGTAAATCGAATCCTTCCCGTATTTGACCACATCCTGCCATTGGGGTGAATCATAACCAATATGGTTAAAGACGGCATCCAGCATAATCTTCATCCCACGCGCATGGGCCTCTTTCACTAGCTGGCGGAAGGTCTCCTGATCACCAAAATGTTGATCAATTTCAAAATAGTCAACGGTATCGTATTTGTGGTTGCTCGGCGATTCAAAAATCGGGCAAAGATAGAGACCTGTAATTCCTAACTCCTGCAAATAATCTAAATGATCAATAATGCCTTGCAAATCTCCACCAAAGAAATCCAATACTTGAGGGGAAATAGAGGCATCCCAAGGACGGACACCTTCTGGTGAAATGGCTGGATTCCCATTAGCAAAGCGCTCAGGGAAGATTTGGTACCAAATCGTCTGCGCCACCCAATCCGGAACATCACACCCATCAATCTCATGGATAAAGGGAAGCTTAAAACCGTTCATGACGAAGTCCAGGTTCTCCTTGTTATAGGCTGCCACACCTCGATCTCCGTACAAGATCTTCTCTCCCGTTGTGTCCTCTAATTCAAAGAGGTACTGGATCCTTGCATGGCGGACAGATACCGACACTTGCCAATAATCAAAGAGGTCGTCTGTCGTCACCTTGTCCATTTCCTTGGTCGCCTCATAAAGATCCTCTATAAAAATAAAGGGATCCCCATAGTGCAAGACAATCCGTTTGATATCTTCTTTCTTGGTCCGGATGCGAATATGGAGCTGGCCATCCTTATAAAGATAGGCATACTCCGATTCAGGCCGATGATAAATCGCTGTTAATTCCATCTGTCTCGTCTCCTACTATATTCTCTTTTCATCATTTACCGTTTTATGCAAACGATTACATAAAATCATTTATTAGTATACAACTTTATGAAAAGGTTTGCAATATGTTGAGAGAGATAATTTTAGACTACTAACTTTATAAGATTGTAATGCACACAAAAAGCCCAGCGATTGGGCTATAAGATCTTTATTGAATTATTCTTAAATAGTTATTTCAATATTTTTATACAAAATGTCCGCCTTGTCACATCAAAGAGAGGTGGGCGGTCCTATTAATTACATTATACAGTTTTTACTAGATAATTCAAGTGTTATTCGTATTTTTTAAAATTTACTTACACAATTATTCATACAATCACAATCAGAAAATTAAACCTACAAGTATAGTTCAAAAATAGATCATTCTAGTTTGCACTTTCCAGAATGGCCTCTTCTCTCAGTCGCTCCACGTCTTCTACCGTGGGATGCCATCCTTCAATCATATTGGTGCTCAGAGCAAACCAGACGCTCTTAAAAACCTTTTTGTTGTCAAAAATCACACCCATAATCATCATTTTTTCTTTATCTACATTTAAGGTCATATTCTACCTCCGTCCTATTATTATAGCATATTTTCAGTCATTTTAGTTCTCCTATTTAGTACTTACCCTACACAAAAAGCCCAACAATTGGGCTTTCTCATTATCAAAATAACTTATACTCATTCCTTACTTGTATGCCGCTTTCCAAGGCTTAGCGCTTGCTCTTCTGACATTTGAACAACCTTAGAAAAGTTAGTATTGCGAGGCATACTGTCCAAAGAATACCAATATACATCCGCACTCCCATTTCTGGCTACATAAACTACTGGAGCCAGTTGAGGAGTTGGTGCTGCAGGCTCTACAGGTTGAACTGGCTGTGCAGGCACTGCTGGCTGACTCGGTTGAGGGGCTTGACTTGGTTGCGTCTCTACAGAAGGGCTGGCTGGTTGTGGTTGGCTACTTGGTTCTGTCGGCACTAAAGATGGCTTGGCAGTTCCCTTCAGATAGTCAATGGTCGCATTCTTAGAGTAGTTGTCCAAGGTAACGGTGGTAATCCCATAAGCATCTACTGACTCTTTGGGACTACTTAGATGGATAGGCAGAAGGTTGCCATCTCGATCAATTCCTACATATTGCAAGGTCACCTGCCGAGGAATCAATTCATCCCCCGTGTAGACAGGTGTCACCTTGTAGTCCAGCCAATAATTGGGGTGGGTGGCTAGCCAGCTATCGAGTCGTTTCTCGTAGTAGAGCATGCCCTCCACATTGCTATCCGCTGTCCCTTTATAATTCCCCGTATTGGTCCAGGCAGTTAGAGGAACCAGATTTTTCCCTTCATTGCTCAGACCACTAAACTGATAGCCGATCAAATGCCCTCTGTGGAACAACCAGGCCTTCTTTCCTTTATTTCCATAAGCAATCTTATAATTGTGCCAGCCAACCGGATTATAGCTGAGACGTGGTTCTCTTTTTTTCTTTGGCTCATCCTTGTCCTGCAGCTGAATATGAGCGGAGGTCGCACGACCCAAATGATCAAACTCACCTAGAACGAGCTGCTTGTTACTAGTAAAAGGTAGCAGATTAAGACTTTGGTAGTCCAATACTGATTGCTGAGCTTGAACTCCTTGAACAAAGGTTAAAGACATGAAAATCGCGACTATTCCTACGAAGATATTTTTCAAAAACCGTTTTGTAACCATAATAAACTCCCGTATTACTATCTAGTATTATTATAGCAGAAAAAAGCGGTTACAGAACAAATAATTTTTTAGAACCTATTTTATGCTATTTTTATTACTAGTAGACTATCAGGGATTTCAAAATATTATTTTTAATTCTATTATTTGAATGTATGGTAAAATAACTAAAATAATGCTAAAAAGCAACGTTAAAACGATAAATGCCACGTAAAGTAGCAAAAATAATGATAATGCAACTTCTACTTGCTTGTGCTGTAATCATCGTTTATTCTATACTAAAATCAGTCATATTGCTACTTTATGACAAATTACATCATAAAATATAGAGGAGGTCATACAACATGACATTTGCTGAAAATTTAAAATCCATACGTAAACAAGTAGGGATGTCACAAGAACTTTTAGCTGAAAAAATCGGTGTATCCAGACAAGCTGTAACAAAGTGGGAAACTGGTGCTGGAATTCCAGATATCGAAAATATGATATCCATCTCAAACCTATTTAACATCTCTATCGATGAGCTAATCTGTAATGAAAGAACTAGTCTTAAGACAAGCGAATATCTTTTTGAAAGTATCACAGAGTATGATATCGATAAGATAAAGAGCTATGATATGAAATTTGGAGGCGCAGAAAAGTTTGTATTGTCTGGATACAAGGGAGAAAAAATTCGAGTTCGTCTGGTATCTAACCTTCTTCCTACACTTCAAAATGATTTTAAAGTAAAAATTGATGATAGTAGAAAAAGAATTGACGTAGATGTAAAACGTTATAATGGTGTAACAGAGGCAACGGCTAAAGAAACTGTCAGTATCTTTGTGCAAATCCCAACTCCCTATATTAGTCACATTGAATGTGCGGTTCGTGCAGAGTCTGTAGAAATTCACTCCCTAGAATGTGACAATATCGAACTTGACGTTAAGACATCTCGTTTAACCCTAGAAGATATTTCAGGTAAAGTAAAAATAAACTGTAATCTTGATATGGAAGTATTATGTCATTCATTAAACGGTGAAGTTAACATTAACCAGATTTCAGCAACATCCAGAATTCGTATTCCTGAAAACAGCCTATTTACTGCTGTCACCAAAGGGATTGGAACAAACATTTATTATGAAAAAAATGGGCAAAAAACTGAACCTTTCGATTTACCCGATGCAGATAATATAATTGAATTGAATGGTATTAAGAGTGAACTGGTTATCTATACAGCTGAAAAAAGAGGGTAACTAAATGAATGTAAATTATTTAAAAAGATACATCATCAGTTCTTATGTACTTGTTTGGGCACTCATTATTTTCGTAGCAGCTCCTGCAAGTTTAGTATTTAAGGTTCCACCTGTTATCATGTGGATTGTACGAAATATCGTCGCATGGTCTCCATCATACCTGCTTTTATTTGGATGGAAGTATTTCAGGACTGATGAGAAAAGAACAACTTTCCTTAAGCGGTGTTTCTCTGCTAAAGTTTCGTTACTCCCACTTCTATCTTCATTTGGTCTTACATTTGGGCTCAGTATTTTATCACTCTTCATCTACTCACTTATAACCCCAAAAACAATGCTCTCCTACATCAATCTAGGAACCGTATCATTGCCACTAAGTGTTTTCTTATCATTTACATCAGGTCCGACTGGTGAAGAATTAGGGTGGCGAGGTTATATGAGAGAAGAATTTAATAAAAAATATCATTTTTTAAAATCCTCTATATACCAAGGCCTAGTCTGGTGTTTCTGGCATACACTTCTGTGGGTTGTAGATTCAAAATTTACGGACTGGCGGGCCGTTCCTTATATTATTTCTAATATAGTTGTGATTACATCTATTACTATTTGTATGAATATTATTTTGGAAAAATATAATAATCTGATTTATTCTATTTTCATGCATTTTGGCTTTAATATCGTTTATGTATTTTTGGATGCAGATATCGGATTTTTTATCATTTTGACCTTGCTATACCTACTTATCACACCGATTGCAATTCATATACGAAATAAAACTGTGGAGGGATTGTGATTGGAAAAATCCTCCATTAACCGTAAAAAATTTGACTTTAAAGGTCCTCCTACAAACTGGCTGTTTAACTTGTTACAAACATAAAAAAGCGAGATAAATTGTATAATCATATAAAAAGAACACCAACAAAAAAATCATCTGTTGGTGTTCTCTTCATTTTTAGATTTCTGAAAAAAACTCTTAACCATGTATCAGTAGATACCCTTTATCTCTATTTTTCATGAACATTGTCTTATAAACCGCAGATTACAGTCTTAATATATATGGAGAAATACATCTATTCTAAATCAACTTATATTCATACCACTCTTCATCTACTTTCTGAAATCCCAAAGCCAAAAACATTCTTTGACTTTGAGTATTAAAAGGATAAATTTGAGCAGTTACCTTAACCATTTCTTTCTCTTTGGCCAGCTGTATCATTTCAGAAATACATCGTCTTCCGATCTGTAAATTTTGATACTCTTTGCTGATCACTATAGAAAGTTCCGAGTTATCTTGAAGTGTCACATCCCCAACTAACACTCCCTCATATTGGATATAATAGCAAGATCCGTGTGAAGTTAGGTAATCATACATTTTATGAAGTTTTTTTAGATCGTAAATCTGTTCAGTATTATCAACTTGTTTGCAAATCTCACTATCTTGATACCAAAGAAGGGAAATGTCATCATTCCTATAATAAGGAATAAGAGTGATCTGTTCGTCTACTATTCTATTCATCATGACTTGTTCTTATTTCTATCTAGAGGTTTCTTCCAATACTTCAATATTCCCCATCAACCAATTGGACATCTTTTTGCCCTTGTCTTTATAAGGGTTGGGAGGAAACAAGGTGAAAGGGGGATGCTGGCATCTGGGAAGAATAGTTCTACGCTTATCGTTCGCTCGCGATTATGATTGACGTAGGCTGTAAAATAGATATGGTAATGTCCACTCACATCACCACCATTATCATACTCGCCCCTAGCAGTATTTGGTAATAATGTCACAGATTCTATGTCCTGCTTTTCCCGGGCTAAGTGTGCGATGATCTCACGCGTTATAGCAGCCTCATGATTTCTGACGAAATTCCCATCATCACTATATCCAGGATGCTCACTAAGAGAATAGAAAACAAGGACCATCAGAAAGGGGAGAGAAATTAAAAAAATGATTAGCTCATTTGATTTTAACATGGGGGTTCTCATCCTACTTATAAAAAATCTTGACCCAATCCTGCTTTGCACTATGGATACGAGCAACATACACTGTATGCTTCTCAATATAATAAAATGCGAGATAGTTCTCTATTGGCATATAACGATAGGGTTTTCCATCATTCGTCATCTCACCATAGCCCCGGCTTGATACCAGAGGACAGGGTTCTTTTTTCTATGACTTCTCTTTCTTTTCTCGAAAATGAAAAAGTTTTTGTCAAGCAAATTTTTTTAAAATAATCTTGTTCATGACCTTACGTAACGATGTATAATAAGTATGAGGAGGTGGGTAATGATGGCTAAATATAGAGCAATTCCGGAAGGATTTATGACAGTTGGGCTACTTGCTAAGAAAATGAACCTTACTGTCCGTACTCTACAATATTATGATAAAGAAGGGTTGCTTTCCCCATCGGCAGAAAGTGAGGGTGGTCGCAGGCTTTATACCGATAAAGATTTAGTACTACTCCATCAGATATTGTCTTTAAAATCATTAGGTTTTTCTCTCAAGGATATAAAGTGGCGTTTGATCTCTTTGAAAACACCTGATGATGTTGCTAAAGCTCTTACGGAGCAGGCAGATGTTCTTCGTAAAAATATAGAACAACTTAAGGATTCTTTGGTCGCAATAGAGCAGTTAAAGGCAGAAGTTTTACAAATACAGACGGTCAATTTTAAGAAGTATGCAGACATCATTGTCAATCTACAGATGAAGAATGACTCCTACTCTCTCATTAAGCGCTTTGATGATGATACGCTCGACCAGATACGCAGTCGATTTGACAAGAAAAGCGGACTAGACTTTATGGACAGATTGAACCGCCTAAGTGATCAAATCGTAGAGCTTCAAAAAGAAAACATACCAGCCGAAAGCGAACAAAGCCAACAGGTTGTGAAAGAATACTGGGGCTTGATTATGGAGTTTACAAATGGTGATATGAGCATGCTTCCTAAGTTGATGGAAGTTGGTACTATTGATACCGCCTCAAACGCTTGGGAAGAAAAGCAAAAAATCGTCAATGATTATATAGGACCTGCCCTGCAAGTCTATTTTTCAAGGCTTGGAACAAATCCCTTTGAGGAGGTAGAACCATGAAAGACGCGATAAAGATTTCTGGATTAAAGAAAAGTTATGGTAGCAAATTGGTTCTTGGAGGCCTCGATTTTCAAATCAAACAAGGAGAAATATTTGCTCTGCTCGGAGTAAACGGAGCTGGTAAAACAACAACGCTTGAATGTATCGAAGGTCTGAGAAAATATGACGAAGGCACTATAGTTGTAAATGGGAAAACCGGAATTCAACTACAGTCCTCCTCTCTACCCGTCCACATCAAACCGATGGAAGCCATAAAACTCTTTGCAAAATGGAATCATACACACATTGATGATGTTATGCTAAAGGCCCTTGGCATAAAAGAAATTGAAGAGTCGCAATACATAGAATTATCCACTGGGCAAAAAAGAAGATTACATCTTGCTCTTGCACTTATCAGTAATCCAGATATTATTTTTCTCGATGAACCGACAGCGGGACTTGATGTTGAAGGACGACTATCTCTCCATGAACAAATCCGAAAGCTCAAATCACAGGAAAAGACAATCGTCTTGGCAAGCCACGATATGGCCGAAGTTGAAACCCTATGTGACCGCATTGCCATTTTGAATAGTGGTAAGATCGTTTTTTGTGGTACTCCTTCAGAACTGACAGAAAAACTTGGAAGAAAATATTTCATCCATTTAAAAACACAGGAAGGGGAGAATACATATGAAACAGATACGATCGAGGATAGCTTAATTTCATTATTGGAAGAATGCAAACAGAAAAATATCCAGATATTGGATATCAAGGTTGATCGTGGCACACTGGAGCAGCATTTCATTGAAATAGCAAGGAGGGGTTTGGAATGACTGGGTTTTTATATAGCCTAACATTACAGTGGAAATTGGACATACGAAGTAAGTCTCTCTTGGTTACTTACTATATTGTACCGCTTATTTTCTTTCTTCTCATGGGTGGTATTTTTACTTCCGTTATGCCTGAAATGGGTAGCACACCTATACAGTCAATGATTGTCATGAGTGTTTCAATGGGAGCCTTTCTCGGTTTACCGCCTTCCTTGATTGAAACATACGGAAGCGACATAAAAAAGATTTATAAAGCAAATGGTGTGCCTATTCATTTAGGATTGGTGACAATGGTTTTCTCTGCCTTTGTTCATTTGATGATTACCTGCATGGTGATCCTACTACTTGCTCCAATTTTATTTAAAGCAAATCTACCAAGTCAATTTCCCTTATTCTTTCTCGCGCTTGCCATCTACATTTTTGTATCGTTGAGTATCGGAAGTATACTGGGCCTTACTGTTAATAATCAAGCAAAGCTGACCATGATAGCACAACTTATCTTTTTACCATCAATTATGCTCTCAGGAATCATGTTTCCCATCACCTTACTGCCTGATTTTCTCCAAGCAATAGGGCGTCTTTTCCCCGCTTCTTGGGGATTCCGATTGATGGTCGATTATGGTTTTGGTCTTGAAAATCTTTGGTATCTGATTCTTGTATCCTGTATCTCAGTAATGACTTGTATCCTCCTCTTGAATAAACAAAAATCTAACTAGGTGTCTGGATAATGCCATGGTAGCATTTACTTTAAAACAAAAAGCGACGAGATTGTTTCTTATCTCGTCGCTTTAGTGTTTTTGGTTGTTTTTATCTAGTTTACTCTATATCATTTTTTCATGCAGGACAGTACAATGGTCCTAGAAATTGCAGTAAGAATATCATTATCGCTGCCTAAAATGTTAGAGTCAATTATGGCATATCAGATTCATTACACATTTCCAATGAATCACTCTTTAAAAATGGTACCACCAAATCAATCCACTCTTGAGGCAGGTAAGCTGACAAATATCCATGATTATAACCCTTTGCTTCATACAAGATCGTGTTGGGATGTAGTTGTTGAAATAATTTTGCCGATGCTTTCACACAGTTCGATTCTTTTTCACCATAGATATACAGAACCTGCGCCTTGCTTGCAGAAATCGTGTCCTCCAGCTTGTAACGCCCCATATAGGTTTTGTATATGGTCACCAATGTTTTGATAGGCGTCCTTGGAAGATCCTCCAAATAATAAGCTTTTATCTCCTCTGGATAAGCCAGTTTAGGATAGAGTTTGTCCATCATGCTTAACTGGAGTTTGCAAGAGAATTTACTGAACATCAGTTTGCCAAATAGTGATACTAGAAAGATGCTGATTTTAGCTAATCTTGGTTGAGGAATACAGAGGCTTCTGTCTATAATGGCCTTCTCAGCTATCTCGCTGTCTAAGGACAAAAGCTCCATAGCAATTTGACCGCCAAGCGAAACACCACCAATCGCAAACAACTTCCCGCCACAGTGTTCTTTGAAATAGTCTAGGATCTCCAAAGCAGAATCTTCCGTAGAAATATAATCGAGTTGATATTCTTCACCGTGGCCATTCAAAGTGGGTAGAATAATACGGTATTCTTCTGACAAGATTCGTGCTTGACGAAGATAGTTCCACCAAGAACTACCACCGCCATGTATCAGCAAGATAGGAGGCAAATTCTTATCCCCAAATTCATGGAATTTCATATTTAAACTCCTTACTGTAAGACTTTCACTAGATACATCCTTTTTTAACGTTATTGTACTGATATTTTTAGACAGAGTTTTTATTATCTATCTCACAAAAAAGAATGAAACTGCCACTCCTTTCTGAAATCTATACCTCCACCTATTTCTCCAGTTTTATCACCTTATCATAGCGCTTCAAGTCCTCTTCACTATAGTGATGAATCACTTCTACAAGTGTTTGAGGGAGGGAGAAGAGAAGTTGACTGATTTTCTCTTGATTATTAAAGTCCAGATTAGCTTTGACCTCATCAGCTAGGATAAATTGGCGATTGTGATAGAGAGCACGGGCAATTTCCAAGCGCTGCTTCTCACCGCCTGACAGAGTCTGGTTGCTAAGGTTTTTGTTTTGAAGAGTTTTCAAACCAGTTTGCCGAAGGATTTCATCCATCCTTACAGTATCAAGTTTTTGTCCCAAAGCAATATTTTCCTCTAGGCTCAAACCATCAAAGATATGACTAGATTGAAGAATATAGGCTCCTGCCTGATAGAGTTCATCCGAGGTTAGCTCTTGCCCATGGTAGCGAATCCGACCATGACTAGGCTCAATTTCACCATAGATTAGGTTCAGTAAGGTCGTTTTTCCAGATCCACTTTCTCCGATAATGGCAATCTTTTCCCCTTCCTCAATAGTGAGATCACAAGAGGCTAGGATTTCTTGACCATCACGCTCTACACTGACTCTCTCTAACTGGATAGGAAAGACGGAATCTTCGAGAACAGAAGGCATATCCAGGTCTACTCTCAATAATTTTTGATATTTGTCACAGAGAGACTTGGCTGATTTTCTAGTATTGATAAAGTAAGATAACTCCTGAAATTGATAGCCAATATTATACGATACGAGGTAAATCCCTACAAAGCTGGCTGCAGATAGGTAGTTATAATAGGTCATGAAACCACCAATGACAATAGGCGCAACAGAGCAAAAAGCATCAATTCCATTGATAAAGAGACTATTTATGGTCCGTTGCTTTTCATAGGCAATTTCTTCCTTTAGAGCCTTGTGCAAATCTTTAGAGAACAGTTTGTAAAACAAGCTTTGTCCTCGATAATACCGTATGGAACGAGCACCTGCGATCATATTGGTTGCTTGAGAGACATAGGCTTGATTAGCTAAGGACTTCTCCTTCGTAATTTCATCCAAACGTTTAGAGCCAATTCCACTACAAAGAACAGGTATCGAATAAAAAATGATAAAGAGCAATCCAAGATAAAAATTAGTCCAAAGAGCATAACAGATAGAGACAATTGTAAATCCCAAAGAAGAAATGATAATAACAGTCGGCTCAATATAATTATCTTCTAGCTGTTTTACATCATTTTCCAAGTCTGACAAAACTTCTTCATCTGCTATCCGACGGCTATATAGAAAAGTCTGAAAGATATCCTTCTTAATACCCGACTTGAAGTCTGTCAGCACTCGTGCATAGTAATAACGTTTCCCCGCCAAACCCAGCAAGAGAATCAAATTTCCAACAATTCCCCAAAACAAGACCTGCCATAGCAAATGCAACTGGTGATTGGTAAAACTAGAGACAATATACTGAATCAAAGCTGGGGTAATGATAGCCTCCAGCCAAGTAATCATAATTGCCACAAAATAGATGAATAAGTGCTTCTTAGTTACATAAGATCTAAGCATAACGTATAAACCTCCTGAAGTTATTTACCGACTTAGATAGTCGTTTTTTCTAGATGGGGATATAATAGGAGCCTGAATATTTAAATGAAACCATTAAACGTAACTATACATTATTGATTAATGATTTGAACTAATCGATTATAGTGATCCTCCGCACTTTCATCAAAGCGGCTCCATTTTGAATTAGTCGCTTGCTCTACTTCTTTCAAAAATTCAGATGTCTCATATGTCAACTTTAAAAGTTTTTTCACAACTTCTTCAAAATTTTCTCTTGATAACTGAGTCTCTCTAGAGTACTTAAAACCACGTTCTGTTATAATTGAAGGTCTGGTTCTCGAATTAATTTGATCATCAGAAAATCTATTAAGATGAGCCAAATCATTTCTTAGAGAGAAGAGATTATCTAATTTACCTATTACATCAACATCATCTATATTAATATCTAAAAGTTTTGAATACTTTTTATATTTTCCAGAAAATTTTTTTCCATTAGAATATTTTGTTGCAATGTTATTTAAACATTGTAAATACACTTTGGAATCGTAATTTTTCTTTAGGTCTTTCATTAATTTCTCTTTTTTTATCCCCTCAAAACCTTTTACTAACAAATCTATATTGAGTTTTAGCAACTCTTTGATTGAATCCTTAAAATACAACTCAAGGACACCTGTCAATCTTAAAATATAATAGTTTACAAAGGTACTATACATTTTTGAAGAGATTTCCTCTAAGTCAGTGAATATTGGAGCAATATACTTTTTATCAAAGTCATCTTCAATTATCCCTTCCTTAATACTTTGCTTAATTGCTCGGTTCTGCAATATTGTAAAATCAGACTCAAGCACTTGCAACATAATAATTGACTCGCCTCTTAATTCATTCACTAAATTTGAAAATATATGATAGGATGCTCCAATCTCTCCGTTAGCTTTGTTTGCTGATTTATCACGTTCCATACTCATTCTGTGCTTTCTCCCCTACTTAATTAATAGTTCTATTTTATCCCATAAACTCAAAAAAGACCATAGCTAGAACGCCTACTCTCTTAGCTATAGACTTATAAATTCTCTTTTGTTACTTTTAAAAATTTAACGATGATGCTGCCGTTTTCACTGATTGAATTCTCTTTGATTATTATCAAGCGTCAAATTTAGATAAGTTTCATGGTACCTTTCCAGTTTTTGTTCTTCATTAAAATTACTCCACTTCACTTCTAGATTTTCCTTATTTTCTCGAAAAACCTCTATGGACCTGAGGAAAGCTTGCTGCAGGGTTTCTTCATCAATATGGCGATTGGTGCACCCCCACCAAAGCTAAAAAAGCCACTGTTGCCAGTGACTTCATAAAACTTTTCGCTAAAAGGTTTCTAGGCTTTCATGAGCAGTGATACCGCCTCAACATGAAACGAGTGAACACTAAGTATGTCAAATGAACCTGTATGTATGTGGAAACATGTCTATAACACTTTTAACGATATCACAAGATTGTTGTTAAAAGGGTTTCCCTCAACAAACTGAAATTTATCAATGCTCATCATTACTGACAATTTTTAAGTTAATCCAAGCAAATTTCTATTTTAATTCTATCTGGATCTTCAAAATAGACTGCATAATGTTCTGCACCACCGGCATATGGATATTTATCATCATAAAGCAAAACTATATTTCTCTGAATAAGATTCTTCCTAATTTGATCGATTTTATCCTTAGTTTGACATCGAAAAGCAAGATGATTTAAGCCTATATTACATCTATTGTATCCGTTATTAAGATACTTTTCTTTTGTCTGTACAAAAACAATAGAAAATTCGTCCTTTTTATAGGAAAATCCGTTTTCCCATTCTTGAAACAACTCAAAACCTAAAATGCTAAGTATCCAAGAATAGAACTCCTTGGTTTTATCTAAATTACTTACATAAATGTCAATATGATGCATTGTTCCCTCTCCATCTAGTGCTGAAAATATCAATATACTCACTTCTACTTCGTTGATGTCTCAGCTCGTACAAGCAGTGATACGGCCTCAACGTGTGGTAATATTCTGCTTTTATACTAATAAACAAAAGGCAATTAAAAACATTTTGAAATGATACTGTGGACCGGAAAGTTGATCACTTCTTCCAAAAGAAATAACATCCATTCTATAATTTAAAATCCTTTTCTTTACTAATTCAATTACTAGCCAATATAGTATAAACCAATAAAAATGATGATAAAAATAACATAGTAGCCAGTCTTACAACTTACTACTTTTCATATGATAATTTACAAATGTCTTTCCAGCCACTCGATCTTTTTAAAATCCTTATTGTCATTGTGATCATTTCGATAGGAGTCTTGAGAAGAAGCTTTGTAAATACTTAGATACTGCCCCAGACTTGGAAGACGAAAAGTGATGCCTTCAATGTGAATAAGCTCTATATCTGATTCCGAAACTCCTGCAAAATCAGGTAAGGAATCGATACTTCCAAATTCAACACTCACTCTATCCTTTTGGAATTCATGCTCATGAATGTCTATTAAGACGTAGCCTAAGTCTTTCATCACTTTCATTATCTTGTCCCAGTCATAAATTCTGAGATGATCAGGTGCTTCCCAACCTCTAGGATCACCAGGCACATGAATGTCAATGTCAGACGGCTCCCAATTTTCTTTCGTTCTAAACTCCAATCCCAAAGAACCCATCAGTGTTGGTGTAATTCCGACTCGATTTAAATGGAAACAAATAGTTTTAAATTCTTCAAATAAGAGACTCATGTTTACTCTAAGCCCTTCATATAAATGTTCGTTATTTCTACTTTATTACCTTGAACAAAATCATTTTCATTTTCTAGGGTATATCCAGTTATTTTGGGTACAAATTCTTTTCCTTCTTTTAAGGACCCAAATGCAACTAGATCTTTATAGGAAGGATTTTGATACAATTCCAACATATACATCTCTAGTCTTTCTGATTTTTGAACGATTATCCACATTTCACTAACAAACTTAAACACTCAGCGGTTCGCTGTTACCGTATCGTTTCGTCGTAATCTCCTCACTCTACGACAGCTATGCCCCAAGGCACCTTCTCGACCTTCAGTCTCAGCTTGTCCCATGGGCAGAACATCTGCTTCTACTTCACTGATGCCTCAACTTGTGGTGGTAGCGTTCTTCTATACTAATGGATAAGGAAAGAAAAAGTGATTTTAGAATTTTAATGTGGAAATAAATATTAACTATAGTAAAAATTAACTTTCTAAATGTTCTTCAATAATCGGTTTTATACTCTAGTTTATAAATAAGAAATTCTGAACTGCATGTAAGCTTTTATAAATTCCAGAGTCTAAATCTTTCTGAATATTTAATGGAATTTCTAAAGTAACTTAATTTAATGACATAATTATAACTTACCTCTTAATTCTATCGTTCTAGTTTATTCAAAAATAAAATCAGCAATTCGTTTAGCAGCTTTTTCTGTTGCCACTTCAATGTCAGTTTTAGTCCAAGTGTCATTTACATAATTAACAAGAGATTTAGCTATTGGGAACTTACTACCTATATATCCATGACCACTTGTGATTGTATTCTCTCTTTTTGTTCTAAACCAAGCATCTCCAATTCCACGATTAATTTCGGATTCAAGGAGAATCTTATTACCAAGCTTCTCAGCATAATCTCTAAATTCTTCCTGGCTTTCTAGTCCAGCATCTGACATAATATTTTCTCTATTCAAACCACTTTGCGGCATAATATGTTCAATATCAATATTTCCATTTAAATTAAAGTCCATACCTTTTTCCAATGAAAATAGGAATTCATTTACATAAAGAATAGAATTTGAAACTCCACTTTCAGTCAAAGTTTGTTTAACGTCTTCATAAACAAAATTAGTATGAATATGGTTTTTATTTTTAAAATAAGTTCGTTGATTGAAATTGAATCGACTTGACTGTACATCAGATTAATTTCTTCTAGGAAGCCTTTAAAAAGTTTATGGCTATATGAGAGTTCAGATAATTCAATCAAAACTCCAAGTCTAAGTAAGTATTCCAGATATGTGTTATCTTGTCTGAAAAATAAATAACTACTAACAAAAGGTCGTAAATTACCGTTTAATTTATTTATCAATCGACCATTGATAGTATCAGATACTCGTTCAAAATTATTTAAGATTGTATTTAGCTCAGCAGTAAACAGAACATCTTCATTCAATAGATGTTTATTTTTTGAGAAAAAGGCTCTTATACCAGGATTTCTTCGATCAGCACTGTTTTGTTCTGAAAGTTTTACGAAAATATAGTGAGTAATTAACGCATTTAAGTCTAATCTAGATGAATCTGTACGTTGTACAATCTCTTGCCAATTTTTTTCGAAGCTTTTCCTATCTGATGCGTTTGCGGTTGTCTTAGATACAATTACTTCAATTGGGGCCAATGGAACACCAGTCCCATTTAAGGAATTGAAAATATTTATAGCCTGATCAGTATTATAACTTGTAATGGTAATCACTTGGCAATTATCAATAAAGTGGTTAGCAAAATTGATAAGAGTAAAAACATTCAATTCGTTACACATATTGTAAAAATATCTAAAGTTTTTATAGAAGTTAGTATAGCGGTTGTCTTTCTGGCGACGATAGATTTGGTGAACTCTATCTTTAATAGATATAAAATCTTTACCTAGCAAGATAGTAGTCATCTCACTAGCATATTTTTCTGAAATCGAATGATTTATATACTTTATTCTATCATCGCTAGGATAATACAGTCCATCAACGAAATCATCTTTTTCGTCATCTGAAACATTGAAAAGCATTGTGACAATCTGCTCTTTAAGACCATTAAGACGTTTCACTAATCTGCGTGCATCAGTATCTAGAGTCGGTTGAAGTTCAAGCTCATTATCAATCTTCAATAAGATTGCCTTAAGAAGTAACATAAATGTCGTTGTTCTTTGCTGGCCATCAATCAAGGTTACTTCATGCTCTTCTCCAGATTCTTGAGCAATGAGAACAGCTCCAAAGAAATAATTGTCTTGGGAACTATCATCGAAATTTTCCATATGAAGATTAATATCTTCAATGAGTTGTTCACATTGTGGTACTTGCCAAGCATAGGGTCTCTGATAGGTAGGAATATAAAATTCTGATTTTTCAAAATAAGATTTTATTGTTTGTAAAGCCGGTTGAATATCGTTTCTCATTCAGATTCTCCAATAATTTTTTCTTATGGTATTATATCACGAAAACGCTGACATTTAAATTCTAAGTATATCCGAACAATCTAACGATTTAAAAGCATTTTAAAGATGACATGTTGTACCATTATAACTTGAAATCTATCTACATCCCTAAATAAAAGCCTTGAAAGATTAAAATTTCAAGGATTTTATTGAATTAAATTGTATCATCTAACTTCTACTTATCTCCCTGGATCAAACCTTGCTTAAGTTTCATTAATAGGGGATACGTTAATTTCCGTTAACGCCTAGTCTATGGTAACAACTCCGTACCCCCTAGGGTTTATAGAAATAGATTGACAGCCTATCAGGCTATCACATCAAGATACTCAACTTGTATTCTCACTCCGATACTTCCCCAGCACATAAGAAAAAGCCTTACCTACAAGGCTTTTCATAATTCCTTTCGTTTCAAGGCTTTTACGCTTTTACAAGCAATAATACACACTCCACGTGGTGGGTCTGTGGGACTCAAAAGGTTCAGTGAACCTTTTGAGGATTAGCAACGTTTCACTAACAAACTTACACATTCAACATGTGGTGCTTGTATACTCCTATATTATAGAACGAAAGTGATAGAGTTGTTGTTTAAAATTAAACTTTAGAATGAAACTATTTTATAGTTCCCTTTTTTCAACTTTATAGCTGATAATTGTCACTTAATAAATTTACTTGCTAACTTGTAAACTTTTTGAATCTCTTTACTCTTAATATCCCAACCATCAAGTTCTTCTTTAATTAACTCTGGAAATTTTTTGCTAATATCCCTCAAAGAATTGCCGACTGATTTTCTAACATATTCACTAGAATCTTCTTTTAATGTTGCGATTCGTTTAATAGCTTCATCTGGATTATCCTTGAAATATGGTCTACTCGTCCATATTCTCAAACCTTCTGTAACAGCTCTTCTAACATTTGGATTATTATTTTGGAGCCAGTCGTCAATAACCGGAAGAGATTTTTCATAACCTGTTTGCTTACAAAATTCATCAAATGCTTTTGCTAATACTTCTTGAACTCTCCAATTATCATCTTTTGAAACCTCATCCCTCATGAAGATCAAAATTTCTTCATACGATGACAAATAGCCGAAGAGAAATACACTATACATTCTAACTTGATATACATTGGATTTAAAGGCTAAAAATGCTAATTCTTTAGTATACGCATTATCGTTTGATAGATAGTCAGCAAGAGCTCTTTGCTCTTCCTCTTTAAATCCATTTTCTATTAAAGAGAATTCTTTTTCTAAATTTAAAATATATTCTTTCATGTAACTTGACCCCAAACCAATCATGCATTTTTTTCGCTTTCGTTTTAGGTTCTCTTCCAAAAGACTGATTCCATTTTCCTTTACTTCTACATCTTCAAATTTATGGTTCATCCGGTAGCAGTTGCTTCTTGAGTCGCAATAAATACACCCATTAGTGCACCCTCTGAATAAATTCATTCTATTCTTTGAAGAGAGAATTCCTTTTACTTCTTTAAAATGCACTTTACTACCCTAATTTCCTCTATTTTAATTTACATTTTTTCTGATGAGCTTTTAATTTTTTCATAGCCCAATCATAATGACTTGCAGTGGTACTTACAAAATAGGAACCCAGTGTACTCCCCCCAACCCATTTATATACACCTTTTGAAAAAAGTTCTTCGTTTGTAAAGGTTTCAGCCAACTGTAAAACATCGCTATGGGATTTATGAAACATTTTAGTTGCGTCTTCAAGAGAAGTATTTTGATGTTTCTTCCAAAATTCTACATTCAGATCTCCATAAGTTTTCCAATTGTACGGCTCAGGCAAAAACGGTTTTTCTTCTCCCTTTTGATTGGAATGTACCCAATTCAAAATAAGCTGATGCCATTCATAGAGATGGATTAAAACATCTCTTAGATTCTTATCTCTTTTCCAGTGGGCTTCTTTTTTCTTTTCATCTTTTGAAAAGTCAAATGGTGTATTTAACTCTTCCTCAGTCATCTTTGAGATAAATAAATTTAACTTTTCATAGTTTTCATTAGCAACAATCATTAAATCATTTTTTGTCGTTGGTCTTGGCATAACAAGTCCCTCCTATTTCACTGAATATCTTAATATAGTTTTTGTTTTTCTTTTAATGTCCTGTTTTTATTACTTAGGTATATTTCTTTATGAAAATCACCTATTCTTGTAAGATCAAGTTTTCTTGCAAATTCATTCATCAGTTCAAATGACTTTGGCTCATCATCATAACTTCCAACATGTAAAATATGGATAGATTTACCCTCTTCTATTTCTCTAAAACTTATCTCATCATACAATACGTTGTGCTTTTTCTTTTTTACATTTTCAAGTGCATTTGTGAATATCTCTTGTGTAATAAAATCAGGTTGTTTAATCATCAATGTGTATTCCAGTTTATTTTTATCAAGCTCTTCTCCATTTACTTTTTTCCAAAAGCCTTCTAATGGATATACCGTAAAATCTGTAATATCGTTATCAGTTTTATTTTTCATTGCATTTTTAAACAACATTTTAATGGCATAGGCTAGAGAATATAATGCGGATATTCTATCTGAGAAATCCACTTCATTCGGATTTCCTTTACCTTTTAACAAAATAAATTTTTGCTTTGGCACTTCTACAATGATAGGTGTTTGCTTTACACCATAAAGATTTTTTTCTTGTTTTCTCCATTCATATTTCATTATCCAGTTCTCCCTTTACATCTGGTTATTTTTATTATACAGGAAGATACTTGACACCATTGTCCTTGCTTTCTTAGTTCATAAATCCGAACTTTATCTTCATAATTCAATTTCATAATAAAACACCCCAAAATTTAGATTTTTTCTGTCTAGCTTTTGGGGTGCAGTTCACCTATCCACTTCACTAATTTTTTGATATTTAAACACGCCAAAGTAAGCCCAACCTGATCCTCCATTTTGGACTTTCCTTTCTCTCTAGTGTATCTCAAATTATGGTACTCCTCAGCCCGCTCAATTGTTTCTTTGCGCTTCTTATAGAGTTCTTTCATTTCTCTTTTGTGACGAATCTCCTCACAAAATTCAAGGGCATCTTTCCAGACATGTCTCGTTACTACTTTTTGAAAATTCTTGCTTTGGGTACAAACGGATAATAAAGAACAGGAAACACATACTTTGGGATTACTCTTATACTCACGGTAGCCTTCTCGAGTAGTAGTGCGATAGCTTAATACTTGATTCTCTGGACAGACATAATGGTCATCACTTGTATCATAAACAAAATTACTAGGCCTTAAGTTCCCCTTTACTCCCTTTGGTCGAGTATAAGGGAAGACAGGAATGATATTACGTTCTAACAAATAATGGGCAATAGCTGGGGTCTTGTAACCTGAATCCGCAATAATATAGTGTGGGGAGAATGGCTCTAACTTTGAAAAAAGAGCAGGGAAAGCCTGACTATCATGAACATTTCCTGCTTCAACCGTATAAGCTAAGGCCCATCCATGCTTATCGCAAGCAACTTGAGCAGAATAGGCAAATACTTCCTTGTGTTCGCCCTTATGGAAGCATCCACACTCAGGATCTGTCGTTGAGATTTTCTTTTCCTTAGCCTCACTTTCTTTTGCGGGCTTTAAGGACTTTTTTTCGTGTTTTTTCCGATCTAAATCAATCTCAACTGCCAATTGTTCACTCATAAATTTAGCTTGTTGGTCTACCATTTCCTTACGATACTTGTGACTATTAGCTGCCGCTTTGATATGGGTACCATCCACAAATATTTCAGAAGGATCAATTAAGCCAGCATACAAAGCATGGTTGAGAACTTGGGAAAAAATCTCGGAAATGAGTTCTTTATCTTGAAAACGACGGCTGTAATTCTTTCCATAGGTAGTAAAATGAGGGACCTTATCATCTAAAGTTAGTCCAAGAAACCAGCGATAGGCCACGTTTACTTCAATCTCTTTCATGGTTTGGCGCATGGAACGAATACCATAAAAACATTTGATTAAAGGAATTTTGACTAACATGACGGGATCAAGACTAGGACGACCGTTATTTGGACTATAGGTATCTTCTACCAAGTCATAAATAAAGTCAAAATCAACCTTTGAATCTACTTGTCGAAGAAAGTGATCTTTTGGGACCAATTCGTCTATTGTATAGAAACCATATTGCTTGCGATTATAATCAGGTTTTTCTTAGTGAAACATAGGGAACACCTCACAACTCTTCTTACCTCTATTATACGACTTTCCAAAAAGAAAAGCCTACGATAGGCTTTTTCATCTGACAATATCTTTATACATATCTGGTCTTCTGTCTCTAAAGAGACCCCAATTCAGGCGCTCATTCGCTCCCTTGTCAAGGTCATAAGTAGTTAACAAGATAGCTTCGCCTTGTCGTTCTGCTTGACTTAAAATAGCTCCTGTTTCATCAGTCATAAAGGATGAACCGTAGAAATTAAGACTAGAACTTTGCCCTCCATTTTCCTCACAAGGAGTGACTTCTTCTAAACCATAACGATTGGCTGCAATAACTGGCACAATATTTGCTGCTGCGTGTCCTTGCATGGTACGTTGCCAATGACCACAACTATCTGTATCCAAAATAGGCTCTGATCCAATGGCTGTTGGATAAAAGAGCAATTCTGCGCCATTTAGTGCAAGGCAACGGGCTGTTTCTGGGAACCACTGATCCCAACAAATGCCAATACCAATCTTGGCATAGCGAGTATCCCAGACCTTGAAACCTGTGTTTCCAGGAGTAAAGAAGAATTTTTCTTGATAATAATGGTCATCTGGTATGTGTGTCTTCCGATAAACGCCTAGTACTTCTCCATCTGCATCAATGACAGCAATGGAATTGTATAATACATTACCATCTTTTTCATAGAAACTGATCGGTAAAACGACCTTTAGTTCCTTGGCAATCACTTTAAAATGCTGAATAGCCGTATTTTCTGTCACCGACTGGGCATACTGGTAGTAGTCATACTGACGTTCCTGACAGAAATAGGGACGTTCAAATAATTCAGGCAAGAGAATAATTTGGGCTCCTTTGTCTGCAGCTTGTCGAACTAAGCGTTCAGCTGTTTGGATATTGGTTTCCACATCCTTAGCGCATTGCATCTGAATAGCTGCAACCGTTACATTTCTCATCTTTTTCTCCTATTCTGGAATTTGTTGGGTAATACAGTGGATATTTCCACCACCTAAAAGAATATCTCTTGCAGGAATTCCGACAACTTCACGGTCTGGAAAACACTGGCTCAGAATATCCAAGGCCACTTGGTCGTTTTCATCCCGAAATTGTGGAACCAAGACAGACTTATTAGCAATGTAAAAATTCACATAGGAAGCTGCTAAACGTTCACCTGCATAGCGTTCTTCTTCACCTTCTTCATAAGTATAGCCCGGCAAATCATCTTCCGTCACTACTTGATGAATAGCTGGGATTGGAAGTTTATGAATAGTGAAACTTCGATCTTTTGCATCGGTTTCCTTCTCTAAAAGAGCTAGATCTGCTGTAGACATGGCATACTGAGGATCATCTTGGTCGTCCGTCCAAGCTAAAACAACCTCAGCAGGACCAACAAAGGCTGCAACATTGTCGACGTGTTCATTTGTCTCGTCTTGATAAATACCGTAAGGCAACCAAATGACTTTTTCGGCACCAAGACTCTCTAGTAAGATCTTTTCAATCTCCTCTTTAGTCAGGTGAGGATTGCGACCAGGACTGAGCAAACAACTTTCAGTCACAAGTATAGTTCCTTGACCGTCACTATGAATAGCTCCGCCTTCCAGTACAAATGGTTTGGCATCGTAAACAGGTATATCTAAGACTTCTGCAAAGCGACTGGCTACTTGGTCATCTGCTTCATAGTCTTGGTAAAGACCGTCAACAGCACCACCCCAGGCATTGAAAGACCAATCTACCGCTAACTTTTCCCTTTGATCATTGAGGAGAATAGTTGGACCAGTATCACGTGCCCAGGCATCATTTGTCTGAATATCTAGATAAACAACATTGTCTCCAAGATAGGATTGTGCTTCAGATAGATAGTCCTCCTCAACCAAAAGGTAGACTGTTTCCCCCTGAGCAATCGTTTTGATAATCTGGCTAAAAGCTTTTTTTGCAGCCTTTCCTTGAAAAGGCCAAGACCCTGGTCGAGTAGGCCATATCATGAGAGTCCCATGATGGGGTTCATACTCTGCAGGCATCCGGTAACCTAATTTCTTTGGGCTGTCCATCATGATAATCTCTCCTTAAAGTCTTGGTAGCCAAATGCTTTGACTAGACTGCACTCACCCTCTTTATCCATGAGATACAAACTTGGAAGCCCAATGCCGTTAAAGGTATTATTTTTGACAAAGGAGTAAATAGCCATGTCTTCAAAATAGAGGCGATCACCGATTTCAATCGGTTTTTCAAAGCTGTAATCCCCAATGATATCCCCTGTAAGACAAGTATTTGAAGAGAGTCTATAAGTATAAGGTTTTTCTTGCGCTTCAAAACCATCTCTCAATGGAGGGCGATAAGGCATCTCAAGAACATCTGGCATATGGCAGCTTGCTGAAGCATCTAACACCAAGGTCTCAATCCCGTTTTCAACAATATCTAAGACTTCTGTCGCTAGATAGCCCGCATTAAGGGCAATAGCTTCTCCTGGCTCGATATAGATGTCAAGGTTATAAGTTTCTCGAATGCGTTTAATCTCAGAAATCAGTAAGTCCACATCATAGTCATCTCTCGTAATATGATGACCACCACCCATATTGAGCCATTTAACTTGATGCAAATAGGCTCCAAACTGCTCTTCTACTGCTTTCAAGGTTGTCTCTAAATCATCTGCCCCCTGCTCACAAAGAGTATGAAAATGAAGCCCGTCAACCAAGTCCAGCAAATCACTAGGTATCTTGTCTGAAGTCACTCCAAAACGAGAGCCAGGAGCACAAGGATCATAAAGCGCGTGGTCACCCTGCGTTGAACATTTAGGATTGAGGCGTAGACCGACACTGATACCAGCTTCACGACAACGTTGACCATATTTTCGTAATTGTCTCTCTGAGTTAAAGACAATATGATCAGATATTTTAAGCAACTCTTCCATATCTGATTCCTTGAAAGCTGGCGCAAAAACATGGACTTCCCCAGGGAACTCTTCTCTAGCTAACTTAGCCTCATAGAATCCACTAGCCGTCGTACCTGACAGATACTGACTAATCAAAGGATAGGTTTTATAGAGGGAATAAGCTTTTTGAGCCAGTAGAACCTTACAGCCAGTTTTTTCTTGAACCTCTTGTAAAATGCGGCAATTCTCTTCTAATTTTCCTAAGTCAATGATATAAGAAGGCGTTGGTACTTGTTCTAATTTCATTAGTCCACCATTTGTGGATTTTCAACAACAACCCATGGCAAACCGTATTTATTCAAAGCTTCCATGAATGGGTCTGGATCCAATTCTTCAAGGTTATAAACTCCTGGTTGTTTCCAAGTACCATCCATAACTAATTTTGTCCCAATCATGGCTGGAACACCTGTTGTGTAAGAAATGGCTTGTGAACCAACTTCTGCGTAACATTCTTGATGGTCGCAAACATTGTAGATGTAGATGGTCTTTTCAACGCCATCTTTGACACCTGTAAAGATACATCCAATATTAGTTTTACCAACAGTACGTGGGCCAAGGCTTGCAGGATCTGGAAGCAAGGCTTTCAAGAATTGGATTGGTACGATTTCTTGTCCGTTAAAA
This sequence comes from Streptococcus australis ATCC 700641, assembly GCF_000186465.1. Classification (GTDB taxonomy): domain Bacteria; phylum Bacillota; class Bacilli; order Lactobacillales; family Streptococcaceae; genus Streptococcus; species Streptococcus australis. Next base: position 1,318,154 of record NZ_GL636091.1, on the reverse strand, counting down.
TTAATAGTATCTGTACGAAGGAGACCAACGTTTTCCAAGCATTTCATGTGAGTTAGATAAGATTGGCCAAAAGTCATAAAGAAGCGAATCCGTTTAACTCCTGGAATATTCTTTGCTAATGATTCGATTTCTTCATGGTGGAGGAGATACATGTCTTTTTGGCCAACTTGAGGGAAATCATACTCACGTTTAATAGACATAGCTTCGACTTCTACCCACTTTCCATCTTCCCAGTAAGAACCTGGTGCAGAAACCTCACGTAGATTGATTTCTGGGTTAAAGTTTGTCGCAAATGGATAACCGTGGTCACCACCATTACAGTCTAAAATATCGATATAGTGGATTTCGTCAAAGTAATGTTTGAGTGCATAAGCTGAAAAGACGCTGGTTACCCCTGGATCAAAACCAGATCCAAGCAAGGCAGTCAGACCTGCTTCCTTGAATTTCTCTTGGTAAGCCCATTGCCATGAGTAGTCAAAGTAAGCTGTAAAACCAAGTTCCTTACAACGTTTCTCATAAATAGAACGCCATTCAGGGTCTTCTGTGTCCTCAGCCTCATAGTTGGCAGTATCGATATAGTGCACACCTGTAGCCAAACAAGCATCCATAATAGTCAAATCTTGGTATGGTAGAGCTACGTTCAAAACAGCTTCTGGTTTGTAGCTTTCAATCAAGGCAATCACTTCTTCTACCTTGTCCGCATCAAGAGCAGCTGTCTCAATCTTAGTATTTGTTTTGCCTTCTAATTTAGCCTTCAAGTCATCACATTTTGACTTGGTACGGCTTGCAATCATAATCTCTTTAAAAGTTTCGCTGTCTTGACAAATCTTTGAAATAGCAACCTGGGCAACGCCCCCACATCCGATAACTAATAAACGACTCATTTTCTTCCTTCCTCTTCCTCTAAAATGTCTTCTACATACTTAGGCAACATAAAGGCACCAATATGTAGGTTTGCAGTGTAGTATTCTGTGAAAAGCTGGCGTTTTTTCCAACCTTCCTTGTCAAAATCTTTGACAGGGTGGTATTTTTTAGATGCAAACCCAAATAACCAATAGCCTGCAGGACTGGTAGGGATATGTGCCTGATAAACTCGACTAATTGGAAAGGCTTGATTAACCTTACGGTGCATGCTTCGACAAGCTGACTCATCTTCGTCAAAGAAGGGACTACCATGCTGGTAAATCATGATTCCGTCCTCTTTCAAGGCTCTGTAACTATTGCCGTAAAATTCCTTGGTAAAGAGCCCTTCCGTATGGCCAAATGGATCAGTCGCATCGTTAATGATAATGTCGTAATCATTTTCACAGTTTCTCAAAAACCTTAGTCCATTTTGGTAGTAAATGGTGACGCGAGGGTCATCAAGTCCTGCAGCAAAGTCTGGAAAATACTCTCGACAAACCTCTACCAGCATCTCATCTGGTTCTACAATATCGATTTGTTCCAATTCTGGATAGAGAGTTAATACTTGGGCAACACCACCGTCACCACCCCCAATAACCAAGACTTTCTTTGGATTGGGATGGACAGCCATAGGAACGTGGACGGTCATTTCGTTGTAGACAAAATCATCTGCATCCGAGAACAAGACATGCCCATTTAAAATCAAAATCTTCCCAAAAGCTGGAGTATCTAATACTTCAATATCCTGCCACTCACTTTTTCCAGCATAGAGTTGTTTGGCAGTTCTCAATGATAATTTCACATCTGGAGTATGAACTTCAGAAAACCATAAATCCATCTAGTTCTCCTTTCTTTCAATAACATTGATGTGATTGACCTCTGGATCTTCCGTTCCTTGGAGGGAACAACCACGTTCCTTTGCAAATTTGATATAATCGACAAGACCTTGTGTAATCCGTTCACCTGGCGCTAGGATAGGAATCCCAGGAGGGTAACACATGACAAATTCCCCACAGACTTGTCCAACGGACTCGTCCAAGGTTAAGCTTCTTCTCTCTGAGTAGAAGGCTTCCTGTGGAGATAGCACCAACTCTGGTTGGATATATTCGCCAGCGATCAAGTCCTTCCCATCTCGTGAGTATAGTCTCTTGATATCAGCTAGAGCACCAACCAAGCGTTCAATGTCTTGGATACGGTCACCAATCGAAATGTAGGCCAAGATATTGCCAATATCACCAAACTCAATCTGAATGTCATATTCATCCCGTAAGAGATCATAAACTTCAATACCTGTTAGTCCAATTCCCTGAGTGTAAACTGACAGCTTGGTCACATCAAAATCAAAGACCGACACACCGTCTACTAGCTCTTTTGAGTAGGCATAGTAGCCACCGATGGCATTGATTTCACGACGAGCGTACTCAGATAGCTCAATGACCTTCTCAAATGACTCTTTACCACGAAGGGCCAAATTGCGGCGTGAAATATCCAAACTAGACATTAACAAATAGGATGCTGATGTTGATTGGGTCAGGTTAATGATTTGACGCACGTACTCAGGATTCATCTGATCGCCAACTAAAAGAAGCGAACTTTGAGTCAAGCTGCCACCAGACTTATGCATAGATACGGCTGACATATCTGCTCCAGCGTCCATAGCAGATAGAGGAAGTTTATCTGTAAAGTGGAGATGAGCACCGTGTGCCTCGTCTACTAAGACTTTCATTCCTGCAGCGTGGGCCATCTCTGTTAGCCCCTTTAAGTCTGAACAAATCCCATAGTAGGTAGGATTGTTGATTAAGATAGCCTTGGCATCCGGATGGTCCTTAATAGCTTGTGCCACACGCTCATTTTCAAGCCCCAAAGCAATACCGATTTTGGGATCCACACTCATCTCGATATAGATGGGAATAGCTCCACATAAAACGAGTGCATTGATGGCTGATTTATGGACATTTCGTGGTAGGATGATTTTATCACCTGCTTTACAGGTGGAAAGAATCATGGTTTGCACGGATGAGGTTGTCCCGCCAATCATTAAAAAGGCATGGGCAGCTCCAAAAGCCTCTGCTGCTAGCTCTTCTGCATCTCTGATAATCGAAATAGGATGCCCAAGATTGTCCAAGGGCTTCATAGAATTGACATCAATACCAACGCATTTTTCCCCTAAAAGTTCAACTAACTCTGGATTCCCACGGCCACGCTTATGACCTGGTACATCGAAAGGAACAATCCTTTTCTTTCGTAACTTAACTAACCCCTCATAAATGGGAGCTTGGTTCTGATTTAACATTATGAAGACATACTCCTTTACTTTATTTTCTACACCTGAGCTAAAATCAGGTGTTATAGGAAACTTATGAAAAAAGAGCAGGTTGGCACCTGCTCTACAATCTACTGACGTGTTTATGTTTGTTTCTTTTGAGTATGTCTGTTCCTGATGTTTCCTAACTCTCTAGTAGCAAATATTACGTACTTTATTGATCGTTTCACAAGATGACGTGTGCTTTCACCACACTAACAAATGTATACGAATTAGAACTAATGTCCTAACATCAACTTATAAAAGTAGGCTTTTAACCCTATCAATAATGTGGCTTTTCAACCACGCTTCGGCATTCAACCCTGCCTGTCCGTAGGCATTTTTTACTCGGGTTTATATTTGCTAGAAAACATCATCTCATTTTCTAAGCTTCATCAATATATCATGTTTTCAGAGACTTGTAAAGTATTTTCAGAACTTTTTTAAAACAATTTAATATTTAGTTCGTGTAATTTATTCAACCCAGAAATAGAAATCGTTTTAAATTTAAATCAAAAACAAAAAAAGGAACTAAATAAATTAATTCCTTTAGATAGGAATAAGCAAATTCAACTATTCAAAATCGTATTTACTCATCACGCGCTACTTTGGCAGCTAGTTTAAAATCAGTCATCAAATAATTTTCATCTAGACGGATAAGACTATAATACTCATTCCAAAATAGAGAGTCACTGTTACTTGACCACTGTAATCCATACCATAATTGAGTGACATCACTTGTATTTGATGGTGGGATTGACCATAGATGCTTTTTGAAAGTTTCTTGAACACGTGGAACATCAAGTCGACTAGTCAAGTCGAGTTCATCCAATTTCAAAGTGATAGAATGTTTCTTAGCTTCTTCAATGCTATCCTTATTAAATCGAACCTGAATAACCTTAGAATCTTCTAGAACCACGTTCTTATCTTCTGCCCCGTAAAAGGAAATACTCCCAAGAACTATGCCATCTTTTGCAAAGAGATAGGGAGCGTAGGGAACAGCATTGCTATCAAGTCTGAAGCCTTTTTCGATAGTGACTGATTTATCTCCTGAATACTTTTTGAAACTGCCGTCTGTCAGGAGTTCTTCGTAGTCGCTACCACCATCACCTTGTCTTACATAGATATCAAATCCAGCTTCCATCAGATCACTTGCTTTGGTTTCTGCTAACGTGATTTTACTTTCATTAATTTGCAAAATTGGTGCTTGAGGTGGCAAACCAATCGTGAGATTAAACATGATTCCTACTAGAAAGACCATCAAGGTTATAAGGAGGGCAAGTAATGACTTTCCAGTCCTTTTTCTTGCATTGAAAAGGGCCATTAGAGCAGGTAGGAGGATCATTTTGGCTAAAATAGAATTCCCCACACCGCCTCTATTTAAGGTCTGAAAAGCAAAGATCCCTGCGATTGCAATCAGGGACAGGTAGACAAAAATCTCGCCTAGACCCAGTTTTTCTGTTCGAGTTTGTTGGTTTACAGGGGATTCGTACAATGACTGTCCATTCTCTTTCCTCTTTTTTAGAAAGAGATAAAAGCCCAGACCGAGTAGCAGATTAAAAATTGCAAAAGCAATTAAAGTACCTATAATCACCGTTCTACCCATGGCTCTCTACTCCTTTATGTTCTCTCTCAAATCTTATCTTTCTCTTTAATGTCCAATTCCCAACTAATAAAACCAGCAAGAAGAAGGGGCCACCTTCTATCAGTACAATCGGTAAAGCCAGTAGAGCAATCATCAAAAAACTAGCTTGCTTTTGACGCCAACTACCGCCCCATTCTCCGTTTATCAGTTCACCTAAATAATCGATGTAGTCAGTAAACCAAGTCAATAAGGGATTTTGAAAATCATTGAGCCTTAGGTAAATGAACATAGCAGAATATAGCAAAACATAAAGAATTCCAAGGACTAGAATAATCTTTTGACTAGTTCGAGTAGCCTCTAGAACGATTTTTTCTCTCTTCTCTGGTTTTATGTTCTTGAGACTTGGATTCTTACAAGAGAGTTTTTCAAATCTATAGACCAGAAATCGGTAGAGATAATACTTTTTTATATCACGCTTCATAAAACCCCCAATCTAGGAAGGACACTCAATTATAAATCATGGTTTAAACATCTAATTTCAAGGAATTTTCTTCCAAATAAACGGCTTTTGACTCAGTGATTTTGATTTTTTGATCTTCTGAAAAGCCAATGGTTTCACCGTCCTTTAAGGTGACATCACTGCCTAAAACATACTGAAGAATAGACAAGAGGAAATAATATAAGTCATCGCTATTCATAGGAGACTCGATAATTTCAATCTCAGTTTTTCCAAACTCTTTCAAACCATAAGTGTAAATACTAGTTTTATCTCCCTGGTTGATAATTCCCATATAAATCCAGAGTTGAAGAGGAAGCATTTCTTCTTTCAAAAGGTCAGCTAGGTCTAGATAAAGATCTTTGGGCAAGAGCAAGGTGGTAGAACCCTGATAAATACCAATAGCTGATTGACTAGTTTTTAGAATAGAGGCATTGACTTTAGTTAATAAGGAATAAGTTTCTACTGGCGAAAGATTATCAGACAAAATAGTAACAATGGCGTGTTGTGTGTGCTCCTGTGTTTCCTTCTCAACATCCTGCCAGAGGTAAGAATAGGCATACAATTCTTCAAATTCTTGACTTGGGATAGGTAAATCCATTAAAGTCAGCGCAACGAGAGCACCATCAATCACAAAAGTTGCACTAGAATCATCCCCAGAAACTTCAGAAATTTCAAGCCCCCAGTGAGTTTTCAATTCCTGAACGACCTGATCTAAAGAATAGGCCTGCTTGCCTTTGAAGAGGGTCATGGACAAGATTAGTTGTTTTTTCTTTTCTGACTTTTCTTTCTTACTAGTAAATAGATTTTTTAAAAAATTCATAGGACTTCTCCTTTTTTCATATTAGTTGGGAAGCAAAGCTATCTTGGTCAAAGTGAGTCGAGATGCCAAGTTTCCTCATCCTCAAAACCGTAGAATTTCTCATCAAGTAGCCAATTTTCATCCACCAATCTAAGTACAAACTGATGCTTCATTTCTAAAGCTTCTTGATAATGGGTGATGACTCTTGCTTCTTCAGCTTTTGTCATGATAAAATCTACAGAAAAATCATTCCTTTGAACATAGTTATACTCACTTGGGGAGCCATAAGAATTTCGAACTCCTCCTTCCAAGCATTTTTGAGTCACTCGTCCAGTTATAAGTTGAATTTGTCTATGAAAATAGTCATCCATAAGATCATTCCACAAAGGGTGAAGCTGATTAGATGGGATTCCAAGGGCTTCTTTTTCCTTATCCAGTGCTCTGTTACGCTCAAAAATTTCCTCTTCTAACAAGGTTAAACTTTTGAGTAAATCAAGCAATGGTGTGATAATTATTTCTGCTACAGTTTGATATTTTTCAGGGGTATTTTTATAGTTCACTCTCATAATAAGCCTCTTAATCATCCTGGATTAATTGCTTTACTTCTATGTCTGAAAGTTGTCCATCCATGTAGAGTTTCCTAAGTAAATCTTTATCTACGGTAATTTCATAATAGTCAGTCACAAACTCATGAAATCTCTCAAAGCTATCAAAAAGGTAAGAGAGCAACCATTCTCCGCCATCCTGATCTTGGTAAGTCTGTTGATGCGCGTGACCATCATACCAGATAAAGAAGGTTGTTTCATCTTTTTGGTCTTCTGAATAAAGTGAGACATACTTTTCATCCAGTCCTTTATAAAAACTATCGATGATATCTTGATTCCACTCGTCAGCAGCAAACTGGCTTAAACTACTTTCATGATCAAAGCCTTTTATAAGGATCATTTTATCAGTCAAAATCACATCTAAAGAATCACCAGAGCCATTGTCAATAAGATATCGGAGTCCATAGTCTTCCTCAGTCTTAATCACGAGTCTAAGCCAATCCTCACTCGGATCTGTTAGATACTCATCAATGACCAGCAAGGCATCTAAGAGAGTCTTTATCTTGTCCCAATCAATCTTTCTCATCTCTAAAAACCTCCATCTTATTCTTGCAATTTATCAAGATCACAAGCCCTATAACGAGCTGTTAGATAGCCTGAAAAGCTAATCTGAGGGATATTCCACTCATTAGGTAAATAAATCGAACAATCTACCTGATCACCTAGAGGGGAACATGCTGAGAAGACATATCTTCCCAAATCCTCATTATTAGGATTTCTTTCAACTTGACCCAATCTGCTAGTATTGAACCAGTCTTTAAACAGTAACCAGATTTGCTCGGCATCTTCGTTTAATAGGGAGACTTTCAAGTTGTAGCTAATTCCGACCCTACATCTTTTTTTGAATCCTGACTCATCAGCCTTACAAACTTTTATCGATCCCTTGTCATACTGCCAGTTATCACTATCTAATAGGGGAAATTGAACAGATAGATTGTCTTTAAATCCCTGCATAGTATCAAATAAATCTTTGGAGGCGGCTTCGAATAATTCTAGTTCTTCCATAGTCTTCTCTTTAATTTTCATAGCTAATCACATTTCGATTTAATCTGCATCGACCCAGATCTGGTATTTTTGACAATGGAGACATCTAAACAAATAACCACAGATAGGCCCGTCTTTGACCAAGTAGTCTTCTATCTCTTGATATTCTTCACGCGCTTCATAGTCTGCCAAGACTTGCTCAGCGATTCCCATATCCTTCAATTCTCGAGTTCCAACTGTACCCAAGTAAGCACAATAATCTTGGCAACAAGAAAGCCAATATTCTCCCTGCCAACTAGAGTAGCCTGGGGTCTGACAAAAAAGCAGCTGATTCTTTTCTGGATCCAATTCACCTTGCCACTCGGCATCTTGGATAAATTCCGCATCGAATTTCTTAGCTGCTTGACCGTTTGCAATACAAGTTGGGCAGAGATGTACTATCTCTTCAATACTATAGGGTCTAAGAGCATAATAAACATTACTTTCTTTCCCACAAGATGGACAAAGCTTGGCTTCTCCTTCAACAAATGAACCTGTAGCTAAGGGATCTGGATGATAGAGAAAATGTGGCAAGTTTTTTAACAAGTCCTGTCTTTGCTTCTTCTCTTCTTTTCTTAGAGGACGAGGAAGGGCAAAACGATCGCCATGACTCTGACTCATTTCTTGTAAACGGCTCAGTTTCTTTAATTGTTTTCGGTCTGGTTTATCTAAGATTTCGGTAAATAAGCTATAGGCACTAGTGTAGAGACCCAATTGGTCATAGAGGTCAACTAAGACTTTTTTAGCTTCTAAATTCTCAGACTTAGCTAATTCATCAGCTAAATCATAGAGTGCCGCAACACTGGAAGAATTTCCATCTTGTTCCATGTATTGATTTTTTAAAGTAATATACTTTTCTAGAAATGGATTCATGGGGCTACCTTTCTAATGGAATATAAAAACCTTAACAAATGGTCACTAAGACATTCCCCTTGTGGTTTAAGATTTCCTTGTAAAAGGCTTTCATTTTGACAAAGCAGGTTAAAATATCATCCTTTATTTCTTCCTCTTCCTCAAGATAATCCCAAATATCAGGATACAAGTCGGCTTTCTTGCATGCTTCCATACTAAAGTCTTTCAAAGCCTTGTCCATATCAAATTCTTCTAAAGCTTAACTGATAGCCGAAATTCTCGATTTTTCAGTATAGGCGATATATTCAGATACATCCTCTAGAGGAGTCACCCCTAAAACAGCTTCTCTCAAGGGATTGTCATCCAAAAATTCTGAACTACTAAATCCTGTCATGACAAAGAGAAGAGCATCCCACATTTTGTCAATATCTATTAAGATATCATGAGTATCAGCGGAATCCTCAGCAAAATCTAACAAGTCATCTTCTTGGTTAGAAAGACATTTTATTTGTTCTAATTCATTGTCTGGTAAATATTGATAATTGGCAATCATTCCCATGATTTTTCTCCTTTGAATCTTGTAGGATAATACTGATGTTTTTAGCTCTATTTTATAGAAAATGCTATAATGGAGCTAAGAAATTGTTTTATTGAATGTTAAATAGAGGGAATAGTCATGTTCACTAGTATTGTTTTAGGGTTTTATGCTCTTTTCTTTCTATCCTTATCCTTTACTATCTATCTCTATATCAGACTCGTAGTTGCGGTCAGACAAGGGAAAGATGTCCCAAAATGGATCTATAAACTTGGCCAAGCTGTTCAAGGAAGAATTCACGTTGACTATGAAGAAACCACTGATGCTAATGCCCTTAAAGAGATTCATTGGTTCTTTCTAATCTATCTAATCGTAAATCTCCTCGTATTGGCTGGCTTCTACTATCATGGTAATAGCTTTCCTCAAGCCATTTATGAATGTTTGAAAAAACAATTTTTTATCGTACTTGTTAGTATGGTTTTAAAAAGTATTGGGAAATTTATCGTATTAGCTATAAGAAAAAACTTTCAAAACAGTCATGCCTATGCATCAACCAAGGCTTTTATAGGAACAGCTTTTTTAACGAGCTATGTTTTTATGTTTTGCATGATGATGAGTGGCCTTCCAGCTCAACCCGTTCCAGTAACCATTCAAGATACCACTGTCATTATCGGGGAGACCAAGGCTTCCGAGCTTTTAGACCAAGGCTATACCTTTGGAGATAAAGGCGCAGAGAGCTCCATCACCAATCCCAAAAATGACCACTTCTACTACGGTCAGCTTCTCGAAGTCAAGCGGGATAATCAGTCCTTTGGCTTTATGAGCCTTACCCCCACAGGTAAAGATACTGATCAGCTCAAAAACTGCATCATCACCTATTACAGATCACCTAAGGATAACAAGCAACTAGAAGAAATTTCCATCAATCATATCAAGCTAGCAAATCTCAAGCTCCAAGATTTTCAAACACGAAAATTAATCGATATCTTTGAAGTCAATCCAGCTGATTATAACGTCTCTGATAAGGATAACAACTTTATCCTAACCATCCAAACAGCAGATTACGACCTCTGGAAAAGATACCGTATTGAATCCAAGTTCAATTCAGATGGTTCGATTGATAGCTATGGAGTCAGAGCCCAACATAGCATGTGGGAATGATTCACCATTTCCCCCTTTATCACATAAGCATTAAACTGGAAAAATATCATCGACGAGTTTGTAGCTTTCGATGAATCGAAGGCCAGAAGAACCTTTATCTCTAGTGATTTCTTCATAAATATCTTCTAAATTATGGGCAGGTGCCAGCATCCAAAGACTAAAAGGTCTAAGTTTCACTTGTCCAATTTTTTCAATATTATCTAATAATTGTCCTAAATCTTTGTGATTGAACCAGCAATCTGTAACCAGAGCAAACTTTGTATTGTCCATCTTACAGGAGATATGACTGGTCAAAAAATCATCGATGGTGGGCTTTTTTGTCTGTAAGAGGCGCGTGCAAGCAAAATGATACTCAAGCTTTCTAGGACTCTGCTCAACAATAGATACAAAGACAAGACCATACTCATCTTGGAACTTAACAACAAGGATATCTCCTTCTTCAAAGTAAGGTTTGCGTTTAGTTTTGGCTTTAGGGACCTTTAGAGGCCTAGGATTTTCAGTTTGCAACTGGATAGCAAGTTTATCCAAGAACTTTTGCCTTTGCTTCAAAGCCTTTGAATCTATTTCCAACCAAAATGGATCAGCCCCTTTTTTGATAAGCTCCAAGGTTTTATCTCTGATATCGTCTGTCAGGTGACCAATCTTCCACAGTGAGTAGGCAAGAGCAGTCCAATAAATCTCTGTAAAAAAGTCTGTTTGACAGTAATCTTTCTCCGCATCGAGGATATCCTTGATAATATTGGCTACATGATCACCATCTCTATAGCGACCAACTACCTCATTGTAAATGTCATACCCTTGATCACTGTCAATGATTTTAACGCCATTAATTGCCATTCTCAACTCCTAATGCTCAATCGACATCTTATTGATAAATCTCAAGCTTATTTAATCTTATGCTTGTTCATTTTCTCTTGGAAAATATCTGTAAGAATTTGTCGCAATTCTTGAGCTTCCTTTTCAGGAAGTTGGCCTTCTTGTTCAGCTACAGCATACAACTCCGGATACTCGAGCGATACTCTCTTAACAGTACGTGTAATAGCATGTTTTCTAACAAAAAATGGAATCCGTTTAATCATATCTTGAGGAATTAATGCGATAATCTTATTTTACAAGATAGGTTTTCCCGATTTCCATTTTCATGATAGATATTTCTCCTTAAGAAGCTAGATAGTGCTAGATGTTTCTCTTTACTGCTCAATCCGTCTACTCAAGCAGTGGCATACACTCACAAAGAACTTTGTGTGACTATTGAATATCTTCCATCGCTTCTTTCACATATTCTTCGACATCTTCAATCTCTACAAACAGCGGGTCTAAGTGGCATAAGAAGTGCCAATCTTCGGTGCCGCGTTTTCTGTAGAGAATCGCTTCGCCGTCTTCACTTCCGAAAAAGCTTCTGTCAACTTCATACCCTTTGTTTTCTAGGAATGCTTTTGCCTTGCGGAAGTTTGCTTCTCGTGCTTCGACATAAGCTTTCACTTCATCGTTATTCACGACATATGCATCTACTTTTGTAGCTCCTTCGATCATTTTATCGTTTTTAACGGATAGATTCGAAATTTCTTTCCAAATAATGTCCACATTTTCCTCAGAATTAAACGAAAATCTAGATAAAGGGACAATATTTCCATTGAAGACAATCTCCATATAATCCGGTAGATTTTTTGGATTAAAATACTCCACATCAAAACTATCTTCTTTTTCTAAAGTATATCCCGGGATTTGCGCTACAAAGGCTCTTCCCTCTTCTAAAGAATCAAACACGACTAAATCTTTTTTATAATCACCTTGATACAATTCCAATATAACCATCGATAACCCTCCTAGCTTGTTGTTTCAAGTATGCTCTCCAAATCACGCTTTTCCACACTCATGTATTCGACTTCTTTTGTTCCTTCATTGTAAAGATAGCATCTAAAAATCAATTGATCTCCTGTCGGAAACAGCGTGTCTATCCCAGAGTAGTCTCCTTGGCATATATCTATTACCATTTCATCAATGATCTCTAATGTCTCTAAATGAAACACGAACCATCTTTCTTCCGTTGTGGAGAATACACCGTAAGAATTGTTAATCTTCCAAACGTTTGATAACCCATCCTGTTCAAATACAGGGAATCGTTGGCTAAATGTTATTTGAAAATCATGATTCGATATCTTATAAAATTCCGTCGTGTAAAAATTTACCAACAACGAACTATCCTCGTGAATCGTAAAAACATACACCAGATTTCGTGGAAATTTATGTCTCACACTTAGTTCATGATTCAAAAATTCAAGGCAAAAGTCCTGTGAGCCGTCCTGTCCCGCTGTTAATGAAACGATGACTCTATTATCAGAGAAACCCTTAAAAGTTACCTCAGAATCAAGAAAGCTATCTTCCAGATTTAAACAAGAACTTTGAAGATTCTTTTCGTCTCTCACTTCAATCCGGATTTCATGGCTACTTTTTCGATAAGCAAACCATATTAAGTTATTTTTCTGAGATTGATGGCAGCCAATGAGTGTACCTTCTTTGGTATTTATATTTTCAAACCCCTTATCGGATTGGTGATGATTGTCAATTAAACAATTTTCATTCACTTTTTTAAAACGGCTAAGTTGAATCACTCGGTTCACCTCCATCTGGTCTCGGAAATTTAACGATTATCGAGCAACAGCCTTTTTTCTATAAATTCATCCAACTTCCTTTTCCCATCGTCTGAGCACCTCTTTCAAAGGCTCATCGAGATAGCTATAGGCCTTGTCTTTAATCCACTCAGGAATTCCATAAGCTGCCTCGGCGATACTTCCTGTGATTGCAGCAAGAGTGTCGCTGTCCCCACCAAGAGAAATCGCATTTCGAATAGCATCTTCAAAATCTGTACTTTCAAGAAAGGCAATGATGGCCTGAGGTACCGTATTCTGGCAAGTTTCATTAAAACGATAAGTAGGACGAATTTCATCTAGTGTTTGAGAAAGATTATATCCATACTCTTGTTCTATGTGTTCCTTGATGAGTCTCTTACACTCTGTAGGATTATCGTTGATCGGTTTTCCATAGTCGCCACTGTAACCTCCAAAGTAATAACGACACATAAAGATAGCATCAGACGTCGCCATAGCTCCTTTGACCCCCTCTGGATGGTTATGAGTCACCTCTGCAGAAAGTCGTGCAACTGCTCTTCTGGACGGCCAGGCTCCCGTTCGTGCACAGAAACTACAATCCATGGTCCAGGCACATGGAGAAACACGCATTGCTGAGCCATTTCCAAAGCTATTATAAGGTTCTCGATCGTCGCCATCAACCCAATTCCCAAATCTTGCACCGTAACCTGCATCGGGATACATTCTACCATATTTCTTCATGGCATTAATAAAGTCATCCTTCTGACCACCGTTCATGATGGCTTCAGCAACAGCACAGGTCATAACCGTATCATCAGTGAAAAAACAATCCTCACGAAATAATAGAAAGTCTTTCGTTTTAATATTGCCCCATTCGTAAACAGAACCTACAATGTCTCCAACTATTGCCCCTAGCATAAGATTTCTCCTTACAGCATATCAGATTTCCAATGGGTCGCTCTTTAAAAATGGTACCACCAACTCAATCCACTCTTGAGGCAGGTAAGTTGATAAATAGCCGTGGTTATAGCCCTTTGCTTCATACAGGATCGTATTGGAATGTAGCTGCTGAAACAATCTAGCTGACTCTTTCACATAGTTCAATTCTTTTTCACCATAGATATACAGAACCTTGGCCTTGCTAGTAGAAATTGTATCCTTGAGCTTGTAACACCCCATATAGGTTTTGAAAATAGTCACTAATGTTTTGATAGGCGTCCTTGGCAGATCCTCCAAATAATATGCTTTTATCTCTTCTGGATAAGCCAGTTTAGGATAGAGTTTGTCCATCATGCTTAACTGGAGTTTGCAAGAGAATTTACTGAACATCAGTTTACCAAACAGAGACACTAGAAAGATGCTGATTTTATCTAGCCTTGGTTGAGGAATACAGAGGCTTCCGTCTATAATAGCCTTCTCAGCTATCTCGCTGTCTAAGGACAAAAGCTCCATAGCAATTTGACCACCAAGCGAAACACCACCAATCGCAAACAACTTCCCGCCACAGTTGGCTTTGATATAGTTTAGGATTTCCAAAGCAGAATCTTCCGTAGAAACATAATCGAGATGATATTCTTCACCGTGACCATTCAAAGTAGGTAAAATAACACGGTATTCTTTTGATAAGATCCGTGCTTGACGAAGATAATTCCACCAAGAACTGCCACCGCCGTGTATTAGTAAAATAGGAGGCAAATTCTTATCACCAAATTCATGGAATTTCATGTTTAAACTCCTTACTGTGAGACTTTAACTCGTAGTGATAAAAATCATCTGTTTTAAAGATAGTTAGATATATTTGAAATTGAGCAAATAATCCTGACATTTCTTCAAATTGATATTTAAGCTCTTTTATTATTCAGTCTTCTTCTTGTTCAAGTACCAACTAGGAATGATTTGATTCAAATCATCATACCATTCTAAAATTTCCCTAGCTTGATGTTGCATTACTGATATTTCTTCAGCTCCGTATGGTATAGCCCATGGCAGAGCACCAACTAGGTTATTTAGAATATAGATAGCGAGAAGCTTCCAAAATAAATCGGGAACCTTATGATCAAAATATCCATCTATCATACCAGACGCAAAAGAGGGAGAGACTTGAGCAGACCATACAATACGATTGAATTCCTCCCAAGGATCTCCAAGGTCAAATCGATCAAAGTCAATGACATAAATTTTACGATCTTCACCAATCATGAAATTTCCGATATGATAATCTCCATGTTGGAAAACCTGAGGTCTGTCTTTTAACCATTCTCGATTTGCATTTAAAAACTCAATAAAAATCTGACCATTTTCGTATTGAACGGGGCATTCTTTATATTTTTTGATTTTGTCATCAATTTTACGATTAAAAAAGGATTCCCAATCTTCACGAACTTCTGTAACAGGAAGAGAATGAATTTTTCGAAGGATTCTTCCTGCTTCTACTCCGTAAGTGTATTGTTGTTCTTTCGAAACAGTTAAAATGGTTTCTCTTGCATCTTTCCCGTCTATCCATTCGTGTAAAGAATGTACTTCGTCATCGCAGAGTTCTATGCTAATTGGCTTACACATCGGAATTCCAAGAGAAGCCACTTTCTCCATCATATCAAATTCAAATTTTTTAGAATCTAACTTCTCCTTATCAGAAACACGCAAGAAATATTTTTGCTGATTTTGATCTGTCACACAATATTTTTTATCATCTGACCAGCCTTTATTTATGGCTATCTTACTACTAAAATTCATCACGCACTCTCCGATTCACTTTCCAACACTTCTTGCAGTTTTCACTAGTAACCCATCCAGTTTGTCTACACTTTAGTTACCTAGATCAAGATTTAGATAATGAAAACTAGTCAATTTTCTCAATAATGTTTCCAAGTTTATCCAATACAAGACATGAATGATCATTTAGTGGAATTATGGGAACATGAACGAGTTCTTCAGCTCTATCCTTATTAGCTTTATCATTCCAGGAATCATAATGGACACTAATTAAAAACTGACTAAAGAGTCCTAATCCATTTTTTATCTTTATATGATGATCTGAATGATCATTAGGTGAAACATAGACTTTTTCTCCTAATAATAGGGCTCCTGCAGAAAATCCCATAACTTTCGCCCCTTTATTCAGCATATGAACGATATAATTTTTGAACTCCTGATTGACATAAGTAGCTAGATACTTTTCCGTATTTCCACCACCGATGATGATGACATCAGCATCTAGATAGCTATCAAAATCAATCTGCTCAGTGTCCAAGAGTAAGTAATCAGTGTTTAGGTTAGAAAAATGGCTTCGGAAAACTTCCGTGTACTTTTTCATATACGGTTCCAAATTTTCTCGATAAACTGTAAAAATGACAATTCTTTCGATCTTCCTTGATGACAAAATTTTATTAACAATCGTATGGTTCTTTATCGGTGGATTTCCACCCATCAAAAAAATTTGTGCTTCCATTTTTTCTTTGTCCTTTCTCAAAAACGAGGCAAAGATGGTACTCCAACTTTTAATCTGTCCATACAAGTTTTACCGATAGCTCTCAGAAACTCTTCGCATCTACCGAATTTCAGAACAAAGGCAGCTCATTCTGATTTCATATCAGCCTCTCGTAATAGCCTATCTTCTATTTGCTTTTACCTATCTTTTTCCTCTGCTAGACACTCTAGTTCCTCGATAGAATGACGATGTCTGTGCTTCTCTTCTGTTAGATAATGCTTGTGGACATGCGAATGCCTTACCGTATGCGTGTGGGTACTTCCGCCATGGCTATGCGTGAATGTATGCTGGTGTTCATGGTCATGTTGGCGAATAAACGTATCGACTACCACTAAAGCAGAACCAATGACCATCACGATCAAGGCGATCACATACATCCAGGATAAGGATTCACTTAAAAATACAAAAGCAAGGAGAGCCCCGATCAAGGGATTGACAGCATAATAGGCACTAGTTTTAGCTGCTCCGAGAACATTCTGGGCTCTCACATACATGAAAATGCTGAGTCCGTAAGCCACAAAACCTAAAGCCAAGGCAATGGCGATATAGCCAAATCCTGGAAAGGACTCTTTTTTTATAAGGGAAATGACCAGAGCGCCAAGACCTGAGCATAGGCCTTTTAGCATCACAATTTGATAGGTGCTCTTTGATGATAGTTCTCTAGTGCAGTTATTTTCAAGTCCCCAGCAAACGGTAGCCATGATCACCAGCAAAGAACCATAAGAGAAATGAAAGCTGTCTGTTCCTTCAAACGACAGCAAGATGCTTGACAGGGTGATTAGCCCAATAGCTACCCATAATCTTTTGGTTACAGCTTCTTTGAAGAGAATCAAGGCAATGACTGTCGTCGCCACAATTTCAAAATTCCCGAGAAGCGATGCATTGGCAGAGGAACCATAGCTGATTCCAAGCATCAGAAAAATCGGTGCAGCAATATCGAGAACAATCATTCCGACAATATAGGGAAGTTCGGCTTTTGTCAGGCTCTCAGCTTTCTCCCTGTCCTTCTTATTAAAGAGTGACATCATCCCAATACCAATCCCAGCACCAAGATACAACAATGCTGCCATTGTAGTCGGGCCCACATGCTGCAAAAGAACCTTTGATATCGGTACATTTATGGCATAAAAAACAGCTGCCAGAAAGGCAAACATAATTGCTTTGAGCTTATTTTTCTCCATCAATTTTACTCCTCTATTTCATTATTTCTGGTCATGACCTCTATATCACAGCCTAGATCCAAACCAAAGTATCACTCCATCCAAACAGGAATTCGCCTAGAACTCAAAAGGTTTGGGGAGTTCAAATCTCCAGTGGAGCTTTGAAGCATCTCGCCTTGAAATGTCAAAGCGAGAGGTTTAGCTACGTTTTACCAACAAGCTCATACACTCGACATGCGCAGTCACCGAGAACATATTCACATGCTTTTTAACGATCGCATAAGGTTATCGTTAAATGGTATTACCTAGATAAACTGAGATTTTATTATTTCTTTTTCTTTGGTTTTGGTGCAGGTAACTCATCATACATTGAATTAAATAAGCCGGTTAAATATTCTTTGTTGTCAACATCATCTACCAATAGCATTTCCTTTGCACCTTCATACGGCAATTCGTATTCTACATTCGGCATATACGCAATTGCAGATTTGACAGGCTTCACTAAAAATCTATCATCATAAATTCCACCTATGATTTTCCCTCGATAATAAATTATATACTCACCCATCATTGCTCTATATGATATTTCTTCTAACTCGGACAATTGTTCTAAAATGAAATCTAAATATTCTTTACTTGAAGCCATTTTTGCTATCTCCCTTAATTACTAAAATTTCAATAGTCCATTTTCATCAAATTGAAAATTGGGTCCCCAAGAAACTTCCCAATAATATCCATCTAAATCCGAAAAATATGCGTGATATCCACCCCAGAAAAGTCCCAGTGGCTCTTTTACAATTTTTCCACCTGCTTTTCATTACTAATTCTAGTACTCGCCAATATAGTATAAATTAAATAACCAATAAAAATGATAATAAAAATAACATAGTAGCCAGTCTTACAACTTACTACTTTTCATATGATAATTTACAAATGTCTTTCCAGCCACTCGATCTTTTTAAAATCCTTATTGTTATTGTGATCATTTCGATAGGAGTCTTGAGAAGAAGCTTTGTAAATACTTAGATACTGCCCCAGACTTGGAAGACGAAAAGTGATGCCTTCAATGTGAATAAGCTCTATATCCGATTCCGAAACTCCTGCAAAATCAGGTAAGGAATCGATACTTCCAAATTCAACACTCACTCGATCCTTTTTGAATTCATGCTCATGAATATCTATTAAGACGTAGCCTAAGTCTTTCATCACTTTCATTATCTTGTCCCAGTCATAAATTCTGAGATAATCAGGTGCTTCCCAACCTCTAGGGTCACCAGGCACATGAATGTCAATGTCAGACGGCCCCCAATTTTCTTTCGTTCTAAATTCCAATCCCAAAGACCCCATCAGTGTCGGTGTAATTCCGGCTCGATTTAAATGGAAACAAATGGTTTTAAATTCTTCAAATAAGAGACTCATGTTCACTCTAAACCTTTCATCTAAATGTTCGTTATTTCTACTTTATTACCTTGAACAAAATCATCTTCATTTTCTAGAGTATATCCAGTTATTTTGGATACAAATTCTTTTCCTTCTTTTAAGGACCCAAATGCGACTAGATCTTTATAATAAGGATTTTGATATAATTCCAACATATACATCTCTAGTCCTTCTGATTTTTGAACAATTATCCACATTTCACTAACAAACTTACACACTCAGCGGTTCGCTGTTGCCGTATCGTTTCGTCGTAAACTCCTTACTCTTCGACAGCTATCCCATGGGCAGAACATCTGCTTCTACTTCGCTGATGCCTCAGCTCGTACAAGCAGTGATACTGCCTCAACATGTGGTGCTGTAAACTTCTATAATATATAATGAAAATGATAGAGTATTTTATAAAATTATACTATAAACCGAAAGAGAATTACACACTCAACTCAAACAACTTATAAAACTCACCTCTCCTATCAATCAAATCACTAAAAGAACCATCTTCAACAATAACGCCATCTTTCATAAAGAGAATTCTATCGTATTTTTTCAAAATGTTCTTATTCAACTTGTGAGTTACTACAAGTGCAGTCAAATTTTGAATATCCAAGATTGAACTTTCAATTTCAGTAGTTACTTGATTATCCAAAGATGAGGTTGCCTCGTCCAATAATAAGATTGGTGTTTTTCGAATCAAGGCACGCGCAATACTAAGTCTTTGTTTTTGTCCGCCAGATAGATTTGAGCCATTCTCTCCACATAAAGTTTGTAGACCAGATTCATTTTCTAAAACATAACTTTCTAAACCTGACTGCTGTACAGCTTGTTTTATTTCCTCATCAGTGAAGGATTGATTAAGTGTAATATTTGCTCTTAAAGTATCATCAAAGATATAAACGTCTTGCTGAACAATAGTCATTAAGTTATAAAGACTCTCTGCTGAAATAGCTTGTATATCTTGATTATCAATTGAAATATGTCCACTTGTTACATCGTAAAAACGCAGTAATAGATTGAGCAAAGTTGATTTCCCACTCCCTGACATTCCTACAATTGCAATTTTTTCTCCTTTTTTAATCTTCAAAGATAAATGATTAAAAATTTTTTCTTCAGCATTAGGGTAAGAAAAGTCTATATTTGAAAAAGAAATAACATCATCGAAATATTCTTTCGTTTCACCAGTCTGAAGTTCGGTTACATCTTTTACCTCAAATGCATCTAGTGTTGCCTGACCTTCACGGAATTTACTCATTCCCATACCAACTTCATTTAGTGGCATTACTACAAAATTGACCAGTTGAACAATAGCTGTTACACTTCCAATTGTGGTATAGCCATTAAAAACAAGATACATTCCTCCACCAAAGGCTACTAAAAAACAATCATCCCCGAAAGCTGCGAAATAACATTAGCTAAAACATCAAATTTCCCTTTTATAAAATTTATTTCATCAAATTTTTCACTTTCATGACTATAATCCTCACAGATAGCCTCTTTCACATTAAAACTTTTGATAACAAGAAATCCTGCTAAAATATCTTTAACCTTAGCTAAATACTTCTGATCTGCAATCATAGCACTATTTTGTAGAGAGGCTGATTTTTGTCCAATAAATCCTGAAATCATCATTGGAATAATGCTAGCAATGATTACTAATAAGGTCAAAAACCAATTACCTATAAACATAGCTAGGAGTGAAAAAATCATTAAGGAAAGGTTTTTTGAAATATTAAAATACTGGTGTAGATAATCTTGCTCAATTTTCTTCATATTTTCAGTTAATACAGAAATAAATTTCCCTGATTTTTCTTTAGAAAAGTTTCTATAATCGCTATCTAAAATAGATTGGAACACCTTGTTTTTGTATGTTGACATGATTTGCCTAACAAGTTTATTTCTCAATCGAAGAGATATAAAGTTGAGTCCTGCATAGATGAAAATAACACTAGCTCCTACTAGTACCGCTTGAGTTAAGGCATCTTCATTATGGGACATACCACTATCAATAATCCCTTTAATAGAATAAGCAAAAGCAATATTAGTTAAAGGGACCAGTATATTAAATATCATGAAAGCATAGAAAGCCTTCTGATGGTTCTTTATCAATTGTTTCATCCTTAATCTACCTCATAATTCTTAATTTCATTTAGAAAATGAGACATAAAATATTCTTCTAAGTTAATATTCTCTCTCCTAATCTCTTTCATAGAGACCTGTTCTACCATTTCTCCATTTTTGATAAAACCAATTTTATCTGCTATCTGTGAAATTTCCGATAATATATGACTCGATATTAGTATTGTAATTCCATGCTCCTTAGAAAGCGACAACAAAAGATTTCGAATTTCTTGAATTCCTATTGGATCTAAACCATTGATTGGCTCATCTAAAATTAACAATTTAGGTTTTGTTAGAAAGGCACGAGCTAAACCAAGCCTTTGCCTCATTCCTAATGAAAAATCTTTTACTTTTTTAGTCGTATTTTTTAATCCGACCATTCTTAAGGCTCTTATCATATCTGATTCAATAATATTTTTCCCCATATACTGAGCGTGAATTTCCAAAATTTCTTTTGCAGTGCAATTATCATAAAAAATTGGTGATTCAATAATACTTCCAATCTGACTTAGGATTTCTTCTCTGTGTTCTTGTAGATTTTTCCCAAAAATTTCAATACTACCTGATGTAATTGTTGATAAGGATAACATACATTTCATTAACGTTGTTTTCCCTGCACCATTCGGTCCTAAAAAACCATAGATTTCTCCTTCAGCAATTTGAAGGTTGATACCACTTAAAATTTCTTCTTTATCAATAGTTTTAAAAACTTCTTTTATTTCAACAATATTTCTCATTTCTATCTCTCTTTCTATATCCAGCTTTAAATGCAAGATTTTTTTCCCGGAGCATAAATACTAACTTATACAGTCTCTTTTTTTACAGAAATCATCAAGGAATTATAACTTGACTTCGTTTAAACTCAACTATGCTACTTGATATTAATATCTTTTCTTGAAATAGTATAAATTGAAAATGAAACAATCGTTAAACTTATGAAACTAGCAAATATTAAGAAGAATAAGTTATCAGCAATATTATTAGATAAACTTCCTGGACTTACATTTGAAAGTAATGCTGCTAAACCAAGCCCTGTAAGCATTGTTATAGCTGTTGAATGCTTAATCACACCTAAAACAAATGGTAGTAACCCTATTAGTACTGTTGCAAACGTTATTCCAGCTAAGTTAATTAATTGACTAGCTATAGGGATATAACTAGATTCAGTTACAACAGCCATGAATCTAATGAATAATTGAATCACTAAATGTGCAGAAAAATGTGCAATAAATGCTATTAGAATGACTGAAAGAATTTTTCCCCATAGTAACTTTATTTTAGAAATAGGATAAGAAAACAACTGAAAAATTGTTCTTCGTTTAAATTCATCAATAATAATCATAGACAATAAATAAGATTCGAAAATCAAAAATGCTGCTTTTGTAAATAAAGATGAAAACAATGAAGCTACAATTGCCCAACCTTCCCATTTACCAGTAACTCTAATAACATTAGAATCCTGTCCAGTGAATTCTCCTAGTTTATTGTCAGTACCTAAACCCATAATAATGATTGCTGTAATACCTAACACTATAAATATAGTACACAACCAGGCTAAAAATAATTTAGATTTAGAAACTTTATTTAATTCAATTTTAATAAGCGACAACATAGATTCTTTCCTCCAAAGCGTAAATAAAGAATAAACTATTCAGACTAATCTCGACAAATATTTAAAAATAAACTTATTCTTCAGACAATGTCACTATACATACTATCGGTATGTATATACTAAAAACAAACATACCTACGGTATGTATAATAGATTTTTAATAACACACTTAAAGTATGTTATTTTTTAATTATAAATTATGTAAGATAATTTATTCAATTGATAATACATAAATAGAAATGAGTATTAACAAGAATGTCATGCGACGACTTATTTACTATTTTTTTAAGTGTTCGAATAAGTTGAAAATCACCTCCATCATTTCATCAGAAATTAACTGTACCCCTAGACCTTCAAAAGTAAGTTTAATGAAATTCATTTTGCGCTTTAATTCTACTAATGAAAAAACGGAAATTTGAAAACCAATCCAAATATTTAGAGTTAAAACAATTAAATCTGCTAGCTCTTCTGGATATTCTGTTTTAATAGACCCATCTTCAACTCCTTCGTAAACTTTTTCTCTAATTTCGGGTAAAAAATCAGAAAATAGACCTAGATACTGCTCCCCTAACAAACGTGGACTTCTTAGCATGATTGAGGCAGAGTATACGAGCCTTTGGTGTTCAAAATTAGAGAAAGAGTCCATCAAAGAATTTTGTATCTTTTCTAATCCAGTATTTCCTCTCCAATTATAATTTAAAATTTCTTGATTATTTTCGCTAATGATTGTTTGAAGTATATCATATTTAGACTCAAAATGATGATAGATAACACCTTTTGTTAGTCCACCTAAGCCATCTATGATATCTTGTATTGACGTATTATCAAATCCTTTTTCTAAAAATAAATTTTTGGAGACCTCTAGTATTTTTTTTCTAGTTTCATGTGAGTTTCTATTCCTTGCCATTTTAGTCCCTCTCTAACATACCGAAGGTATGTAATTCTATTGTAGTGGAAGTAACTATTAATGTCAAGTTCTTTATTGGAATATGCAAAAAAAGCCTTACAATCAAGGCTTGTCATTATCGCTTCGCTAAAATGTTTTAACGAAAAAGTTACCAGTAGTACCTTTTCTCACTCAGATATTGTTCTTTTTGTTCTCTAGAATTTTCATGATTTCTAATTCCTAGTAATTCGTCTGTTGAAGAAACTATTGGGTCGATCCAGTCAGCTTTGGATCTAATCCAATCAATTTCTTCTTTACTAAGATTGCCTGCTATCTCTAGTTTATCTGCCATCAATCTTAAATCATTTGCAGTTTGAAAATCTTCTAACATATTAAGAAGAGACATTGTCCGATTCTTCTCATCTTCGATTTTATTTTGTAATTTTCTTTTTCGCTCTTGTTCTTCTTCGTATAGTCTTTCTCTCTCTTCACGTTCAAGTCGTAAGTTCTTAACTTTATAATACTCTTGGTAAATTAAAACAATTATTTCTGGGATTAATTCCTCAATCGAGATTTCTTTAGTATCTTTAATGTATTTACCATCTATTATCTTAAATCGAAATTTTCCATTTGCTATATAGTCATACTTCTTTATTCTTGGTTTATAAGCATATCCATTAAACTTAATGCTATCATTGTACTCTGCTAGTTCTTTAGCTTCTTCTTTTGTTAATTCATGAATTACTTTATCTGTTGATTCTATAACTTCAAAACGAACAATGTCCTTATCAATTTGAATATCCCAACCTGAAGTTACATTATCACCGATTCTTTCAATAACAGTAACTAGTGTATCTAAAAAGCGATATAAACGTGGAAGAGAATTTAGTGAAATATTTTTTACAAACTTAGGTTCTTTTAAATCATTATATCTGTGCCTAGAATCAAAGTAAGGATAGGAAGCAGCTTTTTCCCTCTTATTCCACTCTGCAATTTTATCCCTTAGATTAGCTACAGATTTATGTAATCTCTTATTTGGAGACTGGTTTAGATTCGAAACTGTTTCAATAATACGCTCTATTTTATCGTCCTCTAAGAATGATAATGAACTTCTTATACTAGTTGTATCAAGTTTAACAGTATCTTCTTTTTTATCTTCCGTACTATCTTCTTTATATTTAGCAGCTTTAATTCTACTGTTCTTTAAACTTTTTCTATCAATATGAACCTCATTTATGTTATTTTGTGGTAATGGAACGATAAGTTCACTTAAGTCTTGTCCAGTATTCTTACGATACCAATAACTACCCTTTGGAATTGGGATTTCAAATTCTTTACATTTCTTGAGTAAGTCAGAATAACTTAAATCATATTTCAATGAAACTTGTTTCGCACTTATCTCCCAGATTTCTTCATAGAGTTCTTCTCTAGAAAAGGTCTTTATTATCTTCATTTGAAACACCTTTACCCTTATACTTTACATCACCATTTTTATATTTACCAAGCGAAAACGCAAATTCAAAAACTTCTAATTCTTCACTTCTGCATTTTCGCTTAATATAAAAAGTAAATCTTGTTTTAAACCATTAAATTCCTCTATAATTTTATCTAAACTAGTTTCAATATTCTCAACACGGATTTCTGATAGCTTACCGTGATTGTATGAAATCATTCTTTCAGCGATAATATGATATGACCAACTCTCAGTGAAACGTCTGTCTCTTTCTTCATTATGAATAGCAAAACCAATTGGGAGAAGATTATTTCTAAGACCTATAGCAACTGCCTGTGAACTTATACCTAAATAATCACCTGCTATTTTTAATGTGATTTTATTTAATTTTCTAATATCTTCGTCGGTATATTTCGGCATGTTAGTACTCCTTTGTTATAATTCAAAATGCAGTATCATCTATGTAAAAATATCTTGATAGAATGCTGTATAGTCCTTTTCTTAACTATAAAAATAATATGTGGTACATAGTACTCCGAAGGCTAATAATTTATTCAATTAAAATTTACTATCAATCAAAACTAATCTCCTCGGATTCATAGTTACTATGTTTTCTACGAATTCCAAAAATCTTTTTTGGTAAATTATCTTTTACTATTGTTCTTTACTTTTTCTGTAAGGTGAAACACACCATTTAAAAGTAAATCCATTAATTAGCTCCAGATTTAGATGTAAATAGTTATTTATTATCTAGGTCAAAACCAATCTGCCGAAATCCCATATCAAGAATTTTCATTTGAGGATATAGCATATCAGCAACAATAAAATTCTTTTGGACTGAATCTAATTGTTCTATGTTTTTCTCATAAAAATTTACTAGTTATAAAATAGATTTAATGTTATAGATTCCACTTGCGATCTTTTGAGATCTTATTCCAGTAACAAAATATCTATCATATGCCGAAACATAACCAAGTGTGCCCATTTCGATATATCTATGTGATTACAATTAATTTTAACTATCTAGAAAATCTTTCAAAATTTCAAAAACTTCATTCCGATTCAATAAAATATCATCATTTTGAGGAATAGTTGATATCACAGACTCAAGTTCTATCACAAAACGGTGCATATCTGCTTTCACCGTGTCACTAGAGGTTATATTTGACAGTTTGTCACTCCCTAATAATAAAGCTGTTAATCGAGTAATATCGTTCAAATGTTTTTTAATAGCTTTACTTAAACCTTGAGTACCTGTTGCAGAGCGTTCTCTCATATCCAACCAAGCTTTAGCCTTGAAAATAATTAAACCACGATTACTCAACACCGAGTATCCCTGAACGTATTCTTTTTCATGCACCAATATATTATAATAATCCTTATCCAATAGTAAGGCTGACAAACTAGCATCTTCATCAAAATGTAAGGGGATTTCTCTCCCCTCCTTTTTTAATGGGTATTCTGGTAAAATACTAAATAATTCAATCATAGAAGGAAAGTCAGGTTTATTTGTTGTAAATCGAAATAGCTGTGCTTTTTCATCCTTCTGACTTCCTTGATATTCTCCCAATTCTAAAAAGTGATTCAAGGTATCATAAAATTCCTTATTTTTTAATTCATCAATGATTACCATATCATAATCTTTTGTTGTCCGACTTTTAAATCCTTGCGAGTCCAATACAATAGAGGTTGCAGTCCCTCCAATCAAAACATAATAGTCTTGAAAATTCGCAAACATTTCTTGAAAAATAGCTTTCGTATTAGCTGGCATCATCTTCTCCTAGATACTGTAATATATTACTTTTTAGTACTTCAATCTCTTCCTCTACACGTGGATCATCATCATCTTTTAAGGTCAAATAAAGAGAAATAGGATCAACAAACTGTCTATCTTGAGTTTCTTTAAAATCGTTCCAAAATTCAGATACAAAAGGACTATATCGCCATATCTCCAATACCTTGCCTTCTAAAATATGCTGAGAAAGTGGCAAGGATAATTTATTGAATTGTCTCTGTGATATGACATAGCTACTATTTTCATCTGATTCAGCTAAAAAAGTCAAATAGGATAAAGCATAAGTACCACCGTATAAAAGCATAGAATCAGATTGTATCTTCTTTAGATCAAAATCTGACAACAAGAGCCGTTTTTTGATGGGATTAAATAAAAATGACTCGGATTTTAAGAATAATTCTTTTTTTGATGCAGTATATGTGTAAAGTTTATTTGGCTTGTTCAACCAATTTAAAGTTTTAAAAGTTCTCAAACACCTATAAATTGTTGAGTTTGGCAGTCCAGTTATCTGTGAAAGCAAATCAACATCTACTACTTTTTGACCTTTTGTCAATAAAAAGGCAATCCAAGTTAATTGTTCACTAGGTGTTAATTCCTTAAATACTTCAACATCATGATTAGCATTCAATGCTAATCCCAATGGAGGGAAGAAGAGATTCCCCTTGAAGTCTACAAAAGGAACTCTAGCTTGAAGGAGTTGTTTTTTTTCATTGTCTGATAGCTTTGAAAACACCAAAATAACATCCATGCTAGCTTTTCTACCTATAGTACGAGCTTGAGTAACAAATG
Organism: Streptococcus australis ATCC 700641; assembly: GCF_000186465.1. Taxonomy (GTDB): domain Bacteria; phylum Bacillota; class Bacilli; order Lactobacillales; family Streptococcaceae; genus Streptococcus; species Streptococcus australis. The sequence continues at coordinate 1,290,547 of NZ_GL636091.1, read as the reverse complement.
AGTTTAAACTTCCTCTTCTCTTTTCTTTAATCAATAAAAATGACTCCTTATGAAACTTCATTTTGGCATATTGAAATCTTTTTTCAAAACTGATTGGTAAAGTTAAAGCTATTTTTTCAACACTTACATTAATATAAAACGATTGAAAAATAGAAATTATCTTTTTAAAATTCATTATTTTTTCCTTTTTATCATTATGTATGTATTTTATCATTTTAAATGATAAAATACAATTTTTTTGATAATAAAAAAATGACTTACATAAACTATAAGTCACCAAAATATTACAAAATTTCAAGTAAAGACTCTCTATTTCGTCGTATAAGTAAAATTCATAGCATTATCTGGTTGAGAAAACGGTCTGTCATCGACATTCATTTCCGATGCCAGAAATGAATCATTTGGATAGACCTTCTTGACAAAAGACACATGACCATATGGAACAAAGGTTCCATTACTACCACCGAAAAAGGAGATAATAACTTCAGCACTTGGACAGGTGGTTGCGTTCGTATGTGGGAACATATTAACAGACTTTTTAACGATAACATAAGATTATCGTTAAAAGAGTTTAACTCGACAAAATAGGCTTTACTTAAATGAAATCCACTCTTCCTTTGATAGACAGGTTATGTGTTCTGTGCGAAGAACACCTTCCAATGCACACGGAACGTTCTCTTTTGTATGATGATAACGGAAACCACATTTTTCCTGAACTCTCTGTGACTTTGTATTGCCGTCAAAATAACCGCACCACAATTTCTCCAGATTCAGGCCATCAAATCCATGGCTCATTATCTCACGAACTGCTTCTGGTATCAGACCCTGACCCCAATACGGAACTCCTATCCAGTAACCAATCTCCGCATCAGCATCAGGAATACCTATATTACTTGCAGAACCGAGCATCAATCCGATGCTGCCCACTGGTTGCATGGTTTCTTTTAAAACGATGGCGTATGTCTCAGGTGCGGAAAAAACACTTTTTATAATCTCTCTGCTGTTTTCAACACTAGTATGTACAGGCCAACCTGCAATCGGACCAACCTCTGGATGACTAGCATATTGAAATAAATCATTGGCATCTCTTTCTTCCCATGGGCGAAGAATAAATCTCTCCGTTTCTAAAATCATTTTTCTCTCCTTAAATTCCATCTGTTTATAAAATTTCTTCAGATGAAAGTTTTTACGATTTCACCAGCAAACATACTACCTCAGCGGTTCGCTATTACCGTATCGTTTCGTCATATACTCCTTACTCTACAACAGCTATCGCATGGGCAGATCATCTACTTCGCCGATGCCTCAGCTCGTACAAGCAGTGATACTGCCTCAACATGCATTGATGGTTACCACCTATACTATGAAACGAAATAATCGTAGTCGAAAGATTTGAATTAAATCATTAAACGGAACTTACCACAGTACTGTTAAGTTTACTGCCTTAAAGTGAAGATTATACAAGTTTGCAATATAAGTTGTAAATGGGAAAGTCTTTATAAGCTTCTTGCATATCTCCACTCATTTTTTTCCAATATAAATCAGCTTGTCTCCTAGTTCCCAGTAACACCGCAATACCAAAACAGATTTCTGCTTCAGTTTGATATTTAAGTAAAAGGGAATTTAACTTCTCTACATCAACATCTGAAAGCTCTTCTTGTCTTTGTTTTAACTGTAGATGATTAATCATAGTTCTAGGTTTATCATGCGAATGAGCGATATTCCAATCAGATAGCTGATTTGCCCACTTCAATAATTCAAGCTTTTTATTTGTTTCTTCAATCTTGTCGTAGGCTGATATAATTCTAACCAAAGTATCATTGGCATCTATCTTAGAACCTGTCGTATCTAGCAAACGATTATATGAGGAAATTACCGCATCAAAATCACAATTATCAATTTGAACCCAATCATCAATTGAAAATAATTCAAATAACGAGATGTCCTCCGTATCATTAACAGCCTCATCGGTACTTCTGCACCAGGGGGTATCTTTAAAAATATTAATTAGATAACCATCCTTAGGAGTAGTTTGATGGTATAACAACAAAAAATGTAGATTTCCGACTCGGATATTCATTAATTTAGATTCATCAAAATTCAATGATACTTTTTTATTATTTATCAATCCATCTTCAAGTAATAAAAGATGACTACGAGATTTATTATCAAATTCTGATAACTCTAAAGGTTTAGTAATCCCTAATTCTTCTAGACTACTCTTTAACTTATTAAGTTCTTTCAACTCATTATTTAGATTAAGACCTTCTAGTTGCTTTAAATTTTCATTCTCGAAATCCAGTCTCTGTTCATCAATATAGATATAACCCTTCTCAGAAAATTCAATTAAGGATTGTGTATTAGAAATAGCATCTGGAAGTTTACTTGGTCTTTCATAAGAAAAAGAAAATTTTTTGTCGGTTCTTGAAAGGACACTGATAGAGAAACCTGGGCCAAATTTTAGTTCTACACTACCATCGGAATTACGGATTCTTTTCACATCTTTGAAAATTTGATTCTCACCTATTTTTATAACTAAATCTGTATTCTCTAAGATACTTGCTATTTCAATACTGTTTGCTACTGGAATTTCTATACCTGTCGCTTCATCAAATACATATGGAAATATCTCATGTTTTCTTTGATAATTGAAAACACTCGTTGGTGAAGAACCCCTAAAATAAAATCTGAATTCCTTGTCTTTCGGAATACTCTCTATTAAATGATTGTTTTGTTGGAAAAAACTAAACTGTTTCTTTCTGTGATCTAAAAAATCTAAAAGAGTAGGGTATAGTTCAGCCTCTTCTAAATCATAGATATCAAGAGTAATTTTTTGCTGAGTTCCCGGTTTAATATCTTTATGTTTTAGAATTTTTTTCACTGTGACAGGAAGAATAGACTTGAAACATATTTTTCTTAATTCATTATTATCACTAATAAATACTACAAATAAAACCGCGCCACCTTCAGATTGATATGCCTTCAAGTCCGTGATATTCATATCAAATTTATTTAATCTTGTTTTTCTCGTTGAGGATTTAACTTGAACTGGAACAGTACCTAAAATATCTGACTTGCTGCTTGAGTTTTCTTTTAATACATGGATACTACCATCCCATATAGGTGTTCTGTCATTTGTAGTTATATAGGATTGCAAACATTCATTTTTATTTATCAGAAGATTGAGATAATCTATGCCAAGGGATTCAATTTTTGCACTATTAGCCATTATAACTCCTCAATCAAGTATATTTTTGCAAATTTACCTTCTTTAATTATATCATACATTTATAGAAAAGCCTGAGAATGGCATTGAAAGAATACTGAGAAAAAGCTTACATATCTGATTAATACAAAAAGGCCATAGCTAGAGTACCTCCTCTCTTATCTATGGCCTTATAAATTATCTTCGGTTCCTTCTAAAAAATTAACGGTGATGTTACCGTCCTCTCCTAGACTAATCTTCTCAAGTACCTAATACATCTTTCTTCCATTGAATTCTTCCTGATCACCGCCTAGCAACTCCTCCAATTGAGTCGCATGGTACCTCTACAGTTTTTGTTCTTCGCTAAAATTATGCCACCTCTCTTATAGCGTTTCCTTATTTTTAAGAAGAAACTATAAGGCTCCACTGGAGGTCTGCTGCAGTATTTCTTCATCAATATAGTGCTTTGTACACCTCAACCAAAGCTAAAAAAGCCACTGTTTCCAGTGACTACATAAAACTTTTCGCTAAAAGGTTCTAGACTTTCACAAGCAAAGCTACACATTCCACGTGATGCGTTTGCGTGACTCAAAAGGTTCAGTGAACCTTTTGAGGATTAACTGCGTTTTGCCAACAAGCTCATACACTCGGCGGTTCGCTGTTGCCTTATCGTTTCGTCGTAAACTCCTTACTCTACGACAGCTATCCCATGGGCAGATCATCTACTTCTACTTCGCTGATGCCTCAGCTCGTACAAGCAGTGATACTGCCTCAACATGATGCGTTTGCGGGACTCAAAAGGTTCAGTGAACCTTTTGAGGATTAACCGCGTTTCACCAACAAGCTTACACACTCGACATGATGCGTCTGCGGAAAAAGATCAACCGGTTGTACTTTCTTCAATTCGTATCCCAATTCTTGATAGAGTTTGATATCACGCGCCATGGTTGCGACATTACAGGAGATATAGGCGATGCGGTCAGCTCCTGTTTGGGCGCTTGCTTTGATAAAGCTTTCGGTCAAGCCCTTGCGTGGTGGGTCAACTAGGATGGCGGTTGGTTGGATGCCTTCCTTGAGCCAATTCTTCATGGCATTTTCAGCTGTGTCACAGACATAGTGGGCATTGGTGATATTGTTTAACGCAGCATTCTTCTGGCTATTCTCCACAGCTTCAGGGATGACTTCTACCCCATAGACTTCCTTGACATGCTTGGCAACTGACAAGCCAATGGTCCCAATTCCGGAGTAGGCATCAATCACCACATCCTCTTCTTTTAAGTCCGCAAAGTCAATGGCTGTTTGATAGAGCTTCTCTGCCATTTCTGTATTGACCTGGTAAAAGGCTGGTCCAGAGATTTGGAAATCATTACCCAACATTTGGTCGGTAATATAATCTTGGCCATAAAGCGTACGCCATTCTTTCCCAAAAATAGCATTGGTATTTTGGTCGTTAATGTTTTGCATGACAGATTTAATGACTGGGAATTGCTTGATCAACTGCTCGATCAACTGGTCCACACGGAAAATCTTGGGACGAGTGGTGACCAAAATGACCATAATTTCTCCAGAATGATGGCCACGACGAACAACAAGGTTACGAATCAAGCCAGACTGTTCCTTCTCATCATAAGGCTTGAGATCAAAACGACGAATCAAATCCCGAAGAGCCAAGACCACTTGGTCAATGACTGGATCTTGGATGTAGAAATCTTCGATCGGCATCAAATCATGAGAGTTCTTCCGAAAGAAGCCAGTCTCGACCTGACCATTGACACGACGAACAGGGACTTGGGCCTTGTTGCGGTATTGGACAGGATGGTCCATTCCCAAGGTCAGGGGTACTTCCATATCAGATATACCTGCCATTTTATATAGACTATCCTTGACCTGCTTGGCCTTGAATTTTAATTGCTCGGTATAAGCTAGGTGGCCCAAGTCGGCAATCCCTGTTCGCAAGTAAGCCAGGTCTAGTTCTTCATTACGATAAGGGGATTTTTCTAGGTACTCCTCTACTTTTCCGTAGCCAATCTTTTTGTTGACTTTAAGCACGAGCATGCGGATGACTTCTCCTGGCAGGGCATTCTCCACAAAAAAGACCAAGCCATCGACCTTAGCCACTCCTGCTCCTTCGTGGGTCAAATCAACAATCTCAACGTCTACAATTTCATTTTTCTTTACCATGGTGTTCAATCTTTCTACAAATTAAAAGGGATGGAGTTTTCAAAACTCCTATCCCTTAATTATATCATCTTAAACCCATTTGGGACAATTTCTTTTTATAAGCATCAAAATCCACTAAGAGACCTTGACCGCCATACATATCATAGGCATCGACCCAATCACCATTTTCTGGAATAGTAATGCGTTCAATCCCCTTGCTGGCACTTCCAACTAAGCCAATCCCATTTGTCAATAGGAAGGAGAAGGGTACATTGGTAGAGGTCATAGCGAAGACCTTTCCTAGTGCTTCAGATCCAGTAAAGAGCTTGGTTGGATCCTTGATTTGGTGAACAATGGCAGACATAACTTCTTGTTGGCGTCTCGTCCGGCCAAAGTCGCCCTCATCATCCTTACGGAAACGAGCATAGTTGAGGAGGGTACGGCCATCCATCCGTTGTTTTCCGACCTTAATGGTCTGATTCGGAACGACCCCATCCTTCATATTCAAGTCATCAGGAACTTCAACCTCAGAAACGGTTTCACCATCAATGGTGGAAAACTGAGCATTCATCTCCACCCCGTTAGGGAAGAGGGTATCAATGGCTGTCGCAAAGGTTTGGAAATCGACCATGGCATAGTATTGGATATCAATGTCAAAGTTATCCTTGAGCATCTGACGGACCAATTCCGCCCCTTGGTTGTTATTCTGCTCTCCAATGGTAAAGGCAGTATTCAGCTTCTGGTCATAGTAATCTTGATATTCTGGATCTGTTTGCTGGCTCACGCCATCAATATGTACCAGAGTATCCCGCATGAAGCTGACCAGTTTCACCTTGCCGTCCTTGTTGTTGACATTGACGACCATGATAGAGTCCGTTCGCGTCTCAGACGAGCTTTCCCCTATTCGACCATCTGTTCCCAAGATCAGGATATTGACCCCGTCTTTGGTCTTCTGACCGTTGAAATACTCTTTAACAGCTGGTTGGGCGTTGGTCCCACCAGGTTTGCTATTCAAGCCTTTGAGAAACATAAAGACCATTCCACCAAGGACCAATAAGAAGAAGATGGCTATCCATTTTAAAATACGTTTGAAGCGAATCTTTCTTCCCTTCTTACGTTTGGGAAGAGTGGCTACGTCCTCTCGATTCTTTTTATTGGTTTTAGGTTTGTCCTTCCGGCTACGTGATGGATAGACTGGTAATTCGTCAGAATTGTCTTCTCCTCTGCTTGAAGGAACAACTGACTCTTCTGCTCTTGCTGAAACGGGATCATCTTGGAATCGTCCCTCTGATTTATTTTTTAAATACTTGTATTCCAACTGCTCTTTTTCATTCAGGTAATGGTAGTTGGAATAAAGATAATCCAATCTCTTTTGTTCATGATAGGATAGGCTTTCTGATTCTCTACTCATACGTTCTCCGTTTCATTGTCGTTTAGTACATAGACCAAATAGTGGCCCAAGGTTTTGATGGATGCTCCTAGGTATTCCAGTTCTTGATAGGCAGAAGCAAACAGTGATTCATCAGCATCCACCACATCGATAATAAAAAAATACTCCCCTAGGGCCGTCTTTAAAGGACGACTTTCAATTTTTGTTAAATTTAATTCTCTTGAAGCAAATGTAGATAGGGCCTGGCATAAGGAGCCCGCAATATTACTTGGTAAGGTAATAGCCAAACTATCCTTGCAGGCAGCTTTCTTCAGTGAGTGACTGCCTTCAAAAGGTCGCTGACCAAGGATCCAAAAGCGGGTGAAATTTTGATCCATCTCTTGAATATTGCTGGCCACCACTTCCAGACCATATTCATCCTTGGCCTCTAAAGGCGCAATGGCTGCGATAGGAAGTTCCGGATGTTGAGAGACATATCGAGCTGCATAGGATGTCGAAGTTGTCATCTCCAGTCTGGCTTGAGGGAAATGCTCCTGGACATAGGCTTTCCCTTGGGCTAAAGCTTGTGGATGCGAATAGATCACTTCAATGGCTTGATCCTGCTTAACTGCCAAGAGTTGTTGCTTTATGGGATAGACTACTTCTGCGATAGCCTGAAAATGAGCCTGGTGAAAGAGGTAGTCAATCGTCTCATGAACACTGCCTTCGATAGAGTTCTCAACAGGTATGACCGCATACTCTACTTGAGCGGATTCATAAGCTTTGATCACTTCTGTGATAGACCCGTAAGGGCATAATGTCGCGTCTTCAAAACTTTCAAGGGCAACATGATGGGTAAAGGATCCCTTAGGACCGAGATAAGCTACAATCATTGGATCATCTCCACAATTTCTTCAGGTGTCTTATCAGCAACATCAATCACATGTGTGGCTACTTCTTCATATAAGGGCAGACGTTGTTCATACAAGGTACGAAACTCTTCTTGGCTCTTATCAAGAAAGAGAGGGCGCTTAGTTACAGGATCAGTTGCCAGTCGTTGATAGAGGTGATCAAAATCAATCCGCAAATAAATATTACAAGGGTTCTTTTTGAGGAGCTCGCGATTTTCTGGCTTCAGGACAATGCCACCACCAGTTGCAATGACAGAGCTCTCTTGATTAAGTAACTCTTGCAATAAAAGTGACTCTTGCAAGCGAAAACTCTCCTCACCATAGCGGGTAAAATAGTCAACAATCGGCATTTCTAAGCGTCGAACTAAGAGTGCATCCATATCAGCAAAAGCTGGATCCAACAAACGACTAATGGTCGTTTTCCCTGCTCCCATAAAGCCAAGTAGTATTTTAGGCATGAGACACCTTTTCTAAGTCTGCAAAGAAGGAAGGGTAACTGGTATTAATTGCTTCAGCACGCGCAAGCTCCACTTCACCATCGCTTACAAGCAAGGCTGCGATAGCTCCCATCATGCCGATCCGGTGATCGCCAAAGGTTTGTAGACTAGCACCATGCAAAGGCGTTTTCCCTTCAATGATCATACCATCCTCTGTTGGAGTGATGGAAGCTCCCATGGCATTTAGACTATCCGCCACGACTTGAATGCGATCCGTTTCTTTAACTTTTAATTCTTCAGCATCTTTGATAATGGTTTTCCCAGAAGCTTGGGTTGCCAAAAGAGCAATGATTGGAAGCTCATCAATCAAGCGAGGAATCAGATCACCTGAAATTTCAGTTCCATGGAGGTCTGAAGTCTCTACGACAAGGGTCGCAGCTTTAGCAAGTGGATCAAGATCCAAGATTTGAAGCTTGCCACCCATTTTTTCAATAACCTCTAGGATACCTGTACGAGTTTCATTGATCCCGACATTCTCCAGACGAATTTGACTATTAGGAACAATCAAACCAGCTACCAACCAAAAGGCTGCACTGGAAATATCACCTGGTACCGTCACCTCACAGGCTTGGAAGCTTTGAGGCCCACGTAGGCGAATTTCTTTGTCCTTCACGCTGATCCGGCCACCAAACTGCTGAATCATATCTTCGGTGTGGTTTCGTGTCAGTTCTTTCTCTAGAATGACTGACTCCCCTTCTGCTTGCATGGCAGCAAATAGAAGAGCTGACTTGACCTGAGCAGAGGCTACGGGTAATGAATAGTGGATTGGTTGTAAGTCTTTTGTTCCATGAAGATGAAGTGGCAACATGTCTCGCTCTGTTTGCCCCTGAACAGTGACTCCCATCTCTCGAAGAGGGATCGCCACCCGATCCATTGGTCGTTTTGATAAGCTGTCATCTCCAACCATGGTGACTGGGAAGGGACTTCCTGCTAAGACACCCGCTATCAATCGAGTAGAGGTGCCTGAATTCCCCATATCCAGATCATTCTTAGGTTGTTGAAAGGCTTCGAAGCCTTTCCCCTCAATGGTGATCACTTGACCATCATCTTGGATAGAGACGCCTAGGTCCCTAAATACTTGAATAGTGGATAAGACATCTTCACCACGTAAGATATCATAGACCTTAGTGGTTCCATGCGCAAGGCTACCAAAGATAATCGAACGATGACTGATTGATTTATCCCCTGGAACACGAATAATTCCATTTAAACCCTTACAATTCGTTTGTAATTTCATGGCTTACCCCTTCAAGCTTTTCTAAAAATTTTACCATAAAAAACAGCCATTTTCAATGTTCACTTGGAAGGACCCGCAAGATGGGATAGAAAAAGAGGCTGGGACAAAAGTCCTAGCCTCTCATTTGTCTTTGGATTTTCGAGCAAGACGCAGTGGTTGAGCGGGCTCTACTACGCTGATTTCATCAGCTTTTACAGCCCTACTCAACTGTGCGGAGGTGGGACGACGAAATCGAATTCTAACGAATTAACGATTTCTGTTCCACTCTCTCTCCCTTATTTAAATAAATCTTGAACTGGATCAAAAATAATCCGTTCAATATCTCCTAGATAAACTGATAGTTGCTGTTGTTTGGTGAAAAATTCATTCACAATTGGGTTTCCTTGTAATTTTTCAGCAAATTCTTGCATTTTCTTTTGTTGGTCTTCAGTTGGCATTTGTCCAGACTGGATAACTCCATGAATTTCTTGTTGGAAAACGAGATAGTCTCCGAATAACGCTTTTGCATCGGCATCGGCATCAATGGCTTCCTTACTAGCAAGAACAGCTTTGTATTCTGGTAGGTCACGAATTCCTCGAGACAACTCATTAGCTACATCATAAATATTTGACATGTGATTTCTCCTTAACGATTTGGTTTCATTCTATTATACAAAGATTATCTGATATCTTGTATTAGAAACTGATATTTTAATTAAAAATCCTACTTGGGACCTATTTGATTACCACACTATAATCTGTTTGTTCAGTGATCAGGGCTTCAGCCCGCGCTTGATCCGCAGCTGTCTTGAAGGAAATCTGGAGAATCCCATAGACATCTTCCCGATTTTCTTCATTGATATGAATATTAACCAAGGAGGTACCGCGAAGCAACTCCAATATCCGAAGGATGACATCTTCTTCGTCTGGGACATCCACAAAAATATCGAAGGTGCTTTCCACCCCACCACGTTTGTGGATCTGCATGTGCTGGCGTTCCTCTCGACTCTGATCAAAGAAGGACCAGATCGCCTCTTCTTGCCCTTGGCGAATCATGTCGGCAACTTGGTCAAGACGATGCTGAAAATCGGCAATCCGATCAAGAACAGCAGATGGATTGGACAGTAAGATAGAGGTCCACATGCTGGGCTCACTCTCCGCAATCCGCGTCATATCACGAAATCCTCCTGCAGCAAAGCGACCTGCTAGGCTGTGCTCCTCTGTATAAGCAGCTGCTTGTCCCATAAGGGTTGCAGCCAATACATGAGGAAAGTGGCTGATTTGAGAAGTGACTCGATCGTGTTCAATAGGATCCACCTCGATGAAACGTGCTCCAATCCCTGAGAGCAAATCCTTCATTTCCAAAATAGCGCTGGGATCCGTCGCCACTGTTGGAGTAAAAATGTAATAAGCATTTTCAAAGAGGGTGGAATCTGCAGAGGCAGCCCCTGTCTTGTGACTCCCCGCCATGGGATGCCCACCGACAAAACGGACTGGGAGATGGTTAAAAGCTTCTTGACCTGCTTTTACAATCGCCCCCTTGGTCGAACCCACATCCGTTACAATAACCCCTTCTTTCAGTGGTATGTTTGCCAATTGCTGAAAGGTTTGAATCGTTTGCTTCACAGGTAAGGAGACAATGATGACATCTGCTTGAGAAGCAAATTCTTCAAGATCTGCCGTCACCTTATCAACAATCCCCTTCTTCAAAGCAATATCCCGTGAGGCTTGACTGCGATTATACCCTAATAGGGTTACCTGAGGATGGGCTTTCCGGATCCCCATAGCTAACGAAGCTCCAATCAGTCCTAGACCGACGATATAAACAACCTTTTCTTCCATCTATTTCTCCACTTAGAAAGCCTTGGTATAGGCCCGATGACGCTCGACAGCTTCTTTCAATTCCTCTAGATTATCAGAAGAGAACTTGTCTAAGACTTCTGTGGCTAAGACCGTTGCCACCACAGCCTCCATGACAACTCCTGCAGCTGGAAGTGCTGTTGGGTCACTCCGCTCCACTGTTGCCTTATATGGCTCATGGGTTTCAATATCGACACTCATGAGGGGCTTATAAAGGGTCGGGATTGGTTTCATAACCCCACGGACAATAATTGGCTCTCCATTGGTCATGCCCCCTTCAAATCCGCCCAGATGATTGGTTCGACGAGTATAGCCATCTTGCTCAGACCAGAGGATTTCGTCCATGACCTGACTACCCTTGAGACGACCTGCTTCAAAGCCTAAACCAAACTCAACTCCTTTAAAGGCATTGATGGAGACAACCCCTTGAGCAATCTTGGCATCTAATTTTTTGTCCCATTGGACAAAAGAGCCCAGACCGACAGGCACACCACCTACAATGGTTTCAACGATCCCTCCGATGGTTTCTCCTTCTTTCTTCACGCTATCGATATAGGCCTTGATTTCTTCTTCTCGCTCTCGATTGACGATGGAAACCTCGGATTGGGCGACCGCTTCTTTGATTTGGGATACCGTCAGATTTTCTGGAACGTCTACTTCGATGCCACCAAAATTAACGATGTGGCTAGCTACTTGAATCCCGATTTCTTCTAATAACCGTTTGGCTACTGCACCAACTGCAACTCGCATAGTTGTTTCCCGAGCCGATGACCGTTCCAAGGAGTTACGCAAGTCATCGAAGCGGTACTTGATCCCACCGACCAAATCAGCGTGGCCTGGACGAGGTTTAGTAATTTTCCGAAGCTCTTTTTTCTTTTCTTCCACATCACTGACAGACATGATCTCCAGCCATTTTTGATGGTCTAGATTGGTGACATGCAAGGCGATGGGCCCTCCCATGGTCAATCCATGGCGAACTCCGGAGGTGATCTCGACCTGATCGTTTTCAATCTTCATCCGTGCTCCACGACCGTAGCCACCTTGGCGACGTCTTAACTCAGCATTGATAAAATCAGCCGTCAAAGGTAGTCCTGCAGGCACTCCTTCAATAATGGCTGTTAGTCGTGGTCCGTGTGATTCTCCTGCTGTTAAATAACGCATGGTATCTCCTTTGTCGGTTTTCTAGTTTAAGAAGTCTCTCATTTCTTCCAATGGGACTGGATGAATCTGACAAGTCCCAATTTCTGGTACCAAAACGAGGTTCAACTGATTGCCCCTCGCCTTCTTGTCCAAGGTCAAGGCCTGATAAAGTTCTTGTTTATCCCAACTGTGGAATTCTACTGGTAAGCTAAATTTTTGGCACATTTGGCGGATAGCCTGCGTTAACCCTGCTTGAACCAATCCCTTAGCTTCTGCCACCTTAGTGACTTGCACCATTCCAATCGCTACGGCTTCTCCGTGCATGACCTGACCATAACCTGCTGTTGCTTCGATCGCATGACCAAGGGTATGACCAAAATTCAGGTAAAGTCGAATGCCCTGGTCTAGCTCATCTTCGACGACCATCTTGCGCTTAACTTGACAGGAATGGGCAATCAGGGATTCTGCATGGTCATAGATAGACTCGATGGAGCCATCCATCCCTTCTAATTCTTCCCATAAGGCTGGATCCTCAATGAGTCCATACTTGATAACTTCTCCCATCCCCTCTATCAACTCCCGCTGACCAAGGGTTCGCAGCACTTCAGGATCAATCAAAACTCCATCAGGTTGGGCAAAGGTTCCCACCATGTTCTTAGCATAGAGTGTGTTTACTCCAGTCTTACCTCCGATTGAGGAGTCAACTTGAGCTGTCAAACTAGTCGGAACTTGGACGAAATGAATCCCACGCATGTAAGTGGAAGCTACAAATCCAGCAAGATCACCGACAACACCACCCCCAAGAGCAAGGATGCCATCTGATCGCGTCATGCCATTCTTCGCTAAGAATTCATAGACTTTTTGAACGGTTGTCAGATTTTTACTGGCTTCTCCTTCTAGGAACTCATAGCTAACCACTGTAAAACCTTTACTTTCAAGGATTTTCACAACCTGACTTGCATATAGAGATCCCACATGGTTGTCTGTTATGACTGCTACTTTTTGAGCTTTCCATAATTGACTGAGCCAGGTTCCAACCTTTTGGATTGCGCCATTCTCAATGACAATCTCATAACCATTCTTTGGCAGATCAACATTCACCTTCATAAGGATCTCCTTTCAAATCCATGTGAAAAAGATTACAATTTCACTATTGTATAAAAATAGAAAACAGAGGCTACTTAACTAAGTTTTTCTGTTTTCTAACATCATTTTTCTAATACATAATCCGGGTATTCCAATTTCAAGGCTTGCCAGACTTCCTTCTCTGGGAATGTTTTGTCCGTCATCAGTTCAAAGGCTAGGCCAGCTTGATGAAACAGCATTCCCAGGCCATTTACCGTTTGCACCTCTTGTTCTTCAGCTAATTGAAGAAAAGGTGTCTTGGCAGGAAAATAAGCTAAATCAGCCACTAGACATCCTTTAGGAAAGTTAAAGTCCTTAGGAACTGGAAGAGAAACCCCGTCCATTCCAAGTCCTGTAGCATTGATCAATAAATTCGTCCCCTCTATCGTTGCATTCAACTGATCCCGACTGGATAAGTCATGCAGGACAATTGAAAAAGCAAGAACTTCAGATAGTGGAGAAAAGATAGCTTGATACTTGGTTAAACTTTCTGGACGAACAAACAAATGTATCTCTCCAACTCCTTGCCGAATAGCTTCTACGACGATGGCAGTTGCTGCCCCACCTGCTCCTAAAAGAACCATTTTTTTCTTGTCAATAGAAAAATTCTTAGGGAGACTCTTCAGAAAACCAAGTCCGTCTGTGTTGTATCCTGTTAAACGACCATCTTTCTGAACAATTGTATTGACCGAACCAATAAGTTGCGCGCTTCCATCTACCTGATCTAAAAATGGCAAGACCTTTTTCTTATAGGGCATGGAAATATTGGCCCCCAACATATCCAGTACTCGTAACTGTTGAAGACTTTGTGCAACTTCATCTTCTTCCACTTCCCAAGCAAGATAGACCGCATTGGTAGCGGTTAGTTGGTAAGCATGATTGTGAATAAAGGGAGAGATACTATGACGAATGGGCTTGGCAATGACAGCCGCCATTCGCGTATAGCCATCAATCTTCATCTAAGATCTCCCGAATCTTGTGCATGCTGGACAAACTGATTTGACCTGGTGCACTTTCCTCCCCTACACTGGCATAGGACCAAACCGAACCAGTTAAATCGGCAGCAATGCGAGAGATTCGGCCAATTTTCCCCATAGAAATGGTAACGAACTCTTGTTCTGGATTCAGCGTCTTAAAGCCACGTGTATAGTTCATCAAATCAAGAACATCCTGCTCGGTATGAGCCATCACAGATACCTTGACCAATTTTGGTGTAAAGCTGGTTAATTCTGACATAATCTCCATCATGTTTTCAGGTGTTTCCTGGAAATTATGGTAGCTTAAGCAAAGATTGGAATAATCCATCATCTGATTAAATTCGGCCTGATGACCAAAGTACTCAAAGTCGACATAGTCTGGATGATAGATGTTGTTGATATCATGGATAAGGGCTACGTACTCTTCACCAGAAAGGTCAATTTCACCTCCCTGCTCCCGTGTCCGCAACGTAAATAAAATCTCACGACCGGCAAATTTTTCAAAGATGGCAGGCGCAACTTGTAAGATATCATGTTTGTCCAAATAATCCGCACGCCATTCAATGACATCTGCATCCTGATAACGACTGGCATCAATGGCCTGTGCTTCTTCAAAATTTCTTGGCATTACAGAAACGACTAATTTCATTGATCCACCTTAATTGTAAAAACTTTCAAGTAATTACTACTTTCTTCATTTTCATTGTATCGAAAATCAGCTGGAAGTCCTACTTCACTGATATAGCGATGTTTTTGGCCTTTGAAGCCCTTTTCAATTTCTTTTTTAAATTTATCTCGACTGACATTAGCAGCGTTGGTACTTGCAATCAAAATCCCTTTTGGATTTAAAATCTCTAGGGACTGCTCAATCAGTTTGTGATAATCCTTCGCAACAGAGAAGGTACGCTTCTTATTGCGAGCAAAACTCGGCGGATCTAAAACGATCACATCATAAGTCAAGGCATGACGCTTGGCATACTTATAATAATCAAAAACGTCCATGACAATAAAGCGGTGCTGGTCCAATTCTAGACCATTTGCCACAAAATGAGCTTGGGATAGTTCCCGACTACGCTTGGCAAGATCGACAGAAGTTGTTTCTACAGCTCCTCCCATGGCAGCTGCTACCGAAAAAGCCGCTGTGTAGGAAAACATATTGAGTAAGGATTTACCTGCAGCTAAGCCATCTACTAAGCTAGCACGCACATCATGTTGGTCCAAGAAAATCCCTGTCATCAAGCCATCATTCAGAAAGACTTGGTAACGAACTCCATTTTCCAAAATACAGAAGGTCTCTGGAGCTTTTTGACCAAATAGATGAGCCGACTCATAACCTGGATCCTTAAAGCGGATTTTTTCATATCCTCCCAAGACTTCGGGAAAAACCTCTTGAAAAGCCACAACAAGCAGCTCTCGGATTTGATAGACAAAGGCATTGTAAATGGAAAAGACGGCATAATCTTCATAGAGATCAATCGTTAAACCACCAAATCCGTCGCCTTCTTGATTAAAAATTCTAAAAGCAGTATCCAATTCCGACTGATAATAAGACTGACGTTTTGACTTAGCCTCAGCAAATAAATGACTAAAATAGGCCCGATCCAAGGTGATTTTCTTCGTAGAAATCACCCAACCAAGCCCCTTGTTTTGCTCGGAAAGGTAGGCTGTTCCCAAAAAATGCCCCGAAGCTGTGACCAGCTCGACGACCTCATTATCAAAGGGGAGTTGCCCGAAATCAATCTTCTCTAAAATCTTATAACCTTTATGGATTTTTTTCTCGACTTGTCGGTTAATTGTCAGCTTTCTCATACCTTATATTATATCAAATTTTTGGAAATTTCACAAAGTCTCCTACCTAAAAATGCGACTTATACGGAAGATTTGAAACTCCTATTTGACATTCCTCCTACTTTTGTTGACTAATTGTTTCATCATCTCAGACTTAAGAGTTTTGTCCCGAATTAAACACTTGCTTTATTTTCAAAACGTTTTAAATTATGGTATACTGTTGTAAGAAAATTTTTAGGAAATAAGGCAAGGAAGTATATTTTTGTGAAAAAAATTACCAAAACGATACTCGATGCTATGAGTACCAGACTAGGATTTGTCTTTACCCTACTGATGCTTTATTGGTTTAAAACCATGTGGGCCTATACAGTAGACTTTAATCTAGATATTCAAGGCTTTTATCAGGTTTTTCTCGCAGTGATCAACCCGATTCCACTTAGCCTCTTATTCATCGGTCTCGCTTTTTATATTAAGAGAACCAAACTCTTTTATTTGCTATCTTTTAGCATCTATGTCATTTTATTTATCTGGTTGATATCCAACTCGATTTATTATCGTGAGTTTACAGACTTCGTAACAGTCAATACCATGCTAGCCTCTAGTAAGGTTTCTGCTGGTCTTGGAGCTGCAGCCTTAGAATTGTTCCGACCTTGGGACATCATCTATGTTTTAGACTTCCCGATTCTAGCTTTCCTCTTTTTAAAGAAATTGGTCAAACTAGATCCCCGTCCTTTTAACAAGCGGGCAAGTTTTGCAGTCACCTCTCTCTCTGCTATGCTCTTCTCTGCCAACCTTTTCTTGGCGGAGATTGACCGTCCGGAATTATTAACGCGTGGATTCTCCAATTACTATGTGGTTCGTGCACTTGGCTTGCCAGCCTTCCTAGGTTACAGTGCCAACCAGACCTACATGGCCAATAAAGAACGCTCAAAGGCTTCTGAAGTAGATTTGAAGCCGGTTGAAGAGTATGTTGCTAGCCATTATGCTCAACCAAATCCAGAAACCTTTGGTCTTGCTAAAGGTCGTAATGTTATCTATATTCACTTGGAAAGCTTCCAACAATTCTTGATCGACTATAAATTGAAGGTTGACGACAAAGAATACGAAGTGACCCCTTTTATCAACTCGCTCTATCATTCAAATGAAACCTTTGCATTTGCCAATGTCTTTAACCAGGTAAAAGCTGGAAAAACATCCGATGCAGAGACGATGATTGAAACAGGCTTGTTCGGTTTGAACCAAGGTTCCTTTATGGTGAACTACGGTGGTACCAATACCCAGCAAGCAGCGCCTTTCATTCTTTCTAAGAATGGCTACCAATCCAGTGCTGTCTTCCACGGGAATGCCGGGAGCTTCTGGAATCGTAATACAGCCTATAAACAATGGGGCTACCATTACTTCTTTGATGCCTCATACTTTACCAAGCAAGATGATACCAACTCCTTCCAATATGGACTCAACGACAAGATCATGTTGAAGGATTCTATCAAGTACTTGGAACACATGCAACAACCGTTTTATACCAAGTTCATTACGGTTTCCAATCATTATCCTTATACGACAAGTTTGATCGGGGATGAAATTGGATTCCCTCTAGCTGAAACACAGGATGAAACAATTAATGGTTATTTCGCAACAGCCAATTATCTAGATTCATCCATTAAGGCCTTCTTCGATTATCTCAAAGCTTCTGGCTTATATGAGAACTCCATTATCGTTTTGTACGGTGACCACTATGGTATTTCAAACTCTCGGAATCCAGCTCTAGCTCCTTTACTGGATAAGAACTCGGAGACTTGGTCAAGTTATGACAATGCCATGTTGCAACGCGTGCCTTATATGGTAGTGATTCCAGGTATGAACAAGGGGAAAGTGATTGAAACTTACGGTGGTGAGATTGATATGCTTCCAACATTGGAACACTTGTTAGGAATTGATTCGAAGAACTTCCTTCAAGTCGGACAAGACTTATTATCTCCAGATCATAGTCAAATCGTTGCTTTCCGTTCATCTAACTACTTTGTGACCCCTGAGTATACAAGTTACAGTGGCCGGACTTATTATACGAAGACTGGTGAAGAAATCACCAATCCTGACGAAACAACGAAAGAACAACTCGATAAGATCCGTGAGGCAGCGAATCTACAACTCAAGATTAGTGATAGTATTCAGACTGGAGACCTCTTACGGTTCTATACAGGAAATAATCTTGGAAAAGTCAACCCAGATGACTACTCCTACAATAACTCGATGAAAGCATTGAAGAAAATAGAAAAAGAAAAAGGGGATGCATCAACCAGTCTCTATAGCCAAAAAGGCAATCAGTCAACGGTTGATCTCTTTAAGGCACCTAGCTACAAGGAACTCCATCCTGAACAGTTCAGTTCTTCTTCATCATCGAGTGAGGATTCTAGCTCAAGCAGTTCAACTTCATCTTCATCAGAAAAAAAATGAGAGTGGGACAGAAATCGGTAATTCGTTAGAATTCGATTTCGTCGTCCCACCTCCGCACAGTTGAGTAGGGCTGTAAAAGCTGATGAATTCAGCGTAGTAGAGCCCACTCAACCACTGCGTCTTGCTCGATAATCCAAAAACAATTGAGAGGCTAGGACTTTTGTCCCAGCCTCATTTTTTTGTTTATTTCTTCCATTCAAAGACGGAAGCTGTTAAATTCTCAACATAGAATGGCCGTTTGTTTCGACTATTTCCAACAAGAAGCTCCAGATGATCTGCGTTCTGGAGATAGAATGGAAGTCCACTGGTGTTAAAGATAACATAATAGTGTTTATCCCAATTTAATTCAAAGACAACAACACCACTGCCCATATCTGCTGTATGTACAAAGACATGTTGGTAGATTTCCTCATAAGATTCAAGCGACAAGGCAGGTAAGGTCTTCTTCAAATGAATCAATTGGCGAACATAGTCAATCGTATCCTTATTAACAGACACTAAATCCCAATCGACTTGGTTGACGGCATCTGGCGCATTATAGGAATTCATGGCCCGTTCTCGGTCTTGAGGAGTCACTTCCCCATCTTCACCCGTTGCAACCAACTTTGTTCGTAGAAACTCTTGTCCGACCTGCATAAAGGCCATCCCTTGGAAGAGGAGATTCATGGCTGTTGCCACTTCTACCTGCTTCTTAATTTTTTCCTGAGAGTCATTTGGATGGACATAAGAAAGTAAATCATAGAGGTTGTAGTTATCATGGGCCTCCACATAGTTGAGGACCTGACTTGGAGTTAGGAAGGTTCCCAACTCTGCACTTCCCAGAACTGACCTCGCAATGATGTCTTCTGTAGACTTCCGACTGACATAGCCTCGTTTGACAGAGCCAAAGACCTCAGCGCCCTTGATGGCATCTCGAGAGGTATCATTAAAGAAGCCAACTTCAGCCATTTGATAAGCATTGTCCTTCTTGGCCTTATCCTTTGGAGCCAAGCCTGTCCCCATATCCCAACCTTCTCCATAGAGGAGGATCCGTGGATCAATCGCATCCATGGCTTCACGGATTTCATTCATCGTATCCACATCGTGAATCCCCATCAAGTCAAAGCGGAAACCGTCAATCTTATATTCCGTTACCCAATGTGTCAAGGAATCAATCATGAACTTGCGATACATCTCATGCTCACTGGCTGTCTCATTTCCAACACCGGTACCATTTTGGAAGGATCCATCTGGATTCATTCGGTAATAATAATCAGGAACAGTTTTTTGAAAGGCACCATCTTCTGTCGAATAGATATGATTATAAACCACATCCATAACCACTGAGATCCCTGCTTCATGGTAGGCATGAATCATTTCTTTTAACTCGCGCATGGTGGTCTTAGGATCGTGAGGTTTGGTCGAATAACAAGTCTCAGGTGCTGAATGATTCTGTACATCGTAGCCCCAGTTGTAGAGGACCTTACCCTCGTCATCATAAGTCTTATAGCGGTCGGT
Organism: Streptococcus australis ATCC 700641; assembly: GCF_000186465.1. GTDB lineage: Bacteria > Bacillota > Bacilli > Lactobacillales > Streptococcaceae > Streptococcus > Streptococcus australis. The sequence goes on along the minus strand of NZ_GL636091.1, from coordinate 1,270,348 downwards.
AACTGGTTGCAGTTGCACCACATTAACCCCTAATTCCTTAATGTAATCAAAAGCAGTAGCATCACCATGAACATTCTTAGTCCCAGTCTGGTGAGCCCCTCTGTAGGTTCCTCGATAGGCTTCATCCACACCGGAAGTTGGAGAAATGGTCAAATCCCGGACATGCATTTCATAGATAACCGCCTGACAGGGATTATCCAGCCGCCAGTCAGCTTTCTCATAAGCTTCTGTTTGAAAGGCAGGGAAGATACGATCATGATGGGATAGAATAGCTGATTTTTTCCCATTTTCACTGGTAGCAATCGTATAAGGATCACGCGCAATCTCCGTATGGTAATCAAAATAAACCTTGTACTGATAGGCCAGTCCACTGAGGTTCCCCATGACATCCGCATACCAGACACCACAATTATTTCGAACATGGTCGCTAGATTCACGCTGGCCACGAACCATTGGGACAATCTTCCAAACCTTGCTGTCATTAGCGACAGAATCATAGATGAGGAGGTCTACTTTATTGGCAGTAGGTGCCCAGATTTTAAAGCGGTAATCATCATCCTGCTGGCGATAGCCCAACCATCCTTGGTATCCCCATTTGGCATCAAATTCCTGGTAATGAGTCGCCATATCAAAAGCATGTGGCTTCCGACGGCTGTATTCATGACTCGTCATGGCAGCCTGTAAGGAATAATAAACAGTATCATCCCCTTGAATTAGCCAGACTTCCCGCACATGCCCTTCAGGCAATAGTTCAATATGGTATTCATCTGACTGACTGATCCAGTTTCCTTCCTTGATGATGACATGGCCAAACCGTTGAGGTGTCTCACAGTTATAAACTAAGAGCCCTTCAACTCCAAAATAATCGAGCTTGGAGAAAGACACTTCCTCTCCCCAAACTCCTTCATGCCACTTCCACATATCACGTGCAAAATAATCGCCTACAGGATGATGGTAGTGGATTTTAACTTGATACTGATGCATCTTATTGTATTTCCTATTTCCTAACTAAGAAGAAACTAACATTGCCCACTCTCAGCAATGATTCACCATTATTCTTCTAATTTATATTCCGAATGGACCAAAGCATCGTCATTAATTTCATCGATGTTGGCAAAAAATTCTAAGTGATTGTGGAAGACTTCCAGTTCCACCGGTGTATCTCCACCGTATTCACCATCTAAATTGATCTTGAACTCTTCTTTCTGATCCAAAACTTCAATCTTCAATTTAGAGGTTTTGAGGTATTCAATATTTGAATCATTGACATGTTTTCCACCATTGACAGCTTGCATAATCAAAGACAACATATCAAATAATTTAGCGGTTTTCACTAAAATTAAAGTGAAATTTCCATCATCAAGTTTAGCATCTGGTGCCACGCTTTCAAAGCCACCAATCGAATTGGTCAAAGCCACGAACACAAGAGAAACTGGTCCAACATAGACCCCATTGTCGTGTTCAATTCGTACCTTGCGAGTTTTATTTTTAGGGAACTTCTTCACTGCTTCGGCCACATAAGCAAAATAGCCATAACGCGACTTCACCTCACTCGGCACACTAAAGGTCAATTCAGATAAGGTCCCTGCAGCAGCAATATTGATAAAATATTTACTGCCATAAGCACGACCAATATCCATTTGAATGGTTTGATTCTTCTCAATGATCCGTGCAGCTGCAACTGGATCCCCCATTGGAATCTTCAGAGCACGTGCGTAATCATTGGTTGTTCCCGTAGGGATAAAAGCCATTTTTGGACGGTGTTCAAGACTAGCAACCCCGTTGACCACCTCATTAATGGTCCCATCTCCCCCAGCAGCAATGATCAAATCAAAACCGGCTTTTGCAGCCCGTTCTGCTTCTAATTGAGCCGATAAGGGCTCAGGAGTGGTCTGATAGGCACTTGTTTCGTAGCCCACATCTTCTAACACATCCAAGACTTCTGCGATGTTCTTTTTAATGATTTCCTGACCAGAGGTCGGATTATAAATCACTCGTGCTTTTTTAATCTTATTTTCCATACATGCCTCTATAAACTTTCAAGCCAGGCTTCATCCTGTATTTCAATCGATAACTCCTGAGCTTTGCTTAATTTACTTCCCGCATCGCTACCTGCAACTAATAGGTCTGTATTCTTGGACACGGAGCCTGTGACTTTTGCCCCTAAGGCTTCTAATTTAGCCTTAGCTTCAGAACGTGTTAGACGTTCCAGTTTACCTGTTAAGACAACTGTTTTACCAGACAATGGTGCATCTGCTGCGACCTTTTGTCCCAGGTAATCTAAGTTTACCCCAGCATCCTTAAGCTCTTCTAAAAGAAGTTGAGAGCCTTCCTGAGCAAAATAACGCTTAAGACTTTCGGCAACCACCATTCCTAAACTGTCTATCGCTGCAATTCTTTCTACTTCTGCTTCTGCTAAAGCTGGAATGGAATGAAACTCTTGGAGCAAGAGCTGGCTAGCCTTACTTCCTACATGACGAATTCCCAGTCCAAACAATAGTTTTTCAGCAGAATTCCCCTTAGACGCCTGAATAGCATCAATTAACTTCTGGGCAGATTTTTCTTTAAAGCCATCCAATTGTAAGAGATCATCCACGGTCAGGCGATAAATACCTGCTACATCTTGAACCAGTTCTTTAGAAAACAGTTTTTCAACCACTGCTGGCCCCAAGCCTGTAATGTTCATGGCATCACGGCTAGCAAAGTGAGCGAGTCCTTCTTTTATTTGAGCCGGACAGCGGGGATTGATACAACGCAAGGCTACTTCATCTTCAAAATGAAGCAGCTCGCTCTGACAACTCGGACAGTGACTTGGAATCTCCAATCGCTCTTCCGATACTCGTTTATCCATGACAACACGCAAGACAGCTGGAATAATATCCCCTGCTTTATAGACAATGACGGTATCGTCTTTGCGAATATCTTTCTCAGCAATGTAATCTACATTATGAAGGGTAGCCCGACTGACCGTCGTACCTGCTAACTGAACTGGCGTCAAATTAGCCGTTGGTGTCACCACTCCTGTCCGACCAACTGTCCAATCAACTGACAAGAGTTTTGCTTCCTTCTCCTCAGCTGGGAATTTGTAAGCCACTGCCCATTTGGGAGCCTTGACGGTAAAGCCTAGTTCTTCCTGAATAGCTAGATCATTCACCTTAATCACGACCCCATCGATATCATAAGGAAGTTGGTCGCGCATGGCTGCCACTTCTTGAATATAGGCCCAGACTTGCTCGATACTAGTCACTGTCTTGTGATGAGGATTGACAACAAAACCGAGTCGTTCTAATTTAGCTAAGACCTTCTCTTGACTCGTTTGGTCAGTTGGACTCGCTTCTTGATAGAGGAAGGTCGCGAGTTTTCGCTCCGCAACAATCTTCGTATCCAACTGTCTAAGAGTACCAGCTGCTGCATTCCGAGGATTCGCAAACTCTGCTTCCCCATTTTCTTGGCGAGACAAGTTAACAGCATCAAAAGATGCACGGGGCATATAACATTCTCCGCGAACTGTTAAAGTAAGAGGTTCTGGCAAGACTAGAGGAATATCGCGAACTCGCTTGAGGTTCTCAGTGATATTTTCTCCAATGCTCCCATCCCCCCGTGTAGCACCCGTTTCAAGAACTCCTTCGACATAAGAAAGTGAAATAGACAGGCCATCAATTTTTAATTCACATACATAGGTGACAGCAGGGAATTCTTTGCGAACCCGTTGATCAAAGGCCACTAATTCTTCATAAGAAAAGGCGTCCTGCAAGCTATAAAGTGGGTAAGTATGCTGGTATTTTTCAAACCCTTTAAGAATCGTTCCTCCGACTCGATGGGTTGGGCTGTTGGGCTGGACCAACTCCGGATGGGCTTCCTCTAACGCGACCAATTCCCGATAGAGTTTGTCGTACTCATAATCCGATACGGACGGAGCATCTTTTGTATAATATTCTTCTGCATAGTGATTCAGGAGTGTCACTAGCTCTTTCATTCTGGTTTCCATATCCCTATTTTACCATAAAAACGCTTTACTGGGGCCTTTCTGACTACTTCACTAGCGAAAAAATATCGTTTTTCAGAATAAATCGGATGTGGGCATGGCATCAAAAAAAGAGGCTGGGACAAAGTCCTAGCCTCTCAATTGTCTTTGGATTATCGAGCAAGACGCAGTGGTTGAGTGGGCTCTACTACGCTGATTTCATCAGCTTTTACAGCCCTTCTCAACTGTGCGGAGGTGGGACGACGAAATCGAATTCTAACGAATTACCGATTTCTGTCCCACTCTCTAGTGGATTATTGAGTCAAATCAATTCGTTGGGCAATCTTTTTGATCAAAATAGCTCCGACAATCAGGGAAGCAAATTCACCCAAACCAGTTGTCAACCAATTCAAGAAGAATGGTGTTTTGTTTAAGATATGCAATTCTAAGGCAATCGTAAACATAGAGAGGGCAAAGAAAATTGAGAATAAGAAATGATCCTTGCGAATCCATCCATTAAAGAGATCTGTCTTTTCATAGCGTTTAAAGAGATATACTCCAAGTGTAACGAAGACCAAAGTAGATCCACCACCAACGACCACGTCGACAATCCCATAACTCAAAAAGTTAGAAATCATACACCCAATTGTCACCGACCAAATATATTTCCGATTATAGAAAGCCATGAAATTGAGCATTTCAGAGACACGGAATTGGATCTCATTGCTTCCGATGGCATTCAATGGGGGAGTAATGGTCAAGGCCACATAGAGAGCTGCAACTAGGGCAATCTGTGCCAAGTCACGAACAGTATAGTTTTTCATCGTTTTCTCCTTTAGCGGTTTTCCCGCATCTAATATGCTTGGTGAAAGAAGCTAAGCACCAAGGGTTGATCTTTGCTAATGAAACCCATCTAATAGAGTTGCATGCGACAAATCAACTTTATAAGTATAGCACAAATAAGGGAATTATGATAGACTAATTGTATGAAAAAACTAGTCCATCGAATCTTTAATAATGAAATTTTAGCCTACCTGATCTTTGGTGTTGCTACAACGATTGTTTCTGTTGCTACTCGGCTGATTGTTTTCCAACTGACAGACCAGGAACAACTAGCTACCTTGATTGGAAATATTGCCGGCATTCTCTTTGCTTTTGCTACCAATGATACTATTGTCTTTAAACAAGAAAGAAAAGGCTGGTTTAAACGGTTAATTGTCTTCACTTTCGCTAGAATGGGTACTCTGATTCTGGATCTCCTAATGACCACAATCTTTGTGACCCAGTATCCGCAAATCATTGGTCAGTTTGTCAACATGAATCGGACGGCTATCAATACCATCGAAACCTTTGCTGCCCAATTTATGATTGTCATTTTGAACTATGTTTTCAGTAAACTTTTTGTCTTCCGAAATAAGAAGTAACTTCCGTGAAAAGCCAAAAATGAGGCTGGGACAAAAGTCCCAGCCTCTCAATTGTCTTTGGATTGTCGAGCAAGACGCAGTGGTTGAGTGGGACGACGAAATCGAATTCTAACCAATTTCCCGATTTCTGTCCCACTCTCCTTTTTTAAACTTCTAAACTAGATGTTTGGGCAGTAAAATAAGTAATCTTTCCTTCTACCCCAAAATAGTCCTTGACTAGGCCTTTTAATTCGTCCATGGCAGCTTGGACGCGTTCCGCTTGCTCTTCAGTCACTGCTTCCATCACAAGAATAGCCTGTCGAGTTTCTTCTGTCAGCATGGTCCTTTGAGCTTCCCGCCAGTTTAAACAACGGCAAACAGCCCCTTCTTGGTCATAATAGATAATCTCTTCCGGCAAAGCTGGAGCATCTTCCTCCGCTCCTAGCGGGAAGAATGGCTCTCCACCCTTGGCTTTCCCTAAAGATAAGCCTCCGGCTAATTTTTCCATATCCTCACCACCACATGGGATAGCATAGGCAAGAGATACACTATTATACAGATCCACTAAAGGATTGATAGGATAAAACTCCCGGCCTTGCGAAACACGTTTCAATAAGGCTTCAATGGAAGAACGAGCTCCTTTTTTTGTCTTGAATTTGGTAAAAGCCTGACGCCATTCTTGAACGACTGGGCTGGCAGTGAATTGTTCATCATCGATGAAGACTTTTGATCGAGCGACTCCCTTGTCAAGTAAATCCTTAAAATAGGGATCCTTGCTTTCGTCGACGTGGTTGTCAATACCTTCTACTGTCATCACCACTACTTGTGCTTGGGGAAACAAATCCCAAAACTCTTGATCTACTGTAAATTTCATTTCTTTTCCTCACTATAATTTCTTTTTTTGCCTTTTTTAACTAGCTCCCAATCCGCCGCAATGTTTTCTCTCATCTTTGAAAGCCATTCCTCTAATTGAAGGGCTTCTGCTTTTGAAAACCCCTTTAGGGCAGTCTTCTCAGAATAAGCATGCTCAGCAAGGATAAAAGGATAAAGCGCTTGTCCCTTTTCCGTTAGAATCCATTTTTTTATCTTTTGATTGGAAGAATCAGTTAATTCTCGGATGAGACCTTTATCAGCTAATTTTTTAACAGAGCGGGCTACTGTTGAGCGATCCACTTTTAATAAATCGGATAACTCCTCTTGAATGATCCCTGGTTGCTCCCCGATCCGTACTAAATATAGGTATTGACCTCTTGCCAGATCCAAATCTCGGAACTCAATATTGGCAATCGAATCTAAGGCTCGGGCTATGATGCCAATCTCTCTTAGAACCTTCATCTGTTCCTCCTTTCTTTATGAATGATTCTATCACATTTTTATTGCAAATGCAACAAAAATAACAACCAGAAAAAAGCCGGCTGAAAACCGGCTTGCTCCTATTTTATTCTTTAACATCAGTCCTGTTTTTTTCTCAAGTTTTTAAGATGGAAACGACGCTTGAGAGAAGCTTCCTTTTGGTGAAAAGCTACCTTAGAAGACTTGTACTTGGCTACCACATCCCCATCTTTTGTTTCAAATCTCGCTTCAATCGCATATTGAATACTAGCATTTAAGATACAGCCAATAATCAACACCTTAGCTACCAGGATAAACCAGAACATAATGATTGCTAAAAGGACTGACCCGAAGAAACGAGCATCTAGGAAACTCGTGATGTAGTGATCAACATATTTCCAGAAAATATTCAAGGTCAAATAAAGGACTGCTGTCACAAAGATGGCTCCTGGAAAGACATAGCGAAACTTAGGAATTTTGATATTGGGTAGGGTGTAATAGAGCAAGAGCAAGGTTAAAAAGAGAAGGAAGTAAACCGAAGGTCCTGAAATATTTAAGAGACGAAGGTAGATACTTTCATCAAACTTAAAAATCTCATAGACAGAACGAATAATCATCCGGCCAAACATGGTCAAAACCAGAGATAGACCAAACAGACCTTGCAGAGCAAAACTAATCAAAATACTGAAGATTCTCGACCAGATAATCCCCCTCTCCTTCTCCACTCCATAACTTTTATTGAAGGCTCTCTGCAGGTAAGCGATACACTGTGAGGAGACCCATAAAGCCGAAATGATGGAGAAACTCAGTAAACCAGTAGACGGCTTAGTAAGCACTGATGAAATCACTTGCAAGACAATGCGGTACATGGAGGCAGGTAATACTTCACGCAAGGTCAGCAAAATCTGAGTCGGACGAATCTGAAAGTAAGGGAGAATATTGGCTGCAATCAACAATAAAGGGAGAATGGAAATCAATAAATAATAGGCCACTGCTATACTTGTGATGTCCGATTCAGAGGCCATATAAAAGCGCAAGAACCCCTTTATAAACGGTCGTTGGCCTAGCCATTTTAGAAACTTTTTCATATCTTTCCTCCCCTAAACAAAGTCATAAAAAGAGAAAAGAGCGAAACCGTTATTTATCTTCAGCTCCATTCTTTCCTCTCTACTTATTTTAATAGGTTCCTTCTTCGCCTTGACTGGTCAAAATAACCGGTCCATCTTTAGTAATAACAAACTGATGTTCGTACTGACAAGAAAGTCCACCGTCAAGGGTTTTGTGGGCCCAACCTGTCTTCATATCGGTATCGATTTCCCAAGTTCCGGTATTAATCATTGGTTCAATGGTGAGTACCATCCCTTCACGTAATCGCAAGCCACGTCCTGCACGTCCGTAATGAGGCACCATTGGTTCTTCATGCATAGTTGGTCCTACACCGTGACCGACCAAATCGCGTACTACACCATAACCTTTGCTTTCAGCATATTCTTGAATCGCAGCTCCGATATCACCTAGACGATTTCCGACAACCGCTTGTTCAATCCCCCTATAGAGACATTCTTTGGTGACATCCATGAGATCTTTGACTTCTTGGGAAACATTCCCAACTGCATAGGCCCAGCAAGAATCAGCCAAACCACCAGAGTAGTTTTCTGTATACTTTTTCACCTGTGCAACATTATCAAAGTCCAACTTTGAGACATCAACAACAGACTTGTCTAAGGGTTCAGACAAGACCATATCCACCTTTAAGAGGTCACCATCTTTTAAGACATAGTGGCGAGGAAAGGCGTGAGCTACCTCATCATTGATCCCACAACATGTCGCATAGGGATAGTCCATCAGACTTCCTTCTACACCGATCTGAAGGGGCAAGACATTGGCTTCTTTACAGCGACGTCGAACATACTCTTCTACTTCCCACAGATCGAGACCTGGTTTGATCAAATCCCGAAGGCCAATATGGATACTAGCAAGAAAGTCTCCTGCTCGGTCCATGGCTTCGATTTCACGCTGTGATTTCAATGTAATCATCTATTTCCTACTTCCATTCTAATTAATTTTCAAAGTGACGGTGGCCTTCGTAACTAACTGTAAATTCAAATACAAATCAAAATCTATAATAGCCGATCGTCTAGTCTGTCGGACAATACGCGTTTCAATCCGCAAGGTATCGTCCACTTGAACAGCTTGGAGGTAATAGACCAAGAGCTGTTCGATAATTAAATTTTTTCCAGAATTCATCATGAGTTGGCGAGTGACTGTTGTTAGAACTTCAGTGAGAACACCATTCGAGAGAACACCACTCTTTTCTAACATACTTGGTTCAACCGTCAATTCAAAATGATTGGCTTGCAGAACTACTTTTTGACTGATTTGTTCACTGAAGGTTGGCAAGCCCGACAATTGCTCCTTGCTCATCCGGTCCATGACCGCACGACGAGTAATAACCCCTAACAGGGTCTGATTGCTGCGAATAACAGGAATCATCTCAAAATCTTCTGCAATCATGCGTTGACTGACATTGGCGATACTAGAAGATAGGTTTGTCGTAAAGACGCTACGGGACATGACCTTGTCCAGAGTTGTCTGGGGCGTCTTGTCTCCGGCATCTCGCATGGTCACCACTCCAACAACCATCTGGTGTTGATTGACGACAGGAAAACGACTAAACCGGCTTTTTCTTACCAAATCTAGATAGTCACGTACGGTATCTGTTTCCCGCAAAAAACCATATTCATGCATAGGCGAATAGACTTGTTCGACCGTTAGAATATCTGTTTTAATTTGCATGTTGGCGAGAGCACGGTTGATCATGGTCGCCACGGTATAGGTATCATGCTTGGTACGTAGGATAGGAGTTTGACCACTGCGACCCAGTTCCAAAATAGAAGGATCGACGTCAAAACCACCGGTTACAAGAACAGCATTGTCGTGTTGGAGAGCCAGACGTTGGATATTGGTTCGGTCTCCCACAATGAGGAGTCCACCTTCAGAGACATAATCTAAAATATGCTCTTCTGTCATGGCCCCGATATAAAACTTGTTGAACTCTCGTTCTAGCCCTTCTTTTCCTGCCAAGACTTCCGAACCGGTAATTTCTACAATCTCTCGGAAAGTCAGATGTTCTAGGACTGCCTTTTTGGACTTGACACGAACTGTCCCACTACGAGGTCTCGTTTCAACAATTCCACGATTTTCAGCTTCTTTAATGGCCCGATAGGCGGTCCCATCACTCACCTGCAAATAATTCGAGATACTTCTCACACTGACACGTTTGCCAATGGGTAGTTTCTCCAAATAATCTAAAATCGCTTGGTGTTTACTCATTGAGATCTCCTCTATCTATGCAGAACTCGTAATAATCCCGCATCTTTCGGGTATAGCGGTCACTCCCCTTGAATTGCCGTTTCAAACTATAACCGGCATGTAAAGCCACCTGTTGACTGGCTATATTTTCAACATGGGTAATGATTCGGACTTGTTTGAGATGAAATTCCTGAAAGGACAAGAAGGTAATCTCTTTGACAACCTCTGTCATGAGGCCTTGACCCCAATAGTTCTTGTGTAAGAAATAACCAAGTTCTGCTTCTTTCTTAATTTCATCCAACTTTTCAAACTTAATCGATCCAATCACACGGTCTGTTCCCTTGTCACAAATCGCCCATATTCCTAAAGGATTCTTTAGAAAATAATTGGCCAAGACATACTGGCATTCCTCTAGGGACGTTTGTGCTGGGAAAATAAAAGGCAAATTCTCTGGATTGGAGGATATGGCATAAAAGTCAGCCGCATCACTATATAGAAAGGGCCTCAAGAAGAGGCGCTCTGTTTCAAAACATGAAAATGCTGCTAGTTGCGTCCAAATGTTCATAAAAATCGTTCGTTATGCTTCATCAATCAGCTCGATGTCAGCTCCCAATTGTTGCAATTTTTCAATAATATGCGAATAGCCACGAAGGATAAACTCAATATTGGTAATCTCCGTTCTACCCTGTGCCATCAATCCAGCAATCACCAAGGCAGCGCCTGCACGCAAGTCTGTCGCCTTAACTGGAGCTCCTGTTAATTGGTTTGGTCCTTGGTAAACAATGCGATCACCAACTGTTTCAATGGTCGCTCCCATGCGCATCAGTTCAGCCACATGGTTGACCCGCTTTTGATAAATGGTATCTACGATGCTTCCCTTTCCATTAGCGGTCAAGAGCAAAGGAGTCAAGGGTTGTTGCAAATCAGTTGCAAATCCAGGGTAAGGAGAGGTTTTAATGTGAACAGCTTTCAGATTTTCTTGCTTTTCAACAAACACACTATCCTCAGAAATGGTCATCCGAACACCCATTTCTTCCAGCTTAGCGATAAAGCTTTCCAAGTGTTCATAAAGGACATTGTTGATTTGAATCCCTTCTCCAACAGCTGCAGCAAGGGCGATATAGGTCCCTGCTTCGATGCGATCTGGAATCACTTGGTGACGTGTCCCGTGGAGAAAGTCTACTCCTTCAATGGTAATGATATCTGTACCCGCACCACGAATGTGTGCTCCCATATTATTGAGAAGGGTCACGACGTCAATAATCTCAGGTTCACGAGCAGCGTTTTCAATAACAGTACGACCTTCCGCCTTAACAGCAGCCAGAATGGTATTAATAGTTGCTCCAACGCTAACCGTATCCATATAGATAGCTGCGCCACGGAGACGCTCCCCATTTGTGGAAAGGTTCATACTCGAACCATCCATGGTCATCTTAGCGCCCATCGCCTCAAAGGCTTTCAAATGCAGATCAATGGGACGTGGACCTAGGTCACATCCACCTGGTAGACCGACAGTTGCCTGGCCATAACGTCCCAATAGACTTCCGTAGAAATAGTAAGAAGCGCGAAGACTGTTGATCTTTCCAAATGGCATTGGCATATCTTGTACACCACGCGGATCGATAATAAGAGTCTCCCCATCTCGCTCCACCTTTGCCCCCATGAGGGTCATAATGTCAATCAAGCTAGCCACATCTGATATATCTGGAACACCATCAAGGGTCACAATTTCGTCTGCTAAAATAGTTGCTGGAATGAGGGCCACCACACTATTTTTTGCACCACTAATGGTCACCTCACCTTTTAAAGGGTGACCACCATTAATTATAATTTTTTTCATGTAAATATGTATAAGCTCTTTCAATCATTCGGTAAAAAATTACCGCATCTATTATATCATAAAAACGCTTCATTTTCCACTACTTCTTATCTTTTGATCGGTCCATCCAATCCTTAAAAAACCTCAACTATATGTTTTGCTATTTTTTTATATTTTTGCTTGCAAACCTAATTTATTTATGTGTTCTCTTGTTGTTTTTTTAAAAAAGGCAGCCCTTTTCGGACCGCCTTTCCTGACTTTATTTCACTTCATTTCCTAATTCATATTTACTGCCTTTTAAAGCTCGACTCAAAGACCATTTCCAAGGTTTCCCTTCAATGGTTACTTGTTTTTTCTCTAAATCAACTTTTACTTCTTCCACACCTTTTACTGCGGATAATTTTTCAGTGACAGCATTGGCACAACCTTGGCATTTCATTCCACTAATTTCGTATGTTTTTGACATAATTATTTTCCTTTCTTTTACTCGAGGAGGTAACTTTTCTCCTAGTTCTTACAATTTTTTTCTCTTTAATCTGAGAGCATTCAGTACAACCGATACTGAACTAAAACTCATGGCTAGACCTGCTAACATCGGGTTTAAGAGCGGGCCACCAAAGAGATAGAGAAGCCCCATCGCCACCGGAATGGCTAAAACATTGTAGATAAAGGCCCAGAACAAGTTTTCCTTGATGGTCTTAATCGTGTAACGACTAATTTCCAAGGCTCGGACAACATCCATCAATTGCGGTTTCATGACGACGATATCGGCACTTTCCATAGCGATATCTGTCCCAGATCCCATGGCAATCCCGATATCCGCAGTTGCAAGAGCTGGTGCATCGTTGATTCCATCTCCCACCATGATCACAGACTTGCCTTCTGCTTGCAAATCTTGGATCACCCGTGATTTTTCTTGAGGAAGCACTTGACTGATGATCTGCTGGATTCCAGCCTTCTTGGCAATAGCCTGAGCAGTCCGTTCATTATCCCCAGTCAGCATGATGACCTTCTTGCCCATTTTTTCTAGGCTAGCAACCATTTCTAAACTATCTTCCTTGATCCGGTCTGCTACCCCAAAAAGGGCCATGAGTTGTCCATCTTCAGCTAAGAAAATCGGGGTTTGTCCATCCTGAGTTAAGTCCTCCAAGTCAGCCTTGGCAAGATGAATATCGATTCCTTCCTCATCCATGAGCGTTTGATTCCCAGCCAGATAAACCTTCCCACCATAGTTAGCAGTGAGGCCCCTTCCTGTTAGACTAGAGAAGTTTTCCATCTCTAAGATGTCTACATGCTCTTCTTTCGCAGCATCCAAAATAGCTTGTCCCAATGGATGCTCGGACTTGGCTTCCAGAGAAGCTAGGACTTGTAAGGCATGGTTCGTTTGACCATAGGTATAGGAAGAAGACAACTGAGGTTTACCTTGAGTGATGGTCCCCGTTTTATCAAAGACCAAGACTTGCGCTTGGTGAGCTAACTCAAGGACATCCCCCCTCTTGTAGAGGATTCCATGCTCTGCCCCTAAGCCTGTGCCCACCATAATGGCTGTCGGAGTCGCCAAGCCTAGGGCACATGGACAGGCAATGACCAAGACACTGATCGTAACCGTCATAGCAAAGGTGAAAGTTTCACCCATGATAAAGTACCAAAAGAGGCCTGATAAGAGGGCAATCCCCATGACTACAGGGACAAAGACTCCTGCCACTTGATCCGCAATCTTGGCAATCGGTGCTTTGGTTTGTTGGGCATCTTCCACCAGCTGAATGATTTGTGCTAGTAAGGTATCCCGACCAACTTTCTCAGCCCGATAAACCAAACTACCTTGTCCATTAATGGAACCTGCGTAAACTGGACTGCCTTCAGTTTTTTGGATGGGGATAGATTCACCCGTCAGCATGCTTTCATCAATGGCTGATTGTCCGGAAACCACTTGACCATCAACGGCTATTTTTTCACCTGGTTTGACCAGGATCTGATCTCCAATGACCAAGTCTTCTACAGGTAGTTTCACTTCCTTTCCATCACGTAGGACCGTTGCCTCTTTAGCCGCCAGATGCATGAGCTTTTTGATAGCTTGAGAAGTACGCCCTTTTGATAATGTTTCAAAATACTTACCCAAAGTAATCAAGGTTAAAATCACGGCTACAGATTCAAAATAAAGCTGGTGCACGTGATGGTGGTGGCCAAGCAAAATGTGATAAGTCCCATAAAGACTATAAAGAAAGGCTGCACTAGTCGCTAGAGCTACCAAAGCATCCATATTGGGATGGCCTTTTAGAAGGGTTCGGAAGCCATTTCGATAAAAGGCTCGTCCAAAGATCATCACGGGAATGGTCAAGAACAAAAGAACAAGAGTATAAGCCACAGGTGCTTGATCAGGTGAAACAAATGCAGGTGCCGGTAGGCCAATCATGGGCCCCATTGCTAGATAAAAGAGAGGCAGGGTGAAGACGGAAGACCAAAAGAGGCGTTTTCGGATCACTTGTAGCTTGTCACCTTCTCGCTCTTCTTGGCTCTTAGCTGTATCTGGATTGTATACTACTGCCTCATAACCGGCGTCCGCTACTGCTTTTGAAATAGCCTCTGGACTCAAAGGTTCCCCCTGATATTCAACCGTCATTTTTTCAGTGGTTAGGTTGACTGTCGCTTTTTCAACACCCTCAAGATGGTTAACAGCTTTCTCCACATTGATCACACAGGATGCACACGTCATCCCATTGACGACAAAAGTTTCTTCTTTCATTTATCTTCCTCCACATGACTGGCACAGTGACACTGGCCAGGTTGGCAATCACATTGAACCCGCTCCACGCTCACTTTCGAAGCCAGGAGGTCTTGCAACCCCTTCATTTGCTCCTCGGTCATAGGGGTTTGCTGGATTAATCGCTCCAATATGTGACCATGCTTGGTCAAGCAGATCTTACTTAAAACTTCATTAACAGCTGTAAAATTAGCCTCTTCTTCATTGAGGATGGTCTGATACAAATAGGTCCGACCTTCTCTTCGGCTTGTCAAATAGCCTTTATCAGCCAATCGTCCTAAGAGGGTTTTCACCGTCGAAGCTGACCAGTCCTGCTTGGTGGAGAGAATCTTGGTTATTTCTGTAGAAGTCGCTTCCCCCTTAGTCCAGAGAACTCTCATGACTTCCCATTCCGCACTTGAAATCTTTGCCATTCTTTTACCTTTCTAGCTCTCATCAAGAACAATTAATTTACATTTGTAGTTACATTATACACCTTCCATTTTGTTTGTCAATAGTTTTGTTTACTTTTGTAGATTAATTTCATAAAAAGAGAGTGGGACAGAAATCGGTAATTCGTTAGAATTCGATTTCGTCGTCCCACCTCCGCACAGTTGAGTAGGGCAGTAAAAGCTGATGAAATCAGCGTAGTAGAGCCCACTCAACCACTGCGTCTTGCTCGACAATCCAAAAACAATAAAGAGGCTAGGACTTTTGTCCCAGCCTCATAATTTTGAGAAATATTAGTAAAATCCATTTGATGTCGAGAAAGAGAATGACAAACAAGTGATTGTCTTGCCTGAAGAGACGAAGGAACGGATAACGGGTGATTTGTTTGAGGGACTTTATCGGAAACGACAGATTGGATTTGGAAAACTCTTCAAGACTATCAAGAAAGAATTAGACTTAGATGATGTCGAAGATGGTAATCTTGTTCAGACTGGAGAGGATAGTCAAGAAGTATCGCGAGGTCAGGAAATTGTAGCCGTTTGGAATTGGCAGAGAAAGAATTATTTTTTACAGTTACTAAGAAATATGTTAGTCAGTTTTATTATTAGATGTATTTAATTTGCTGTAGTAATTGACAATTACGGCTGATAAGCATCCAAAAAAAATAAGTCCATATACAGTTAAAAAGACGCTAGTAATACGTCCGATTAGAGTAGTAGCTAGTATATCTCCGTAACCTACTGTTGTTGATGTGACAAAAGCATACCATAGTCCATCCCAGTAATTACTTATTTGAGGTTCAACTAATAAAAGTATTCCTCCTGAAATAAAAATAAAACTTACAAAACTTATCAAAAATTGATTAAAACCTGTAACTTTTATAATATGAAATAGAGTATTTAAACGTTTCATTTGGTTCTCCTTTGTTATAGTGTTAATGAAAATTATAGCATACAAAAAGTGTTTAAATATGTATTTTAGACACTTTTTATATTAATTTTTATTATGTTTTCTTGATAGTAAGCCTCTATCGTTACAAGCTCGTTTGTGGTAAGATGAGTATAGGTCATTTATCTTAGTTCCTTTCAGACAAATGTGGTGTTTATCTGAGCCTAACATAGATGGCTTTTTCTGTCTAGCTTCGTTTTACAAATTGGGTTATTTATTCTTCATAAGATTTGAAGGGTTGATCTTTTTTAGGGTATCGTGTCGGTGTGATTGACAGTCCCATCTTATCTTTTTCGTGTAGCAATTCAATGACTAGGGAAACCATGATCAGTACCATGATGAGTGAAAATGGAAAGGCTACGATAATCAGCGTATTTTGCAAGGCTACTAAGCCCCCTGAAAGAAGTAAGACGATGGCAATAGTCGCAAGTAGTACGCCCCAGAAGATTTTAAGGTTATTCTTTGGTTTGAGATTCCCATCATCAGAGAGCATAGCTAGCACATAGGTCGCAGAGTCTGCTGACGTGATAAAGAAGGTAATGATCAAGATGATGGCAACAACGGAGGCAATAAAACCAAATGGCAGTTGACTGAAGGTTGCAAACAAGGTCTGCTCACTTGGAAACTGTGTTAAATCTACATTTCCAAGTGATTGAACATGCGTTGAAAGTGTTCCAAAGGTAGAAAACCATAAAAAGCTTAATACAGTCGGTGCTAATAAGACGATGGATAGAAATTGTCTGATACTACGTCCTTTAGAAATTCTGGCAATAAAAACTCCCACGAATGGTGACCAAGAAATCCACCAAGCCCAATAGAAAATCGTCCAAGTATTGATCCAGTCACGATTGTATTGACCAAAGGAACCAGCACTGAAACTCATACGGAAGAAATTGGAAATATACAGTCCGATACTATCGGTCAAGGTATTAAAAATCTGGACTGTGGGACCGATGATTATGGTGATGGCGAGTAGTCCAATCGCTAAAATAAGATTGGTGTTTGATAAGATTTTTACCCCTTTTCCAAGACCAGAAAGGGCTGAAATGGTAAAGAGGATGGTTGTGATAATGATGATAATAACTTGCACAAGGGCATTGTTTGGAATACCAAAGAGGTAGTTGAGTCCCCCATTGATTTGGGCTGCCCCAAAACCAAGAGTGGTTGCCACCCCGATAACAGTAGCGACCACTGTAATCGTATCTAAAATCTTACCAAGGCTACCGTTTGTTTTTTTACCAAACAAGGGCTTTAAGGTAACCGATAAAAGATATTTCTCTTTTTTTCGGAAACCAAAGTAGGCGAGGGCCAGGGCGATTAAAGCATATATTGCCCAGGCATGGATGCCCCAGTGAAAGAAAGTGTAACGGAAAGCATCGGCTAAGGCTTCCTGCGACCCTGGGGTAGCTCGTACCGTTGAAATGGCATAATGGGATAAGGGCTCTGCGGCACCGTAGAAGACAAGGCCGATTCCCATTCCAGCAGAAAATATCATGGCAATCCAAGAGATAGTAGAGTGTTCAGGCACCGAATTGGGTTCCCCCAGTTTGATTTGCCCAACGGGACTAACCAGGAAAAAGCCACAAAGTAGAACGATTGACGTGACCAGTAATAAGTAAAACCAGCCAAGTTTATCTGAAATAACTTCCCTTAGTTGTTCTGACCAAACTTGGTAGCCGTCAGGCATAACAATACCAAGAAGGACCAGGATAGCCAGTAGCACAAAAGAGGTTTTTAAGACCGGCGTTAAATTTTTAGTTGACATAAAATCTCCTTTCATTCTCTACCATTATATCAAAAATGATAATAACTTAAAAATGAGGGGAGATTAGATAACACCCAGCTAGTTATAATTTTTAGTTGATTAACTAGAGACGTTTAAGAACCTAAATTGTCAAATTAAGTTAGACTTTTCAAGTAACTCAGAAAAACTTGGTAGGGTGATTGATAATTCAATGATTTCCTAGGAATTCTATTTCTTGAGAGTGGGACAGAAATCGGTAATTCGTTAGAATTCGATTTCGTCGTCCCACCTCCGCACAGTTGAGTAGGGCTGTAAAAGCTGATGAAATCAGCGTAGTAGAGCCCACTCAACCACTGCGTCTTTCTCGATAATCCAAAGATAATTGAGAGGCTAGGACTTTTGTCCCGGCCTCCTTTCTATCTCCTTAGTTAACTGCTTCTTTTAAGGCTTCTACCTTGTCCAAACGTTCCCATGGTAGATCGATATCAGTACGTCCCATATGTCCATAAGCCGCTGTTTGACGGTAGATTGGACGTTTGAGATCCAACATTTGAATAATCCCTGCAGGACGAAGGTCAAAGATTTGACGCGCTGCTGCTTCTAATTTGCTTTCAGCAACTGTTCCTGTACCGAAAGTATCGATACGAACAGATACAGGGTGAGCCACCCCAATCGCATAAGCCAATTGCACTTCTGCCTTCTTAGCAAGCCCTGCTGCCACGATGTTTTTAGCGATATAGCGAGCTGCATAAGAAGCGGAACGGTCCACCTTAGTCGCATCCTTACCTGAGAAGGCACCACCACCGTGACGTGAGTATCCACCATAGGTATCCACGATGATCTTCCGACCCGTCAAACCTGAGTCTCCTTGAGGTCCTCCGATAACGAAACGACCAGTTGGATTGATGAAGAATTTTGTTTCATCATCCAGATAAGAAGCTGGAATCACTTCCTTGATGACCTTGTTGATCACATCTTGGTGGATTTGTTCATTGCTGACATCTGGATCGTGTTGAGTTGAAATAACCACCGTATCCACGCGCACTGGCTGGTCATTTTCATCATACTCAACAGTGACTTGTGACTTGGCATCTGGACGAAGGTAGCTGATATCACCAGACTTCCGAAGCTCTGCCAACCGACGAACCAACTTGTGACTGAGTGAAATTGGTAATGGCATGAGTTCTTCTGTTTCATCCACCGCAAAACCAAACATGATACCTTGGTCACCTGCACCAATCAAGTCAAGTGGATCTTGGTCTGCGTTTCCACGGACTTCCAAAGCTTCATTAACCCCTTGAGCGATATCAGGAGATTGTTCCACCAAAGATGGGTGGACTCCCACTGTTTCAGCCGAGAATCCATACTCAGTGTTTGTATAACCAATCTCTGCAATGGTATCACGAACCACACGGTTAATATCGACATAAGCTGTAGTTGAAATCTCACCAAAGACATGCACGGAACCAGTATAAACAGCTGTTTCTGCAGCCACGTGTGCTTCTGGATCTTGCTCTAAAATAGCATCCAAAATAGCATCTGAAATTTGGTCTGCAATCTTATCTGGATGCCCCTCAGATACCGATTCAGACGTGAATAATTTACGTTCTGACATAAAAATGTCCCCCCTTAAAAAATAATCGTTATAGAGTTACAAAGAACTGGTAGATGCTTTCTACCACCTTATCGGGACCATATAACTTAACTATTATATCACGATTTTGCACCAGTATTCCTTTTTTTATAAAAAGAAAAAGATATAGTTTGAAACTATATCTTTTAACTTAACCTCTTTCCAACTCTAATTCCTACAGTAGCAAGGTCCCTATTAATACAAGGATAGTGGAAATGATAGATGGAATTTGAATACCTAACCAAGCTGGATCACCAGCAAAAAGCATGGAGGCAAAATAGAGAGTTACTGAAACAAATAGCATCGTCTTATTAGCCGTTTTCGTTCCAATGCCAAGCAAGACTGTCGCAGCAATATAACAAGTAAGATAAGATCCCAAAAAGATTAGGAAAACAATTCCCCATGGTCCTGCTATCACAGCACTACCTATAAAAAGCATCAGTAAGCCCATATTTACGAAAAATACAAGAGTTAGAAGGCCCCTATTAGGAACAGAATTTTCTGGACCTTGATCCGCCATTGGTGGCTGAGCAGGATTTTCTGGACCTTGATCCGACATTTGTGGTTGAACAGGATTTTCTAGATCTTGATACGTCATTGGTGGCTGAGTAGAATTTTCTGGGGCTTGTTCCGCCATTGGTGGCTGAGCAGGATTTTCTGGACCTTGATCCGACATTTGTGGTTGAACAGGATTTTCTAGATCTTGATACGTCATTGGTGGCTGAGTAGGATTTTCTGGGCCTTGAGCCCCCATTGGTGGCTGAGCAGGGTTTTCTGGGCCTTGAGCCCCCATTCGTGGCTGAATAGATTCTTCAGGCATTCCGTCTTTGTCTTGGTTTGTTTCACAATTTAGCTGTTGATCTGTCATAATTTTCTCCTGACATTTTTCTAAAATATTTTGCCTTTCTTAAAAAGCTGGAATTAACGAATTTCTATGTGATATTCACTGAATCCTTCCATACATCAAATGACATTTTAAAAATATACAAGTTGATAGAATTTCTTGACTCGATAAGATCATTGATCAAGCAAATACTGATTTAAAAGAGTTTCTCCCTTCTTAATATCTCAATACTTCTTTAACTTCTTTCGCTAGGATTGTTCCAATTAAAACAAGAATAGCTAAAACTATCGGTGCAATTCGGAAAACTCCCCAGTCTGGATCATAAGCTAAAATAATGGACAGTATATAAAGTACGAAACTCGTATAGAGTAGCGTCTTATTTCCTTTCTCCATCCCTATTCTAAGAAAAATGGCCCCAATAGCAATACTTAATAAGTTTGGTCCTAGAAAAATTAAAATGAAAAGTCCCCAAGCATTACCCGAAAGTGCAAAGTAAGAGATAAACAATACAAGATAGATAATGGATAAGTAAAAGGCGACTGAAAGAAGAATGGAAGTAAATTTGATTTTTGTTGGATAATTCTGAATAGGTGCCGAATTAAAACCATCTCCACTTATCCTAATCCTATCTTTATTTTCTTCAACATTATTCTGCTGATCTGGCATAGCTTTCTCCTTTCCTTTTCTTATTATTTTATTTATGTTTTCTTTTAAAACAATTATACACTATTCCATTATTCTTTTATTATATCCATCTATTCAATACTATCTCTTAAAAACTAATTTCAAGAGTAAGCTTTAGCCTATCTAAACTAAAAGTTCTCTTTATTCTTTATTTTATCCTTATATCCCATAGAATTGCTCCTTGTAAAATGTCGAGGACCAAACAAACTGAGATAAACTGTAACGGAAGGATTGGATACCAGGTATGCTCTTTTCTAATCGAAGAACATAATCGTACCCGATCCATTTTCATTACCTGCTATCCAAACAGTCGAAATATAAAGAAAGGTTACAAAATAAATTAGCCCTGATACCATTTATTTCACTCCACTTTCAAAGTAAAGTATAAATTGATTTATTACCTCTCATTATAACACAATTTGTAACCGCTTCCTCCATATTTTCTCGCTATATAAAAAAGATAGGATTTTTCGCCCTATCTTCTATAATTACTCTCCATTATCAAACATTACAGTTCCGAAAAAAACCACTATAGCTATTACAATAGGCATAAACAAAAATATTCCCCCAGCTGGGTCATACACTGCAATCATCGAAACAAAATATAAAACTGCGGATGTATAGAGACTTATTCTATTCCCCATCGTTTTTCCGTTCCAAAGCAGAAGGGTCGCAATGATAATACAGAGAAAATGGAGTTGTAGCATAATTGTCCATTCACTAAATGCAATCGCGACGAGTAGAGACCATCCTAGGTATATATTTGCTAAAACAAGTGCAATAGATAGTACTATCGTACTTCCGAATCTTTTTTCTGGCTTCATGTCATTGTTAGAAAGGAGACTATCTCCTAAAACATATGCCTCTTTGTCTTTATTTTTTGGGGGATTCTGCTCTTCCCCCGCCATGGATGGCTGAACAGCCCCCTCAGTCACACCTTGATGCCCTTGGTTTGATTCATATTGTGGATCTTGATCTGTCATCGCTATTCCTCCTCTTTTATAAGGTTAAGTGATTTAGAGTTTCTTACTCCTATTATACCCCATTTGATGATCTATTGCATCAGCTATGATGAGTGATAAATTTTATCTATCAGCTTGATAAATTATCCATATTATTCAAATGATTTTTTTCGTGTTACAATGACTGTATTATTTTCTAATCAGTAAGGTAGCATTTCTTTTTTCCTTGCTCATTAGAGAGGAGGAAATCATTTTTGGATTGGTCAATTGTTGAACAATATTTTCCACTCTACCAGCAGGCCTTTTTCTTGACCTTTCACATTGCAGTATGGGGGATTTTAGGTTCATTTCTTTTAGGACTGATTGTCAGTATCATCCGACATTATCGTATACCGATTTTAAGTCAACTAGCTGGCTGTTACATCGAACTTTCTCGAAATACACCGCTCTTGATTCAGCTCTTCTTCCTCTACTTTGGATTGCCAAGGATAGGAATCGTCCTTTCTTCAGAAGTCTGTGCAACGATTGGTCTCATCTTTTTAGGTGGTTCCTATATGGCTGAGTCCTTCCGAAGCGGTCTAGAAGCTGTCAGCCAAACCCAGCATGAAATCGGTCTCTCCATTGGACTAACACCCAGACAGGTCTTTCGCTATGTGATTCTACCGCAAGCGACCGCAGTGGCTCTGCCTTCCTTTAGTGCCAATGTCATTTTCCTGATTAAAGAGACCTCTGTATTCTCTGTAGTCGCTTTAGCTGACCTCATGTATGTCGCAAAAGATTTGATCGGACTCTATTACGAGACAGATATCGCCCTGACCATGTTGGTCATTGCCTATCTACTTCTCTTGCTACCGATTTCACTTCTCTTTAGTTGGATAGAAAGGAGATTACGCCATGCAGGATTCGGGAATCCAAGTACTCTTTCAGGGAAATAATCTCCTTCGGATACTCCAAGGCTTGGGCGTGACCATTGGGATTTCCATTATCTCTGTCTTCCTATCCATGATCCTTGGAACTTTACTCGGAATCGTGATGACTTCCCATTCAAAAGTCATTCGTCTGCTCACTCGCTTTTATCTGGAATTTATCCGGATTATGCCCCAGTTGGTCTTGCTCTTTATCGTATACTTTGGTTTGGCCCGCAATTTCAACATAAACATTTCCGGTGAAAGTTCAGCCATTATCGTCTTTACCCTTTGGGGAACGGCTGAGATGGGAGATTTAGTCCGAGGGGCCATCACTTCTCTTCCAAAACACCAGTTTGAAAGTGGACAAGCCTTAGGATTAAGCAAGGTCCAACTATACCGCTACATCATCATCCCACAGGTTCTCAGACGCTTGCTTCCGCAAGCTATTAACCTGATTACCCGTATGATAAAGACAACCTCCTTAGTGGTCCTCATCGGGGTTGTAGAAGTTACCAAGGTCGGCCAACAAATCATCGATAGCAACCGCCTGACCATCCCAACCGCTTCTTTTTGGATTTATGGAACCATTTTAGTCTTGTACTTTATTGTCTGCTTCCCTATTTCCAAATTAGCAGGACAGTTAGAAAACCACTGGAGGAATTAATATGTCTGAAACCATTTTAGAAATCAAGTACCTAAAAAAATCCTTTGGAGACACTCCTATCCTCCAAGGGCTTTCCCTCAAGGTTCAAAAAGGGGAGGTCGTGGTGATCTTGGGGCCTTCTGGTTGTGGTAAGAGTACCCTCCTTCGTTGTATCAATGGCTTAGAAACTATCCAAGCTGGCGATATCCTCTTGGATGGTCAATCCATTACAAAAAACCAAAAAGACTTCCACCTGGTCCGCCAAAAGATTGGGATGGTCTTCCAAAGTTATGAACTCTTCCCCCATTTAGACGTCCTCCAAAACTTGATTCTTGGTCCTACAAAAGCTCAAGGACGAGCTAAAGAGGAAGTCATCAAGGAAGCAGAAGAGTTACTGGAACGGGTCGGTCTCTTGGAGAAGAAACATAGCTACGCAAGGCAGTTGTCTGGTGGACAGAAGCAACGGGTAGCCATCGTCCGCTCCCTCCTCATGCATCCAGAAATTATCCTCTTCGATGAGGTGACAGCCTCTCTAGACCCTGAGATGGTGCGGGAAGTCCTAGAACTCATCAACGACCTGGCTCAAGAAGGACGGACCATGATTCTGGTGACCCACGAGTTACAGTTCGCACAAGCTATTGCCGATCGAATCATTTTCTTGGATCAGGGCAAAATTGCCGAAGAAGGAAGTGCTCACTCCTTCTTTACCAACCCACAAACCCAACGAGCACAAGAATTTTTAAATGTATTTGACTTTAGCCAATTTGGCTCATATCTATAAAGGAGATTTTTATGAAATTCATTAAACCAATTTTAGTTCTTTTTACCTTCGCTCTCGCTTTGCTCTTTATCACTGCATGTGGCTCTAGCAAGTCATCATCTTCTTCTACCGGCTCTAAAGCACGTACTATTGAAGAAATCAAGAAAAGTGGCGAGCTTCGTATCGCAGTCTTTGGAGACAAAAAACCTTTTGGTTATGTTGATAATGATGGATCCTACCAAGGTTACGATATCGAACTAGGAAACCAATTAGCTAAAGACCTTGGTGTCAAACCGAAATATGTATCAGTGGATGCGGCTAACCGTGCGGAATACCTGATCTCTAATAAAGTGGATATCACCTTAGCCAACTTCACCGTAACAGATGAGCGGAAGAAACAAGTAGACTTCGCCCTTCCTTACATGAAGGTTTCACTCGGTGTGGTATCTCCTAAAGATAAGGTCATCACAGATGTGAAACAATTGGAAGGAAAAACCTTGATCGTAACCAAGGGAACTACTGCTGAAACCTACTTCGAAAAGAACCATCCAGAAGTAAAACTTCAAAAATATGACCAATACAGCGATGCCTATCAAGCTCTTCTAGATGGACGTGGCGATGCCTTCTCAACAGACAACACAGAAGTCCTTGCTTGGGCTCTTGAAAACAAAGGATACGAAGTTGGAATTACATCACTTGGTGATCCAGATACTATCGCACCAGCGGTTCAAAAAGGAAACAAAGAACTCCTCGATTTCATTAACGATGACATTCAAAAGCTTGGAAAAGAAAACTTCTTCCACAAAGCTTACGAGAAAACTCTTCACCCAACCTACGGCGATGCTGCAAAAGCAGATGACCTCGTTGTTGAAGGTGGCGAAGTGAAATAACAAATAAGAGAGTGGGACAGAAATCGGTAATTCGTTAGAATTCGATTTCGTCGTCCCACCTCCGCACAGTTGAGTAGGGCTGTAAAAGCTGATGAAATCAGCGTAGTAGAGCCCACTCAACCACTGCGTCTTGCTCGACAATCCAAAGACAATTGAGAGGCTAGGACTTTTGTCCCAGCCTCTTTTTCTTGTCAAAAACTATTTTCCACTTGTGGCATCTAGTCGTTTCCTCCAAAAGCATATACCTAATAGGACATCGATGGTTAAACAGACAGAGAGGATCTGTAGAGGCCAGAGCAATCCATAAACAGCTGATAGACCATAGAAAATACTTGCCGAAGCCCAGAGAAGTCGAGATTCTATCGCCAAAGCGAACTGGCTTGAGACAAAGCCGATTGTGAATAAAACCAAATGGATACCCGTTGCATAAAAAAGGATGAAGGCAAAAGGGCCGGTCAGGAAGAGTCCGATGATACCCAAGCCGTAATAAGTAAGACCTAGCCATTTGGGAAGAGCAAAAAGATACGAATAAAGAGACGATGCATTTCCTTTATTGGTTAAGACCCCGTTAACAGGCTGTCTAGAGTTCTCAAACGACTGATTGCTATTGTCGTCTTGCTCCAAAGTCACGTCCACTGTAGGCCTTTCTTGCCCAGTCTCTAACCCCTTTGTTACTACTCCTTCACCATTATCACTCGATTGGTTCCCAAATAACATAACAAGGGGAGCGATAACTAATTTTTCTTTCATCAAGACGAATACATTAGGATAGCCAAATCGTTTTGGGTAAGAAAGCAAATCGGATAATAAGGACGAAGATTCCTTATTTCCGGAGATTACCTCATCCGATCCCCATTGACTTTCTAACCGCTCAGCTGACTCTTCTTCATCTCCACTTGCAGCACCATCTTTGTCAGTATAGACACTTGACCGCGTCCCAAGCAGCTTCTGCAAGCTTTCCTTCTGTCTATATACCAGATAAAGGGAAATGACAGAATGGTAAAAAGGAATGGGTGAAGTCGTCTTTAAAACGAGTAGGTCTAGCGTGACAGAAGGGAGATAGTAACAAGCATAAAGGCAACTGAGCACAAATAGGACCTTCTGACTCTTAATGACGAAGAAACTGGACAACAAGATGACAAGCAGGACTTCTTGGTCCACTCCTTCAAATAATCTCCAGTAAATGTCAGATTTTGAATGATCCAATATATTCCACAAGCGTAAGACAACAGGAATCCTATCGACCAATTGTAAGATACTGATCCCCAAGGAAACCAACGGAACGATTGGATACCAAGTCCCTTCCTGACCAACTAAAGAACGAAGACGAGGCCACTCCACCTTATTGATCATGATCAGGACAATCGCTAAGGTTGGAAGTTGAGAAAGTCTCATCACAACCTCAGTACCAAACAAAGCAATGGGAACCTCTTGTGGCCAAAAGATGCTGAGGACGAGGAAGAGAGCATAAAGAAGAAGCCCCTCCGCCTTCTCCTGGTCTTTCCAGATTTTAACTGTGAGAAAGACTTGAATAGCCATCCATAAAAGAATCTGAATGATTGACAACCAGATAATAGGGGGATTCTCTCCGTTTCCAGGCTCTCCGGATAAGAGCATAAATACTTGAAAAAGAGCCTCAAGAATCTGGACTAGTAAGAGAATGAGGTAGCAAATTTTACGGTTCATCACAATCTCCTCCCTCTAGACGAATCAGTGAAGCGTGAACTCAAAAATAAGCTTTCAATATAATTGTAGGTAGTGAGACAGCAATCCATTCTTAAATAAAGTCTGCCTCTGCAATAGCTTCTTTGACCACTTCCAATGGAAGATGGACTAGCTCTACTTCTTTTTCACGATAGAGATACTGAGCATATTCATCGATGCGGTATTGATGGATATAAACTACCCGCTTGCAGCCTACTTGAAGCAGCTGCTTGGTACAGTTGAGGCAAGGGAAATGGGTCACATAGGCTGTGAAACCTTTGGGAATCCCCCGTTCCGCTCCCTGTAAAATGGCATTGACCTCTGCATGGAGGGTCCGAACACAGTGTCCCTCCACCATGAGGCAGTCATGATCCAAGCAATGCTCCGTACCAGAGACAGAGCCATTGTAACCCGTCGCAACCACCTTATGATCCTTGACCAATACAGCACCCACCTTGGCTCGCTTACAAGTTGCTCGATTTGATATTAACAAAGCCTGTGCTGCAAAATACTCATCCCAAGCTAATCGTTTATGTCCCACAGTCTTGTCCTCCTTCATGAACATTCTAAATTTTTTTCATTATAGCACGAAATCAGCAAGAAAAAAAGATAACACTGTCACAGCCGATTCGTTCACTCAAAGAAAAAGAGATCCATGCGGATCTCTTTATTAATTATTTACCAAGTTTTGCTTTAGCTGCATCTGCAAGAGCTGTGAAAGCTGCTGCATCGTTAACAGCCAAGTCAGCAAGCATTTTACGGTTAACTTCGATCTCAGCCAATTTCAAACCATGCATCAATTGTGAGTATGAAAGTCCGTTCATACGAGCTGCCGCATTGATACGTGTGATCCACAATTTGCGGAAGTCACGTTTCTTTTGACGACGGTCACGGTATGCATAGTAGTAAGAGTTCATTACTTGTTCTTTTGCAGTACGGAACAAGATGTGTTTAGCTCCATAGTAACCTTTAGCTAATTTAAGAATACGTTTACGACGTTTGCGTGATACAACGCCACCTTTAACACGTGCCATTTATATTTCCTCCAATATTTCCTAGAATTCTTTACTTACAAATACGCGATTATTTCAAGCGAGTAAGCATTGCTTTGATACGTTTGAAATCTCCTGAATGCACCATAGATGCTTTACGAAGATGACGACGTTGTTTCTTAGTTTTTCCGTGGAAACGGTGAGAAGTGTAAGCACGGAAACGTTTAAGTCCACCAGAACCTGTACGTTTGAAACGTTTAGCTGATGCGCGGTGTGTTTTTTGTTTTGGCATGATATTTTCTCCTTTTTTTAACTTTCTGACAGATTATTTCTTGTCAGTTGCTGGTGCCAACTGCATGAACATTTGACGACCATCCATTTTAGCACGTTGTTCGATGATAGCAATATCTTGAGTTGCTTCAGCGAAATCGGCTAAAACTTTTGCCCCAATCTCTTTATGGGTGATCATACGACCCTTAAAGCGAATGGAAACCTTCACTTTGTTCCCTTTTTCAAGGAACTTGCGAGCATTGCGAAGTTTTGTATCGAAATCACCCTTGTCGATAACTGGGCTCAAACGAACTTCTTTCACGGTCACAACGCTTTGTTTTTTGCGTTGTTCTTTTTGTTTCTTCTGGTACTCAAATTTGAACTTACCGTAGTCCATAATTTTCGCAACAGGAGGTTTAGCTTGAGGTTGAATGAGAACCAAGTCCACATTAGCGTCGTCCGCAAGTGCTTGCGCTTCACCAAGTGGTTTGATACCCAATTGTTCGCCCTCAAGACCGATTAAGCGAACTTCACGTACACGAATTTCATCATTGATGAATAAGTCTTGCTTTGCTATGGTTTTCACCTCTTTTTTTATTTTAGAGAAAAACAAGAGCGGACTTGCTAACGCAAACCCGCACTACATGATTATATTTCATTTCTGAAACTTGATCCGTAGGGGCCAGACAACGTTAGTCGCAAGGCGAGAAGTTCTCACTTCTGCTTTTCTCAACTTTTATATGATATCAAGTTTATGATGGATTGTCAAGGATTTTTTTTGCTTTTTCTTCAATAAATGCAACCACTTGATCAATTCCGACACCAGTCGTATCAAAATGAATGGCATCGTCTGCTGGTTTCAATGGCGAAACCTCTCGGTGACTGTCTTTGTAGTCCCGCTCAGCAATTTCTTTTTTCAATACTTCTAAATCTGTTTCAATGCCCTTGCTCAAATTTTCCTTATAGCGACGTACTGCACGTTCTTCTACAGAAGCCACTAGGAAAATCTTCAATTCTGCATCTGGTAAGACAACCGTCCCAATATCACGACCGTCCATGACGATCCCACCTTGAGCAGCAATCTGTTGTTGCTGGGCTACCAAGCGCTCACGGACAGGAGCCAAGGCAGATACCCAAGAGACATTATTGGTCACTTCATTGTCACGAATTGGATGAGTCACATCGACATCAGCTACGAAGACTAATTGCTGCCCGTCTTCAGAGCGCCCAAAGCTCACAGGATATTGGTTCAGCAAATCAACCAACTGGTCAACATCTGCTTCAGTCAGATCATGACGAAGAGCCAGATAGGTCGCTGCGCGATACATGGCACCCGTATCGAGATAAGTGTAGCCTAAATTTTTAGCAATAATCTTAGCAACAGTTGACTTCCCGCTAGATGCAGGGCCATCAATCGCGATTTGAATCTGTTTCATAGCTTATCCTTTATTTAATCTTGACGACATCTCCTGGATTTGCATACCATGATCCAGTAGACATGTGAGATGGATTCAGTTGCTCTAATTCGGCGATCGAAATGCCAGCACGCGCCGCAATTGCTGCTTCTCCTTCACCAGCTAGGACTGTAATCGTACCTTCTTCAGATTCTTCTGCACTTGCTTCCTCTGTCTGTTCTGCAGCTGGAGCACTACTTGCTGCAACGACTGTTGTTTCACCATTGTAGAAACCGCTCATTTGTTTCTTCTTATCGCTTCCACCTGTAGAAAGGTAAACTAAGAAGCAGACCATCGCTACAATAATAATAAAGAAAATAATCGCCAAGATGGTCAACAAGCGATCAGCTTTTATCCCATTTAATTTGTTTGTTCGTTTCAATGTTTCTTCTCCGTCATCATAAATTTCTTCTTCCCATGGCTCTTTCGGCATAACTTCCTCCTTGTGTTTTCCTGTTAAAATCATTACAATATAGATATGAAAATAACCTTAATACCTGAACGTTGTATCGCATGTGGCCTTTGCCAAACATATTCGGACATTTTTGACTATCACGATAATGGCATCGTTAAGTTCGCCTCTGAGGATGAACGATTGGAAAAGGAATTTCCTACCGATGCTTCTATCCAAGAAGCAGTTAAAAATTGTCCAACCCGAGCTCTTATCAAAGATTAAGAGCTTTTTTCATTATCTGCATAGTAGAGTTGATAATAGTCCACATGGATAAAGTTATCTGTCAACTCAATCTCACCCTTAAAATGATCATTCAAGGCTAAGGCATTGATAAAGTATTTTTTGGGCCACTTACGCATACAGAAGGTCCGACTTCTTGATCCATCGTTGAAAATTAACTTGATGGAATTCTTTGTAACTTCCACTTTTTCAATCGATGAAATCGGAACTTTTATAGGAGTTAATGGATTCGCCGTTATAATCCGTAAAATCCCATCATCGTAGATCGTAAAATAGCGATGCACTCCTACAGCCAGCAAGGCCATAAAGAGAAAGAATGAAAAGAGTACCACCGTCGGGATACTGGAACTCTCATACATTAGAGCTAGTCCAATAAAGACGGGTATAACCGATAATGACCAATAGGTAATCAGCATGGATAAATCAGGCTGCCAATGGTATCGGATTTTCCCAAAAATCTTAATCATATGCGGAACCCCCTCCTACTAGTTTAGCATAAAATCAACAAAAATAGAACAGGAAAGCCTGTTCTATTTTTAATAATTTAAGTTATCAAATAACCTGATCAAAACGGTAGGAAATTTGTAAGCATGAATCAATTTTTGGCAGTAGGTACTTTGAAGAAATCTTTTGATAAATAGCCTTTGCCACTAATCAAATCATATTCAACCATTTTGAGATCCTCAGCGATTTCCAACGCTTCTCCTTCCAAAGCTTTTTTGTCAACACTTGCTTTCTTCAACACTTCCGTCAAGAGAGCATAGTATGGAGAGACCTTAGAGTTGGTTTGTTCAAAGACCATAGCAGAGAAATCACTCGAGTTGACTAAAGGATAGTCTAATTTAGGAGCATCGAAATTACTCCAAATAAAGTAGTCTGTTTGGTATTGACCTTCTGGATAGTTCTTAAAGGCAGATTCTGGATATAAACCAGGCAAATGATCTCCGTAAAAAACAACTGTAATCTTTTTATCGATTTTGGATAGCTTTTCTAGGAAATCTTGGGTGGCTTTGTCAGTAAACGTTAATAACCTTGAATAATTTGTCAAACGAGTATTCACATCCTCTGAGAAACCTTTGCCGGAAGCTGTTACATCTGATGGTTCCCCTGCAATAAATGGGGCGTGATTCTGCATCGTAATGACTGAGAAAAACTGACTCTGCTTAGGATTTAAATCTTTTAGGACTGCATTATAGGTTGATTGGTCACTAACATGAATTTCCTGGTATCCTACATTATATTCCTTTTTGTCATCAATACTTACAAACTTATCAAAATCCAGTCTATTATAGATAACATCTCTTGAATAGTTAATTTTTGATTCAAAATGGATAATTTCCTTATTTTTAGGTGCAAAAGAATCACTTATCGAAATTAACGGTTGCATTTTCGGAGCAACATCTGAGTATAGAACAGAGACGGTAGGGCTGATATTATAAAATGGTAAACCTGTTAAAGTTTGAAATTCCATATTAGCCGTACCACCGCCGTAGCCATCTGATTTCATTAAACCACTTGTCACTTTTGACTTTATATCTTGAATATTTGGGATAGGATTTCTAGAAATTGTCACTCCTTCTATTCTGCTAGGATCCGAAAAACTCTCACTTAGAACATAGATGATGGTCTGTTGATCGATAACTTCATTTCTTGTTTGATTGATTTCAGAGGCTTGATTAGAGTATTTCTTTTCAATCTCAAGCATTTTTTCTTTACTATATCCCTCCGGTTTTATCATGACTTCTGTTGTCAATTGATTGAACCAGACAAAAGCTAACGACCGATACCTGGCATTAATCGAATTCCCCAGCCATTTCGTATCCTGAAAGTTATTCAATAAGGTGATAACTGGTACTTTCTCCGAAATTACGCCATTTTCTTTTTGGTCAAAGATAGAATATACTTTATAACCAAATAATACAAGAGCCAAAAGTGTAAGATAGCGAATTATCGTTGACCGTATAATTTTCCCTGTGTAAATATATCGTCTGCCGAGAATATAGGTAACCGATAAACCAACAGCAACTGCTATGACAATGAGCATAAAGGAGACATCAACAAAGCTAAATAAAACGGACGGTTGAGATAACCAGACCAAATCACTCGGTAAAATAGGTTCTCCCCTCATACTGAATTTAACAGCGTTGGCAACAACGAAAGAAACACTACTAAAGACTATTAGAATCGTTGTAAACCAATATCTATTGATCAATACATATAGAGAGATATATAGAAACACGAGACAGAGGATAGGAAATACGACTCCACCTGGAAAAATCGAATAACCAACAAGCAAGTCTCCTGCTCCAAGTCCAAGTTGCACACCAGTGTTAGATAGAATAGCTAGACTAATACTAGTCATAACAGCCAGTGAAAAACTCGATCTATTTTTAACTAAGTCTATTTGACCTTTGACAAAAAACAATCCGATAAGAGTTAAAAGAATAGAGAAACCAATCATTCTAAACTCGACAAACCAGAATTGCGACAGGGAATACTTGCCTCCTCCGGTTTTTCCAATGCCATCAAACAAATACCAGGTCGTACGATAGAGAGTTGAAGGAATTTTAGAATCTGTTAAAACAAAAGTTGTTAAAATACTAGAATGCAATAAGTATTCAAATAGTTTTCCAATTGGTCTCGTTTTTCTTTTAACAGCCTTGTTATCAAACCACTGTCTAATAGTTGAAAATAAGAGTGAACTAGCAACTAATACCGATACAAAAACAATTGAGTTGGTCTGCCAAAAACCATTCTTGGCAAAATCGAATACCTGATATTTCAGTACATTAATATGAAGGGCAACTTCAACTGAATAAGAAAGAATTAAATAGACACTATAGGATACAATAATCTTTAAAGCAAAAATTCGCTTTAAATCATATTGAGATATTAAGGCAACTAAAACGACTGTTGCAAGCCCAAAATAAATCCCACAGTGATTAATCAATGCTATAACGGAACCCGTTGCTCCTAGTTTCTCGGCAATCACATGCTGAACTAGATACGTATTAATGACAAGAAATAAGACGAGGAGAGCAAAGGAATACAGTTGAGTTCTCGTTAATTTTTGATAGTTTCTTATAAGAAACTCTTTTAAATTAAACTTCTTTTTTCTCTTCATTTTTCTCCCCATAACTATGATGTTTAAATTATAATAATCAACCCTGAATTTGTGTATAAATCCCAATACTAATCGTTAAAATGTTCAAAAAGATGAGTGCATATTGTAACGATATATCAAAATGTGAATCCTCACTTTGAGCAATATCAGCTATACCCACTTTTTTGTGGAACCATGTGCCGAAATAAAGTGGTAGAAACATTAAAATATAATAATAGTAACGACCTTGAACCCCACCAACAACAATATCACCTGTGTGATATACACGAGGATCTCCAGAAATCGCAACAATAATTAGGGTTGCTGTACCTAAAAGTAAAAGCAAACTGTAGTATTTAAAGAATTTAGGCAGTTCAATCTTATTTCTAAGAATAATAATGAATAGAATGAAAAAGAAAGTGAAAATTGAAGCTGCGATTAAAAATGCTGATTTTTCAGAAACATACTTTAATGGATCTGAAATAAAATCATTAATAATTCCATGCGGTGCTAAGAATAAAGTTCGTAACAATGGCAACGGATGCGTTAAGAAATAAAATAGACCTGGACCTTCCCCTGAAATTGAACTTCCAGAAGGGAATAATTTAATAATACCAACATAAATAAATGATATAAATAGATTTAAAAGAAATAGTAAGGAAGAAAATGACCTCATTTTTTTATCTTTATAATATCTATTTGGTAAAACAGACAACAAACTTCCGGTTAATATAAAAGGAAATTTCGAAAATGCAAAAAGTAATGTCGTACATTGAAAAGCAATTGCATATTTTTTATCAACTTTATTTTTCTCAGAGAGTACATTTGTTAATAATGCTAACGCAATTAAACTAGCTCCAAAATATAAGTAATCATAATGGTAACCAGCGATAATATATAAAACAGCTGGGAACGTAGAAAAAAGATAAATAGCTTCTCTGAATACCTTACTGATTTTTAATGCAAGATAAGCTAAAATTGCAAAGGCTATAACTTCGAAAATTCTTCCTAAATAATAAGAAACATATACTTTTTTCGAGATCAGTTTACCGATGGACCATCCAATAGCATTAGGGAGAAAGGCCGGATTGTCAAATCCAACTCTTGTTCCTCTAATTTTACTATCTTTATGTTCTACACTATACCAGTACTGTGAGGATTTTTTCCCAGGGTTTCTTAAAGCATCGTAACCAAATACAGAATCATAGTCTTCTAGCTTTTCATCCGAATACTTAAAAATCGGACTATCTGTTATACTAATGACGTTTGGCAAGTGCGACTCTTCATCCAATCCATATTGAACTGGCTTGACAACAGAAATAAAACTACCAAATATAACTATTAACAGAAACGCATTCCGTGGTAATTTATCAGAGTCTTTTGAATTAAACAGCAACAGATAGATAACTGATGCTATTATTAGAATTAACACTTTCTTATTCAAAGTAAATTCAAATAAACTGGTCAAAAAAATCCTTGAGAACAAGATTAAGACGATTGCAATGATAATATTTCTTAACTTTTCTTTATCAAATAAACTCACAAGATTTCCTCTACTTTCTCTTGAGAAGTCTCAACATAATATATTTTATTGCTCTTGCTGGCCCAATCACGATATACTTTAAGGCTCCTTTAATCCCACCGATTTGATTAAAGTCCACGAAGGTATGTGGTTGGAGATCCTCTCGATTGTTCAACTGCTTATTATCGATAAATGGTGTGAGAACGTGTGGATTTTGGGAAATCCTAAAGTCATATTTTTGATCCCAGGCAATGTAGACTAATAAGCGTTCAATCGCATGAAGGATCGAATTTTGAGGAAGAGGTTCAGCTGGAACATCTGCTGCTTTCAAATTCAAATCAAAGAGTGGTTTCAAAGCATCATACTTAAACCAAACAAAGGTGCCATAGCTCATAACAAAAGTATTGAGATTTTTGAAATCAATTGTCTTGGTCGCTCCCATCCGTTGCCAGAGCTTGTTCATCTCTGGTGAAATGAGAACTTCATTCCAGGCAACCACTATTCGATTGTATCGGAAGAAGGTTGGAATATCTGCGATGGTGATTCCAACTTTTGGATTGGCTTCCATATTGGCAAGGATTTTATCTGCCGGTTTAACCAACATATCAATCAATTCTTTCCGCCAAGATTCACCAGCCCAGAAATCTGCTTCTTTGGATTTCTTGGTATGAAAATGGCCGACATAATCATAGTGAGAGAGTTGCTCTTTTAAGAGCAACATTGGTAACACATCTCGTCCAATGTTTCCAGTCACCACGACTGTCGCAACTTGGGCCCGATTAGAAAGAATCTCCTCAATAGCCTGTTTCTTCTCTTCTACATCTGTCGTAATCCACAAGTCATAAGCAAAATGAAAAGCTTGGAAAGCATCTAGAAATTCTTCTAAGAGGTCCACATAAAAGACATGGAGATGAACCGCAACTTTTTTATCAAATGTGTCTCCTAAGTCTTGATCCTTCAAATACTTACGGGATAAGAGATAAGGATAGTCCGGACGGTCAATCATAGACATGTGGTTAAGAATCAAATCCAATGGATAGTCCGATACACGCTCCAATTCATCAAAAATATAAGGCATGATTCCTTCATTGTTTGCAATGGTTTTGACTTTGATGAAAGGAACCTTATGTTTAAGAATCACTGTAGGATTGTAGTAAGAAAAGTCTGGATAGAGCATCCCAGTTGTATCTTCATGGATGGTATCAAAGACAGTTTTATAGCGAAAACCAGCATCCAGGAAATTCGTTGTGACCTTAGTCTCGTAGTTATCGATCACATCTTGGACATTGGTAAAGTCTTGAACGCCCTGCCAAAACTCATGGAAAGTACTTGATTCAATAACCTGTTTTTTAAAACAGAGATAATAACTCTGAATATGTTCGTTAAAATCCTTGTCTTTCCGGTAATTGGTCATTCCCCAAAAATCTACTTCAGGGTCATTTTCAAACTGCTGATAAATTGATTCTAAATCCCAAAGCGGTCCAAAGCAGGTATCATTCATGAGGGTAACAGAATCAAAGTGAGACAGTTGATCAAAGCCGACTGTCTTCATTCCATCCCGCCAAGCAGCGAAGTCAAAGCCACTATTTTGGCGCTCAAGAATATCATCCACCAACTGTTGGGAAGACAAATGATCCTTCACATCTTCTGGTAGCTGACTATTAGAGATAAAGACCACCCGTGAATACAAGGGACGAATTTTTTCTAATTGGTAGAGTACATGCCCACTAATAAAATTAAACTTATTGTAGTGAACATATAAAAGTAAATGTTGCATATTATTTCCTTATTCTTAAGAATTTCAAGATCTTTGTTGGAATGGTCCAACGGCGAGAATGGATGACTGTATTATATGCTTCTTTCGTAGCTTGTAACTCTGCCTCAATATTTTTCAAACTATTTTGACAATCTAACATTTCGGCAGCAAAAACTTTTCCAATATAATCCGGTGCAGAGGGATTATCTATAGAAATCATTTTATAGCTCAGTTGATACACACCTTCTTCTTCAACTTCATAAATCAATTGAGGATCTGGTTCACAAAAAAGAAACAAATTATCTGTAACGATACCATTACTATAAACTGGCGAGCAAACCTTTCCGTTAGAATCTCTCAATTCAACATCAGAGTAATAACTAGGATTTTCCGAAAGATCAACTCGAATAACAGAAGTTCCCTTCGGAATTTCGATTGTCAGGCAATCTTCTTTTTGAAGCAGTTTGGTCAAGGTACGATCTTCCGAATAGGTGTTTTCTTCATCTCCCAAATAAATCGTAACAGATTCCATCCCAATGTGTGAAAGAGAATCCATTGGTTTGGAAAGACGAATTTCATACGTATTATTACGATCTAAAAGAATCTTCGTCATCTCTTTAAAATCGGAATTTGGATATTTATCAAGATACTCAAGTTGTGTTTTCAACAACTTATGAAATCGTCGTTCTAATTTTTTAAAATCAGTTGGACGAGAATCCGATCCTTGG
This sequence comes from Streptococcus australis ATCC 700641, assembly GCF_000186465.1. Classification (GTDB taxonomy): domain Bacteria; phylum Bacillota; class Bacilli; order Lactobacillales; family Streptococcaceae; genus Streptococcus; species Streptococcus australis. The sequence continues at coordinate 1,233,089 of NZ_GL636091.1, read as the reverse complement.
TTTATAGTATAGGCGACCGTTGCTTCATTCAGATAAGCCAAAGAAGTCCGTTGAAAGAGCTCCAGTTGTAGATTGAAGGTATCGTCTGATGTCGTGAGATCTAATTCTTGGTTCACTTCTAACATCAAGTCTCTATCTACTAACCAGGTCGATGCCATGGTAAAACCTCTAGTGGCAAGCATTTTTTCGTAGGTATCTGCTAACGGAATCGTCTGATTGGCAAAGCCAGCCTTAGAAACAAAATTGCCATGATCATCATAGATATCAAAATCAGTATTGGACCATTTGCAGTCTGGCTTACTGGCCAATAAGTTTACTTGCTTCTGAAGTTTTAAAGGATCTATCCAAAAATCATCTCCGTCACAGCGAGCAATGTAGTACCCACGCGCTTCCTTACAGATAGCTACCCAGGTTTTGGCGATTCCCTGATTTTCATCCTGATAAAAAGCACGAATCAGATTAGGGTAGTTTTCTTGATAGTCCTGAATAATGGAGCGAGATCCATCGCTTGAAGCGTCGTCCACCAAGATAATCTCAATAGCAAACTCTGTTTGTTGCGCTAGGAAGCTATCGATTGTCTTCTTTAGCCAGGGTTCTTTATTAAAAACTGTACAAATAATCGAAACAAAAGGCGTCGTTTCCATATCTCCCTCAGTCTAGTCAGTCATTGACCATGTTCCATTGCGTTGGATTAAGCCACTTGCTGCATCCATTGCTGATTTATCATCCAAAGCTATATCATCTCGATTGATAAAAATTAGTGGGGTTTGCGTAGCATCTGAAAAGGCCAGCATCTGCCCTTCAGCATCCCTTACTGTCACTTCTAATTTCATTTTCAAGTCATTCACCGTTGGAAGGGAACAAGTGTAGTGAACTGTTTTATGTCCAGCCCCACTCATCAGCTGATCCATAGAATTATCATTGTAGATCCAAATATTCCGATCGATATCTGTTAAAGACAGTGCGATATAGGTTTGAATATCTTCACGAACATCGAAATCAATCTGAAACTGAATTGCATCTTGGGGACGTAACTTGTTGGAACTTAACAGTTGAAGCTGAAAGTTTTCAACCAAAACCTGTTCTTCCTGATTGGGCTTACCCGCTCCACCAGCTTCTCCTCCCTGTTGCAAAGGGGCTGTATTATCGAAACTATACTGATTGGCTACATTTTCAGGACTCCCAATTGCCTTCACTAAACCATTTTCAATCAAAACAGCCTTGTTACAATATTTCTTGACGGCTCCCATATCATGGGTAACTAGGATAGTGGTTTTCCCTGATTTCTTCCGTTCTTGGAAGTAATCATTACACTTGCGCTGGAAGGCTTCGTCTCCTACTGCTAGGACCTCGTCCAAAATCAAGATATCACCTTGGGCCTTGATCGCAACCGAAAAAGCTAGACGAACCTGCATCCCTGATGAGTAGTTCTTGAGTTTTTGGTTCATGAAGTCATGCAACTCAGCAAAGTCTACGATGTCATCATACATGGCATCAATTTCAGCTGTTGAGAAGCCTAGCATGGCCCCGTTCATATAGACATTTTCTCGACCGGTCAGTTCAGGGTTAAAACCGACGCCAAGCTCGATAAAGGATACCAACTTCCCATCGATGGTGACGGAACCTTTTTCCGGCACATAGATTTCTGAAATGATTTTTAAGAGGGTTGATTTTCCAGAACCATTTCTTCCGAGGATCCCGAAAAAGTCTCCTTTTTCTACTTCAAAAGAAATATCCTTAAGAACGTGCTGTTCTTTGTACCCTTTAATGCCTTTGAAGCGATTAACCATAGCCGTCCGAAGACTGTTAGTTGCCTCTGTTGGCAACTTAAAGTACTTGCTGACATGGTCTACTTTTACTGCAATTTGTTTATCTGTCATTAGAGAATCTCCGCAAATTTCTTAGCATGTTTGTTAAAGTAAGCAAAGCCAGCAATAAAAATAAGAATTGGCAAGACATAAGGAATCAGTACCAAGAACTTATTCTCCACCAAAAGCCAGACTGGGGTGTTTGCCTTATCAATCAAGAAATAACGCATGTCTTGAATAATTTGAGCCAAGGGATTCATCATGACCAACTTAGCAGCCCATGGATTGCGATCTGCGATAAAGGTAATCGGGTAGATAATTGGCGTTGCGTACAAACCAGCTTGCAAGAGCACTTCCCAAACTTGACCTAGGTCACGGAAACGGACAAAAAATGTCCCTAAGATCAATGCACATCCTGTCGCCATCAAGAATAACTCAAAGAATAGCGGAATGACCATCAAGGCTGTCCAAGAAAATGTCACCCCATTAAAGAATGAAAAAATCAAGACCACAACCAGGTTAATGACAAAGTTAATCGCTGCTCCTGAAATTGCGGACAAGACAATGATGTGTTTGGAGAAGTTCAACTTTCGTAACAGGTCGCCTCGACTAACGATCGACACCATCCCCATGGAGGTCGCTTCTGAGAAGAAGCCCCAGACTACATTTGCCAACAAAAGGGCAACTGGGAAATGGGGTACATCTCCACCCAAGCGTAAAAATCGGATGAAGACAATATACATAATACTAAATGTCATCAAGGGCTTTAAAATCGACCAAAGATAACCAATTGCTGATCCTTGGTAGCGTAATTTAAAGTCTGTTTTAATTAACTCTCGTAATAAAATTCGATTTTTCTGACTAAAAACGTCAAACATTATTTTTTACCTCGATATGCAAACTTTGTCAGAATCAAGCTAGTAAACACAAAGGTGTGAAAAGCTCGGTTCTTACGGTAACCATACTGACGAAGTCGTCTCAAACGTTCTCTTAGTGGTACGTCCATGATGGTCACAAAGTTTTCAATAATTTCTTTATTTTGGGGACTGACTAGCAGATCCAATAAATTTTTTGCTTGTTCTTGACTGGACTCGATGAGATTCCAATATTTAGAAAACAAAATATGAGGGCGAACCCAGTTTTTAACCCGTTTTCTTAGGGTTCGAGCTCCTAGAACGTTGCTACTGTGCTGACGGTACAACTCTGTCGGTTGATCGATATAGATGAGCTTCCCAAAGGCAGCTGCCAACAATGCTAGGTACCAATCATGCATGAGAAGCGCATGTTGTTCCTGACCTGTCCATAAGTCAGCCAGGGCATGGTTAATCATGGCTACTCCACCAGTTACCGTATTTTCCGTCAATTCTTGAATCAGTTCCGTATTAGCATGATCAGACTGGGTGCGAATCATACTTTCATGTTGCACATTCAAGTTTTCATCAACCACTTTTAAATCTGTGTAGACTAGCAAAGGCTCCTCTTGCGGATGTTTCTCTGCTTCTTCCACTTGTAGGGCAATCTTTTCAGGAAGCCAGACATCGTCTTGGTCACTGAAGCAATAAAGATCAGCCTTTTCATATTTTAAGAGTGTGTGAAAACTCTTGATGACACCCAGATTTTCGGTGGCTCCTTGATTGATAAAGCGGATGCGCTCATCCTGAGCTACCAGCTCTTGAATGATTTCCACCGTACCATCTCTTGACCCATCATCCCGGATCAAGAGTTGCCAGTCTGGATAAGTCTGGTCTTGGATACTTTTGACTTGCTCTTTTAGATACTGCTCACCATTGTAGGTGGACAACAAGATATTTACTTTCATGATAAGAATAATTCCTCGTACTCACCTACAATTTTTTCCCAGGTAAAGTTTTGCTTCATGTTGGCTTTGGCTAATTGACCCCATTTAGATACATCCTCTAAAGAATCAACCTGGTCAATCAAATGAGCCAAATTCCCAGTTTCTTTGGTCCAATATTGGGCTGTATCCTTTGCAACCGTTTGGTTAAAGGAAACACCTAAAACCAAATTCAGATCCGTCTGAGCGAGAGCCTCTAGGAGACCTGGATTGGTTCCTCCCACTTCATGACCATGAATATAGGCAAAGGCTTCTTTACGAATATACTTCAACAGGTCTTGATCGTAGACCGTTCCTACGAATTTTACACGTGGATCCTGATCAAAGCCGGTTCGAGTTCGAAGCTCTTCAAAATAGGGATTGCCTTCATGATTACAAATGATGACTAAATCCCGCTTGGTAGAAGAGGCAATGAATTCACGAATGGCTGTCTCATAATTATTTTCTGGGACAAAGCGACCCAAAATCAAGTAATAGTTTTTCTCTTGTGTCTGCCACTTGTGATAGAGTTCTCTGACCTTCCTATCCTGACTGGTCAGGCTGGTCGGAGATAAGTCCGTCCCATAGGCAACATAGGTCGTCTTGGACCAAGGGTAGGCTTCCTTAATATAGGAATCGATACCAGGATTGTCAGAAATCACCAAATCCGCATGGCGCGTCATGATCTTTTCAGAATACTTGAGATAGGCTTGGATCGGTTTGGCCCACTTGGCCCGCTTCCACTCCAGTCCATCTGGATTGATATAGAATTTCCCACCCATTTTATGAATCTTACGCGCAAAGGGTGCCACAAAGGCCCCAATTGTATTGCCCAAAACATAAAAAATCGGCTGTGCAATTCCCTGCTTCTTAATGACCTTCAAGGCATAGTTGATGGCCATCATATCATAGGCAATGACACGCGCTGGCCCAAGCTTTGGTGCTTTGATCGTGAAACAATCGACACCCTTATAGTCAAAATGATGATAAGCTTGATCATTAGAAAGGCAAGCAACATGGTACTGGATTTCCGAAGACACTTGATGGGAGACCAATTGGTCCACAAAAGTCTCAAAACCGCCATATTGAGCCGGAAGCCCACGACTTCCGATAATAAAAACGTGTTGCATAATATTCCCTTTCTAACAATTTACAGTCTATTCAATTATACCATTTTCTAGGCTTTTTGCCTAATTCAAACAGAAAAGCGACCCTAGGGCCGCTTCTCTTTACACTTATTTCACTTCTTGTTTATAGAACTCTTTCAAGGCATCCTTCCAGCTTGGAATGACGAATCCTGTAGCTTTCGCTTTTGCTAAACTCATCGTTGAGTTAAGTGGGCGTTTAGCCTTAGCTGGGAATTGGCTAGAATCCACTGGTTTCACTTCAACATCAGTATCTTTGAGGATCTCAACTGCAAAGTCATACCAAGTTGTGTCTCCTTCTGCATCATTTGATAAGTGGTAATAACCATATTCTTTACGGTTTTCAGCCAAATAGGTCATAAATTCTGCTAAAGTACGTGTCCAAGTTGGACGGCCATGTTGATCATTAACAACAGTCAAAGTCTTATGAGTCTTGGCTAGGTTTCGCATCGTAAAGACGAAGTTTTTACCATAATTTCCAAAGACCCAAGCTGTACGGATGATGTAGAAGTTAGAAACATGCTTCTCAACCAATTCTTCTCCCATGCGTTTTGTACGACCGTACTCTGTTTGGGGATCTGGTTGATCGTCTACTTCCCATTCTTGCCCAACTGGCTTATTCCCATCAAACACATAGTCCGTAGAAATATAGACTAGGGTTGCCCCATGTTTTTCAGACGCTTTCGCTACATTTTCCGTACCAGTCACGTTGATAGCATAGTCCAACTCTTTCCCTTCATCTTCAGCAGCATCAACGGCTGTATAGGCAGCACAGTGATAGATTAGAGTTGGCTTCACTTGCGCAAAAACCTCATCTACTTTCTCTGCATTTGTGATGTCCATTTCAGCTACATCAACAGCTACATATTCTTCATTTCGTTCATCTAACAAATGGCGAAGCTCCGTTCCAAGTTGACCATTTGCACCTGTAATTAAAATCATAGTAATTTCCTTTCAAATGCTTTTTCCCTATCATTATAGCAAAAAAAGCAGAAGTTTTCTGCTTTTTACTTGCTTTTCTCCTTGATGACATAGATTGGACGTTTCTTGGTTTCCATAAATATTTTTCCAATATATTTACCTAATATTCCGATGGTTAGCAATTGGAATCCTCCAAGAAAGAGAATCACCGTCATGAGGGATGGCCATCCAGAAGTTGGATCTCCAAATACTAAGGTCCGGATCACAATCAGAACCATCATGACAAAGGCTAACACCCAAGATAACAGTCCACCAATAAAGGCAATATTTAGTGGGGCGTCTGAGAAGTTTACAATCCCTTCGATCGAGTATTTGAAGAGGGACCAAAAATTCCATGAAGTCTCTCCTGCCACGCGCTCTACATTTTTATATTCTAGGTATTCTGTCTCAAATCCAACCCAGGCGAAAATCCCCTTAGAGAACCGATTGTACTCAGATAGTTTAAGAATGGCATCGACCATGGGACGACGCATCAAACGAAAATCACGCGCCCCGTCAACCATTTCAACTTGGCTGATATGATTGATCAATTTATAAAACATCCGTGCAAAGAAGGATCGAATTGGCGGTTCCCCATCACGGGTTACCCGACGGGTTCCGACGCAGTCCAAATTGGGCTGTTGATCCAACCTCTGCTTCATTTCGATCAATAACTCTGGCGGATCTTGTAAGTCCACATCCATGACCGTTACGTAATCTCCTGTAGCGTGTTGGAGGCCAGCATAGAGTGCAGCTTCCTTCCCAAAGTTCCGTGAAAAAGAAAGATAATGGGCACAAGGATTCAAGAGATTGAGTTCACGTAAAACGTCTAACGTTTTATCAGAAGACCCATCATTAATAAAAATAAATTCAAATTCTTCCCCCATGGAGGTCCGAACCCTTTCCATTTTTTCATAAAACAATGGAATCGATTCTTCTTCATTAAAACACGGGACTACAACTGATATAACCATTCATTGCTCCTATTAACATTTGCTACTATCTTATCGGTAAACTATAAATTCTCTAACTATCCTTTACAATACAGTTTTGCAAACAGTTTTAATAAACCGACTTTTTCAATCAAGTTCATTGTAAAGATAGCTAATTTAACCATCAATCTCTCATCTCTAATTTCTCGATTAAAAACAGAAAGTATGGACTTCATTCCATTTATCCTGATCCAGTCATTAATTTCTTTATATTGACGTAAAAACTCTTCACTTGTGGAATGTCTCCCACCGTCCAATAACCAATAAAGAGTAAATTTTTTTATAAAGAATTTAATTAATTTAGTTTCAGAAAAATCATTTGGGATAATCCCTGCTATCTTATCAAGAACATTCTTGATATCTAATTTTGGATTAAAACCCTTATTTAATGTATTAGATGCACTATTCTCATTGTAAAACCAATTATATCCACAATATGGTATGGTTCTAATATTATTAGATTTTGTATATACGGTTAAACTGAATAATAAATCCTCAGCCAACGGAATATCTGGAAAAGAAAGTTCGTTATCTACTATAAATTTTTTTCTATAGATGCGAGCACATGGTGAAATTGATCTATATTTCGACCATTTATCTTTACCCAATTGGATAGAAAATAGTTGTTTACCATCTTGGTTTACTCTCTGAAGTCCACCAATAACTGCATCATCCATCCCTCTTGAGATTTCATCGTAAAATACTTGCAAGTAGTCTGGGTTTATGTAATCATCACTGTCAATAAACATGATGAATTCACCTTTCGCAAGCTTAATACCTTCATTTCTAGTATATGCCGCACCTTTATTTTCTCGGCTCAAAATTCTAATATTTGTAGAAAATTGTTGGTATTCATTCAATATTTTGAACGAACCATCTTTTGAACCATCATCAATTGCAATAATTTCATATGATTTAAAACTTTGGTTCAAAACTGAATCTATACATCTTTTCAGGTATAATTCTGCATTATATACTGGAATAATAACACTAATCTTAGGCGCTTCTTTCACAATTTTATCCTTTATATTTATAAACATCACTCATAGTTTTTCAGATAAGCAAGAAAATAGAACTTTTATGTTGTTAGCAAACCTCAAACGAGTAATATTTAACCATTTGTATCCTGACTCTTTTTATAAAAACGATTTAAACATTTCGCTAGTCCTTTTGGCCAAAAAAGATTATACATCATGTAATCTTCCTTAGTTCGAGTATTATCACTAATGGTATTACTCGTTTCAGAATCTTCATGAATACGATGGCACATTAATTTTTTTGGAACATATACAAATCTGCCATCATATTTAGCTAAATGATACCAAGCAAGCCAGTCCAGGCTAACTCTCCATTCCTCATCAAATCTAAACTCCTTAACCAATTCTAAATTATAAGTTACAGCAGGGCAACAAATCGGATTTCCAAAAGCAAGAATACGATTTCTCCACCATTTAGTTTTAGGGAATAATGAAATTGTTTTTAACATTAATGATTTGATTTTTAGATTTGAAGTCGGTTTAATGACCTCTCCATTTTTTTCTTCAAAATAATCAGAATAAAGAATGATAGCATCTTGATGCTTCTTTATCCTGTCTTGAATTTCCATTAAATAAGTTGGTTCATAATAATCATCCTGGTGGGCAATCGTAGCATATTGAGTGGTAACAAAAGATAAGGCATTATTCCAATCTTTCCCAATCCCACCACCTACACTTGTATTAAACGGAATGGCATATTTTTGACAAATACTTTCGATAAATACACTTGGAGTAGAGGTGTACAAAATAATATTACTTTTTACGGTTTGGCTTAATAACGATTTTATACAATCCTCTAAATAAGGGCTATCCCCGTAGGCACAAATTACAAATGTATGATCATTCCACTGATTCATATTTTTGAATTTCCTTCCTTCTCATAATTACAAAGACAATCCAACTCGCAAGTGTGTAAAATAACATAACTATAACAAAACTAAGCCCTGCTCCAAACAAGCCAAATTCTCTCATCGCTAGAGGCGTAAGAAGATTTGTCAACAATGCCATTGCGATATAAACATAGAGTAGATAGACTTGCTTCCTCAATATAATTAAAAAATCACCTATGACAGAAGCTATAGAATATAAAAAGCCGGAAAGCACTAAAATAGTAAGCAATAAACTATAATTTGATAAATCAATACCACTTATAATATTCAAAATAGGGATCCCTATCAAATAGGCCAGAATTGATACTACCAGTCCCAAAATCATAAGCAATAATAAAATCTTTCGAATCATAGCATTAAACGTATGAAATCTTTTTTCTGACCATTGTTTTGCCAAATCAGTAATTAACGGTCTTAATGCTAATACAAATAAACTCATAAAGAAAACAGGCATGAATAGAATACTGAAGTCTCTTTGAGCACCTTCACGTAATACACCCTCGACTAGCAATTTATCAATCACTTGTTTTGGATAATTCAATACATACACTAATAAAAAACCATTGACAAACAAGGGAAGGCAAGTTTTCATGATACTAATTGAACGCTTAAATGTAGTATATGAAATCTGATTAAAGGGTATCGTTCTAATTTGTTTGGATTGGAAATAATCACCTAAAAAAACAAATAAAACATTAAATAAGCATAAACAAATTAAAGAAAAAATTAAAGAATTTAAAAGTAACAAACTAATTAGGAGAATGATTGTGCTCAAACCATAACGTAGCACCATTAATTTCCCTGCTATATCTAAACGTTCATGTTGCTGAAACAATCCTTGGAATAAGTCAGAAAAAGCATCACAAGAACGATAAAGCACCGTTAGGATTATAATTAAAAATAAATTTCCTTTTCCAACATTATTTCCATTAAAAAGTAAATATGGAAATAATGTGACTAACATCAAACAAACTGTTATTACCCTAGTTAGCCAATACTCCAAATAGGAGTATGTTTCTTTCAAATCAGTCGCCTGATAATTTCTTACTTGAAACATACCAATGACAATCCAGAGATTCCCAATTGCATAAGCCAAACTAAAATTATCAGCATCACTTGCGGAAGTATATCGAGAGACAATAATCAAATACAATATAGAAACTGCAGCCGCTGCTATATTGCCAGCAAAATTCCAAAAATAGACACTCCTATTTGCTTTATTGTTCATTTTCATTCTCACTTCTTAATAAGGCGATTGTTTGTGACAATTTCTTAATCTGTACTGATTGCTTTGATACAGTACGAGTTAATGAAAATATTAAAAATATTAATAAAAATGTACTCAATAAAAAAACAAAGTTACTTAATGTCTGAATCCCAAGAAATTCAGATATTGCTCCAATCAAATTAGGAAACCAAATGACTGGCAACGAAAGTAAGCAAAGAATGAGCCAAGAAATAACATTTCTCATTTCAACGAGTTTCTTTGCAACTAGTCTCAGAATATAAACCATAAAAATAATTACAATAATTGTCAACCAAATATTTAGCATTTTATTTCTTATATCCTCCACCAATTCTAGCCAATAACATTGCCATAGTTACTTTAATCATATAGTAAACAGATTTGCTTAATGTGATAGATGATTCCCCGTGCTCTCGTTCGTTCATCAATACAGGCACTTCTGCAACTGAGTATCCTGAGGTTAACAGGGACACAATCGTCTCTGGTTCTGGATAATCACTTGGATATTGCTTGGCGAATTCCTCAATCACTTTTCGGTCAGCAACTCGTAAACCAGAAGTTGGATCTGTTACCTTTTGACCCGTCAAAACCTTGATTAATTTTTCAAAAAATGAAATTCCAATCCGCCGCGCGAATGAGGATTGGAAACCTTGATTTTCAATGAAACGAGAACCAATCACCATGTTGACTTTTTGTTCTTGAAGAACTTCTAACATTTTTTTAATAAATTCAGGATTGTGTTGGCCGTCTCCGTCTACTTGGACAGCGTATTGGTAGCTGTGTCTAACTGCATATTGATATCCTGTTTGTACAGCACCACCAATTCCTAAATTGATGGGTAAATCAATGACATTAAATTGATTCCTTTTACAAATTTCCAGAGTATTGTCTGTAGAACAATCATTGATAATGACATAGTCAAATTCTGGCGTATGTTCCTCAATCATCTTGATTGTTTTTTCTATATTACCACTTTCATTATAAGCAGGAATAATAATTAGCAATTCTGAAGTTCTCAATACTTCTACATTCCCTTCTAAGCATATCACTTCATTATACTATATTTAAGGCTTTTTTTCTAGTTCAGGACAATGCTTAGAAGTACGCAAACTACTAAAAATCAGCTCCCCTAAAAAATAGGAAAGCTGGTGATTCAATCTATGTGATTAATTTTCTCTTTCTTTTAGTTGGACGATTCCCATTCCGACTAAAAGAACGATTCCCAACACACTTGAAGTGACTTCAAAGTTGGTGGTCATTCCAGTTTGCGGCAAATAAAGTCCTTCCTTACGAGTACTGCTTACTTGAGGGAGATTTTCATCCACCGTCTCTGATGTTTCTTGTTGGTAGTTAACAGCTAGTGGTACCAGCGTATTCTTCTTGCTAGGCTCAACTGCTAATGAACCTGACTCGTATGGTGTATAATCCTTGTTTGGTGTCTGCTCTTTCTGATCCACAGTAGGCACGAGGGTATCCAGTGGATATTCTGGTAGGGGTTCTTCAACCAGTGGAAGGACCTGATAAGCCTCATCCTTCTCATTTGGAACATACCAAGCATAGCGAAGACTACTTTTTTGAACAGTTGGTATTTCTGCTACGATGGACCGTGTTTTCAAACGATAGGAATACGGATCATCCGTCCATACATAGTTACTATCAAAGGTGGTAAAGACTAAGCCCAGTTTATGCCCCTTCTTAACCGTGTAAAGATTTGGTTGTAGATAGACGGTGTAGTTCCGAAACTCTCCGAGCTTGGGATCGATGCTACTACTTGAGCTAGCGGAGGCATAGCCTGCATCAGGATTGGCTAGGTTGATCCAACCAGAAGAGATGACCTTATACTTGGTTTTAATGGTTCCAAATTGTTTGTTGGCAATATTTTTTAGATTGCTTCCCATCCAGTAGCCTGATTCAGAAAGCGTGTTAAGAGGCATTTCTTGGTATTTATAGCCAGCTTCATCATAAGTAATCTTATTGGAAGCGACATCAAATTCCTCATCGGAGAGATCGACCAGTTGCACATTGACTTGGTAGTCTTTGATCTTTTGATTGGTTAGCTTGGCTAAGGCAGCTTGGAAATGGACGGGAATATGCCCTTTAATAGTCACATCTTCGGTGGCCTCAGCTGCAAACAAAGCATTGGCAGTAGACGATTGCTTGGTGGTATGAGAATCCCGATTGGTCCAATCCATTCCTGCCCCATAGTAATCATTATCAATGGTTTCTTCTTCTCGTCTAGAAAGGGTCTTCAGGGTCAATTGATTGCTAGACTCCCAGCTAGAATAGTGTTCCCACTTAGATGGATCGTAGTTATTAGACACGGTTACTTCTGGTAAAGACTCTACCTGATTTTCTGCATCATATAGGTAGTGACTAAACCAAAGATTGAGAAGGTCACTAACACTTTGTTGGCCCTCTTTAATTCCGAAGCGTTTATTGACAGGATAAATATGATCTCCTTGATAGAGGTAGAGCTTCACAGGTTGCCCAGCCTTCTTCAAAGTTTGATACATCAGGTCAAAGTGTTTGGTTCTGACATTATCATCATTTAGCCCATGCATGACTAGGGCACTGGCCTTGAATTTTTCTGGATGAAGGGTATAATCGCGATTTTTCCAGATGTCGCTATAATTATAGCCATGTTTATGTTGGTCGCGATTCAACTGAGTAATGTAGCGGGCATAGTCCTCTTTAATCTTGTTCCAATCAGCCGGATCTAGAATCCGATTGGATACATAGACAGACAAATGAGACAAATCTCTATAAGGACCGACGTTAAAGGTCGTTCCTTGACTGTTGTAATAATCATACCAACTTGCGATTCCAGCTGCAGGGACGATAGTCTTTAAGCCTTCGACTCCTGTCGCAGCCACTCCAAAAGTAGTTGTTCCTGCCCATGACAGGCCTGTCATACCGACTTTTCCATTTGACCAGTCTGCTTTAATAGCAATATTCGATGTCTTATCTGTATAAGCAACACGTTTGCCATTTAGCCATTCAATGACACTCTTATAACCAGCTACTTCCAGGTCGCTTCCTGTTGTATTAATTCCCTCTGACTGATAGCTTCCCAATCCAGATGTGGTGACGACCGCATAGCCCCGAACCAAGAAATAGTTGTACCAGTTAATATTTTCATAATCGTACCGGGTAAAAGTCTCATCACTCTCGTTTGGATTTTTATAGTACCAGTCTTTGGAATCCGCCTTTTTGGCATGTGCTAAAGTCGTAGTAGAACCAGTTTGACGACGAGGATCTACATAACGATAGAGTTTCTTGTTGTCAAACTTGCCCTCTTCTTTTAGACCAATTTCGCCAAGGGTTTCCTTATTAGTTGTTCCTGCTACGTAAGGACTTGCCTCATAGATAGTAGAGGCTTTGAAATCCCCATTAGCAACAGCTTTCGGTAGTTGAACAAATGTTTTAATAAGATCTCTTTTGCCATCTCCATCTGTATCATAGTCTGATTCGACATAGACCACAAAGCGGACGATATCACTCTTTTCATTAGAATAGCCAGTTTCTACATCACCCGGAGTAAAAGGAAAAATAGGCTGGGTCTTGCCATTAAGGATGAGAGGTTCTTTTTTCTCTGCACGATAGGCCTCTCTTAATTTCTTAGCAATTGAAATCATATGGTTTAGATTCTGAACAGGCTCATCCTTGCCTACCCCGTCCGGAATCATCCCCAAGCTCTTTGCAAACTCAAGACGATCTTCAACCGTTGCACCCGTTTGATCCGGTTTGGCCTCTGCCCATTTGAGTAACTCAACTGCTGTTTCCCCTATACTTAGATTCTGATTTGCTACATGTGGGTTTTCAATCAGACTAGAAAGTTTTTCAGGCGTTTCTGATACCGATAAAGGTTTCGGTAACCCTCCTAAAGTATCGTCAGTTTCAGTTAGCTTGCTAGCGTCCACCTCCACTGGGCGCTCTTTCTCAGCATCTACTTCCTCTACTGACTCAAGGCTTGTAGCTTCATACTGGGCATTGTTCTGAGGATTTTCTGTGGAAACAAGTTCTGGCAAACCGACTAGTTCAGTATCTGCTCCAGTAGACTTTTCGGAGACTTCATCAGCCCGAACCTGAGTGGCTATTACTATAGGTGAGAGCAATAAAGCAGACAAGATAATAGACAACTTCTTTTTCCTCATAATAAAACTCCTTTAAGTTTCTATAGTTTGAAAGAAGGAAGACCTTTCAAATATAATGACAGCGTTTACATTCCCATTGTAATCCCTCCACACTTTATAGTCAAATCAAATAAATAAGTATCATATAAATATAATCTTTCTGAAAGTTGAAATAATTGAAAGGACCTATGATAAATATTTTATTGTTTTCAAGCCCTCTTTTCACACAAAAAAGCAAGTTTCAATCCGTTTTTTTCCGGTAGAAACTTGCTTTAACTTTTATAGAATTTTATCCTACTTGCGATACATCTTCACTTGTAGGTAGAGATCGTTATAGACGCCTAACCACTTCTTGCCAAGTTGTTCATAGACTTCTAAGTTCTTTAGCGTGTCATCACTTGGGTAGAAGGCCTGGTCTTCTTGGACCTCTTCTGGTAGCATCTTCTTAGCTTCTTTGTTCGGTGTGGAATAACCGACATAGAGCGCATTCTTATATGCATTTTCTGGGCGAAGCATAAAGTTGATAAAGGCGTAAGCCGCTTCTTTATTCTTCACTGTCTTTGGAATGACAATATTATCAAACCAAAGGTTGCTGGCTTCTGATGGGACCACATAACGAAGGTCTTCATTAGCATCTAGCATTTGACTGGCTTCACCGGAGAAGGTCACCCCAATAGCCGCATTGTTCTGGATCATGTAGCCTTTCATTTCATCGGCTACAAGGGCCTTAATATTGGGCATCAAGGTATAGAGCTTATCAACAGACTCTTGTAATTGCTGAGGATCCTTAGAATTGAGACTATAGCCTAAGCTATTGAGTCCAATCCCCATGACCTCACGCGCCCCATCGTACATCATGATGTCATTCTTGTACTCTGGTCTCCATAGATCCTCCCAGTGCTCAGGAGCCTTATCAACCATCTTGCTATTGTAGATGATGCCAAGAGTTCCCCAGAAATAAGGAACTGAATACTGATTGTCCGGATCAAAATCCAAGTCCAAGAAACGTGGATCGATATTGTCTAAGCCTTTTAGTTTAGACTTATCCAACTTTTCAAGCAGGTTTTCGTCCATCATCTTAGCGATCATGTATTCACTTGGGATAGCAATATCGTATGCCGTTCCCCCTTGCTTGATTTTGGTGTACATAGCTTCATTGGAATCAAAGGTATTGTATTGGACTTGAACACCTGTTTCTTTGGTAAATTCCTCAAGCAATTCAGGATCGATATAATCTCCCCAGTTGTAGATGACCAACTTGTCACTGTCTTTTGGATTGGTCTTGGCTTCAAGACGGGCACTTAGCCCCGCTAACACCAGGATCACAACGACAATCCCTAGCAAGAATGAATAGAGTTTTTTCATACTGTCTCCTCCTTCTCTCTAGTGATGAAGTAATAGCCAACCACCAGTAAGATACTGAAGAGGAAGACCAGGGCAGAAAGGGCATTGATATTCAATGAAATCCCTTGGCGAGCACGTGAGTAAATCTCAACAGACAAGGTCGTAAAACCATTTCCCGTGACAAAGAAGGTCACCGCAAAGTCATCCAAGGAATAGGTAAAGGCCATAAAGTAACCGGCGATAATGGCAGGTGTCAAATAAGGAAGCATGATTTCCTTCAACATCTGCACCTGATTAGCTCCTAGATCATAGGCCGCATTGACCATATCACGGTTCATTTCTTTCAAGCGTGGCAAGACCATCAACACTACGATTGGAATCGAGAAGGCCACGTGACTCATCAAGACAGAGGCAAAGCCAAGCTGGAACTTGATCGTCGTAAAGAGGATCAGGAAGCTAGCCCCGATCATAACGTCAGGTGCCACCATGAGGATGTTATTGATGGACAAAAACGGCCCTTCAAATTTCTTCTTAGATTGGTAGATATAGATCGCCCCAAAGGTCCCAATAATGGTCGCAATCAATGCTGACAAGAAGGCCAAAAGGAAGGTCTGTGAGAGGATCAACATGAGACGCGTATCCTCAAAGAGACTTTGGAAATGCTCCAAGGTAAAGCCTGTAAAAGCATTCATATTCCCGCCAGCATTAAAGGCATAGGCAATCAAGTAGAAGATTGGTAGATAAAGGAGCAGGAAAATCAATCCTAAATAGATACGTGAAATCTTTTTCATCGTTCACTCCTTTCTCTCGTTACCCACATGACTAAGAGCATAGCAAGGATCAAGACCACTCCAATGGTCGAACCCATTCCCCAGTTTTGCGTTGTGAGGAAATGTTGCTCGATGGCAGTCCCCAGCGTAATCACTCGGTTTCCTCCGATCAAACGCGTCAACATGAAGAGACTCAAACTTGGAATAAAGACCGATTGGACACCAGAGCGAACCCCATTCATAGACAGCGGAAAGACAACCCGACGGAAGGTATCCCACTTATTAGCTCCTAGGTCATAGCTAGCGTTGATGAGATTTAGATCCAAATCATCCAAGACATTGAAGATAGGAAGGATCATAAAGGGCAACTCAATGTAACTAGCGACAAAAATGAAAGAAAAGTCCGTAAAGAGGATCTGTTGAGGACCAATCCCGATAAAGCTCAAGAATTGGTTAATAGATCCCCCTTGACCAAAGATCCCGATAAAGGCATAAGCCTTGAGCAGGAGGTTGACCCAGGTCGGAAGGACGATCAGCATGAGCCAGAGTTGACGATGCTTGAGTTGGGTCAAAAAATAAGCTGTCGGATAAGAAATCAAGAGCGTTACAAAGGTAACGATCCCAGCGTAGAGAATGGAGTTAAAACTCATCTTCAAATAAGTCCAATTCTGCGCTGTAAAAAAGGTTTGATAATTCTCTAAGGAACCCTGTCCCTGGACATTGACAAAGGATTGCCAGATGATCAAGGCTACGGGAGCCAAGACAAAGAGGAGGATCCAGAGAAAATAGGGAACCACAAAGAGGTTAGAGGTTGTTTTCTTCATCTCTTTCCTCCTCGATGGCATTGATCAATCCAGCTTCTTGCTCTTCCACTTCTACGTATTCTTCGATCCGAGCATCAAACTCTTCTTCCGTTTCATTGAGACGCATGACGTGGATATCTTCTGGCTCAAAGTCCAGGCCGATTTCTTCACCCACGATAGCCTTACGCGTCGAGTGAATCATCCACTCATTGCCCAATTCATCATAAGCGATGATTTCATAGTGAACGCCACGGAAAAGTTGCGTATCCACCTTCACCTGCAGCTTGCCTTCTTCAGGCAGTGTAATCCGCAAGTCTTCGGGACGAATCACGACTTCGACCGGTTCGTTTGGCCTCATCCCTCCATCGACCGACTCAAAGCGTTTGCCGTTGAATTCTACTAGGTAGTCTTCGATCATGATCCCTGGAAGGATGTTGGACTCACCGATAAAGGTCGCAACAAAATGGTTGATGGGCTCATCGTAGATATCAACTGGTGTCCCTGACTGGACGATTTCTCCTTCGTTCATAACGAAGATCCAGTCACTCATCGCTAGCGCTTCTTCCTGGTCATGGGTTACAAAAACAAAGGTAATACCCAAGCGTTGTTGCAATTCACGAAGCTCATACTGCATGTCCGTCCGCAACTTCAAGTCGAGAGCAGACAAGGGCTCATCCAAGAGGACTACTCGCGGTTCATTGATAATCGCCCGTGCAATGGCTACCCGCTGGCGTTGTCCACCAGAAAGTTTCTGGATGGAACGTTTCTCAAAGCCTCCCAATTGCACCATCTTGAGGACTTCAGTCACTCGTTTCTCGATATCAGCCTTGTCTACCTTCTTCAAACGAAGGGGGAAGGCAACATTCTCAAACACATTCATGTGTGGGAAAAGGGCATAGGATTGGAAGACGGTATGGACGTCCCGTTTGTTAGTCGGCACATCATTGATCCGAACACCATCTAAGAGGACATCCCCTGTTGAAGCGTCTAACAAACCAGCAATGATATTCAGAATCGTTGATTTACCAGATCCTGAAGCACCGAGGAGGGTATAGAATTTCCCTTCTTCCAACTCAAAGTTGATATCTTTGAGAACCACTGTATCGCTGTCTTCAAATACTTTTGAGACATTTCTAAACTCAATAATTGGTTTTTTCAATTCACATAAATTCCTTCTTTTTCATGCGTTTCCTTCTGAGACCAACCACTAGTCTCATAGGCTGACGAGCGAACCCGTCAGGCCACCAACACCTCTCGGGGACTTATAAGACTGCCCCACCTATTTTCGGTATCGATAGGCACTCACCCCCCTTCTAAAGTAGGAAGGGTCTACCCTAGAGTAGCCCTTATTCCATCTCGAACCCTTAATCTTTCCCAATAATACGGACTTCGCGCTCCAAGGTCACACCAGCTGATTTTTCAACTGTTGCGATGACATGAGCGATTAAGTCTTCATAATTTTTGGCAGTACCATGATCGACATTGATCATAAAGCCAGCATGCTTTTCTGAAACCTCTACACCACCAATCCGGTGTCCCTTTAATCCAGCTTCACTAATCAATTGTCCAGCAAAGTGACCCACTGGCCGTTTAAAGACCGAACCACAAGATGGATACTCAAGTGGTTGCTTAAGCTCACGCAAATGAGTCAAGCGAGCCATTTCTTGATTGATCTGATCATAGTTGCCTGGCGCTAGAGCAAACTTAGCAGCAATCACCACATCTCCTGTCTCTTGGATCTTGGAATGACGATAGCCAAAGGCTAATTCTTCTGCTGTTAAGGTTTTAATTTCTCCTTCTGGCGTCAAGACCTTACACGATTTGAGAATGTGGGCAATTTCACCACCATAGGCGCCAGCATTCATATAGACAGCTCCACCGATGCTACCTGGAATCCCACAGGCAAATTCAAAACCTGTCAAGCTATGGTAGCGGGCTACATGAGTCACATCGATCAGCTTAGCACCTGCCTCTGCTTCAATCACATACCCATTGACCCGGATATCATGAAAATGATCAAACATGATCACAAAGCCTTCAATCCCACTGTCACGGACGATAATATTGGAAGAATTCCCCAAGACCATCCAAGGGATTTCCTGGGCATTTGCAAAGGTAACAATTCGTTTTAATTCATATTGATTGCGAGGAAAGGCTAAATAATCTGCCGCCCCTCCAACCTTGGTATAGGTATATTGTTTGAGTGGCTCATTGAACAAAATCTCAATACCAGCCAACTCCTCTTTGATTTGCTTTACGATTTCCATCTCACAACTCTCTTCTATACGTTATCTTATCCATTATAACAAAAACCAGCCCACTTTTCGACCCAGAAGTAAAAAACAGAAACAGCCAAAGGACCGATTCTGTTTTAATTTTTTTAAACAAGGGTTAATTGAATTAGCCAATCTTACGTGCAATACCACGTGTTTTTTGAGTAGACAAGGCCGAGCTAATGGCAACACCACCCCCAATAATAGTGAAGACTGCCAACATAAAGAAGTTAAAGAAGTATTTTTCAGGTGCTTCACCATTTAGTACAAGGGAATTGATCAAATCAAATCCATCACTAAAGTCGAGTCCAAGCTGTTTAACTGCTTCTAAGGCATAGTCAAATTGGTGAACGAGAACAATAGTCACCAACAAGAGGATACTAGAAATAACTGCACCAAGTTTGCTAAATTTCTTCCCTAAGATCTCATAGCCTTTGACAACACAGATCCCAAGGATAAAACCAGCATAAAAAGCTACGTAGCCGAGACGGGCAATAAAAAGAGTAACAGCCCCTCCAATAATGGCACCAATAAAGGCACCGACTGTTCCAAGAAGGACATTTTCTTTCTGACTATTATATGAATCTGTTTCAATTTTTAATTGGGAACTCACAATTTGATAGTTTTCTTCATTCATCAAGAAAAGGGAATCTCCAATCTGGTAGAGACCAACCGGTCCTTTTTCACCAGAGTAGCCACAAACAGTGTAGAAGCCATTGGTTTGTAAAAATTCCAGGATTTCTGTTAAGGCTTGGTGAATGTTTTCAATCGTTTTTGCTTTGGTCATCCCAGCTTTTACAGTGAAAGTTGTGACATATTGGTTGAGGCTAATGCTCTTTAGAACAGAAGATTCTTTGACCATTTGATGCAATTGAGCCGCTGCTTCCTCTGCATCATCACGTGAGACAGAAAGAGCAATGGTAAAAACATTTTTTGTGTCGGTTTCTTTCATTAAGAAGAAATAGCCAGAGTTTTCCCCATAAATAGATGAGGTTTCCGGATCATACTGGAATCCAAGTTCCGTAGCAAGTTGATGACGTTCAAAGTCTTTCATTAGAATTACAATCTCCTTTACAATTCTATCTATCTTTCGAATAATTGTTTATTATCCTAAAATAATTTGATAGACAAATGATTTATAGAACTATTTTATCATAGATAAATAAAATTAGATAGACTAATTTAGCCTATCTAATCATTTTTTATGGAATCAAGATTCGCTGTCCTCTACCTTAACACCAGTTGTGTCAATCTTTAGTGAGAAGACCTGACCATTTAAGCCCTTAGACTCCAAGTCTTTGGCAAAGGCTTCTGCATGTTCAACTGGAAGCAAGGTCATAATAGTTGGACCTGCACCAGAAAGGTAAGTGGCATAAGCATCGTGTTGATGTGCAACTTCTTTCACCTGAGGGAACTCTGCAACCAACTGTTGGCGGTAGCGCTCATGGAAGCGATCCGCTTCAATAGCTTTTCCTGCGACTCGTAAGTCCCCCTTAGCAAGAGCAGCAATGGCCACGTTTGCAATTGAACTAGCTGCCACAGCTTCCTTATACGTCCACTCACTAGGAAGGACGTTTCGACTATCGCTGGTCTTAAGTTCGTAATTGGGAACAAAGGCTACCAAAGCACACTCAGGGAATGGAAGGACCAAATGATTGGTCTGCTGATCCACATAGCTCGCTACGACCAGATTTCCAAAAATAGCTGGGGCTACGTTATCAGGATGCCCTTCAATTTTTGTCGCAATTTCTAGTTTATCTTCATCACTTAGAGCTAGCTTGCCCAGTTGATTGGCCAACTCAATCCCCGCTACGATAACAGAGCTAGAAGAACCAAGTCCACGCGCCAAAGGCACTTCACTGGTCATCTTGAGACGATGAGGAGGCAAATCAGCTGCGACTTGGAGAGCAGTTTGAAGCAAGAGATTCTCTTCGTCGCTTGGAATCTCCTCTCCCAAATCGTGTTCAATCCACCAGTTTTCTTGCGCTTCTAGCACATCAATGGTCAAATACTTAGAAACAGCGATTCCAACAGAATCAAATCCGGGTCCTACATTGGCACTGGTTGCTGGAACAATAATCTTCATGCTTATTCTCCTAAGACCTTAAAGGTATTCAAGAGTTCGAAATTCGGCTCTGAATCCAGTTTTTCAACCAAGTTCTTGAATTGTGTCTGATTGACTTGGTGGGTAATGATGACCACACTTGCATAGTGACCATCCGTGTCTTCTTGGAGGATTTGCTTGAAGGAAGCTCCTTCTGCATTAAAGATCTCCGCGAGACGCAAGATTTGACCAGTCGCATCTGGTGCCTTGATTGAGAAGTAATAATTGTTCTTCACATCTTCAGGCTTAGCCAATTGAAGAGGGCGGCTGTACTCATTGAAGGCTTTACCGATCGTTCCTTCTTTTAGACGACGGACAATGCGAACGATGTCGGCTACAACACTAGTCGCAGTTGGTTTTTGGCCTGCACCTGGTCCGTAGTACATAGACTCACCAATCCCGATAGATTCCACATAGACCGCGTTCATAACGTCGTTCACGCCAGCAAGTGGATGTTGTTTTGGAAGGAAGGTTGGTGTCACTTCTGCTGCAATCCCTGACTCTGTTTCTACAATGGATCCGACAAGCTTAATCACATAGCCAAGGCTTTGAGCGACTGAGACATCTTGAGGAGTGATCTGGCTGATCCCTTTGTGACCCACTTGATCAAATTGGATGTTCATCCCAAAGGCAAATTGACTCAAGATCACCATCTTGTAGGCAGCATCGATCCCTTCGACGTCATTGGTTGGGTCACTTTCAGCGTAACCAAGTCGTTGCGCTTCTGCTAAAGCATCTTCATAAGTCCAGCCTTCTTCCACCATTTTGGTCATCATGAAATTAGATGTTCCATTGACCACACCGAGAACTTTGGTCACCTTGTCAGAAGCCAAGGAATTCACCAAGGTCCGAAGGATTGGGATCCCACCCGCTACGGCCGCTTCATAATAAAGAGCTACTCGGTGTTTTTGAGCAACCTCTAACAATTCACTTCCATGAACAGCTAGAAGGTCTTTGTTCGCAGAGACCACATGCTTACCTGCTTCCAGAGCACGGGTGATAAAGGTCTTCGCTGGCTCAATCCGGCCCATCAATTCAACTACGATGGCAATCTCTTTGTCTTCAATGATCTCATCGACATTGGTCACAAAGTTGTAGTCATGGCCAGCCGCTTGCAAGCTTTGCTTTTCCGCATCATCACGAATCAAGACCTTAGCGATCTCAATGTCATCCTGAGCAGCCTGGCTGATTTTTTCATGGTTTTCTTTTAATAAAAATGGTACGCCACTGGCAACAGTACCAAATCCTAATAAGGCAATTTTAACAGACATGTTGGTCTCCTTAAAAATCTAATATATTCCATTATATCAAAAACTAGGCCCTTCTGACTAGTTCTTTGGCCTTCATCCTCTACAAGAACTTTACCTTTTGGGATTTAGACCTCCTCTTCAAAGCAACTAGCAACTCATTCCTACAAAAGCCAGCGAGATTCCCTGAAATTTTTCCCCAATTGTAACTTTGTCTTTAAATGATTTCCTGTCCCTATGATATAATGATAAAGAATAAGAAAGGGGTCACTATGAATCACCGAAAAAGACGCGTCCCAAAGAAAATACGATTATTACTTATTTTAAATGCTTTTCTGTTATTCTGCATCTTCATTTTAGGCTTTCTCCTATTGAATCGTGTTGCAACAACTCCCGTTGCTGACAAGCAAGAAATAAAAACAAGTCAGACGATGAAACAGCAAAGAGCTACTACTAAATGGGTAAAACAAGATCAACATGTAAAAATCCCGATCCTCATGTACCACGCTGTTCACACGATGGCCCCTTCAGAAGAAGCCAATGCCAACCTTATTGTAGCACCAGAAACTTTCGAGAGTCATCTCAAAGCCTTAAAAGAGGCCGGTTACTACACTTTAACTCCTGAAGAAGCTTATCGGGCACTCACAAAAAACGAACTGCCGGAAGGTGGCAAAGTCGTTTGGTTGACCTTTGATGATGGAATTGCTGACTTTTATACCATAGTCTATCCTCTCCTAAAAAAATACCAAATGACCGCAACCAACAATATCATTACTTCTTTTTCTGACGAAGAAAGACCCAGTGTTTTAACCTTCGATCAGATCAAAGAAATGAAAGCGCAAGGTATAACCTTTGAGAGTCATACGGTATCTCACCCAGACTTGGCCCAATCAGATAGCTCTCGTCAGGAATCTGAATTGGCGACTTCCAAACAAGTATTAGACAAGAAACTGCATCAAACCACTACCACCATTGTCTACCCAGCCGGTCGCTACTCTGATGTCACCATGGAACTAGCAAAAAACAATGGCTACAAAATGGGCTTAACAACCAACAATGGACTAGCTAGTCTAGACGATGGCCTCTACTCACTAAAACGCCTGCGGATCTTACCAACTACAACAGCAGAAAACCTACTTGCCGAAATGCAACCTAATCCATAAACATACAAAAAGCACGAGTCCGAATGACTCGTGCTTTCTTTCTCCATAATGGAGGCTTTTATTTCGATTTGATGTAGTTCACACCATCTGCTTTTGGTGCAACCGACTTACCAAAGAAGGCTGCTAGTACGATGATGGTCAACACATACGGAGCAATACGGAGGTATACTCCAGGAATATGGGCAAGGAAAGGAATCTGCGTAGACACAACCGCCAAGGCTTGTGAAAGGCCAAAGAATAGACTTGATAGCATGGCACCGATTGGGCTCCATTTACCAAAGATCATAGCCGCTAGCGCGATAAATCCAGGTCCCACAATGGTAGTGGCAGAGAAATTGACAGAAGCAGATTGCGCATACAAGGCACCCCCAACTCCTCCTAAAAATCCAGAGATGAGCACACCATAGTAACGCATGAGGTAAACATTAATCCCTAGGGTATCCGCAGCTTGTGGATGTTCACCAACTGAGCGAAGGCGAAGACCAAATTTCGTTTTAAACATGATAAACCATGCTACAAATGAAAATCCAATCGCGACATATCCCATTAAACTTGTATTCTTGAAGAAGATATCGCCAATGACAGGAATATCAGACAAGAAAGGAAAATCAAATTTACCAAAAGACAAATCGATATTGTTGGTTTGACCTTTTCCGTAGATGGCTTTTACCAAGAAGACAGCTAAGGCAGGAGCCAACAAGTTCAATACTGTACCACTCACCACGTGGTCAGCACGGAAGTTAATAGTCGCTACCGCATGGATGGCAGAGAAAATAAGACCAACCAAACCACCTGCAAGGAGAGATAACCAGATTGTCATGCCACCAAGAGAGCTAGCAAAAGTCAAGTTAAACACAACCCCTGTGAAAGCTCCCATAACCATGATACCTTCCAAACCGACATTAACGACACCAGCATGTTCGGAGTAGGCTCCTCCGATACTAGTGAAAATGAGGGGAGCAGCATAGACCAGCATATTCGATACAAGTATCGTTAGTATAGCAACAGTATTCATTCTTACTCTACTCCTTTCATTTGTTTCTTAGGCTTGATGTATTTTTCGATAATGTAATGAGCACTTACAAAGAAGATAATCGAAGCTGTCACAATATTGACAAGTTCTGGTGGAATAGTCGCTGTGGTCATACCTGGTGCACCTGTTTGCAAGGTTCCAAGCAAGAAGGCCGCAAAGACAATCCCAATAGGAGAATTACTAGCAAGTAGAGCAACTGCCATCCCATTAAATCCAACAGCCAAGGAACCAGCTTGAACATAAACGTTCTGGAAGGTACCAATTCCTTCTACTGCTCCACCAATCCCACATAGGGCACCTGAAATCACCATGGAAAGGATGATGGTCCGTTTAGCTGACATCCCTGCATAGTCTGAAGCATTGGGGTTAAGACCAACAGAACGAATTTCAAAGCCAAGTGTTGTTTTCTTGATAATGAACCAAATCACTGCAACGGCAATCAAGGCAATGAAGATCCCGATATTCATCCGTGACTTAGTCAATTCTGTCAAGAACCCTAGGCGGTAACTTGCATTTGCTCCTACTGGGATACTAGATTCAGAATCGACCATGAACTTTTTAGGGAAGTTCCGGATGATTTCATTTCCAGCAAACAGTACAATGTAGTTCATCATAATGGTAACGATTACTTCACTCGTTCCCAAAAATGCTCGTAGGAGTCCTGGAATCAATCCAATGAAACCACCGGCAATTGCAGCCACAAGGACGGTCAAAGGAATCATCAGAATGCGAGGAATATCTGGGAAGGATAGAGCGAACCATACAGCCGCAATCCAACCTGCCAAAGCTTGTCCAGGTAAACCGACATTAAAAAATCCAGCTCGACTGGCTACCGCAAATCCGAGAGCAATCAATATCAGTGGTCCCATAGAACGGAAAATTTCACCCACATTTTTTATGGAACCAAAAGCTGTCTTGAAGAGTTCTTCATAACCCCAAAGAGCATCATAACCAAAGATCCACATAATAATGGCTCCGAGGATGATTCCTAGGATTACAGAAATAAAAGGAATAGCAATTTGTCTTGTATTTTTATTCATTTGAAGCCTCCTTGATTTCTCCACCAGCCATTAGAATACCAAGCTCTTGTTTGTTGGTCTCAGATGGCTTCACAATACCTTGGATTTTTCCATCATGAATAACAGCAATCCGGTCTGATAGATTTAGAATTTCATCTAATTCGAAGCTGACAACGAGGACGGCTTTTCCTTTATCACGTTCACCAATCAAACGTTTATGGATGTACTCAATCGCACCAACGTCCAATCCACGTGTCGGTTGGCTAACGATCAACAAATCTGGATTCCGATCAACTTCACGAGCAATAATGGCCTTTTGTTGATTTCCTCCTGATAGAGCGCTTGCTGGCACAATCTCGTTGGCTGCACGAACGTCAAACTCTTCCATCAACTTGCGGGCATAGGAATTAATTTGATTGTAATTCAAGACACCATTCTTGCTAAGTGGTTCTTTGTAGTAAGTTTGAAGTGCGATGTTTTCAGAAAGCATCATTTCGAGCACAAGACCATCACGATGACGATCTTCAGGCACGTGGCTGACATTCATTTCAGTAATCTTACGTGGGGAAAGGCCAACAACTTCTTGTCCCTTAATTTTGATACTACCTGATTTGACTTTACGGAGTCCGGTAATAGCCTGGATCAATTCACTCTGACCATTCCCATCAATCCCTGCAATCCCGACAATTTCGCCTGCGCGAACATCAAGAGATAGCTCTTTGACCGCAGGAACACCACGGTTTTCATTCACGACTAAGTCAGAAATTGCAAGAACCACTTCTTTAGGCTGTGCTTCTTCTTTTTCTGTTACGAAAGAAACTGAGCGCCCAACCATCATTTCTGCCAAATCTTTATTGGTAGCACCTTCGATACCAACGGTTTGAATAGATTTACCACGACGAATAACTGTGACACGGTCTGCAACGGCACGAATTTCATCTAGTTTGTGAGTGATAAGGATGATAGATTTCCCTTCTTTAACAAGGGTTTTCATAATTTCCATCAACTCCAAAATTTCAGCAGGAGTTAACACTGCAGTAGGCTCATCGAAAATCAGAATATCAGCTCCGCGATAGAGCGTCTTCAAGATTTCTACACGTTGTTGAGCACCGACAGAAATATCTTCAACTTTTGCGGTAGGATCCACAGCCAAGCCGTAGCGTTCTGACAACTCAAGGATATCTGCATTAGCTTTTTTCAAATCTAATACACCTTTATTAGTAACTTCGCTACCAAGAATGATATTTTCTGCAACAGTGAAAGCTTCCACCAACATGAAGTGCTGGTGAACCATTCCAATTCCTAGAGAAGCAGCCTTAGAAGGAGAATCTAGTTTTTCAGACTTCCCATTGACCACAATTTCTCCGCTCGTTGGTTCCAAAAGACCAGCCAACATATTCATCAGGGTTGATTTCCCAGCTCCATTTTCACCAAGAAGTGCATGAATTTCACCTTTACGCAATTCGAGGTTGATTTTGTCGTTTGCGACAAATTCACCAAAGATTTTGGTAATTTCACGCATCTCAATGACGTTTTCGTGTGCCATTCGAATATTCCTTTCTAGAAAACTATATTTTATTTCAGTAGGACCTGCTAAACGAGTTAGTAAGTTCTATTGAGACAAAATGTCCCAACACCTCATAAAAAAGCGACCCAAGAAGGATGGATCGCTTCTGGAAGGTTTTATTTCTCAGGTGCTTTTACACTACCATCGATAATTTGTTTTTTAGCATCTTCTACTGCTTTTTTAGCATCTTCAGAAAGATTAGAAGTTGTCAAATCAACACCACCATCTTTCAAACCAAATGTGATCACTTTTCCACCTGGGAATTTGCCATCAGCAGTTTGAGTTGCGATTTCTTGAACAGTTTTACCAACTTGTTTCAAAGTAGAAGCCAATACGAAGTTAGATTCTTTACCATCTTTTGAAGTGTATTTACCTTCATCAACTTGGTCACGGTCTACACCAAGAACCCAAACTTTTTCGTCTTCGTTTTTCTTCTCGTTCAAGTCTTTTGCTTCCTTGAAGACACCAGCTCCTGTACCACCAGCAGCTTGGTAAATAACGTCAGCTCCTGCAGCGTATTGTGTCGCTGCAATGGTTCTACCTTTTTCAGGGTTGTTGAAGTCTTCAGCATATTGTACGTCTACTGAAATGTCTTTGTTTACAGACTTCACGCCTGCTTCAAATCCTTTTTCGAAACGAGTGATAACTTCACCACGTGCTCCACCGATGAAACCAACTTTGTTAGTCTTAGTTGTTTTGGCAGCAGCAACCCCTGCAAGATAAGCAGCTTCATTATCTGCAAAAACAGCAGATGCTACGTTCTTTTTGTCGCCTACAACAGAGTCAATGATAACATAGTTGATATCAGCATTTTCATCTGCAGCAGCTGTAACAGCTGGAGCAAGTTTGTAACCAACACCGTAAACTAATTTGTAGCCGTTTGTAGCAGCTTGGCTAAAGTTATTTGCAAAATCTGCTTCACTTGTAGATTGGAAATAAGTAAAGCCGTTATCTTTAGAAAGACCGTTTTCTTTACCCCAAGCTTGTAGACCTTCCCATGCAGATTGGTTAAATGATTTATCATCAACACCACCTGTGTCAGTAACGATAGCAGCTTTTAAATCAGTTTTTGCATCTGAAGAATCTTTGCGAGACGCACGATTTCCACATGCAGCAAGTCCGATTGCAGCGACAGTTACTAGACCTAGGCCTAACCATTGTTTCTTGTTCATTTCTGAACCTCCTAAATAAGATATGCAACTAAGTTGCGGATTAATGAAAGGGTCAATAGACCGCCTTTACAGATGTTACTAGGTAAGATCTGTAAAGGAATATGGAAGCAATTCCTTGACCGTCATCACGACCGTCGATTTATCTTTGGCTACCAGAGTAACCGGTAGGTCTGGCTCGAAAAATTCAGCCATCACCTGGCGACAAGCACCACAGGGTGAAACTGGTTTTTCCGTCTGACCATAAATAATTAATTCCTTAAATGAACGCTCTCCTTCTGAAACAGCCTTAAAGATGGCTGTCCGCTCGCCACAATTGGTCAAGCCGAAGCTCGCATTTTCAACATTGACTCCTGTATAAATCTTTCCCTCTGCTGTAACTAAGACAGCTCCAATTGGAAAGTGAGAATAAGGCACGTAAGCATTCTCGCTTGTTTTTACAGCTAGGTCAATCAACTCAGTAGTCGCCATGGGCTACTTCTCCCTTCATGATGGCTACTCCAGAGGAAGTGCCGATTCGGTTAGCACCCGCTTGGATCATAGCTTGAGCATCCTCATAGCTACGAGTACCTCCAGATGCTTTCACTCCCATATCCGGTCCAACAACCTGGCGCATGAGGGCAACATCCTCAACGTTTGCTCCACCACTAGAGAAGCCAGTCGAAGTTTTCACAAAGTCTGCTCCTGCCAATTTGGCAATCTGGCAAGCCACTACTTTTTCAGTTTCAGTTAATAAGCAAGTTTCGATAATCACTTTTACCAAGCGATCGCCACTTGCTTCTACAACGGCCTGAATATCTTCTTCTACTAATGTCAGATTTTTTGATTTCAAGGCACCGATATTGATGACCATATCGATCTCATCGGCTCCATTTTGGATGGCATTTTGAGTTTCAAATGCTTTAACAGCTGGTGTGTTCGCGCCAAGAGGAAAACCAATCACCGTACACACTTTTACATCTGAATCCCGAAGTCCTTCTGCAGCGAAGTTAACCCAGGTCGGTTGGACACAAACACTCGCAAAATCATATTCTTTCGCTTCTTCGATCAAAGCCTCGATTTGTTCTTGTTGTGCATCAGGTTTTAATAATGTGTGGTCAATATATTTGTTTAATTTCATTAATAAATCTCCCCCCCAAATGAATTACGAAACGATTTCAATAATCTCTGAAACGCTTACAACCTCGTCTAGTATTTTAACATTTTTTTGGAATTCTGCAATGTTTTTTTGACAAATTTCTAAATTTGTATAAATAGTTGCAACAAGCTCCCCTTTTTGAACAGGATCACCGACTTTCTTAGCAAAAACAATTCCTGTTTCATAGTCTAAATCATCTGATTTTACTGCTCTGCCAGCCCCCAGACGCATAGCGAAGAGTCCGTGTTCCATGGCAGGCAAGGCTGCAATATAGCCATCCTCTTCTGCATAGACAGGCACCTGTTCTTTTACCTGAACTGGACGGTAGAGATCTTCTAAATCGCCACCTTGAGCAAGGACCATTTCTTCAAATTTCTTCAGAGCTTTGCCGGCTGTCAGATGTTGCTTGACTTCTTCCAAGCTGGCCGTTACCCCGCCAAGCTCCAACATAATTTGAGCCAATTCACAAATGAAGTGGGTGACATCTTCTCTACCTTTGCCTTGAAGAATATCTAAGGCTTCAAGAATTTCAAGACGGTTCCCAATGCTGGTTCCCAAAGGTTGGCTCATATCCGTCAAGACAGCAATGGTCTTGCGCCCGACAGCATTTCCAAGGTCCACCATAGTGCGGGCCAATTCACGCGCCTCTTCGATGGTCTTCATAAAGGCCCCTTCTCCAACGGTAACATCGAGAAGGATAGCATCTGCTCCAGCCGCAATCTTCTTACTCATAACGGAACTGGCAATCAATGGAATCGTGTCAACTGTTGCCGTCACATCTCGAAGTGCATAGAGAAGCTTATCCGCCATGACCAATTGATCAGATTGGCCGATAACAGAAAGACCAATGTCTTGTACTTGTTTGATGAACTCTTCTTGGGTCCGCTCAACTTGGAATCCCTTAATCGATTCCAATTTATCAATGGTCCCCCCTGTATGTCCAAGACCACGACCACTCATCTTGGCTACTGGAACTCCAAAGCTGGCTACTAGAGGGGCCAATACAATCGTTACTTTGTCCCCTACACCACCTGTTGAGTGTTTGTCCACCTTGATGCCTTTAATAGCGGAAAGGTCGAATTGCTCCCCTGTCTCCACCATCTTCATGGTCAAATCTGAAATTTCTCGGGTCGTCATCCCCTTGAAATAAACCGCCATGGCAAAGGCAGCCATTTGATAATCAGGTACTGTTCCAGCCACATAGCCTTCGATCAACCAATGAATCTCATCTTTACTCAACTCAATGCCATCACGTTTTTTCTGAATGATATCTACAGCTCTCATGTGACTTTTTCACTCCTTAAAATATAATAACCTTTGTCTTTTTTGAGGATTTCACAATTCCCAAAGACTTCCTCCATTTTGGCCTTCGCACTTGGAGCTCCCTGTTTTTTCTGGATGACAATGGTTAAGTCTCCACCAGGATTCAAATGGTCAAAACTTCCAGAAAGCACTTGATGGACTACCTTTTTCCCAGCCCGAATGGGAGGATTACTGATAATATGATCAAAACTTCCCTCAACCTGATCATAAACATTGGATTGGAAGATTTTTGCTTCAACTTGATTTAAATCTGCGTTTTTCTGAGCTAGATCTAAAGCCCGTGTATTGACGTCTACCATAGTCGCATGGATCCCTTGGGCCTTAACCAAAGAGAGACCAAGTGGACCATACCCGCAACCAACATCCAAAACCGTCTCTCCTTGCTGGAAGGACAAACAAGATAAAAGGACTTGGCTACCAAAGTCGATCATTTTCTTACTAAAAACACCGGCATCCGTCAGAAATTTCATCCGCTCCCCTAAAAGAACCACATCTAACTCATGGATATCATGTTGGGCATCTGGATGTTCGTCATAGTACATTTTACTCATATTAGCATTATAGCATAATTTAACCTATTTTTAAATCGTTTACAGAAGATCTCAAAACTGATATACTAAAGGTCACTATGGAGGAAAGGCTTGCAATGGATAAAGAATTTCTACACTTCGAAAAGATCAATCGACAAACTTGGCAAAATCTCCACCGGAAATCAACCCCTCCTCTGTCTGAAGAGGAATTGAATTCAATCAAGAGTTTTAACGACCTCATTAGCTTGCAAGATGTAACAGATATCTACTTACCCTTGACACATCTGATTCAAATCTACAAAAAAGCGAAAGAGGATTTAGCATTCTCAAAAGGCATTTTTCTCCAACAGGAAAGTAAAAAACAGCCTTTTATGATTGGAATTTCAGGGAGCGTGGCTGTCGGCAAATCAACGACTAGTCGTCTCCTTCAAATCCTTCTTTCTCGGACCTTTTCAGATTCTACTGTTGAATTGGTGACCACCGATGGTTTCTTGTATCCCAACGCCACCTTGATTGAACAAAACATTCTCAATCGCAAGGGCTTCCCTGAAAGTTATGATATGGAGCTCCTTTTGGATTTCCTCAACCAACTCAAAAATGGTCAAAGCTATCAAATCCCCGTCTATTCTCACGAGATTTATGATATCGTCCCTGACCAGAAGCAAACCATCCAAGCTGCGGACTTCATTATCGTAGAAGGAATCAACGTCTTTCAGAATCCTCAAAATGATCGGCTCTATATGACAGACTTCTTTGACTTCTCCATCTATGTGGATGCTGAGGTTGCCAATATTGAATCCTGGTATATCGATCGCTTTAAAAAGTTGTTGGACCGTGCAAAGGATGATCCAAACAACTACTACCACCGCTTTACCAAGCAACCTGAAGAAGAAGTCCTCGCCTTCGCTCATCAGGTATGGGAGTCGATCAACCTCTTAAATCTAAAAGACTATATCGAGCCCACCCGGAACCGAGCCGAACTGATCCTGCACAAATCTGCCAACCATGAGATCGACGAAATCTATCTCAAGAGATAAGAGTTTTAAGACAAAATGATCTTTAAAAAAATAGCGATTCGAAGAAAAATTAGTTTGGGCTTGTCAAAAGAAAAGTTTTCAGATATAATAAGAGAGTTAGATTATCATTGGAGGTGAAAAAATTGGCAAACATTAAATCAGCTATCAAACGCGCTGAATTGAACGTTAAACAAAACGAAAAAAACTCAGCTCAAAAATCAGCTATGCGTACTGCAATCAAAGCTTTTGAAGCAAACCCATCTGAAGAACTTTACCGCGCTGCTAGCTCAGCTATCGATAAAGCAGAAACTAAAGGTTTGATCCACAAAAACAAAGCTAGCCGTGACAAAGCACGTCTTGCAGCAAAACTTGGCTAATCAAGCATTGCATACAAAATGAGCTCCTCGGAGCTTTTTTTGTTGCTTCCAAATGAGGAGAAGACATGAAAATTATGATTATCGGCTATTCAGGATCCGGCAAGTCAACTTTGGCTGAAAACCTAGCCCGTTACTACTCCATTCCAAAGCTCCACATGGATACCCTTCAATTTCAACCGGGTTGGATAGACAGTGACCGAGATTGGATGGAGCAAGAAATGAAACAGTTTCTCAGCGATCATAGAGACTGGGTTATTGATGGCAATTACTCTTGCTGCTGCTATGAGGAGAGAATGGAGCAAGCCGACCAGATCATCTTTCTCAACTTCTCTCGTTGGAACTGCCTCTATAGAGGGTGGAAACGATATCGCCGTTATAAAGGCCGCGTCCGTGAGAGTATGGCAGAAGGCTGCCCTGAACGCTTTGACTGGGAATTCATCCGTTGGATTCTCTGGGATGGACGAACAAAAACTGCCAGAGTAAGGTATCAAAACATCCACTCCACCTACCCCGAAAAATTTATCTCTCTCAGGAATCAAAAGGAACTGGACCGTTTCCTAGATAAAGTAAAAAATGATCTACCGGAATCGAAGTAAACACTCGATCTAGTAGATCATTTTTCTTATTTTCTTTTCTTTTGTGGAAACAAGGGAAGACCTAAGGAAGCCATCTTCTCCGCCGGCACCTTCATGCCATCCTTAATCCACTTGGCTAGGACAGAGACAATAGCTGAGCTGAGGAAGGAATTCAGATAACTAGCTGGGCCTTGTGAGGATTTTTGACTTTTACTCCTCTTTTCCAGAAATTCATAAACGGCCTTGGTGAGCAGTTTCTCAAAATTATAATCGACGGCCAAGCTGATAATGCGGGCTTCCTTCTTGGCCTCTTTAAAGAGATAGACCCAAATCTGGTACAAATCGGTCTTGAAATTATAGCCTTCCAAAGACTTGGTAATCTTCGAAACAGTTGATTGGAAGATGGATTCGAGCAATTCTTCTTTTGACTCGTAATTTCGGTAAAAAGCTGCACGAGAAACGCCTGCTCTCTCCACCAATTCTGAAATGGTAATCTTTTTCAAGTCCTTTTTATCCAACAACTGAAGCAAGGAAATCTCCAAGGATTCCCGTGTGATGGCATTGCTTTCTTGGTTGGACCGTTTCAAATTTTCTAAGGATTTTTCTGATATCTTTCTTTCTGCCATAACACTTACTTTCTATCTGTATCATCTGAATGTATCTGCTTTCAGAGAATGCAACTTCATGATATAATTGTAAAAAAAGACTAACCACTTGTCAATGTACAATTATTTACATTTTGAGGTAATAAAAATGACATGGAAAATTATTGCAGATTCTGGCTGTGATTATCGTACTTACGAAAGTGCTGCACCAGATACTAGCTTTGTTTCAGTGCCCCTTACCATTCAGATTGGTGAGACCATCTATACAGACGACGCTAATCTGGATACAGATAAAATGATGGAAGATATGTATGCAACGACTACTGCTTCCAAATCAGCTTGTCCTAGTCCTGATGACTTTATGAGAGCCTTTGAGGGAGCTGACAATATTATCGTTGTTACCATCACTGGAACTTTGTCTGGTAGCCACAATAGTGCTCAAGTCGCTAAAAAGCTTTATCAAGAAGATCATCCGACTACCAACATTCACGTGATTGATAGCTTATCAGCTGGTGGTGAAGTGGATCTACTCGTTCGTAAACTTCATCAACTCATCGCCCAAGACCTTGACTTTGATCAAGTGGTCGAAGTCATCACCAAATACCAAGAAAAAACCAAACTAATCTTTGTCCTTGCTAAAGTCGATAATTTGGTCAAAAATGGCCGACTCAATAAAATTATCGGAACAGTTGTCGGCCTCTTAAACATCCGTATGGTCGGCCAAGCCAGCGATACTGGAACCCTTGAGCTCCTCCATAAAGCCCGTGGCCAAAAGAAAGCTATTTCCACTACTTTTGAAGAAATGCTCAAAGCCGGCTATAAAGGTGGACATATCACCATCGCTCATCGTCGCAACGATAAATTCGTAGAACAACTCTCTGCCTTGGTCCATGAAAAGTTCGCCAATGCGGATATCGAAGTTCTTCCAACCTCAGGCCTCTGCAGCTTCTACGCTGAAGAAGGTGGCCTCTTAATCGGCTATGAAATGTAACAACAAACTATAAAAGAGGCTGGGACAAAAGTCCTAGCCTCTCAATTGTCTTTGGATTATCGAGCAAGACGCAGTGGTTGAGTGGGCTCTACTACGCTGATTTCATCAGTTTTTACAGCCCTACTCAACTGTGCGGAGGTGGGACGACGAAATCGAATTCTAACGAATTACCGATTTCTGTCCCACTCTCTTTTACCATACAGATTCCCTCCGGTCAGGACCAGAGGGAATTTTTTTATTCACCAATCTCTTGGTTAAATTTATAAAAAGTACGTTTATAGATAGAAACAGTTGCAAAAGTTCCTATAGCTGCAATGAGAAGATAAATCACACTAGCAATCAAGGTGGTGAAGGCCACAGCAGAGAGATAGAAAGCAAATCCTATCAAAATTAGCATGACGATAATAAAGATAAAGATCAATAAGCCTCTCAGAGCAGCATTTCCTCTATTACGGTTCATCAGATCCGTTACAGTCGACCAATTGGTCGTTAAGAGCTTGTAGTCTCGTCTAAAAGCGATCACACTCAAACTCAAACTGGTCAAAAACCAAATCAACAACATAGCTAGAAGGGAGAGGGGATGGACCCCAAAGTAGCAAGATACCCCTACTAAGAGCACGATCGGCAAAGCAGACTGGACCGAAAAGAGGATCCAAAATTTCTTCAAACAATAGCGCTTAAAGTCAATCGGAAGGGCACGAAGATAAGCGAAATTTTCCCGCTCCAAGGAAATCCCAATACTGGTCAAGCTTTCGACAGAGTTGAAAACTCCAATCATAAAAGCAATCAGCGATAAAGGAAGGAGATATTGGGCCGTGAGGTAGTTTTCAATTTGGAGGGAAGCTCGCGATGCCCCTAAAAACAAGCCAAATGTGAACAGATAAGGGAAAATCGCCATCATGAAGATGACCTGGGTCAGCAAGGTACCATCACTCAGAAGCCGTTTATGATAGGAAACGGTAAAGCGATGAAAGGCCTTCTGATCTCCTAGCTTCATCTGACTCACCCGCTCCTTGACCGCATGGCTGGAAGAAACCTCAAGGGCAGCATCATAGAAATGAGGCAAGACCTGACTTTTTACCAGCCAAAGAAGGACTACTAGAACCAATACCCAAGCCAACATCCCCACTAGTGCAGCTGAATCCAAAGGATTCAAGATAAATGTATGAAAGACCTCTATCGGAGGAAAAATACTGGGTTGAGTGACCAGATCACCCGCTGCCGAGTGCTCTGACTGGAGCATATTGATATAAAGATAGGCTCCAATGGAAATGAGACTACTCAATCCAATGATGAGGTTAGACACCAAACTCGTGTGTTTCTTAAAGACAGCTGATTTGGTAATCAGATGGGATAGGAACAAGGTGCCTAAAAAGAGGATGGAGAGGAGAATCATGGCACAAAGAAGGCCAAGAAGGAGCCCCACCAAAACATTTCCCCCTGCTTGAATAGGAAGAATGATGAAATAACTCAGCATTGGAAGCAGGGCCATCAAGAGTACTAAGATGACCGAAATACTCTTTCCTGCAATCACTTCTGCATCCGAAAAGGCATAGGGACGGTAAAATTGTAAATCCTTGCTTTCGTAAAAGACATTGTAAAAACTCATCAAGCCTTGGGATATAGCTAAGAGCGCAAAGAGCGTAATCATATTGACAAAGGGACCAGGGCTAGAGACAAAATCGTTGGCACTAGAAAGTATCCCAAAAAGGAAGAGATAAAGGAGACCGATAAATATATAGGTCCGAATGGACTGGGCGGAAACATTGACCTTCCTAGTCGGATCCTTTTCCTGCTTCTTTCTAAATTTCGCTAATTGCGCAGGCTGAGTCGCATAGATAATGTTGACATCGACTAGGCGACGAACCATTTTAAGACGCATCTGGACTCACCTCTTCTCTTCGACCAGCCAGTCCAAGATAAATGGACTCTAGGCTTTGTTCTGGGTGTTGCCCCTTTAATTCCTCGATGGTGCCATAAAAGATGAGGTTCCCCTTCTTCAGAATGGCAATCTTATCACAGAGCTGTTCTGCTACTTCGAGGACATGGGTAGAGAAGATGACAGTGTTGCCCTTGTCCGCATGCTCCCGCATCATCTGCTTCAGATCGTAAGAGGCTTGGGGATCCAAACCAGTCATAGGCTCATCTAGAACCCAGATGTCTGGATCAGATAGAAGAGCCCCGATGACAAAGACCTTCTGGCGCATCCCATGAGAGAAAGACTCAATGACCTCATAACGATGACTAGCAAAGTCAAACAGATGCAGCAAATGCTCCAAGCGGTCATCACATTCCTGCTGGCTCATATCATAAGAAGTAGCGACCAACTCCCAAAAT
This sequence comes from Streptococcus australis ATCC 700641, assembly GCF_000186465.1. GTDB lineage: Bacteria > Bacillota > Bacilli > Lactobacillales > Streptococcaceae > Streptococcus > Streptococcus australis. The sequence continues at coordinate 1,195,660 of NZ_GL636091.1, read as the reverse complement.
TCATTGGCCGTCAAACGAAGGAAGAGATCTGGCGAATCGGCTACGTAGCCAATTTTCTTCTTTATTTCCAAGCGATTGCTATAGAGGTCTTTCCCATCTACTAGGATTCTACCAGTCGTCGGGGTGATGACACTGACCAGACTCTTAATGGTTGTTGATTTCCCGGCTCCATTATGGCCGATCAATCCGACAATTTGCCCATCTTCAATGGTTAAGTTCAAATGGTTCAATGCCAGTTGACCATCGTAATCCTTGGTGACACCTTGAAATTCAATCATAGATTCTCCTTCTCCTATTCCACTTCCCTAATGAAAGAAAGTGGTTACTTATTTTGCCTATATTTTAGTCCTCTTTTCCTCATTTGTCAATGGAAAACTTAAGTATTAAAGCAATTCATCAAAGCGATAGAGAAGGCCAAACAGATAACTAGGAATGGTATCTAGGAGATCCTCCATAAAGACCCGCTCTCCTCTTTGATGGAGTTCCTTGCCCCAAGGTCCCAAATTGACTGCTGGCACTTGGATCTGGGCAATTTTTTCCAGATCCAACTCGTAGACTTGAGAAGGGGTCGCCAAACTATCCAAGACGACCTGATAGCTTGCTAGGTCTCTCTCCAAGGCGCAATAACTGGTATCACAAATGCCCATGAAGTATTCCTCCACCTTCAGGGTCAAGCCGCGTCTTCCTAAATAATGGCGGTAATCATCCACCAGGGTGCCAATTTTGAGACTGGTGTTTGGTAAAGAGCGACAGTTCATGGATGGGTAATAGGGTGGTGCAAAGCCAATAACGACCAATGGAGTCTTCTCCGCTAGGAAGTCTAAGTAAGCTTGGATCTGCTGGATGGCAATGGCCTGATAGCTGACTCCAGTTAAGAAAGCTTGGTAGGCCCTTTGCTCACATTGCTCTTGGAAGCTTGAAAAGCCTTCCTTCTTTTGGCAACGATCCAGCAATTCTTGATAGCTGATCACCCATGGCTGAGCTATCAAATGTTCTTGTCCCGCTTGGTCCTGGAGGGACAGGTATTTGACATTAAACTCATCAACCGCTTCCTGGCTCAACTCCTTGATGCGTTGCAGCAATTCCTGAGGGGTCTTTTTCAGATGCAGCACACTGAAATAGCCAGCAGCGTAGAGGACCGTCGATACATCATATTGCTCCTTCAAATCTCGCAGATAAGACCAAGAAGGGAGAGGAGACTGCTCTCCCAGCGCTTGGTCGGATAGGTCTGGATGGAGATCCAATTTCGATGCGACTGCGATTAAGAGAGAGAGGGCGTTGATTCCTTTTAGAGGCTCCTTCATATGGGATAAGACACCCTGAGTCACGACGACTGGCATGAGCTTGCCGACAGTACCGATGTGCAGGATCTTCTCCTTATCACTAGTGGCTTCAAAGGGTTCTGAATCGACCGCTAAGACATAGTCCAAGTCAAACTCATCTTTTAACTGACAGAGCAAACTTAATGCTCCTCTCATCCCACGTGAATAGGACTCCTCATCTCCCACAGATAGGTAGAGGAGGTTGACCTGACCCCCTTCTGGATCGGAGGCGTAGGCTTCTAAGACACCCAGTTGGAGCGCTAAAGCCGCCTTCATGTCACAAGAACCTCGTCCAAATTGCCATTGGCCAGAATCTAGGTCCTCCTGCATTTCTGATCGAAAATCAATGCCCTTCAAGGCTTGAACCAGTGCCTCGGAATCCAAAGCTATAGGGGCTAGGGGACCGTAATCTTCTAGATCTACCGTATCGTGGTGGTGAAAGAGGATCACTGTCTTTTTCTTGCCCTTATCGACCAAGGCCCAATTGACACTGCGATGAAGATGGTCATTGGGAAGAGGGTAGCGACCAAAGTGCTGGGGGTGACTCTTGAAATATGGAATAGACCCAATTCGTTGGTCTAGATAGTCTTCTATCTCCCTTTCTGTCTCGGTATTAGTAAAGCTCGGTATGGACATTGCCTCTTGAAAAATGGTGGCAATTTGTTCTTGGAAATGTTCTATGGATCTCAATGAAAGCCTCCTTCTGATGTACTGGATCCTTTGGTATGCTATCACCCTTGGGCGATCAGTCTGGTATTATTGATCTTCTTTGCGACGATAGACAACTTTCCACAAGCTAGTCGCAAGGACGGTTAGCAAGCCATAAACTGTCCAGATATTTACTGTTTCTCCAGTTTCCGGCAAGTGAGCTTCCTCCTTTTCAGGCAAGCGAGCGACACTTTCCTCTCCTTGGCTTTTGCTTTCGCTGACATGTGCTAATTGAGCCAATTCTTCTTTCTGTTCTTTACGGAAGTCCATTTGGTCTCGTCCGACTGGTGGTTGTTGTTCCAGATGACTAGCTTGATCAGCAACAGAGACCTTACCGGCTTCTTCCACTACAGTAGGCTTCTTCTTAGCGATTGGGAGAATACGATCTGCCAAGCTTGCATATTCGGTATCCTTTTCACTTGGTTGGTAGCGGAATAAGAGCGACCGACTAGCTTCGACAGTTGGGATGGTTGTTGAAATAGAGTCTGTCTTGAAGGTCACTTCATATGGATCCGCAAAATAGATATAATCCGGATCATAGGTGTGTAGGCTCAAGACCAGACGATGACCTTTTTTCACTGAATACAAGTTCGGTTGCAAGTACATGGTGTAATCATGGAATTCATGTTCTTTCACATCGATGGACCGGCTAGAGCTAGCAGAGTCATAGCGAGAAGCTGGATTGGCCAGATTCATCCAACCACGCGCAATTACCACACTCTTAACCTTGTGGGTCTTGTAACGTTTGAGAGGCAAGGTTTCAAGGTTGCTACCATTCCAGTAGCCTGTCTCATCGATGGTTTCTTTTTCCAGTGTGCGCGTGCTGTAGCCATCTTTATCATAGGTGATTTCTTCCTTGACCACATCAAATTCCTCATCGGAAACATCCATCAGGGTCGCACTGACATGGGCATGGTTCTTGTCTCCCTTGACAAAAGCTGCGCTAAAATGCACCGGAATATGACCTTTGATGGTCGTATCTTGGTCGACGGTGGCTGCATAGGAAGCTGCCACTTCGGAAGAATGGAAGGCTGCATCCTGGTTGCGTGTGGTCCAGTTGTTTCCCGTGCCATAGTAATCACCCGTCACAGTTACCTCTTCACGCTTGGAATAGATCCGACCTGAGATAGCTTGATCCGTATCCCATTTGTCAAAACGGTGCCACTTGCTAGGATCCAAATTGTCCTGAGCCGTTACTTGTGGGAGATTTTCAATGCCATTTTCGATACCGTAGAGGTAATGGCTATACCAGAGATTCATCAGGTCATTAAAGGCTTGTCCTGCCACTTCTGTCCCTGACCAACGAGTGGATGGATAGATGTGATTGCCCTGGTGGAGCAAGACCTTGGGATCGATTCCTGCCTTCTTATAGGCTTCCAGCATAAGTTCGAAATGTTTAGGCTTGACGTTGTCATCATTGAGCCCTTGGATAATAAGAGGGGCTGCCTTTAAGTTGCTTGCATTTAAGGTGTAGTCGCGTTTGGCATATTCTTCGTTGTAATTATGACCATCCTTGTGCTGGAGTTCATTGAGCTTGGTGATATAGGCTGCATAGTAATCCTTGACCTTGTCCCAATCTTCCTTGTCAAGGATCCGGCCTGAAGTATAGACAGATAACCAGGAAAGGTCATTGGAAGCTCCGGTATCAAGGGGAGATCCTTGGCTGTTGAAATGGTCATACCAACTGGCAATCCCTGCTGCTGGCACAATGGTCTTGAGACCTTCCACTCCAGTAGACGCCACTCCAAAAGTTGTCGTACCTGCCCAAGACAAGCCTGTCATAGCAACATTGCCGTTGGACCAGTCTGCCTTGACTTCGTGGTTGCTAGTCTTATCAGAGTAGGCTTTGCGTTTGCCGTTAAGCCACTCCACGATATTCTTGTATGCGGCCACTTCAAGATCAGAGCCGGTCGTATTGATCCCATCGGATCCTTTAGAGCCCAAACCACTACTGGTCACCACTGCATAGCCACGAACCAAGTAGTAATTGTACCAGTTGAGATTTTCGTAATCATAATGCGTATAATCTTCAGAGCTTTCACGCGGATTGACGTAGTACCAATCCTTTGGATCAGCCGCTTTGGCTACTTCTTCTGTCGTAACAGTCTTGGTTGCTTGGCGTTTGGCAGGTTTTTCATAGAGCTTGGCCATCTCGAAGTTTCCACCTTCTTTAAGGCCAATCCCTTCTAAAGTCCGCTCTTCGGTCGTCCCTGTTACATAAGGGCTAGCTTCAAAGATACTGGCAGCCTTATAGTCCCCATTGACAGCAGCTTTTGGCACCTGTACAAAGGTCTTGACTAAATCAGGTTTGCCATCTCCATCCGTATCATAGTCAGTTTCAACATAGACAATATAGCGGACGATGTCACTCTTATCATAGGAATAATGCTCAATATCATCCCCAGGTGAAAATGGGAAGACGGGCTGGGCTCGTCCATTCAAAAAGAGAGGTTTCTTCCGCTCTGCTCGGTATGCAGTATGGAGCTTTTTAGCCACTTCCACCATGCTGGAGAGATCTGTAACTGGAGCAGTACCCTCTACTCCCTCCTTGACCATTCCTAAGCTCTTAGCAAATGCCAATCGGTCTTTATCAGTTGATCCGACTTGGTTTTCCTTGGTCGAAGCCCAGTTCAAGAGGTGGTTGACAGCGTCTATCACTGTAGCTTCCTTCTTCACATCTGCCTCTGCTACTGGTTGACCTGTCACTTCTGAAAGTTCTCCTAGAGTCACTTTAGAAGCGCTAGAAACTGGAGAAGGATTCTTCTCTGCAACTGACACTTCTGCTGATTGAGGAGCATCACTAGTAGGCTGGACAGGAGCTTTTTCTGCTACAGCAGTCTCCTTGGTCGGAGAGGATTCATTTCCCGTTGTCGGCTGAATCGTTGTAGGACCTGTTTCAGCAGTCGCTTGATCCAAGTTAGGTTGATTCGTAAGCTCCTTCTTAGGAGACAGCTCCCCACTTGCTGGAACTGCATCTGAAATAGGAGTGGCTTCAACTGTACTTGGCTGTCCCACCTGGGTAGTCAAGGCTGGTTCTACACCATTCGTAGCTACTTCCTCCGCCTGGACATGGCGCGCCAAAACAACTGGACTCAGTAACAAACTTGCAAAAACAATCGAAACAAGGCTAGATTTTTTCATATACAAACTCCTTTGAAAGGTGTCGTTTTAACGGATTATCCGAAACGACAACAATAAGTAGACAAGATCATTTTTCAATAGATGCAGTAAAAACGAACCCTCCTTTCAACAACGGCATCTCCTCCTGTCAGCAAGCTAGAATTCCTCCCATCTGGTATTACGCTAGCTTTCAAACAGGATAACAACTTAACTGACAGCAGGGAAGATCCTACAGACATTCCTTCCTGTCAATCAAATGATGGAGACACTTCTTCGACTTATAGTCCCTTTTTAGACAGATTGAGCCAACTTGGACAAAACCGAAAAAAATAGTTCCTATTCATGAGGGCAAATTCCCCATTTTTCTCATGCGAGAGCTCATTTCTAGCCCATTTATCCTTAATCCAATAAAGACAGCGTTTTCGAGAGTGCAAACCTTTGCCCTATCCTGTCATTTTTGGTAAAATAAGGCATTATTCACGAAAGATGAGAACAAAATGGAAAATCAAACCTTAATGCAATATTTTGAATGGTACTTACCTTCGGATGGTCAACACTGGTCCCGCTTAGCTGCAGATGCCCCTCAGCTGGCAGACTTGGGCATTCGTAAAATCTGGATGCCACCTGCTTTTAAAGCGACATCTGCCAATGATGTCGGCTATGGCGTCTATGACCTTTTTGACCTTGGAGAATTTGACCAAAAAGGGACTGTCCGCACCAAGTATGGATTCAAAGAGGACTACTTGCAAGCCATCCAGGCCTTAAAAGAAGCTGGAATTCAGCCCATGGCCGATGTGGTCCTCAACCATAAGGCAGCAGCCGATGGCCTTGAAAAGTTTGAAGTGGTCGAAGTGGACCCTAACGATCGGACCATCGTCTTGACTGAGCCTTTTACTATCAAAGGATGGACAAAATTTACCTTTGATGGTCGAAATGGTGCCTACAATGACTTCCACTGGCACTGGTACCACTTCACCGGTACCGACTACGATGCTTCCCGCAATAAGAGTGGCATCTACCAAATCCAAGGGGAAAACAAAGGTTGGGCTCAGGATGATCTGGTCGACAGCGAAAACGGCAACTATGATTACCTCATGTACGCTGATATCGACTTCAAACACCCAGAAGTGGTCGAAAACCTCAACCAATGGGCTGAATGGTTTATTGAAACAACTGAGGTAGAAGGCTTCCGTCTCGATGCGGTTAAACACATCGACTCCTTCTTTATGAAGAACTTCATCCAGCAAATCACGGACAAATACGGAGACGATTTCTATGTATTTGGTGAGTTTTGGAACGGGGATGAACAAAGCAACAATGACTACCTAGCCAGCATTGACTACCAGTTCGACTTAGTCGACGTTGCCCTCCACCAAAATCTCTTTAGAGCTAGCCAAGAAGGGGAAAACTTTGATTTAACCACTATTTTCAATGGTACACTCGCAAGCAATCATCCAGAAAGTGCTGTAACCTTTGTCGATAATCACGATACCCAGAGAGGACAAGCTTTAGAGTCTACTGTTGGTGAATGGTTCAAACCTGCCGCTTATGCCCTCATTCTCCTCCGCGAGGCTGGACTTCCATGTGTCTTTTACGGAGACTATTACGGGATTTCAGGGGACTTTGCTCAGCAGGATTTCCAACCCGAGCTTGATCAACTCCTTCGTATCCGCAAAGACTTATCCTACGGTGAACAAAAAGACTACTTTGACGATCCTAACTGCATTGGTTGGACTCGCTCTGGAACGGAAGAGTCTGCTCCTATCGCCTGCGTGATTTCAAATGCGGCTGCATCTGCCAAACGCATGGAAATCGGCCAAGCATATGCAGGACAGACCTACTACGATGCCCTAGGAAATTACCAAGAACCCGTTCAAATCCAAGAAGACGGCTGGGCTGATTTCCCAGTCTCAGAACGCTCTGTCAGCGTATGGATTTTGGCAGACTAACTAGAAAATTTAATTGACTGAAGAGGCTGGGACAAAAGTTCTAGCCTTTCAATTGTCTTTGGATTGTCGAGCAAGACGCAGTGGTTGAGTGGGCTCTACTACGCTGATTTCATCAGCTTTTACAGCCCTACTCAACTGTGCGGAGGTGGGACGACGAAATCGAATTCTAACGAATGACCGATTTCTGTCCCACTCTCTTTCTTATATTTTATAGTAAACCACAGGTTCATTCTAACACCTTAGGAAAGCGCTGTCAATTCCTTATCTTATTCTGTTAACAAATTCATAAAAAGAAAAAACTCGCCCACTTCCATCATCGGAAATGAACGAGCTTGATTCGCTAAGAAGCATGGGCTTTTTTTATCTTAGCTTAATTCCGCAACAATCGCTTTGAGTTGTTCTTTGGTGTGAACACCAGCGACTTGTTTCACCACTTGGCCATCTTTCTTGAACAAGAGTGTTGGGATGGACATGATGCCGAAGTTACGAGCAGTGTTTGGATTTTCATCCACATCCATCTTAAAGATCTTCAAGTCATCTTCATGGATCTCTTCTGCCAACTGTTCCAAGATTGGTGCCTGCATCCGGCAAGGACCACACCAAGTTGCCCAAAAGTCCACCAAGACCAAGCCTTGGCTAGTTTCTTGTTCAAATGTTGCATCTGTTAGTACATGTACCATAGTTCCTCCTTTGATCAGTGCTTTCCACTAATCTCTCATTGATAGTTCTATTCTACACCAAAATTCAAGTTTTTAGAAATATTTGCTACGTTCTCAGCCTTGGACATCTTCTTTCTTTTTCTTCCAGAAAAGAAGGCTAGACAAGAGGAGGGTACCTAACCCATAGAATCCTATCCATTCCTCTTCAGTGCCTGTTTGAGGAAGCTGATCTGCTTTTTCTTGCGCTGCAACAACTGCTTTACCCGTCTCATAGACAAATGTTTGTCCATAAGCAACAGATAGAGATTCTGGTTTTGCAGTTTCTTTCTCAGCCGTTTTGACGAGAGGACGAAGATTTGTACTAGCAGGAATCTCTGATTTACCATATCTTTCAGGATCTGGAAGGACTGGCAGATGGTATTCTTCGATGTAATGAACCGCTGGTTCTACCAATTTGGCTCCTTGAATCTCAGGAAGGGCAGCATATGCTGTATCAGCTGCGTTAGGAAGATAAGTAGCTACTTGCGAACGCGTCCCTTCTACAATCGGAATGCTCGCACGGATCGAATCTGTCTTGAAGGTGACTTCATAAGGATTTTCAACGGTTAAGTCAGATGGATCATAGGTATTGAAGACTAGGGCTAGCTTGTGGCCCTTTTTAACCGTATAGAGGTTTGGTTGAAGATGGACCGTATAGTCGTGGAATTCTCCAACTTTTGGCTCGATACTATTTCTTGAACTAGCTGAATCATAGCCAGACTCAGGGTTGGCCAGGTTGATCCATCCTTTGGCAATGACCTTGTATTTGGTCTTAATGGTCTCAAACTCTGCTACAGAGAGATTAGAAAGGTTACCTCCCATCCAGAAGCCGTCTGCTTTTTTATCTGCTTTGACGCCACCGTTGCTGACCACATCAAATTCCTCATCAGAGACGTCGACTAAAAGGGCATTGATCTGGAAGTTTTTGCCTTTCCCCTTAGCCAGGGCTGCCTTGAAGTGCACAGGGATATGCCCTTTGATGGTAGTATCTTCTGTCACTTCTGACACAAAGGTCATGTTGGCTTTTGAAGAACCTTGGCTCACAGTTTCGTTGCGTTTAGCAATCTCTATGCCAGCTCCTGCGTAATCACTTGAAATCGTCTCTTCCAAGCGTTTCGACTGGGCATTGAGGAAGAGGCGTTGTGAAGTCTTCCAGTTATCATAAGTGGTCCACTTGCTTGGGTCATAGTTGTTCTGTGCTAAAACCGCTGGCAAGTTTTCGACCTGATTGTCCACGCCATAGAGGTAATGGGTCAACCAGGTATTGAGCAGGTCATAGAAATCTTGGCCATTGGCCTGGATACCATAACCACGAGACATGGCTGCTGGATAGACGTGGTCTCCCTGGTGGAGATAGAGCTTGACATTTTGGCCTGCCTTCTTGAGGGCATCGTACATGAGTTCAAAATGCTTGGTTTTAACGTTGTCATCATTCAAGCCGTGAACCAAGAGGGCACTGGTCTTGAATTTTTCAGGATGAAGGGTATAATCCCGCTCCTTCCAGACATCGCTGTAATTGCGTTCGTGCGCATTTTGATCCTTGTTGAGCTGGTTGATATAGTTGGCATAATTTTGCCAAATACCAGCCCAGTCTTTTTCATCTAGAATCCGAGTCCCGACATAGAGGGATAACCAAGATAAATCACTATATGGTGGGTTCCCATAGGCTGTTCCTTGACTATTGAAATAATCATACCAAGAAGCAATCCCAGCAGCTGGTACGATGGTCTTTAGACCTTCGACTCCTGTACCTGCCACACCAAAGGTCGTTGTTCCAGCCCAGGATAGACCGGTCATGGCAACATTTCCTGTAGCCCAGTCTGCCTTGATTTCGACATTGCTGGTCTTATCGGTGTAGGCCTTGCGTTTGCCATTGACCCACTCGATAATATTCTTAAAGGCATTGATTTCGAGATCAGATCCTGTGGTGTTAAATCCTTCTGATCCCTTGGTACCAAGTCCTGCACTGGAGATAAAAGCATAGCCTCTGACCAAGAAATAGTCGTACCAGTTGAGATTTTCATAGTCATAGATATACTCGTAGGGACTGTAGTAATACCAATCCGAAGCCTTGGCCTTCTTAGCCGCTTCTACTGTTGACGAGTTTCCAACTGCCTGACGTTTAGCCGGTTGCTTCCGCAACTTCTTCATATCATAGGAGCCATCTGTCGGCAAGCCCAAGCTTTCAAGAGTCACATAGTTCTCATCCAAGGTTCCTGCTACATAAGGACGTGCTTCCAGAATGGTCGCCGCCTTAAAGTCTCCTCTGGCAACCGCCTTAGGCAACTGGACAATGGCCTTGACTAGATCCGGCTTGCCATCCGCATCTGTATCGTAATCGGTCTCCACATAGACTGGGAAGCGGACGATTTCGCTATCCTCATAGTGGTAGTCTTCATCTGATTTTTCCCCAGTTGTATAAGGGAAGATGGGTTGAGCCCGCCCATTTAAAAAGAGAGGAGCTTTCTTTTCAGACCGATAGGCATCATAGAGTTTCTTAGCAATGCTATACATATTGGTCAGCTCTTCTTGACTGACCTTGCGGTTCAAGTCTTCTTGAGTACTGATCATTCCTAGACTCTTAGCAAAGCGTTCCCGATCCGCAGCCGATTGACCGACCTGTTTGGAATCCGTCGCAGCCCACTGAAGCAATTCATCAACAGCATTTTGAACCGTTAATTCCTTGTCCTTGAGCTCACTATTTGCCAAGCTTCCTGTATAAGAGGTCAAGGCTTGTCCTGTAGCAGGAGTTGATGTTCCCGTCGAAACCACTGGACTAGCCGGAACACCTGCCCCCTGAGGTGCCTGTGGAAGATTTGTTTTCTCAGTTACCGTCACGGTCTTTTCTTGTCCGACTGGCTGGTCAACCTTCTCCGTCTCTGCCGGACCAATTGGACTCGGTCCTGCAGGTTCAGAAGTCTCTACTTCCTTCTTAGGTTCCACACTTGGAGCGGATGCAGACTGGTCTGCTTGAGATTGGGAAGCTGCTCCTTCAGAAGCTACAGGCTCCGGAGCCACCTGAGTCACGACTTCTTTCTTCGGAGCAAGCTCTGCTAGGTTCTCATCTGCTGCTACCACTTGATTTAAGACAAATGGAGCTAGTAGCAGGCTTGAAGCCACCATGGACACCACTGTTTTCTTTTTCATAAAAGAGACCTCACTATTTTGTAATCAATACAGCTATTATACTATGTAAGCGCTTTTATAGCAAATTCTGAACAAGAAAAAAATCGAGGCAAATTTGCCTCGATCAAAAGATGTTTATTTCACGTGATCTTTTAATTCTTCTTGAGCTTTTTGGTTAGACTCTGCTTGCTCTTTCTTCCATTTTTCAAGAGCTTTGTTGTAGTCTTCGGTTGTTACAGGCTTATCTTGAAGTTCCATACCTTTGTAGACAACGTTGTCTTTCCCTTTACCACCAGTCCAGCCAAATGGTGCTGAGAATGGTACGACACGAGTCAAGAATGGACGACCAGTCTTAGAAGTAGTTGGGATGACCAAAGCACTATCCGTCAACCAAGCTTGAGCTGCAGCATATTTCTCATAACGTTTGTTAAGGTCTTGTGTTTCAGCTCCTGCTTCTGTTACCATCTTCTCAAAGTCGTACAAGCCAACTTTCTTAGCTGCCTCATTGTTTTCGCTTGGGTCAAATCCAAGGAAGGTACGAGTGTTTTCACCAGAAGAAGCTTTCAAGATATCAAGGTAAGTTGATGGGTCTTGATAGTCTGGGCTCCAACCAACGTTATCTGAGATATCCCAGTCTTCGTCTTCTGCTTTAGCAGCAAAGAGCGTCACGTTCAAGAGGTCTTCTTTGGATACCATATGGATGTCGACAACGACGTTTTCTTTTCCAAGCGTACTTTCAACCGATTGTTTGAAAGATTGAGCACGTTGAACCTTAGATTGAGTCGTTTGGTCAACTGGCATATCCAAGTGGATTGGGAATTTCACACCGTCTGCTTCAAGTGCAGATTTTGCTTTTGCAAACTCTTCTTTAGCTTGTTTTTCGTTGTAAAGACCATTCTGACCATCGTCAAGATTTGCATCTTTCCACTCGTCTCCATAAGTCACCAACTCAGATTTAACCATCTCACCGAAGGTCTTGCCATCTGCTTGAACGAATGTAGGTGGGATGTACAAGTTACGGATCAGTTTGCTTGCTCCATCTTTACCATTTGCTTGAGCAGCATAAGATTCACGGTCAAAGGCAAAGCTGATTGCTTGACGGAAGTCTTTGTTCAAAAGAGCTTTCTTAGTAGATGATTTTTCTTCATCTGTTGTTTTTGCAGTGTACTTGTAAGACTGACGGTCGATATTCACACCGATAACGAAGGTGCTGGCATCTTGAGGAGTGTAGATGATCTCATCTTTAAACTTCTTAGCTTGGTCTGTAAATCCAGGTCCAGTCGGGAACAATTTAGCAAGGCTAAGAGCGTTGTCCTCAAATGAGTTAGCCAATTTACTTTGGTCTTGACCATCATAGTACTCTAGCTTAACATCTGTGATGTGAACGTTGTCCTTATCCCAGTAGTTTTCATTCTTGCTCATCTCGATAGATGATTTAGAAGTAAAGCTCTTCAAGATGTATGGACCATTGTAAAGAAGGGAACTCGTGTCACTTGCTTGGGCAAATTTATCCCCTTTAGATTCTACGAACTTCTCGTTGATTGGGAAAGTGATTCCAAGAGTCAACTTAGAATTCCAGAAAGGCTCTGCTTGGTTCAAAGTGATTTGAAGGGTATGATCATCGACTGCTTTAATGCCTACATTTTTGAAGTCTGAAGTCTTACCTTCAACATAATCATTCAAGCCCTTGATAGAGTTTTGAATGATGTAGAGCATTTCAGACTTGTGGTCAGCAGCATATTTGATACCTGCAACGAAGTCATCTGCCGTCACGTCCGCATACTCTTCCCCTTCTGAATCATACCATTTGGCATCATCACGAAGTTTGTAAGTATAAGTCAAGCCATCTTCTGAAACTGTCCAATCTTTAGCAAGTGAAGGAATCAAATTTCCATACTTGTCGTTTTCAAACAATCCATCGATCAAGTTTCCTGTGATTTCATGGGTTGCAGCTTTACCAGATGTGATGTAGTTCAAGTTTTCAGGTTCTGTCTCATAGACGTAAGAGAATTTTTGACCTGCTTCACTTGATTTTGAGCTTGAGCTTGAGCTTGATGATTTAGAACCACCGGAACATGCTGCAAGAATACCTGCTGAAAGAAGAGCTACTCCTGCAAGAGCAATGACATTTCTTTTTTTCATTGTTTACTCCTAATAAATTTTTAAGGTTGTCATAAGATTATACCACAAAGATTTTCAGAAGAGAAGTAATTTTCTGAAAATTTATTAAATTTTGTAATTTTTCTTATCCTTAGCATTTAATAAAGTGTGAACCATAGTCTACAAAGTCCTTAACATCGCTGGTTTTACCCTCATGAAGGTCCCGAACAATTTTCGACCCCACGATGACACCATCCGATACCTGATTAAAGCGTTGGATATCTTCTTTGGTAGAGACCCCAAAGCCTGTCAGTACTGGAATAGTGGCCAAGTCTCTTAAGGTCGCTAAGTGCTGATCCAAGTCATCCCGGTAGTTGCCCATTTTCCCAGTAACCCCATTGATAGCTACCGCATAGATAAAGCCTTCTGCTTCTTGGATCAAGGCCTTCTGCCGTTCGATACCTGTGGTCAAGCTGACCAAAGGAACAAGGGCAATATCACTTCCTTCCAAGTAAGGTGCCATCATATCCGCATGTTCATTTGGCAGATCTGGAATGATCAAGCCTTTGACAGAGGTAGAAGCCAATTCTTTAATAAAGGCTTCAATCCCATATTGGTAGACCGGATTGATATAGGTCATGATGACCAGAGGAATCTTGGTCTCTTGTTCTTGGAGTTTTTTTACTATAGCTGTTAAAGTCACTCCCTTGGCCAAACTACGTTGCCCAGCCATTTCGATGACTGGCCCATCCGCTACAGGGTCCGACCATGGAATACCAACTTCAATAGACGATGCTCCACTTTCTTCTAAGAGTTGGATGGTGTCAAAGAGGCCATCCAGTCCACGCTCGTGATCCCCCGCCATGATGTAAGGGACGAAGATCCCACGCTTGCTGTCTATAATGGCTTGTAAATGCTGTGTTAATGTTTTCGTCATTTCTACTTCCCTTCCGCTTCAAACCGTTCTTTTACCTGCATGACATCCTTGTCTCCACGACCAGATAAGCAGACGATGAGCGTTTGGTCCGGAGTCATTTTTGTTGCGACCTTTTGCGCTAGAGCGATAGCATGACTGGACTCCAATGCTGGAATGATCCCTTCCAAACGAGAAAGCAACTTAAATCCTTCGAGGGCTTCTTCATCCGTGATGGAATCATAGCTTGCCCGGCCAATTTCATTAAAATAGCAATGCTCTGGCCCCACACCAGGATAATCCAATCCAGCTGAGATAGAGAAAGCTTCCATGATCTGTCCATGGGCATCTTGAAGCACTTCCATCAAGGCTCCGTGAAGAATTCCTGGACGACCTTTGGCAAAGGTTGCCGCGTGTTTGCCCGTATCCAAACCAAGACCAGAGGCTTCTGCTCCGTACATGGCTACTGATTCGTCTTCTACGAAAGGGTAGAACATACCAATGGCATTGGAGCCTCCACCGATACAGGCTAGGACCGCGTCAGGAAGTTTTCCACCTGAGACTTCAGCAAACTGACGTTTGGCTTCCTTACCAATCACGGATTGAAAATCTCGGACAATCTCTGGGAAGGGAGCTGGTCCAAGGGCAGATCCCATGATGTAGTGAGTATCATCAATCCCAGCTACCCATGCACGAAGGGCGGCATTGACCGCATCTTTCAGCACGCGCGATCCGTCTGTCACACTATGGACTTTTGCTCCCAAGAGTTCCATCCGAAAGACATTGAGAGCTTGGCGTTTGACATCTTCTTCCCCCATGTAGATGGTACACTCCATCTCAAAGAGTGCTGCTGCCGTCGCTGTTGCAACTCCGTGTTGACCAGCTCCTGTCTCCGCGATGATCTTTTTCTTGCCCATCCGTTTAGCCAGCAAGACCTGACCTAGGGCATTGTTAATCTTGTGAGCCCCTGTATGGTTGAGGTCTTCCCGTTTCAGGTAGATTTGTGCTCCACCGATGTGCTTGGAGAGGCTTTTGGCGTGGTAAAGTGGAGTTTCCCGCCCTACATAATTCTTGAGCAAGTCATCCAATTCCTCTTGAAAGCTTGGATCTGCTTTAGCTTCTCGGTATGCCTTATCCAGTTCGATCACGGCTGTCATCAGGGTTTCTGGGACAAACTGGCCCCCGAATTTTCCATAAAACCCTTTTTCATCCGGTAGTTGATAGTTCATGCTTTCGCTCCTTCTATAAATGCTTTTATCTTTTCTATATCTTTGTGTCCGTCTGTTTCGACCCCTGAAGAGACATCCAGAGCATAGGGCTGAAAGGTCTCTCGAGCTTGGCGGACATTGTCCACTGTCAAGCCCCCTGCAATAAAGAAGTCCTGCTGGATCTTCTGATCTTTCAGCAAGTCCCAATCAAAGGTTTGGCCACTCCCAGCTACTGGAGCATCAAAGAGCAGATAATCTGCCTGGCTTGACACTTGGGCTTCCTGATCTCTGAGCTGGATCGCACGAATGACGGGAACTGAAATCTTTGGTATCAGAGCTTCATCAAACATTCCATGAATCTGAACGATGTCTAAGGGAACCTGAGCAATGGCTTGCTCCAACTCCTCTAGACTGGGTGAGACAAAGACTCCGACAATTTTGGTCGGACCAGTCACCAGTCTCGCCAATTCATGGGCTTGCTCCAGACTGACTTGCCGCTTGCTCTTAGCGAATACAAAGCCGATATAGTCCGCTCCTGCTAGGACAGCCGTCTCCACGGCTTCCGCTGTAGACAGGCCGCATATTTTAACCTTTGTCAATTTGTAACTCCTTGACCTTTTCTGCTACATCACCTGCTGTCATGAGAGCAGTCCCTACCAAGATCCCATTAAAGTAGGGAGCGACTAAAGCCGCATCTGCCCCATCAAAAATAGCGGACTCCGATATATAAACCGGCTGGTCTTTGAAATATGTGGACAATTCAAGACTAGTATTCAGATCCGTTTCAAAGGTGACCAGGTTCCGGTTATTGACCCCGATAATCTCTGCCCCGATTCGATGGGCGATTTCGAGCTCAGCTAAGTTATGGGTCTCTACAAGCACTTCCAAACCAAGCCCTGTCGCAAAGTCATAGAGTTCTTTGAGTCGGGCTTCGGGTAGTGCTGCGACAATCAAGAGAATAACCGTCGCTCCGGCATTGCGAGAGCGGACAATTTGCTTCTCATCAATGATAAAATCCTTGGCAAAGGTTGGAATCGTTACCTGGGAAGAAATCTCACGAAGGTAGTCTAGATCCCCCTTGAAGAAGACTTGGTCCGTCAGGACTGAGATCATGGCTGCCCCATTTTCTTCATAGGTCTTGGCTTGGGTGACAATATCCACATCCAAGTTAATATCCCCCATACTAGGGCTGGCTTTCTTCACCTCAGCGATGATCTGCAAGTGCTCTTGATGGCTCTTGAGAAAATCATAGAGACGGTAGGTCTGACGAAGAGGCTGGAGGTCTTCCATGACCATTTGCGCCACTTCTTTTTCTTTTTGTTCTAGGATTGTCGGTAGAAAGGCTTTACTCATACTTGAACCTCTTGTAAGTGTTGCAATTTAGCAAGGGCAGAACCATCCGCAATCAAGTGACGCGCAAGCTCCACACCTTCTTTGATACTTGCCACTTTTCCATTGGCATAGAAACCTAGACCTGCGTTGAGAACTGTTGTTTCCAGATATGGGCTGGCTTCATTCTTCAAGACACTGAGGAGAATTTCTGCATTTTCCTTGGCATCGCCACCAGTTATTTCAGACAGCTCTACCTTATCCATCCCTAGATCTTCATAGGTAAAGGTATGCTGGCTGATCTTGCCGTCTTCTAGGAGAGTATAGGTATTGGTTCCATAAAGAGCTGCTTCGTCCATATTGTCAGGACCAGTGATGACGACGGCACGTTTGCGTCCCAGTTGCTGGATGGCACGCGCGACAAGCTCTTGCAACTCGACACGATAAAGCCCCATGAGTTGGGTTTCTAGATCTAATGGATTGGCAAGAGGACCGACCAGGTTCATAATGGTTGGAATCCCCATAGCTTGACGAGCAGGGCCAATGAAGCGCATAGCCGGATGCATGGTTTGCGCAAAGATAAAGGCCAAGCCAACCTCGTCCAAGGCTTTAGAGAGGGTCTCTGGTGAGGCAGCCACGTTGATACCCAGCGCTTCTAGGACATCTGCAGAGCCTGACTTAGAAGAAACAGAGCGATTGCCGGCCTTAGCCATGCGGATCCCTCCAGCAGCCAAAACGAAGCAAACGGTCGTCGAAATGTTAAAGCTATAGGATTGGTCACCACCAGTCCCACAGTTACACATGGCATCTGAGAAGGTCTCTGGCAATACCGTCGCATGGGCCTTTAAGGCGCGTACAATTCCAGTAATTTCGTCTGCTGTTTCTCCCTTGGTTTTGAGTCCCATCAAAAAGGCAGCGATTTGACTTTCTGATAGTTGGTTTTGCAAGATTTGATCAAAGACTTCTTGGACCTGCTCTTGCGTCAAGTCTTGGCGATTAGAGATTTGTAAGAATAGTTCTTTCATAAGGGTTTCCTCTTGTCTTTTCTACAAGTTTCAATAGAAATTTTAGCTGCTTGGAACTGCTGGTCTAGTCTAGGACCAGCTTCACAAAATTTTCAATCATTTTTAGACCATCTGGACTGCCGATACTCTCAGGATGATATTGAAGCCCGTAGATTGGCAGGCTCTTGTGTTGGATGGCCATGATTTCTTGGTCGTCCGTGGTAATGGCTGTTACCTCAAATTCTTCTGGCATTTGGTCAACGACGATAGAATGGTAACGCATGATGGGCACATCATTCTCAATATCCTTGAAAATGGGAGATGGTGTTTCAAAGGTAATCTGGCTTTGTTTGCCATGCATGACATTCTTAGCCAGTCGCAACTTGCCGCCAAAGGTCTCAGCTAGGGCTTGATGCCCCAGGCAAATCCCCAACATTGGTTTCTTACCTGCAAAGTCCTTGATCATGGCTTCCATTTTCCCAGCATCTGCTGGCCAGCCTGGACCTGGGGAGAAGACGAGAGCATCTGCCTCTTCCGCCTGCTCATACAAGCGCTCATCATCATTTCGCAAAACCTCAACCTCTGTAAAAGTTCCCAAGTATTGGGCCAAATTATAGGTGAAGGAATCGTAATTATCCACTAATAAAATCATTGAACATCTCCTATTCTTGTCATTGATTTTGCTTTGTTAATCGTCTCGTAAAATTCATTCTCTGGAACACTGTCGTAGACAATCCCTGCCCCTGCTTGGACGTAGGCCTTTTGATTCTTGAGGATCATGGTCCGAATGGCAATGGCGAAGTCCGTATCCCCTGTCGCTGATAGGTAGCCGATAGCCCCTGCATAGACGCCACGTTTTTCCTGTTCCAATTCATAGATCCGACGCATGGCCCGAATCTTAGGAGCTCCAGAGACTGTCCCAGCTGGTAGTGTCGCTTTCAGGGCATCGAGAGCTGTTAGGTGTGGCAGGAGTTGCCCCTTGACCACACTGGTCAGGTGCATGACATAGCGGAAATACTCCACTTCCATATACTTGGTCACTTCGACCGTCCCGTTTTGAGCGATTTTCCCGATATCATTGCGGCCCAGATCCACTAGCATGCGGTGCTCGGCTGTTTCCTTGATATCGTGAAGGAGTTCATGAGCCAGAGCTTGGTCCTCTTCTTCCGTCGCTCCACGAGGTCGGGTTCCAGCGATTGGATTGGTGGTCACCTCTCCCTTCTTCACCGATACCAGGCTTTCCGGACTGGCCCCAATGATCTGGTAGTCTCCAAAGTCATAGAAATAGAGATAGTTGGATGGGTTGGTCACGCGCAAATTCCGGTAATAATCCAAGGGATCACCTTCAAAATCTGCTGAGAAGCGTTGACTGAGGACACATTGGAACATATCACCTTCACGGATCAGTTTCTTGGCCTTCTCCACCATTTCCATAAAGACTTCCTTCTCGATATGGTTGGTGAAGTGCAGGGCCTGCAAGGCCTGAGGAGTGAACTCGTTGGGCGCTTGGGTTTGCAGATCGGTCACTACTTGCCCCAGTGATTGGCGGACCGCGTCATTGCTCCGCCCAGAGTAGATATTGTCCTCCACCACATAGACTTTTTCCTTCTTGTGGTCAAAAATCAAATAAGACTCGTAGATGAAGAAATGCATATCTGGTGTCCCGATGGTATCCTGAGGAATGAATCCAATCTCCTCATAGACTCCAATCATATCATAACCCGCAAAACCGATGGCCCCACCAGCGAAAGGAAGATCAGACGTCAGCCCCTTTACCGTTACCTGGTGGAGGTAGTCAAAAGGATCTTTCTCCAGCACCTTGCCATTCTCATACAGGATGCCATCCTGATAGGTCACCTCAAATACTGGATTGTAGGCCACGATTGAAAAGCGGGCATTCTCCTTCTCACGCGGGATCGACTCAAGGATGACCTTATGGTCACCTTGGACACGCATGTAGGCTAGAATGGGGGTTAAGGTATCAGCTGGTAAAATTTTTTTCATAGGAATTCCTTTCTTTTCCTAGGGACGAAGCGATGCAAGTCCTGATCCAAGCACATCCAATACTCTTCGAAGTTAGCAAGCAGACCAACTTCAACAGAATACAAAAAAACCTCACAGAGTAACACTCTGTGAGGGCATTAAATCGGGTTTAACACGGTACCACCTCAGTTAATGGTCAAAAGGGTAGAAAGCAACCATTATCTCTATCTCCTCTAACAAGGAGCTGCACGATAAGGGGTGCCTACCGAGAAGAATATGTGTTATCTTCTCCTACTCTAAACAATCAGCCCAATGTTCACTAACTCCGACTACCTGCTCACAATACCCGCAGGCTCCCTGAAAATCTTAGACTAGCTACTTTCTGATTTACTACATATTCTACTACATTTTTTGGGGTTGTCAAGAATTTTTTGACAGTTTATCCTAAAAAATCTACCCAGTCAACTCGACCAGGCAGATTCAATCCTATGTTTTAACCTTGAAAACGAAGCTTATTTGACCAAGTCGCTCTTGAGGTAGGCGTCGACCATGCGCTCTGTCGCCACCACAGAATCCACGTGGGTCCGCTCATAAGAGTGGCTAGACTCGATCCCTGCTCCGAGAAGACCATGCTTGACTTCTGCTCCTGCACTCATGGCTGCAGAGGCATCCGAGCCATAGAAAGGATAGATGTCCAGTTTGTAAGGGATGTTTTGCTCCTTGGCCAAGGCCACCAAGTGCTGGCGGAAACCATAGTGATAAGGTCCAGAAGCATCTTTGACACAGATAGAAACCGTGTACTCGTCTGTCTGCTGGTCATCTCCCATAGCCCCCATGTCTACTGCCAAATATTCAACCGCTTGAGCTGGGATGCTAGAGTTAGCCCCATGTCCCACTTCTTCAAAGACAGAAAAGGCAAAGTGAGTCGTCACTGGTAGGGTCACGCCTTCTTCCTTGTAGACGCGAAGGAGATTAAGCAAGATGGCAGCACTGACCTTGTCATCCAGGTGACGAGACTTGATAAAGCCCGTATCTGTGACGATTGTCCGAGCATCAAAGCTGATAAAGTCTCCCACTTCAATCCCTAAGTCACGGGTTTCTTTTTCAGAGGTCACTTTTTCATCCAAGCGCACTTCCATATTATCCTGGGTCCGCTCCACTGTTCCTGCATCCTTGTAGACGTGGCAAGAAGTTTGGTGGACAAGGATAGTACCGGAGTGGGTCTTACCGGTATTGGCTACATGGACGGTACAGTTCTCCCCTTCGATCATGTTCCAAGGGAAGCCTCCGATACGATCCAGTTTGAGACGGCCATCTGGTTTCACAGCACGGACAATTGCTCCCAAAGTATCCACATGGGCCGTGATGTAGCGGTGTTGCACGTCATTCTCACCCTTGAGGACAACGGTTACGCCTCCCTTAGCTGTCCGAACAGGGCTGTAGCCCATGTCTGTCAAGGTCTTGACCAAGTAAGCTGCTACTTCTTCCGTAAAGCCTGTCGGTGATGCGATGGCTGTTAGTTCTTTTAGATATTCAACTGTTTGATTCATGAATTTCTCCTTCAATAATCTGCTAGTACGATTATAGCACGACTGCCCCTAAAAGACTAGCTCCGACAGAAAGCAAAAAGAGGCTGGGACAAAAGTCCTAGCCTCTCAATTGTCTTTGGATTGTCGAGCAAGACGCAGTGGTTGAGTGGGCTCTACTACGCTGATTTCATCAGCTTTTACAGCCCTACTCAACTGTGCGGAGGTGGGACGACGAAATCGAATTCTAACGAATTACCGATTTCTGTCCCACTCTCTCTTTCTTTATTTCTTTTCAGATCCAATCTGTAGCTGTAGAAACTGAGTCCCCACAGAGAAGACAGAGACCTTAGCTACTCAAACCTCCAACAAACTTATAAGCAGTTACCAAAGCATTTGTCATGGTATCACGGGTTGCTTTGAAGGCCTCGATAAAGGCAGCACGGTGCTCTTCTGGGAATAGCGTTGTATCATCTCCAAATTGAGCAAGTGTTTCATTCACAGAAGCCAACTCTTCATCCATCTTCTTGATACCAGGTTCTATGGTCTTGAAGTAAGATTCTTGTTCAGATTTTGGCAACTTTTCACCCAATTCATTGGCATGCTTCTTATAATTTTCAGCTAGTTTTGCATAAAGTCCCTTGATATCCCCGATTGTTTTCGCATTTTCAATTTCCTGATCTGTTACCAAAACAACTTCTGGAGTTGTTGCTTGAGCGCCAGAGCCTGAAGTAGACTGACTAGAAGAGCTACTTGTATCATCTGTCAATTCAAATTTCTTTGAAGAAAATGATTTCTTCTTAGATGAGGATGTTTTCTTAGAGGAAGAAGATTTCTCCACCTTGCTTGAAGACTTCTCTGAAGAAGCCTTTGGTTTTGCAGTTTGATTTCCCGAACATGCGACCAAGGTCAAAACCGAGAGAAGGGTAATACCGCTTGCGACTAATTTTTTCATGATTGACTCCTATTCATAATTCATTTATAGAATTATATCTAAAATTATTTCGAATGTCAAAGCATTATAATATCTTAGCTCCTTCTGCTGACGCTATATTTTCAAGATGAGATAGGCCTTCTACCTTCTATAGTCCTTTCTTAAATTGTCGGACTTTTATCATTTAGGACAAAGGACTTGCAATATTACTTAACTTTAATTATAATCATTCTAAATAAGAAATCAGGAGACAAGTATGACTGAAACTAAACATGGCGTTGATGCTTCATTTAACGACCGCTTAAATATCTTACGAGCTGGAGTGCTCGGTGCCAATGATGGCATTATCTCAATCGCTGGAGTCGTTATCGGGGTTGCCAGCGCGACCAGCAATCTTTGGATTATCTTCCTATCTGGCCTTTCTGCCATTCTGGCCGGTGCCTTCTCTATGGCGGGTGGTGAATACGTCTCTGTATCCACCCAAAAGGATACAGAAGAAGCCGCTGTCAGCCGAGAGCAAGCCCTTCTGGACCGGGATCCAATAGCTGCACGCGACTCCCTTTATGCAGCCTATCTCCAAAATGGGGAATGCGAAACGGCTGCTCAAATCATGACCGAGCGGGCCTTTCTCAAACACCCTCTCAAGGCCTTAGTGGAAGAAAAGTATGGCCTGGAGTTTGAAGAGTTTACCAATCCTTGGCATGCGGCCATCTCTAGTTTTGTAGCTTTTGTCCTCGGCTCTCTTCCACCAATGCTGTCGATCATCCTCTTGCCAAAAGAAATCCGGATCCCAGCAACGGTGATCATCGTGGCCCTTTCCCTTCTCTTTACCGGCTACACCAGTGCCAAGCTAGGAAAAGCACCTACCAAGCAAGCCATGATCCGTAACTTGGTTATCGGACTACTGACTATGGGTGTTACCTATCTCTTTGGACAATTGTTTAGTATCTAAAAAAGCTGAGACAGAAGTCTCAGCTTTTTTTACGCTTCCAATAGGGCTTGGGCTTGTTTTTCCAATCCTGCGATGGCTTCGTCAGTCAAGATCAATTCACCTGTTGCCCAGGCTTCTGGGTTAACGGTTATTCCTGTGAAGTCTCCTACTACTTGGGTACGAACGAATGGTAAGAGCGCTTGGTAGGCCGCAAACATTGGCTCGTGTCCTGCATTAGCCACTGAAGAAACTGTTACGATCTTGTCTTGGAGGGCAGATGGACCACGAGTTTCTGATAGGTCAAGGGCACGGCTGAGCCAGTCGATCAAGTTTTTCACCACACCTGGAATGGCAAAGTTATAAACTGGTGAGAAGATCCAGATGGCATCCGCCGCAAGGACTGCATCACGCACTGCTTGCACTGCTGGTAAGGTTGGCGTTTCCAAATCTTGGTTCATCATCGGGATGTCCTTGTAGTCCAAGTAAGTCACTGTTGCTTTTCCTTCAAGAAGGCTTTCTGCTTTCTTGGCCATTTGGTGGTTGAAAGATCCTTGACGAAGAGATCCGACGATAAATAAAATGTTTTTCATAGATGTTTCCTCTTTCTGTTGTAAGTTTATTTATTACAAGTACTATTGTACACGACTCAGATGTAATGTCAAGAATTACATCTCGAAATATCACTAATTTTTACTATTTTTGCTTTTCCTCTCAAAAATCCAATTTTATAAAGCTATCTAACCCTTTCTGACACGGGTCACAATCCCATCTGGGTCTGTGAACTCGAGCTCACTAGAGGTCAACCAGGTGACAGGTGCCTCCTGCTCTTTTGCTCGCTCTGCGATGGCAACCAAGTCTTCTTTCTTTTCTACTTGGATGACGTAATAGGCAAGACCAGGAAGCTGGGCTTCCCGTTTGGCCAAGTGCTTGCCGGCCCATTCATTGACTGCTAAGTGATGGTGGTAGTCCCCAGAAGCAATCCAGCTGGCTGATGGAAGAGTGAACTTATCGGAGAATCCCAGCACCTTTTGGTAGAAGGCGGACGCTGCTTGGCTATCCGTTACAGAGAGGTGGATATGTCCCATGCGGGTATCGGACGCTATCTGGAAAGGCTCCACCTTGCGCCCCATTTCATAGATTTCTTGGGCAGAAAGTTCCTCTGTCACCCCGATGATGCGACCATCCTCACGGATATCCCACTCCGCCACTGGCTTATCCCGGTAGAGCTCAATGCCATTGCCCTCTGGATCCTCAAGATAGAGGGCTTCACTATAGCCATGGTCTGCGCCCCCGACAAAGGGAACGTTCAGCTCAGCCATATGCTTGAAGACATCCGCCAAGTCCTCCCGACTAGGTAGGAGAATGGCCATGTGATAAAGACCATAGCTAGCTTTAACGGCTTCGGTCCGGTCCGTTTGGATGAGATGGACCAAGGCCTTGCCTCCGACCCCAAGAAGGACTTCCTCCTCCGACTGAGACAAAATCTCCAACCCCAAAATTTGGGTGTAAAAAGCGGTCTGGCGCGCCAAATCCTTCACATTGAGTACCGCTTCTGCCAGGTAAATCTTACTATTGTAAGCGTAGGTCACAGGTGTCTCCTTTTCGGTTTTTTTGTTGTAACGTTTTATATTACATCATTATACACTCTTTTTTCAAAGAAGCAAGGAAAACAACTCGACAGAAAACCCTCCTTAGAAAACTAAGGAGGGTGAGGGTTTGATAATCTTTGACTAAATAGTTTACAGTCACATCAAGACACAATCCCCTATTCAGTCACCATGTACTTGAACAAAGTAATAGTTCACTTTCAACTCTCTAAACTGTTCATATCCAAGGTACTGATCCTTCTGCAAGCGACCTAAAACAATACTAGGATGAATATCAATCTCCTCAGCAAAGCGTAGAATATCCGATTTATCAAAGTTTCCTTTTTTTACAAAAGCTTCATAGTCTTTGGGGTTAATCAAAAGATCTTTTGCAAACCGATCTGCCTCTTCCTCAGAACGTCGGTAAGACTCACTATTTCCATCATCAGATGAAAAATCATTCTCTAGAATATGTCCTATTTCATGAAAAAGTGAGAACCAGAAAATATCGGATGCTTTGTTTCGATCCGTCAGTAAAAGCAAGGCACTACCATTTCCAATTTTTTTTGTAGCACCATTTAGATTGGCATTTGGTAAAGCAGGGAGACCGACTAGGACAACACCACAGTCTAACAAGATATCAGACAAGCGCTGAGGGAAGACTTCAGGGTCTTGTCTTGTCAACTTTCTCAAATCAGGCAAGCTTCTTTCTAGCTTTCTACGATTAAGCTTGGTAGTTGTTGTATCACGTGCTTTTTTAGACGCCAACTCCAGCATGATATTGGAGTTAACTATACTTTTAGTCGTGAACTCACGCGTATTCCGATAGCTGACTAGATGGTTAAAAGATATAGAATGGCTCAAAACAAGGTATTTGTTTTCCGCCCAGAGTTGCTGACAAAGGGCACGTTGGTTGTTATTTCCCATATTTCTCCTTAACTTCTACTAGTTCCCAGAAAATACGGAAACAAAATTTTATCTTAATTTTTTAAGGAAATGAATTTTCTTTCTATTTTATCAATTTTTTGTAAAAAACGAAAAAATGAAAATATCAAGTTGCTTTGGTTATGTATTAGTAATAGTCTTTAAGGAATCCATTAAATCCGGATGAACAAATATCTGTCTTTCAGAGTGCCTAACTTGAAGATTATTAACTGAATTTATAAAAGAAGTATCATGATTCGAAAGAACTGCTAGTGTATTATTCGAACTTTCCACTTTTACTCCCAAAAAATTCCTTGGTACTATTTTAATAAGAATTTTACTGGACAATGGATAGTAGATAAATGTATCATCTCTTCCTACACCGTTGTCAGCGTAAGAAACTGAATTTCTAATAAAATTATACATCACAACTGGAGAGTCACTTGTAATAAAAGGAACACTAGAATTATTGAAATAAATTAACCAAATTTTATCAACTAATACCTTTGAAAATTTTTCCAGTCTATCCACCTCTGCAATTAATGGAATAGTCTTATCTCTTATAAAGTCATCTTTATTATTTACAGAATCATCTAATATGAGTTTTATTGTTTCAGGATGTAATTCAAACTGTTCAGATGTTTCGTTAATTGTCTCATCAAACATAATTTTCCCATTCTCAAACCTACGTTCTAAAAATCCTGGTACTCTTAACACTTGAAAAGTGATCATTTTAGATAACGAGTGAATTTGAGAAACTGTTAAAACATCATTCTTTTTTTGAGATAACGTTATTGAAGCAATTATGTTTGTCATCTCTGGTCCATATAAAGGTTCAATTTCGCTGGAGAAAAATTTCTCCCAATGTTTAGAATCTTTTTTATCACTAACGTCATAAAAGTTTTTCCTAAACGCCACATTATCAACTGAATCTATAAAAATTTTATTAGATTTTAATTGTTTAACTGCTATATTATAGCCTTTATTATTCAGATTTTTCTTACCGAATCGTTTTAAATAACTTTTAGGAACAACGTGCTGTTTAATATTTGATTTAATCGTATTCCTCCTATCTATCTAATTCACACAAGCCGACTTCTTGGAAACGAGATAGTATATCTTCTGAACTTAATTTTCCTGTTTTAAACTGTTCAAACATTTTTAAGAAAATAAGACTATCTATTATCAACACATTATTAGCCGCATTCCTGGCTACTTCAATAACATTACTGCTAACAGGTAGCCGTTCCTCAGGTTTTATATCCTTAAATCGATTTACTATGATTATCTTTTTAATTACGTCTGGAACAACTTCTTTTGTTTCTTCATAAATATGTCCGTGAGTCACTAATTGTGAAACATTTGATTTTTTTACATCTTTTGTTAGACCTTTAAATTCAAAAATGTAATGAATCCCATCTTTCTCGAAAGAATAATCTTCATTTTTTCTATCTTCAAATTCACTTTGAACATCACACATTATTTCTAACATTTCACTCAAAATTGCTTCTAATTCTGATCCTGATTTAAATAAAATTGATTCAAAACGTTTATTTTCACGAATTATTTCTTTTGAAATTTTTATTTTATCTTTAGACTCTTCAATCTTTTTATTTTCTATTTGTATAGCTTCATCTTGCTTAATATCATCAAAAAAATGTAGTTCTTGAAACCAGTCAGGCCCCTCTTCTTCGGTTTCATCCATCAAAACATTTTGTACTAAGACTGAAAATTCATCATTATTTTTAGCTTGTAGGGTCGTTAATGAATACTTACCATGTGATACAAATACTAATTTTTCGCTTCCGTTTGAATAGACCATATCCTCTGGTGGATTATAACCGTCATAAAAATCCTCCCCCATTTCTGAGTTCAAATAGAAATCAGCTGATAGTCTGATACCTGACAAATTTGTATGAGTTTTTTCGTAATACAAATCAATATCTAATGGTATAACTTTTTTTAAATTATAAACCAAAGACCTAATAATATCTTTAAGTTGTTCCCTAGCTAAAAAATCTTTACCTCTTCCTCTAATTGGTGTAGTATATTTCGTTTTAAAGATAATATTTGGAGGTAAAATATATAAGAATTTTGTCTTAGATGAGTGAAGAACACTAGTTAATAGCGTTTGAAAGTCATTATCGCAGTTTAGCGTTTCAAAATCCGTAATAGAAGAATGGTTTAACCAAATTGACGAACTAGTCAAATCAATAATGTTTAAATCATAAGAATCTAATGAATGGGCCTGCCCGAATGAATTACACTCCTTTACACTATAATCATTTTCATTACGTCCATTATAATTTATTAACTGTATCTGCATTCTTTTCCTTTCTATCTTACATCGAATCTATTTTCTCTTGTTTATTTTTCTACCAAAATTATACCACGAATCTACCAAAAAACGCCTTTAGATAATAATATATCTAAAGACGTTTAGTTTTATCCAGCTACTTGTGTAGTGGCTTCTGTTTTCACTTTCTTATCCTTATAATGTAACGAAACTCTCCCTACTCCACCTTCACCTGTCCATTCATCAGCATGGGCAAGATCCAGTCGCGAAGCTGGGTGAGTTGTTCATTTTCTTGTTGTTTTTTAGTTATTTCTTTAATGATATTATTAGAAAAATCATAAAATCTATCTAAAATATCATTTGAAGGGATAACTACTTTTATATTTTTAATCATATCCTGTGAGAGATTATCTCTTGCAGAACCTGTACTCAACTTAACAAGATACTGATATAAGTCCTCAATTACATTTTTGAGATAATAACGCATCCTAATATCTTTTAACATAATCGCACATATTGCCTGGTTTGTTGATGCTTCAAAAGTTAAGAAGCTAACTTTTCCTGCTGTTGCTCCATACATTGCAACTAGAATTGTCCCACTAGGGAATAACTTCGCACTAGAATTATTTAACCCTTCTTCTGTAATAAAATTAGAAGTACTTGTAATAACTGTTTGCTCTAACTCTCCACTATTTATCCATGGTATTTCACCATTTGAATAGTATGAAACATTTGTGGATTTTGGTGTCCCACCAGAACCAGTTTTAGCTATATCTTCTATTTTATCCACTCCCCACCCTTCTGGGATTTCGAGTTTGAGTTCTGGGTGATAGACCATCTTGCCGCCTGATGATTTGTAGGGTTTGCCATTCTGGTCTGGGAAATCAAACTGCACAAACCAGTAGTCATAGAGGGTCTTGGCCATGGCTTCCAACTCTTGGTTGATTTGGTTGTTGATTTGGATTTTTTGGTCAATTATTGAAATTGAATTTGCAATTCTTTTTTGTTTTTCAATATTGATTTCAATATCAACAACCATGTCTCTTAACATACTTTGAGTAATAAGTGGTTGACTAGAACCAATTTGTTTACTATTTAGATTTAAAGACTTCAATACATAATACAAATACGTTAAATCTTGTCCTTCTTTCGGAACACCTGCGATTGCATTATCTGAAACCCAACATGAATTTTCTTCGACATATATACTTCCACAATATGCACCCACTCTTCCGACAACTATAGTATGACTAAAATTAGATTTATCGGTATAACCTAATATTCCATTTCCACCGTATATAGGTATAACTCCATCACTTTTTTTTACAGATTTTCCATTTTTAAAATCAATTATATCACCTAATTTAATCTTTACCATACTTCAACCCCTTCATCTGCTTCTCGATCTCCTGCTCCAAGGCATGCGATTGCTGGAAGAGATCTGAGAGTTTGTCTTGAAAGGCGGTCATCTTAGCATCAAACTCTTCTGCTGTGATATCTACATAGTCGATCTTGATGTCAAAGTACTGACCTGCGCTGAGAGAGTAGTTTTTCTCCTTGATTTCCTCATAAGAGACTGTGACAGAAAAGTCCTCGACGGCTTACTTCTTGATAAAGGTCTCAACGATTTTTTGCTCTTCCTCAGGAGAGAGGACAGTCTTTTGGTTCTTGCCTTCCTTGACCTTGGTTCCGAGGTTTGAGGCATCGATGAGGACGACATCACCCTTATTTTTCTTATCGATAAAGAGGATGGAGACATTGGTTCCTGTCGTCGCAAAGATATTGGACGGCATGGAAACGACACCTGCCAGCATTTGATTGTCCACCAAGTGTTGGCGGATAGTCTTATCAATCCCTGACTGGGCCGTGATAAAGCCAGTCGGCAAGACAACGGCTGCTTGACCGTCTGGTTTCAAGGAATAGATGATATGTTGGACAAAGAGCTCATAAATCGCCATCTTGTCCTTGGACTTGGCTGGAACCTTTGGCACTCCTGCAAAGAAACGCTCACTGGCTTCTGGCAAGGTCTCCACTTGGTCACGCCACTCTGAAAAGTCCAGCTTGAAAGGAGGGTTAGACACGATATAGTCCATCTTTTCAGGATGACGGTTGGCGGTGATGGTATTTCCTTGTACGATATTATGGATAGAGTGTTGCAGTCCATTCAAAATCAGATTGAGACGGAGAAGATTCGATGACTTTTGCGAGATATCTTGACTATAGACAGTGGTCTTGTCTACACCGATACGACTAGCCAAGTTCATAAGCAAGGTTCCAGAACCAGCTGATGGGTCATAGATCCGAACGTTTTGAGGTTTATCATCTCCCACCAAGATATCTGCGATAATCTTAGCCACAGAGTGAGGCGTATAGTACTCAGCATATTTACCCCCACCGTCTTTGTTGTAGTCCTTGATCATATACTCAAAGAGGGTAGAGAAAAAGTCAAAACCTTGTGAAAAGATGGTCTCATCAAACTTGATGCGTGTAAGGAGATTGATGATGGATTTCGCTACTTCGTTACGCTTACTGCTATCTGATATGGTATCCGTAATCAGACGCTCGTCAAAGAGACGAATAGCTGTGTCGCCGTCTGTATGCACAGAAAAGATATCGTTATTGTCAATGGCGATCTGATTGAGAGTATTTTCAAAAGTTTCGTAAAAAGTCGTCTCATTTTGCTGACGGTGGAGAGTTTCGATCAACTGGTCTGGCTTGAGCCAGGCTGTGCTAGTACCGATATCCTCCAAAAGCCAGTCATAGTCTTCCTCGCTCATAGCCAGCAGATTTTCATAGGTATTAGATTCATCTAGGACCTTGGCTTGATACAAAAACTTGTCATTTAAAAATTTGTAGAGGAAGGACTGGGTGAGGAGTTTGTATTCACCTGCTTCTCCTCCTAGTCCCGCGTGAGTAAAGACAGCCTTCAAAGCATCTACCAAGCCTTGGACTTGGACTTTGTATGTTTCATTCATTAGTGTTGGTATTCCTCTTCATATCCTTCAAATAGTGACTCGACGATATAATTAAAATCCTCTCTTGTCAAACTACTTGCAGATTGGTTGGTTTTCATTTCAATCCGAGCTTCTTCTCGAATCATTTTCTTAAGAAAGTCCTCGTTATCAAGTACTCCTTGATTTTGACCGATTTTACGGTCCAGTCTAACTTTAGAACCCTTGATGACATGGTAAATAGCAGGATAATCACTAACCATAGTCGAGTTAGTCACGTGTTTGTAGGAACGAGCTGCCATCTCATCTCCATTAAAGTTCATGGTTAGGCGTCTCATACGAGTATGATAATCCTCCACGGACTTAAATAGCTCTTCATAGTCTTTTTGGGTTTCTTTGATATTCTCCATGGTGAAGCCTTCTTGCCCATGGATCAGGTGTTTTTTCATGATGCGCTGAAATTCTTCGTAGAGAGAGACCCACTCAGGATCCTTTTCATCACGTTGTTTTTTAATGCCGCTTGCCACTCTTCGTTTCAAATCTTCCAGGTCATTGGCTGCTAGACGAAGTTCTTCTTCTGCAATCTTAATAAAACTAAAGCTAGTCTCAGACATGGCAAGATTTAAGAGCGTCCGACTGGAGAAGTCATCTGGTTTATCTATCAGAGACAGTGTCAGCATCCGTCTAGAGAGGACATTGAGCAGGGTTGCAATCTGGGCGATGTCAATCTGCTGGAGCAGGTAGTCGTAGCCGAGGAGACGGGCGATATTGTAGTACTGCTTGATAGACTCCAAGGCCTTGCGAAGTTCGATTAACTGCTTCTTATCCTTGATATCATTGATGGCTTGGGAGAAGTACTCTAGATTGTCCGTTGGATAGTCGATGAGGATATGCTCAGTCTTGCTCAACTCTTGAGAAATCTCATCTGCTGACACAAAGAGTGAGCCAAAAACATCCTCGCCATTTTCCCCAGTCAGAGTCGTATCATACTCTTGGTTGAGTTCTTCCAGATAGGCACGATTGGTCTTGTCAAACTCCTTGGAAATATCCGCAAAGTCAATGACATAGCCAAAGAGGTAGTCCTTGTAAGGACGATTGACACGGGTTAGTGTTTGCAAAAGATTGTGAGCCTTGATCTTACGCCCTAGGTAGAGGCGTTTGAGACGAGGTGCATCAAAACCTGTCAGGAGCATAGAGTATACGATGATAAGGTCAATCTTGCCTTCCTTGTAGGCATCTACCTTGTCCTTCTTCTCTTCCTTGTCTCCCTCATCATGGAGGATGAGAACGGAAGTCAAGGTGGTTGAGCCTGCTTGACGTCGTTCTTCTAATTGCTTTTCAAGCTCACGCGCTTGCTTGGACGAGTCACAGACAATCATGCCACCGATGGTCTGGTCATCAAAGACCAAATTACGAGCACGATTGAAGTCCTCGATGATAAAGTCTAGCATAGGCTCCACATAGCGGGGATGGGCAAAGATATCTTCCTTGGAAAGGTCACCTCGTTGGATTTCTTCGTTGATGGATCTGAGATTGTCCTTATAGGAAGTCTCGATATCCTCTCGCATCAGGCGTAGGGTAAAGCCGTCATCGATAGACTGGTTGTAATAATATTTGTGGATGTAATCCCCAAAGATATCACGCGTGGTCGCATGACTTTCCTTAGTCTTGTCATCTTTCTTGTAGGTAATGAGGGGCGTTCCTGTCAAGGCAATCTTGATAGCCTTGGTATCTGCCTGATAGAGATTTGGCAGGTAGGAACCTCGTTCATTGTAAGAACGGTGGGCTTCATCGATAAAGTAGACATTTTGACGATTGAGGTCATAGCCAGAGCGGTCTGTCAGATCCGAATCATCCTTGAACTTCTGGATATTGACCACAGCGACATCATACCCGTCTTGTTTTTGATTGAGTTCTTGTGGATTGTTGATGCGTTTAACCTTGAGACCTCGTTTGGTGAATTCCTTAAAGGCTTGGTCTGCCAAGTCCAGACGATCGACGACAAAGTAAAATTGAGGAACGATTCCCTCTTTTGAGAAATAGTTAGTCAGATAGCGGATATTAAAGAAGGCCAAGGCAGTCTTACCTGACCCTTGTGTATGCCAGATGACGCCCTTCTTGACACCTTTTGCGATCGTTTCTTCGATAGCACGTGTCGCAAAATACTGAGGATAGCGCATGACGTGCTTTTGCAGTTGCATCTGCCCATCCTTGCTTTGTTCTTCGACATAGACCAGACCAAAGCGAAGCATAAAGAGCAAGCGTTCCTTCTGGTACAAAGAAGACAGGAAGGCATTGCAAGGTGTATCAGGGTTTAGGTTTGTTGTGAACTCTGGCTGGGACTTGAGGGCAAAGCGCTTCATGTCTTCTAGGATAAAGTCGATTTGGTTATCGGTTAGAGGGGTAAGAGAATGAAGGAAATCTTCTTCTCTTTCTTCCTTGAAAGCATTAAATTTGGTTTTTGAATAGGCGTTTGAACCGTAATAAGAACCCTGTTTTTGCTTACCTTGTCCACTGATGTATGGCAAGTTATCAGAGAGGGCTATCAACTGGGTGATATTGTTAAAACGACGGAACTTACGGTTTTCAAAACGGTATCTGGTTCTGTCCTGCTCTGACTGAATTCCAGTCTTACCATCACGAATTGCATTGGGCTGTTTCACTTCGATATAAGAAAGAGGCAGTCCATTGACAAAAATAACGATATCCGGACGAAATTCATCCTGACCATTTTGGCAAGTAACTTCAAGTGCCAGATGGAAGGTATTGGCTTCAGGATGCTCCCAGTCAATATAAAGGGCATCTTCTTGACCTTGCAGACGTTTAAAGAAAGAACGCCCCAAGTCGTTTTGATCTAGTTCCAACTTGATATTGGCCAGTTCTCTTTCAAAGTCATCCTCTGTCAAGTAGTTGTTAAATTTTAAA
The DNA here is from genome assembly GCF_000186465.1 of Streptococcus australis ATCC 700641. Lineage (GTDB taxonomy): Bacteria > Bacillota > Bacilli > Lactobacillales > Streptococcaceae > Streptococcus > Streptococcus australis. Next base: position 1,162,127 of record NZ_GL636091.1, on the reverse strand, counting down.
AATTGCTCCTTAAAAACTGATACGAGGATATTGGTATCTGGATCTCTTTCTGCAATCTCCTTCCTATTGCGAGGAAGATAAGTGTAGCCCATACGCATGAGATGAAGAGCTGCTGGGATTTGTACCCTGGTTAGTTCAGAAAAATCTTTTTGTCTTTTCATATCATCATCCTATTTAAGCAGTGCTACTCCGATCTTTCAATCTCAAGTTCTGGAGTTGCTACTGCCTTCATCTCTCTATCCTTTTCCTGTGCATAATCTCCTATTATTATAGCATGTTTGGAAAAGAAATTAACGCTTTCAAAGCATTTTGTTGGTTTTTCGCGCAAAAAAACGAACCTGGTCTGGTTCGTTCTTTCTTAGTCTAGTTGGATCCCTTTTTCTGCTAGATTCTCCAGGCATTCTTGTGCGTAAGTAGCCTGGTGCTCGGGATAGATAGGGGTGCTCAAAACTTCCTCTTCCAGCTCTGAATAAGCTGGACAGGTCTTGCCTCGGTAGGTCGACTCCCACCACTCTGGGCTGACCTTATAGCCACGAGCCGTCATCTCCTCCATGATCAGGCGGTGATAGGCATAGAGGCGATAGGGCGAGTAGTCAAAGACATAGTTGACCGTCGCGTGCTTCTTGCCCCAGCCATTGCCTCGAAGGGCGCAGCATTCCCGGTGTTGGCCTAGGAGCTGGGGACGAGGGAGTTTGGGAATCAAGTCTTGGTGCCAGAGTCTCATCTATTGGCCTCCTAGTAGCGTCGAGTCTTGTAAGTAGCGATTCGGGTAGCGCTTAAGGAGCGCTTGAACCCACTTGATGAGATACTCTTGGCTAGCTTGACCATGCTGGTATTTCTCAAGTAGCAACATAAAGTCCGCCTTTTCCTCTGCTGTTGCCTGCTTTTTGAAATAGCCCCAGATATGCTGGAAGGCATTAGAGACCTGGCCACGATTTTCCGGCAGGGCTATCGCTTGCTGGATCAAGCCTTCGACGTGGCTGACCTCGACCTGGTCTTGTTTGAGGTATTCCCGGATTTCCTTGTAGATATTACTCGAACGACTCAGCACCAAGTATTTATTTTTCGCCCATAGGACTTGACAGTGATGTTTTTGATCCACTCTTGTCTCCTTTTGATCTTCTCGGTTAATAGTCCTCCCATTATACCATGGAAATGAGTTATGTCATAAAAAAAGCGGACCTACAAGGCCCGTTTTTCTCTCCGCTTTATTTATCAAAGGGAGGCTTTTAACTGTTCCAGCCTGAGATTAGAAAATAAAGAGAAAGGGGCTCAAAACGAATTGAACACGGGCTGCGGATTGTGTAAAAAGCGCAAAATACATTATTACTATATCCAAGACAGAGTAGCTGATTGAATCCTTCTCTCGCCTTTTAGCTCGGAAGAATCCTAATCAGCCTTGTGGGGGCAGGACAACGAAGCAATCCCATACAACAGTGCTTCTGTCCTGCTCCCTATTTTGACTTTATCCGCAGGCGCCCTTTGTATCTTGATTTAGTCACGGAACTTCTTCGAAGTTCGCTGACGTCCGATCTCACCTAAGGAAAGTTTCAAAGATAAGATTACCATACTCAAAAAGCCTGAGACAACGCTCAGACTTTTTTGTATTAATCAATTTCAAGGCCACCGGTGTAGAGGCGGTAATAAGTCCCGCGTTCTGCCATCAAGGAAGCGTGGTTGCCTCGCTCGATGATGCGTCCCTTGTCCATGACCATGATCACATCCGAGTTGACGATGGTTGAGAGACGGTGGGCGATGACAAATACGGTCCGTCCAGCCATCAGGCGATCCATCCCTTCTTGGACCATCTTCTCTGTCCGTGAATCGATTGAGGAGGTCGCTTCATCAAGGATCAAGACCGGTGCATTGGCCAAGGCAGCACGCGCAATGGCAATCAGCTGACGTTGACCGTTTGAGAGACCGGCTCCATCATCGTTCAAGACGGTATCGTAGCCTTGGTCCAAATGTTTGACGAAGGAATCCACATTGGCAATGCGGGCTGCTTCCAGGATTTCCTCCCGGGTCGCATCTGATCGACCATAGGCGATATTTTCTGCGATGGTTCCAGTGAAGAGGTGGGTATCCTGCAAGACGATCCCTAGCGAGCGACGGAGCGAAGCCTTCTCGATCAGCTTCACATCGATCCCATCATAGGTGATAGATCCTGATTGGATATCGTAGAAACGGTTGATCAAGTTGGTAATGGTGGTCTTTCCTGCTCCTGTCGCACCGACAAAGGCCACTTTTTGCCCCTTATCTGCGTAAAGGTTGATATCGTAGAGGATTTGGTTCTTCTCATTGTAAGAGAAGTCTACATTGGTAAAGACGACATTTCCGACCAGTTTGACCAGTTCGTAGTCGCCATTTTCCCGAGGGTGTTTCCAAGCCCAGAGGTTGGTCTTCTTATCAGTGATGACCATGCGGCCATCGACTTCTTCATAGTTGACCAAGGTGACTTTCCCTTCATCCACTTCAACTTCTTCATCCAAGAGATCAAAGATCCGATCTCCCCCAGCCAGAGCCATGAGTACAAAGTTCAACTGTTGCGATACTTGAGTGATAGGCCCGTTAAAGGAACGGTTGAGCTGGAGGAAGGCCATGAGGCCACCAATGGTGAGGCCACTAATGCCATTCAAGGCGAAGATCCCTCCGACCAATGAAGTCAAGACGAAGGAGACATTTCCCAGGTTCCCCAAGACAGGCATCAAGACATTGGCATAGCGGTTGGCTTGATAAGATGATTCAAAGAGTTGGTCATTAATTCGCTCAAAGGCTTCGATGCTTTCCTCTTCGTGGACAAAGGCTTTGACTACCTTTTGACCTGACATCATCTCTTCGATAAAGCCATTTTCAATCCCTAAGTTCTTTTGCTGATCAGCGAAATAACGACCAGACTTGCCAGAGATATCCTTGATGACGTAGGCCATGACACCAACAATGGCGAGAACCAGAAGAAAGAGAAGAGGGCTGATCATGATCATGCTGATGGCTACACCGATGATGGTGATGGCTGACTGCAAGAGTTGTGGGATAGACTGCTCGATTGCTTGGCGAAGAGCGTCAATATCATTGGTATAGATAGACATGATATCCCCGTGCTGGTGGGTATCAAAGTACTTGACAGGAAGCTTCTGCATACGGGCAAAGAGCTGGTTCCGTAGAGAGCGCAGGACATCCTGAGACACTGTCGCCATAATGAGGGAGAAGCCATAGTTGGCCAAAACACCCAAGATACCTACTACTGCCAGCGTCATCAAGAAGCTGAGGAGTGGACCAAAGTCCCTGCTTCCACTATCCAACATGGGTTGGATGTATTGGTCCACCAAGGCCCGGATAGAGGAGGTAATATAGACCGTAGAGAGAGAGGCTGTCACGATGAGGGCAGCTGCTAAGAGAAGGACGAACTTATACTGTTTCCACATATAGTCTAGCAAGCGTACGAGAGAGCCCCAGCTAGCTTTTTTCTTATTCTTCATCTGCTTGTCCTCCTTTCCCTTGGTTTTGCATGTCATAGACTTCACGGTAGATGGCATTGCTCTCGATCAAGTCTTGGTGACTACCGATCGCATCGATCTTCCCATCATTCATGACCACGATCCGATCTGCATCTTGGATAGAAGAGATCCGTTGGCCAATGATGATCTTGGTCGTGTCCTTGAGACTAGTCGCTAGACCTTGACGGATCAGACTATCACTTTTGGTATCGACAGCTGAGGTCGAATCATCCAAGATCAAGATCTTCGGATTCATCAAGAGAGCGCGGGCGATACAGAGACGTTGGCGCTGACCACCTGAAACATTGGCACCACCACGTTCGATCATGGTATCATAGCCATCCTTAAAGTTCTGGATAAATTCATCCGCTTGAGCGATCTTACAAGCTTCTATGATATCTTCATCCGTCGCGTCCTTATTTCCCCAGCGCATATTTTCCTTGATGGTACCAGAGAAGAGGACATTGGTCTGAAGTACCATGGCAACTTGCTTGCGCAAATGGTCTAGATCATAGTTTCGCACATCCTGACCAGCTACCTTGACACTACCAGACTCTACATCATAGAGACGAGGGATGAGCTGGACTAGACTAGATTTACCAGAACCAGTCCCTCCAAGGATGCCGATCACTTCACCCGAGCGAATGCTGAGGTTGATATCGGACAAGACGTGGGCCTTGTCGCCATTTTCGTCCGTGTAGGCGAAGTCCACATGGTCGAAGGTAATCGATCCATCTGCTACTTCTGTCAGACCATTCTCCGGGGAGACGATGGTTGACTCTGTCCCAAGGACTTCATTGATCCGCTCTACAGATGCCATAGAGATCGAGAGCATGACGAAGATCATCATAAACATCATGAGGGACATAAGGATGGTCATGACATAGGCAAACATAGACGTCAGCTCACCAGTCGTGAAGCTTCCACCCACGATGAGTTGTGCCCCGATCCAAGAGATCAAGATAAAGGAAGTATACAAGGAGAGCATCATGGCTGGACTACTCAAAATCACGATACGAATAGCCTTCATGAACATGTTGTAGATCAAGCGAGAAGCCTTCTTAAACTTAACCGTCTCTTCTTCTTCCTTGACATAGGACTTGACCACGCGCATGTTGGTGATGTTTTCCTGGATGCTATTGTTCAAGTTATCATAGGCATCAAAGACCTTGGTAAAGAGTGGATAGACGATCTTCGTGATCACACCCAAGACCAACCCCAAGAAGAGGGTAATCCCTACAAAGATCATGGCCATCTGCGGATTGATCAAGTAGCTAGCAACAATGGCAAAGATCAGATTGAGCGGAGCACGGACACAGATCCGGATGACCATCTGATAGGAGTTCTGCACATTGGTCACATCCGTCATCATCCGGGTTACCAGACCACCGGAGGAGAAGCTATCGATGTTCTCAAAGGAGAAGGTTTGGATCTTTTTGAAGATCGCCTTCCGTAGATTCTTAGCAAAACCGGCTGATGCAAAAGCCCCGTAGCGAGCCGACTGCATCCCGCAGAAAAGAGAGAGAAAGGCGAAAACCAACATGAGGAGACCATAGGTCAGAACCGTGGTCATATCCCCCTTCTGAACCCCCTTGTCCAGAAGCGTCGCCATGATAAAGGGAATAGAAATCTCAAACATGACCTCAAACACCATATAGAGTGAGGCTAGAACTGAGGGTTTCTTGTATTCCTTGATTTCAGCAATCAATGACTGAAGCATAAATACCTCCTAAAATACTAGTTAGTAAAGTTTTCTTTAGCAAGATGTCCATTCCCAAAATAAAAGAAAATCATTTGATGAAATCGGCCATCTCTGCATTCGAAAGCTATAGAAACAGAAAGCGCCCTGACAGCGTTACTGTAGGGACGACTTTAGTTATTCATACTATTTAGTATAGAGCAATATGGGAGAAAAATCAAACATTTAGTCATCCTCTCCACTGAATATTCTGATTTAGCAACCTTGAAGGCCAGTTAACTAAAGTTCTATTTAAACCGTATTTCTATTCACTGGTACTGAGAGATACCAAGCTTAAGAAGCGGTCAAAGTAGGTCTTGTTCTTCTTCAAGTTTTTCTTCAGGCTTTGCGCCTCTGCTACTTCATCCGTGATGATCCCATCGACCGGCCGTTGAAGATAGGCCGTTAACTTTTCTTCATCATTGATGGTCCAAACATAGAGCTCTTTTTTCATCTCATGGGCCTGGGTTACCAAATCCTCCTGATAAGAAAAGTCTTCGATCGCAAAGAAGTCGACTGAGGTGTTTTCAAATTGTCCAAACTGAATCGGAATGACATAGCCAGTCTTAATCTCCGGAGCTTTCTTCTCCACCTTTTCCATCACCGACAGATCCAAGGACATGGTTGGATAGTCCTTTTCAACTCCCAACTCCTTCATTTTTTGGACGAAGAGATCCACGTAATTTTCTGGTTCTGCACCATGAGGCTTGAGCTCGACCAAGAGGGGCATCTTCAGCTCCTTGGCCCGGGTGACAAACTCCTCAAAGGAGGGGATGTGACTGGTATGACCATCCTGTTGGATCTTCAATCCCTGCACCTCAGCCAGGGTCATATCTTTGACATCCTTGTCCACTCCAGCCAAGCGTTTGAGATTGTAGTCATGCTTGACGACGAATTGATGGTCCTTGGTCAAGAGAATATCCATCTCGACATAGGAAGCCTTCTCCTTGGCAGCTGCCTCGAGTGCTTCGAGGGAATTTTCTACACCCTTAGCCACATAGCCACGATGGGCTACGATTTTTACCTGGTCATTGACCTCTAAGGTCGCTAAGTCATATGAGGCCATCCCTGACTGAGCCAAGAGGAAAAGAAAGGTCAGGACAAAGAGCCCCTTCATCTTGCGAGAGCCTCGAGTCTTGATGACCGAGCGACTTGGAGTCTCCCAGCCATTGTCCAGGATGATTCCCAAGGTTCCCAGTTTTGACATGACAGAAAAGAGGAAAATGTAGAGGCGAATTAAGACCAGAAAGATGGTCTGCACCCAGATATGCTGGCCTGTTTTGTCCAGCTGACTAGATGCAAAGACCAGGCCAAGGATCAAGAGAATAGCTGTAAGAGAGAGGATAAACTCAAAGGAGAAGATCCGCAGGACAAGGCGAATCCCACCTTTTCTAGTCATCTCCCAACTCTTGCGCATGGCAGTGCCAAAAGGCAACTCTTCAATCACGATATTGGGCACCGTATAGATGAGACGCAGATTGAGATAGATCAGCAGTACTTGGACTAGGAAGAGGCCGATAGACCCAGCTATCGTCTTGGAAAACTCCCCTGTGATAAAATTCGGAATATAAAGACCATCCGTCAGAGTAGAGCCAATCAAGAGACCTGCTACAGGTAAGGTCAGTAGCATATAAAAGAGAAAATGAAGCAGGTTCCAACCACTAAAATCCTTTAAGCGACCAAAAGACTGGCGAAAGACCTTTTTAAAGGAAAGGTGTTGATCCGTACGAGACAGATAAATCAGGGCAATCATGGTCCGCATCTCCAGCATAAAGAGAAAGGCAAAGACAATAGCAAAGAGGACCAAAGCTACCAGACTCAAAGGGTTGGTCAAGGTAGATAGGATATTGTTCTTGTCAATGTTGGACTCACCCGATAAGAGGAGGGCGAGTTGAAAGACCCAGCTCAAGGCCGCGGCCCCAATGCCAACCACAAACTGCAAGAGGATCCCTACAGAGATAAAGGACCATTTATTGCGCCAGATTAAGTAAAAGGCCCCTTTCAGGTCCTGCCAGTAACTCCGTTTCATCTCAATCCCTTTCCTTTTCTTTCATTCCCCTAGAATAGCGGAAAAGCCTCTCTCTGTCAATCATTTATCACAAGCAAAAAAGGCTGGGAGAGCCAACCTTTTCTGATCATTCTGCTAAAAGCACTTCTTTGATGGTTTGTTTTTGGAGTTTTCTGTTGGATAGATAAAAGAGGCTTTCATAAACCACCGCAAAACTAAGCAAGGTCCAAAAGCACACATTCCAGTCAAAGTTGTGCTCAATCTTTTCAGGTACCGTATCTTTGATCACACCAATCAAGATTTCCATGATGCCATATTGATAAGCCGTCCCAAGGGCAAATCCTAGATAAGCCCAGAAACGATAGGGAGCGAGAATATGACTTTGGCATTCACGATCGGTGTAGCCAAATGCCTTCATCAAGGCCAAGGTTTCGCGATTTTCTGAGACCACAATTCCCAATGACAAAAAGAGGATCGAGAAAGAAAGGATCAAACCAATCATAATCATCATCGTTTGAATGATGTCATCTGTGTAGTCCCTTAGGCCAAAAGACAATTGAACCATGGCCGCGAAACACATGGAGCCAAAGACCACAAAAAACAGGATCGATTTTCTCCCCCAAATCAGCGACGAAGACAGCTCTTTTAGGAAGGATTTCTCTTTTTTAGGAGCCCTTTTTCTCCTTTTGACCTTAATCGGTGTTGGAGATTTTTTCAATAAGCGAAGGGCCGGCGTTTGTAGTTGTCTTCTAGCATAACCAATCGCAAGAACCATAAAGAAGGTCGTTGGCAACACCACCAAAGCAAGCAAGAGCTGCCAATGAAAATGAATGGTAATTTCTGGCAGAATCCCCTTCTCATTGCGAAAGTCATAAAAATGACCCATCATAAGAAAAGAAGCGAAATAGCCAAGAAGTGCTCCAACTCCAAAACTGAGTCCAAAAGCCCAAAATCGTTTCGCCAACTGGCCATTGCTATAGCCTAAAGCCTTTAAAATCCCTAATTGTTCCTTGTGGTCATCGACAAATTGTTTGATATAAAAACACATGAGAAGGATCGACGTCAAGGACAAGACGACCCCACTGACCATGGCCACCATCCAGGAAAGCGAAACCTGGGCATCATAGTAGGTCTGAATCATGGGATTGGTTTTGGAAATCTCCAACTGCTCGATATCCAGGTAAAAATTCAAGAAGAGATTGGCCACAAAGACTGCACAAGCTCCAATGATACTGACGACAACTAATTTTCGAATATCTTTTACTGAAAACATGGTTTACCATCCAATCTCATAGGCAGTCTGAGGCTGATCGTTGGTCACAACTTGGGTAATCTTGCCACTATTGACGCGAATGATGGTTCTGGCCATATCCGCAATATTTTGGTTGTGCGTCACCATAATGAGGGTAAAGCCTAGCTTTTCCTTCAACTTCCAGATATAGTCGAGAATCTTGCGCCCCGTTTCTTCATCCAGGGCCCCCGTCGGCTCATCTAAAAAAAGAATCTCTGGCTTTTTGGCTAAGGCACGAGCAATGGAGACTCTCTGCTGTTCCCCACCAGATAATTCACTTGGATACTTATCCAGCTTATCACCAAGCCCCAAATCCTCGATGATCTGCAAAAAATCTTGATTGTTTGCTAGGTCTGCCCCCATCTTTACATTTTGTCTAACCGTTAGATTCGGCAATAGATAATACTGCTGGAAAATAAAGGCAATCTTCTCACGTCTAAAAGTTGTCAATTGAGCATCCGTGAGTTGCGATAAATCTTGTCCTTGAATGAGGATATGCCCTTCGTCTACCTTTTCTAAGCCTGATAACACATTTAAGAGAGTTGACTTTCCCGATCCAGAAGGACCAAGGATAACCACATCATCCTGGTCTTGAATCTGCAAGTCAATCCCTTTTAAAACCTTGGTTTGGCCGTAACTTTTGTGCACATTTTCTAGTTGAATCATTTCTTTCCTACCATTTCTTTAATGAGAGATTGACAAACCTCTGTCAGTAATCCAATCACTTCTTCCATGCTGAACTGATAAATACCAGAAGCAACCATTGAGGCCATCCCGTGTGAGTAGATAAATAGATGCTGGTACAAGCGACTAGCCTCTTCTACAGTCAAAGGATAGTCTGCAACAATCGAATCCAGAACCAATTGGTAACTATGATCCTTCATGGGAAGAAAATCTTGAAAGCGACGAATCGGATCTTTGCTAGGATTTTGGAAAAGCAATTGAAAGAGTTGGGGCTCTTTTGAGGCGAAAAGGATATAAGCAACCCCGACAGATCGAAAAGGCTTTTCATCTTCTAAGGCCTTGCGAATATACTCCACCACGACCATCTCCGCCGCAGCAATAACCTCTGCTTGTAACTCAGCCATATTAGCAAATTGCCCAAAAATGACTCTCGGTGTGGCTCCCAGTTTCTCTGCTAATGCTCGAGCTGTCAAACTAGCCATTCCCTCTTCTCTCACCAATTGTAAAGCTGTCCCAATGATAGCCTCTTTACTAAATTTAACCTTTGGTGGCATAAGACTCCTTTCGCGCAACATTCGTTGCGCAACACTTGTTGCCTAAAGAATACCATAAAAAAGAAAGACTTGTCAAGAAAAATCTGAAAACCACAAAACAAAAAACCAGTCCACCGATAAGAGTGGAATCTGGTTTGATAACCATTATTCTAAGGCAAATCATTTCCCGCAGCCAGGTAGATTTGGTACCATTCCTTGCGCGTCAAAGTGACTGTTGTTGCTTTTCCTGCTTCAAGGACATGCTGGGGCTTGGTCGTTCCAATGACGGACTGCATCTTACCTGGATAGCGAAGGACCCAAGCGAGGGCAATGGCTGTCGGTGTGACTTGGTATTTTTTCGCCAAGTCATTGAGGACATGATTGAGGGCCGCAAACTCTTCCTTGCCGACAAAATTCCCCTTGAAATAGCCATGCTGGAGGACAGACCAGGCTTGAATCACCGTATCAGTTAAGCGACAATACTCAAAGACACTACCATCACGAACGGCTGCTTTCGGCCCTTCCATGTTGACATGAAAACCAGCTTCAAAGCTCGGTGTAAAGGCAGCACTCAACTGCAACTGGTTGACCTTGAGAGGTTGTTTGACAGCCGTCTTAAGCAATTCCATCATCATTGGATTTTGATTGGACACCCCAAAATGACGGACCTTGCCCGCTTGCTCCAACTGATCAAAAGCTTCCGCTACTTCTTCAGGCTCCATGAGGGCATCCGGTCGGTGAAGGAGGAGACTATCTAAGCGCTCGATCTGCAGACGCTCGAGGATGCCGTCGACAGAGTCCAAAATATAGTCCTTCGAAAAATCAAAATAGGTAAAGCCGTCTTTGCGAATGCCACACTTGGACTGGATCCACATCTGGTCCCGAAGATCCGGACGGCGCTTGAGAACCTTCCCAAGCAGGACCTCACACTGGCCATCGCCATAGATATCCGCCAGATCAAAAGTGTTAATTCCAATCGACAAGGCTGCTTCCACCAAGGCCTCCACCTCATCTTCACTCATCTGACTGATCCGCATCATCCCAAGGACAATCGTAGACAGATGCTCATTTTCAGCAAACTCAATATAGTTCATGTCCGCCTCCTTTTTATTCTTCTTTCATTATAAAGGAAAGAAGGCCAAACAGCAATGATTTCACAAAGCAAAACACCTCCAGTATCCACTGAAGGTGTCTCTTTTAGCGATAACTCAAAGCTTTTTTGACTGTTTTGACCAAGCCTAGGTCATCCGTTTGTAAGATGAGGCTAGAATAGATTTTTCCAATGATCATGGTGCCGAGGAGCGTGAAGGCCAAGGCAATTCCGAATGATCCCCATGATTCAAGTCCACTTGCATAGCCATTGATGGTACGGAATGGCATGAAGAAGGTTGAAATGAATGGAATGTATGATCCAATCTTCAACAGAAGGACATCTCCTGCACTACCCAAGGTGGTTACTCCAAAGAAGCTAAAGAACACTAACATCATCAGTGGCGAAATCGCTTTTCCTGTATCTTCTGGACGAGCAACTGTTGAACCTAGGAAAGCTGAAAGAACCACGTACATGAAGATTCCAAGAATGATCAAGAATAAGGTATTCAAGGAAATGGATTGTCCAATATGTTGGGTGATAGGAGAGTCTGGAGATAAGATATCTTTCACAAGAGGAATGGAGTCTCTAAAAATCCAAACGCCTCCCAATCCGACTGCATAGATACCAATATGAGTACAAATGACTCCGAAAAGACCAATCATGCGAGCATAGAAATAGTGAGTTGCGCGAATGCTTGAGAAGACCACTTCCATAATCTTGGTCCCTTTTTCACTGGCTACCTCTTGAGCAGTGATACCTGAATAAAACATCAGAATCATGTAGATAAGAAAACCGATTCCTCCAGCTACCACGGTCTGCACCATTTTCAGCCCTTCTTTCTTCTCATCAATTTTTTCAATCAATGAGACCTGTTGCGAAAGGGCTGCTAACTGCTCTTGGCTTAAATCCGCTTTAGAAACATTGAGCATTTGTTGGACCTGACTCAATTTAGCCATAAGGATTGCTTTGAAACCTGGCTTCATGGCATCCTCACTCTGGTAGCGAGCCTCTAGCTGGCCATCCTTTTCTACAACTGTGAGGATTCCCTTGATTTCTTCCTCTTTCATGCCCTTCTTAGCTGCTGCTTCATCCTTATAGTCAAAGGACAAGCCATCGGTCCCTTTCAAGACTTCCTTGACAGGAGCTTGATCTGTAATCAAGGCGATGTTGCTTTTCGCAGATGTAGAAGATCCGACGAAATAGTTCACTCCAATCGTCAATCCGAAGAAGAGAAAGGGAGTAAGCACCATCAGTAAAAAGCTCCATGATTTCACTTGGCGTAAATAAGTTTCTTTGATAACAATCAGCATCTGTTTCATACTTCTACTCCTGATTCTAGTTTAAAGATTTCATCAATGGTTGGGGCTTGTTGGTCAAAGGTTGCTAGATAGCGACCCTTGGTCAACTGATCAAAGAGGTCCGGACCTGCTGTTTCATCATCCAATACCAACTTCCACAGGCCTTGCTTGGTCATGGTCACCTTGGTCACGTGAGGCAGCACTTCCAACTCCTCTTTACTGAAGTCATTGGATACGAAGAGACGAGTCTTCCCGAAGCTATTGCGAACTTCTTGTACGGGACCTGAAAGAATCACAGATCCATCACGAATCATAACCAACTCATCACAGAGTTCTTCCACATTGGTCATGACGTGGTCTGAGAAGATAATAGTTGCACCGCGTTCTTTTTCTTCAAAGATGACCTGCTTGAGGACTTCTGTATTGACAGGATCAAGTCCACTAAAAGGCTCATCTAGGATGATCAATTTTGGTTCATGGATCATGGTAATAATCAATTGCACCTTTTGCTGATTCCCTTTTGAGAGGCTCTTGATCTTATCGGTTAATTTTCCTTTTACTTGGAGTTTTTCCATCCAGATCGGAAGTTTCTCCTTGACCTCAGCTGTTGACATGCCTTTGAGATTGGCAAGGTAACGAACTTGCTCATAGATGGTCAACTTAGGCATAAGGCTCCGCTCTTCTGGCAGGTATCCAATTTCCTTATAGGTTTCTTGACTGATTGCTTTGCCATCCAATTGGATATCGCCACTGTATTCTAGGAAGCGGAGGATACTATGGAAGATTGTCGTCTTCCCTGCTCCGTTCTTCCCGATCAAACCTAAGATGGATCCTTTTTTTGCAGTCAAGTCAATGCCGAACAAGACCTGCTTTTTGCCAAAGCTCTTTTCTAAATTTCTAATTTCTAACATAGAAAACTCCTCTACTCTTTATAGTAACGTTTGGTAATCTTGTACTGAGAGACCAAGATATAGACATAAATCAGTGATACAACTACTAATGCTAACAAGATATCTGCCTGGAAAGCAATGCCAAATAAGAATATCACCATCAAGGAAATCGGTAAGACATAATTGCTTAACTTGAAGACAATATCGTAATTCTCCTCATAGCAAATTTGTTTCTCTGCCTCATCTATCATGCTCATTATTAGTTCACGGACTTCTGCCCCACTAGCATTGCGTGGGATTGCTTTTCCAGAAATCTGTTTGAAGGTTTTTCGAAACTGATGTTCCAGTCCAAAAGTAAGAAGGAGCAAAGCAAGGAAAATAAGCGGGATGGTGTATTTCCCAAAAGCACCTGTTAGTTTTTCTTCATAGACTAGTTTTTGGCAAGAGAAGAAAATCACTAATAGATAGGGAACAATCATGACGCCTTTGAACATCGTAGCCAAGTCATAGATTCTTCTCGTTTGGCTTTCATAACGGTAGGCTTCGTCTTCATCTTCTGCCTCCTCCATCATCCGATAAGACTGGCGGGACGACAAGAGATAAGTAGACGCAATTCCGAAGATCACCAGATATAAAATAATTGACCCTATATAGAGCATATCTCGATCAAAAAGCTTTTGGAATTCAATAGGATGGTCTGAACCAAAATAACCTGTCAAAAAACCAACGATAACACCTGAAAGGATCATGGCCATGTTTCTCCAAAAACGAAAACGGGCTGACCTTTCTTTTAACTTCTTTTTCACTTTTATTCTTCTCCCTCTACTAGACTAAAGACATTCTCCACCGGTTCCTTGAAAATCTGGGCGATGGTGATGGCAATAATAACCGAGGGGGTGTATTCCCCCCGCTCCAAGAGACTGATGGACTGGCGCGAGACCCCTGCTAGCTTGGCTAGCTCGGATTGATTGAGCCCATCACGCGCCCTCAGCTCTTTCAGTCTATTTTTTAAGATCATGGCTTTCGCCCCCTTATAGTTGAATACCTTGAATATCTTCGATGCGAACTAATTTTGTCTCTCTTTGTTGTTTATTATTCACACGAGTCAGTTTGACCCAATCTTCGTCGATATCCAAAATTTCATACTCGAATCCAACACCACTCACTGTAACAGTGGCCGTTTGGCCTTTCAATTCTTCTAAAATTCTAGACATGTCTTGATTTCCTTTCACTTGTTTTTCTAATCGTCTAATGCGTTTGTTCAACCTTTTTATCTTCTTTTCTGAGCTTGCATAAATGATAATCAGAAAAGGGATAAAAAGAATCCATATGGCTCCCATAAGAAACCTCCCCTTCTTTCAACTAAAATCATTGTAACACTTCTTTTTCTTTTTGACAAGTATATTTGTCAAGAAAATAAAAATATTTGTCAAAAATAGAAGGATGGTTGACATGGATATTTTGAGTACTTAAAGGAATTTCTTTATTTTTATAGGGTTTTAAGCCAGATAACTTGCAAATTCTGTAAGAAAAAAACAGTTGAGAAATTCTCAACTGTTTCATTTTTTTACGATTTAACGCACTTCTGCATTGACTTTTTCTTCAAGTGAAGCTTGGATTTTTTCCATGTAGCGTGCGACTTCTTCGTCTGTCAAGCTATCTTCTGGATTTTGGAAAGTCAAGCTATAGGCCATGGACTTCATTCCAACTCCTAGTTTTTCACCTGAGAAGACGTCAAAGAGTTTGATGTCTGTCAAACGTTTCACGCCTGCAGCTTGGATGGCATCAACCACCTCTTGGTGAGTCACTTCTGCCTTTAGGAGAAGGGCGATATCACGGCTGACTGCTGGGAATTTAGTAATTTCCACAAATGGAGCCGCTGGTTGAAGGGCTGCTTCAATAGCTGAAAGGTTAAGCTCTGCCACATAAGTTTCTGGAATATCGTAAGCCTTAGCCGTAACAGGGTGCACTTGACCGAGGAAACCGACTACTTGATCACCAAGTGAGATCAAGGCTGTACGTCCTGGATGGAGGCTAGCGATTTCAGAGGTTGCTGTATAAGTCACTTCAAGACCCAAGCGAGCAAAGAGGGCTTCCAAGATTCCCTTAGCATAGAAGAAATCAACTGGAACAGCTGGAGTCTGGAAGTCTTTTTCAGCAACTAAGCCCGTCAAAGCAAAGGCAAAGCTGTTGATTTCATTTGGCAAGTCTTCTTTTGGATTACCTGTTTGCTCGAAGACTTTTCCAATCTCATAAAGAGCCAAGTCTTTGTTCTTACGCGCTACGTTGTAGGCAACTGTATCAAGGATACCAGAAACCATATTTTGACGGAGGACTGAACGGTCCACGGTCATTGGCCACATGAGCTCAGTTAGGTTGCTTGGCGCAGTCGTAAATTCAACGGCTTTTTCAGGAGTTGTAAGAGCATAAGTGATGATTTCTGTCAATCCTGCTCCTTCAGCAATCGTCCGAACTTGACGACGCAGTTTTTGTGTCGCAGTCAACTCACCTGCTGTCCCATCGTCTTTTGGGAGACTGGTTGGCAAGCGGTCATAACCATAGATACGTGCGATTTCTTCAAAAAGGTCCGCTTCGATAGTGATGTCCCAACGGCGACGAGGAACGCTGACAGTAAAGGCTTCAGCGTTTCCAGAAAGACCAAATCCAAGACGACGGAAGACATCTTCGACATCTGCGTAGGAAAGCTCTGTACCGAGGACACGGTTAACGTCTGCAAGTGTAGAAGAAACTTCCACATCAGAAGTGTCAAGCTGGCCTGCTGAAACGATGCCCTTACGCACGGTTGCACCTGCAAGCTCAGCAATCATGCTCGCTGCCGCATCAAGGGCTTCATTGACGGTTGCCACATTGATTCCTTTTTCAAAGCGAGAAGATGATTCAGAGCGAAGGTTGAGGCGACCGCTAGTCTTACGGATCGATTTGCCATTGAAGACAGCTGCTTCAAGGACAACACGACTAGAGCTTTCAGAGATTTCTGTAGCCTGACCACCCATGACACCTGCAAGGGCTACTGGTTTGTCAGCAACCGTAATCACGAGGTCACTTGTTTCCAACTCACGTTCTTCCCCATCCAAGGTCACCAATTTCTCACCTGCACGCGCTTCACGGACACGGATGTCAGTCCCTTCAAAGGTATCCAAATCAAAGGCATGCATCGGTTGACCAAAGTAAAGCAAGATATAGTTTGTTACGTCAACTATATTGTTAATCGGACGGATACCTTCATTCATGAGAAGGTTATGCAACCATTGTGGACTTGGTGCGATGGTCACATTGTCCAAGATACGAGCAGCATAGTAAGGCGCCTTGTCTGTGTCAATGCTGACAGAAAGAGCATCCGCTGCGGATTGGTCTGTTTCAGTCAAAGCAAAGTCTTTGAAATTGACTGCCTTGTCATAAATCGCTGCTACTTCGTGTGCTACCCCACGCATAGAAAGAGCGTCTGCACGGTTTGGAGTGATGGAAAGTTCGATAATTTCATCATCCAAGTCTAGGTAAGAGAAGACTTCCTCACCTGGAATAGCATCTTGAGGCAAGATTTGAATCCCATCTGCAAATTCTTTTGGTACAACTGAGTCAGAAATGCCTAACTCACCAAGTGAACAGATCATTCCGAGAGATTCCAAACCACGGATTTTCCCTTTTTTGATCTTGTAGTTGTCCGCGATGCGAGCACCTGGAAGAGCTACCATGACCTTGATGCCTGCGCGCACATTTGGTGCTCCACAGACGATTTGACGGGCTTCTCCTTCACCTACATTGACTTGGCAGACATGCAAGTGTGTTTCTGGTACATCTTCACAAGACAAGACTTCTCCGACGACAATTTTTGAGAGACCAGCAGCAGGTGATTCCACACCTTCTACCTCGATCCCTGTGGTTGACATTTTTTCAGCCAACTCTAGTGATGGAACATCAATGTCCACCAATTCTTTTAACCATTTATAACTAACTAACATATGTAAGATACCAAGGGTCAAGCAGAAATCTAGTTATCTTTCCTAGATCTCCATCCACCCTCGTTTTGATCCTTTCATTTTGTGTTTTCCAGCTCGAGGCTAGCTTAGGAAGGTCTAATAATCTCCCCTTCTCTAGAATAGAAGTTTCTTGTTCCTTCTAGGTCAATTTCTTTCTCAACAACCAGTCTGTATCCACGGTATCTCCGGTAACATACTGGTGTTCACTAAATCGTTCAAAACCAAAGCGATAGTAAAAATCTTGCGCCTTAAAGTTGCGTTCCCAGACACCTAGCCAGGCCCACTCAAAGCCCCGGCTCTTGGCTTGATCCAGCGCAAAGATAAACATTTCCTTGCCAAAACCAGCCCCATGCCATTCCTTTTTGACATAGATCCGTTGAATCTCAAAGGCCTTGTCCATCTCTACTGGCTCGGTCTGTGCTTGGCCCCAGTTGATCTTGAGAAAACCACAGATTTCTTGTTCTTCATTGAGGACAAAATAGGTTTCGGACTCCGGATTTTGCAGATCCTTCTCGATTTGCTCCAAAGAAAGCACGGTGGAGAAGTAGTCTTCCAAATCTTTCTCAACAATATAGGGACCGAAGGTATCCCGATAGGTTTCCACCTCTAGGTCACGTAAGGTCTGTACCTGGTCGATTTTTACTCTAACTAACATGATTATTTAAACTGTTCTGAGAAACGAACATCTCCTTGATAGAAGCCACGGATATCATTGATTCCATAACGAAGCATGGCTACACGCTCCTGACCAAGTCCGAAGGCGAATCCTGAATAGACTGTTGAATCAATGCCACTCATCTCAAGCACGCGTGGGTGAACCATACCGGCCCCCATGATTTCGATCCAACCGGTCTTCTTACATACATTACATCCCGCTCCACCACATTTGAAGCAAGAGACATCGACCTCAACAGAAGGCTCAGTAAATGGGAAGTAAGAAGGACGCAGACGGATTTGGCGTTCTGCACCAAACATCTTTTGCACGATCAACTGAAGCGTTCCTTGAAGGTCTGCCATAGAAATGTTCTTCCCAACAACCAAACCTTCGATCTGATGGAACTGGTGGCTGTGGGTCGCATCGTCAGTATCACGACGGAATACACGCCCTGGAGAGATCATCTTCAAAGGCCCCTTGCTAAAGTCATGCGCATCCATCGCCCGCGCCTGAACTGGTGATGTGTGGGTCCGAAGCAAGATTTCTTCTGTGATGTAGAAGGTGTCCTGCATATCCCGCGCTGGGTGATCTTTTGGAAGGTTCATGCGTTCAAAGTTATAGTAGTCTTTTTCGACTTCAAACCCATCGACGACTTGGTAGCCCATCCCGATAAAGATATCTTCGATTTCTTCACTAGTTTGGGTCAAGACATGACGATGACCGCTAGCGACTGGACGTCCAGGAAGGGTCACGTCGATACTTTCACTAGCCAATTTGGCTTGGACTTTCTTTTCTTCCAAAAGCTTGGCTGTTTCTTCAAAGGCAGCCGTCAAGACATCACGCGCTTTATTGACGTATTTCCCGATAACCGGACGCATTTCAGCAGAGACATCTTTCATCCCTTTAAGGATCTCAGTCAGAGATCCTTTTTTCCCAAGGACAGAGACGCGTAACTCTTGCATCTCTTTTTCGTTTTCAGCAGAGATCTGCTTCAAAGCTGCCAGCGTTTCTTCCCGAAGCGCTTTTAATTGTTCTTCAATCGTTGACATATTTCCTCCATCATGGTCTTCACTCAGACATAGAAAAAACCACGCGCCACACCCATATTCGGAGCGTTGACACGCGGTACCATCCGTTTTTTATCTGAAACTCAGACCTTAATTTCTAAATCCTTGCGCAAGTGAATTCACTCAGCTTTCATGCAAAGAGCTTTCAGTCACGGCTCTTCTCCCTGTTGCACTTCCCTTGAGGTACTAGTCTTGCAGATTTCTATTCAATTACATTCTAGTTTATCAGATTTTATAAAAAATGACAAGTGAATCCTGTTTTCCTTCACTTGCCATTCTTGTTATTCAATTTGTTTTTATTCGATGACTTGTCCAGCTTCTTTCAAGACAGATTCTGGAATGGTAATACCTAATTCTTCTGCCACTTTTTTGTTGATGACAGATTTACCATCTGTAAAGATTTCGACTGGTGTATCCGCTGGTTTTTGACCTTTCAAGATTTTCGCAGCCATTTTACCAGTTGCCACTCCAAGATCGTGTTGGTCGACAACGACTGAACCTAAACCACCAGCTTCGACCATGGCTGTCGCACTTGGGAAGATTGGTTTTTTAGCTGTTTTGTTTGCTTCGACTACCGTTGAGAAGGCTGAAGCGATGGTGTTGTCGATTGGAACCCAGATGGCATCTACTTTACCAGTCATGACAGAAACCGTTGAAGCAATTTCATTTGTAGAAGGGACTGAATAAGGGACCACCTTGTAGCCTGCTTTTTCAGCCAATTTTGTAAATTCTTCTACTTGAGATTTTGAATTGTCTTCACTAGTTGAGTAAAGAACCCCGATTGTTTTCACGTTTGGAGTCAACTCTTTGATTAACTTCAACTGTTGTTCCGTTGGGTTGTGGTCAGATACTCCTGTGATATTGCCACCTGGTTTTTTCAAATCTTTGACCAAGTTAGCGCCAACTGGGTCTGTGATAGCACCCATGACGATTGGTTTGTCCTTAGTCGCACTAGCCAAACCTTGAGCAGATGGGGTTGCGATTCCGATCAAGACGTCGTTGTTGTTTTGGACCAATTGCTTGCTCATGGTTGCAACCTTGTTTTGGTCTCCTTCCGCATTGAGGAATTCGATCTCAATCTTGTCCTTATCGTAGCCTTCTTCAGCCAAGCCATCTTGAATCCCCTTGTAGATTTCGTCTAGCGATGGGTGGCTGACCAACTGTAAGACACCGACTTTTACCTTTTTAGTTCCATCTGCTTTATTGGCATCATTTTTATTGTTTAACATTGGATAAACAACAGCTACTAAAATAATAGCTAGCAAAGCACCGATCATTCCCAATACACGTTTGTTTTTCATTATATTTACCTCAATTATTTATTTTTTCGTTTTCTAGCATCTTTGTTAAAGACTGAGTCGCCATCGTTTCTTCATCTTCTTTTCTCCCTTCTTTTTGAAACAAAAAACACGCCCACACATAGCTATAGCTATGTGAGGACGTGTCATCGCGGTGCCACCTCACTTATGGGAAAATGGATATACTCCCCCCATATCTCTGTCTTGTCTAGCAACAAGTTGCACGATAAGGTGTGCCGACCGAATTTTTATTGTTTCAAATTCATCTCATCATTAGTCCAATTTCATAAATGTCCACTACCCACTTCCACCAACCGTGAGCTCTCTATTAAATTTTCATTTATTACTTTTCTAATTGAATCCATTGTAAATGTTTCCGTAAGCCTTGTCAATACTTTTTTATGTTTTTTTTGAAAACGTTCGTCATTTCCTGAAAATTCATTTTCTAACGGATGCTTTTACAAGGATTGAAAACCGCCTTCTTACTGGGTTTTCAGGCACTTTTTTGATATAATTTACTAGAACTAGTCTAGAATGTTGAGGAACCCCATGTCTTTTGATGGATTTTTTTTACACCATATGGTGAATGAATTACAAAGCGAACTCCTATATGGTCGCATCCAAAAAATTAACCAACCCTTTGAACAAGAGTTGGTTTTACAAATTCGTAGCAACCGCAAGAATCAAAAACTCTTGCTGTCTTCCCATTCTGTTTTTGGTCGGATTCAACGGACCCAGACCAATTTTGAGAATCCTGCCTTCCCTAATACCTTTATCATGGTCATGCGCAAGTATCTCCAAGGGGCAGTCATTGAGCAGATCCAGCAACTGGAGAATGACCGTATTTTAGAAATTGCCGTCTCTAATAAAAATGAGATTGGAGATGATATATCTGTGACCCTGATCATCGAAATCATGGGTAAGCACAGCAATATCATTCTTCTGGACAAGGCGACTGGAAAAATCATCGAAGCGATCAAGCATGTGGGCTTCTCACAAAACAGCTACCGGACCATCTTGCCAGGTTCTACCTATGTAGCTCCTCCAAAAACCGAAGCGGTCAACCCCTTTACCATTAAAGACGAAGCCTTATTTGCCTTTCTTCACCGAGAAGAGTTGACACCAAAAAACCTTCAAACCCATTTCCAGGGTCTTGGTCGAGATACTGCTCAAGAATTGGCCAGTCGATTAGAAACGGGAGAAAAATTAAAAACCTTCCGAGCTTTCTTTAAAGCTCCAACAGATCCCCGTCTAACAAAAAAATCTTTTGCTGCTCTCGCTTTTGCTGATAGCCATGAGGAGACCTTCGAGACCTTATCGGATCTACTCGACCACTACTACTTGGACAAGGCTGAGCGCGACCGGGTCCAGCAACAAGCTGGGGAACTGATCCGCAAGGTGGACAATGACCTAGAAAAGAACCGGAAAAAATTGGCCAAACAGGAAGCTGAACTAGCAGCGACAGAAAATGCCGAAGAATTCCGTCAAAAAGGCGAACTGCTCACCACCTTCCTCCATCAAGTCCCAAATGATCAAGACCAAGTCACCTTAGACAACTACTATACCAACCAGCCTATTACCATTGCCTTGGATAAGGCCTTGACCCCCAGTCAAAATGCGCAACGCTACTTCAAGCGTTACCAAAAGCTAAAAGAGGCCGTCAAACATTTGACCTCTCTCATCCAGGAAACCAAGGAAACCATCTCCTACCTAGAGACGGTCGAGACCGCTCTGGCCCAAGCCAGCCTTTCTGAAGTAGCCGAGATTCGCGAAGAGCTGATCCAAACAGGCTTTATCAAACGACGTAATCGAGAAAAAATCCATAAACGGAAAAAACCAGAGAAGTACTTAGCATCAGACGGCAAAACCATTATCCTGGTCGGCCGGAATAATCTTCAAAACGAAGAATTGACCTTCAAAATGGCTAAAAAGGACGAACTCTGGTTCCACGCTAAGGATATTCCAGGTAGTCACGTGGTCATTACAGGTAACCTCAATCCTTCAGATGAGGTCAAAACCGATGCAGCTGAGCTGGCAGCCTATTTCTCTAAGGGACGCCTGTCCAATCTGGTCCAAGTCGACATGATTGAAACCAAAAAACTTAACAAACCAACCGGAGGAAAACCTGGCTTTGTAACCTATACCGGTCAAAAAACCCTACGGGTCACACCTGAAGAAGAAAAGATCAAATCTATGCGCATCAGCGAGTAGACAACGTAAAAGGACTGAGAATCATCTCAGCCCTTTTGTTTTATTCTGATTTGGTGATATCCTCTTTGACCTGGTCAACATTGAACTTGGCAAAGAGATACTGGCGGTCCTGGACGGGGAAGCGTTGGTCCAATTGATCAATGGCTCCAACTTCGACGATGCCCTCTTTGATGACAAAATCCATGACATGCCCCCCGAAGGTATGGTCATCTGAGATAAAGTGAAGGTGATAGCCTGCTACACTGACCCCATGAAACATCTCTGGCGTCCAAAAACCAACAATGGTTCCTGTAACATTTTCTCGTGTAAATTCTGGCTGATGGGTCGCCACATCTGCAAATTTGGTTTCCGAGGTCGATTTGGGAATCATGCGCACATGCATTTTTGCAAAATCACCATGAATCTTAATCGAACGAAACAGATTTTCGCCATCATAATAAGATTCAATGCGAGCCTCTAATTCCTCATCTGTCATTTCAAAGCGTTGCCGAAAAATCACTTCGGCCTGATGGGGAACAATGGCCGCATAAGGGACGGTCGCATCTGGAGATACTTCCACAATCTCTGGTTCCTCTCCTGAACCCTTAGCTTGATAAGCCTTACCATCTAAGACGATCAATTCGCCATCGATTGAGTCCAAGGTCCCAATTCCTAAATCTCCGTGCTCTAGTAATTCTTTAATGGTAAAGGATCCCCCATAGAGACCTGCCATCAAAGCCCCCAAGGTATTGTATTGAAACAATTTCACCGGTTCCATTTTTTCTCCCTCATTCATCTTGTCTTCTTTTTAGCCCTTCCAGTATACCATATTCTCAAGGACAATAACAGAAAGACTGATTAAAAAAGAGCGGGCCAGAACAATGATACACACTTGTTCGGATCCCGCTCCACCTGGGTCATTTAATTATTCTTCTAGCAACCTCTCATAGAAAGCTTGCATTTGCCCATCATCTGGCACTAGCTGCAAATAGCCTTCTGCCACTTCCCGGGCTTTTGCAATATCCCCCAACTCTCTTAAGAGGAAACTATAGCTTTCTAAGAACTCTGGATTTTCTTTCAAATCTGGGTAGAGCTCTTCATAGATTGGTTCTGCTTTTTCAACCTCTTCGAGTGCTACCAAGGCACGAGCGATATTCCAGCGGGTGACGACATTCTCCACTTCCACTTCTTGCCATTCAAGGACGTCTTCATAGCGTTCCTGTTCCAAATAAAGGGTTGTTAGGCGAAGGGCGATGTCTTCAAGGTCCTCAGCTACTTCTTTGGCTTCTAACAGATAGTTTTCTGCCTTTTCTGGCTGGTGCAACTCGTAGGCCAACTGGGAAGCTAGAAGGAGGAGGTAGGCGTCGAAAGGATTCTTTTGGATCCCCTGCTCTGCTATCGCTAGCGCTGTTTTTCGGTCATTCTCAGCTTGTAGAGCCAAGGCATAGCCGTATTCATACCCTTCAAAATCTGGTGACAGTGTGTCAATCTGCTTGAAGTAGATCAGCGCCCGTTGATACTCTTCTCGGTCATAGAGAAGGGTTGCCAATTCAAAGGCAATCTGGTCATCAAACTCGATTTCCAAGGCCTTTCCTAAAAACTCAATGGCAGCCTCAAACCGACCTAGATTCGCATAGGCATAGCCGATCCGCTGATAGGTAGAAATGCCTGTTTCTTCTAAAATGAGGCGGTTGTCTAACTGAGCATACTCTTGAATGGCTTCTTGGTAATTTTCGAGTTCCAGATCAATCTCTGCCAAGCCAAGCTGAATGATCGGATCATCTGAAAGAGTCGCTGCTTCCATCAGCTTTTCCCGAGCCACATCTGCAAGCCCCTCACTTTGGTAGAGGTCCGCCTTGACTAGGAGACTGGCTAAATACCATTCCGAACTTTCAGGGATTTCTTCCAAATAAGTAAAGGCTTCTTCCATTAGACCATCCTCGGCTACAATGGTCGCTAGACTCAGATAAACCTCTGGATAATCATCTCTTAGATGCAAGTAGGTTTGCTTGGCTTCAGGATAAAAACCGATACTTTCAAAATACTGGCCCAATTCTAACAAGGTTGCTGGATCGTCTTCTAGCAAAGCCTTTTCCAAATAAGCCGGCAAGCGATCTAACTCTTGTTTCTCAATTGCTTTTAGAATTTTTTGACTATTCTTCACGTTGAATTTCCTCAATTTCGTCCTTTTCGTACAAGCCACTGACATCTTTGTACCACTCAAATAGAGCACTGATAACTACTTTAGCTGAAGCGTAAACTGGGATTCCTAAGAAGACTCCCCAGATTCCAAACATAGAGCCAGAAGTAATCAATACAAACAGAATCGTGATCGGGTGGATATTGAGCTGACTACCCAAGACAAGTGGGGAAACGAAACGTCCCTCGATGGTTTGCTCAACAATAAAGACAATAACGACTTTGACAAACATCTCTGGTCCTGCCACCAAGCCCAAGACTAAGGCTGGGAGCATAGCCAAGAAACTACCCAAGTATGGAATCAAGTTCAGAAAACCAGCGGTTACACCAAGTGTCACTCCGTAACGAAGTCCAATGATCTTAAACAATAGAATGAACATCAAAGCTACGATGATGGCAACAGTGATCTGACCTCTGACATAATTGGCCAATTGTGTATTGACATCAGACAGCACCTTGCCTGCTGATTCGCGAATCTTGGTTGGTAAGAAGCGGATGATCTGCCCTTTCAGGTTCTTTCCATCTCTCAAGAGGTAGAAGACGATGAAAGGCATAATAATCAGAGCAATAATGACCTGAGAGGCGACCGCAATCAGATTGCTGACCCAGTTGACTGCACGGGCAGAAAAGGAACTCGCCCAGCTAGTAATATTCTCTGACAACTGGCTGGTCCATTCATCCAGTTGAGGCTTGATTTCTGGCGACACTTTGTTGTCTAAGAAATCATCAATGGTCATATTGGCCTTTTCCAAGTAATCTGGCAGATTCTTCATAAAACTGAGCACCTGACGCTGAATGGCTGGAATAGCGACGGCCAAGCCCCATAAAATGAGAAGGGCAATCAAGATGAAGACGATGGAAATCGCAATAATCCGCTTAACTCGGTGCCTTTCCAAAAAATCAACAATTGGATTTAACAAATAATAGAGGAGGCCTGAAATAATGACGGGTAGCATGACCGCTGCTCCAAACTCTAACAGCGGTGTAAAAATAAAACTAATCTTGCTCAGAACTAAAATATTTAATCCCATTAGCAAGGCTACTAAGAAAACAGTAATGGCCTTATTATCAACAAACCATTTAAAAAACCAGGATAAACTAAAATCTTTTTCTTTATGTTCCACAGGAATCTCCTTCGTTTTCAATCTGTTTTTATTTTAGCATTTTTAGTTCATAATTTCACGGTATAGCCAAAGGTGAGGTACATTTTGTTCCTGAACTCCTCAATCCTTCACCTAATCGTTTTCCATCCCCTTCTTTTCTGTTATAATGGAGCTATCAACAAAGTCGAGGTGCATGTGATGCAAGATATTTATTTCGGAACCTATACCAAACGAGACTCCAAAGGAATTTACAAAGCTTCCTTCGATGAAAGAACTGGTCAGCTTAGCGACTTGCAACTAGTTGCTCAAGAGCCAAATCCAACCTATCTCGCTTTTTCAAAAGCTGGTTTCTTATACAGTGTAGGAGCCGAAGAGGGTCTTGGCGGCATTGCGAGCTTTAACCCTGATCACCAGTTGATTAATCACGTCGTCGATGAAGGAGCCCCCCTCTGTTATGTCTCTGTTGATGAAGCGCGTGGGTTGGTCTATGGAGCTAACTATCACAAGGGACAAGTCCTCTCTTATCGCATCCATGAGGATGGGCATTTGACCTTGGTCGATCAAGCCACTCATCAGGGTTCTGGACCTCACGAAAACCAAGCCAGTCCCCATGTTCACTATGCAGATCTCACTCCTGATAAACTGCTTATTACTTGTGATTTGGGGACTGATCAAGTCGTGGTCTACCAAGTCGATGATCTTGGAAAACTGACAGAAGCTCAAACCTACCAAACTGCTCCAGGTGCTGGTCCGCGACACATCATTTTTCATTCTCATTACAAGACGGCTTACCTGATTAATGAATTAAACGCCACCATCGATGTCCTTTTCTATGATGGACTTGGCTACTTTGAACATTTCCAAACCATCTCAACTCTACCAGAAGATTATGAAGGTCAAAAATGGGCTGCTGCTATTCGCCTCTCCGAGGATGGGAAATTCCTCTATGCCTCTAATCGGGCCCATAACTCCATTGCAGTCTATGAAATCTTGGCAGATGGTAGCCTAGTGCTTCTTGAAATCGTTCCAACCAATGGACTCAATCCACGCGATTTCATTCTTAGTCCAGACCAAGAATACCTCATTGCAGTTCATCAAGATTCAGACAATGCTACTGTTTTTAAACGCGACAATACGAGTGGTAGATTGACTGAATTGAGACATGATTTCTACGTACCAGAGGCGGTTTGCGTCCTCTTCAACTAAGAATCAAAACGCTTGCTAGTTTGGTTGAAAAATGATTAAATAGTGATATTAATAAATAGTTTATAGGAGAAGCCTCATGAACCCAATGGATTTGTTTAACCAAGTCAAAGAAATGATTGAAAAGAAAGATTTCGATGATGCTAAAAAATTTATCGATGACAACAAGGATAACCTTGGTGACTACCTAGAACAAGCCAAAGCTCTTGTTGCTGGAAACGATCTCGTCAGCGGTGCTGTTGATAAAATCAAAGGCTTGTTCTAATAAAACGATTCCTCAACTATCTAGTTGAGGATTTTTTGTAGGCCCAATACAAAAAAAGATCCTTGAGAAAACTCAAGGATCTTTTGTATCTAATTAACTAGATTATTTCTTAAGGTTGTAGAATGATTTCAATCCACGGTATTCAGCTACTTCACCAAGTTGGTCTTCGATACGAAGCAATTGGTTGTATTTAGCGATACGGTCAGTACGTGAAAGTGAACCAGTCTTGATTTGTCCTGCGTTTGTTGCAACTGCGATGTCAGCGATTGTTGAATCTTCAGTTTCACCTGAACGGTGTGATACAACGGCAGTGTAACCAGCTTCTTTAGCCATTTCGATAGCTTCGAAAGTTTCAGTAAGAGTACCGATTTGGTTAACTTTGATAAGGATTGAGTTAGCAGCACCTTCTTGGATACCACGTGCAAGGTAGTCAGTGTTAGTTACGAAGAAGTCGTCACCAACCAATTGAACTTTCTTACCAAGACGTTCAGTAAGAGCTTTCCAACCTTCCCAGTCGTTTTCATCCATACCATCTTCGATAGTGATGATTGGGTATTTGTTAACCAATTCTTCAAGGTAGTCGATTTGTTCTGCAGATGTACGAACAGCAGCGCCTTCACCTTCGAATTTAGTGTAGTCGTAGACTTTACGTTCTTTATCGTAGAATTCTGATGATGCACAGTCAAATCCGATGAATACGTCTTTACCTGGTACATATCCAGCAGCTTCGATCGCAGCAAGGATAGTTTCAACACCATCTTCAGTTCCTTCGAAACGAGGAGCGAATCCACCTTCGTCACCTACGGCAGTTTCCAAACCACGTGATTTAAGGATTTTCTTAAGAGCGTGGAAGATTTCAGCACCGTAACGAAGAGCTTCTTTAAATGTAGGTGCACCAACTGGCAAGATCATAAACTCTTGGAAAGCGATTGGAGCATCTGAGTGAGAACCACCGTTGATGATGTTCATCATTGGAGTTGGAAGAACTTTAGTGTTGAATCCACCAAGGTAGCTGTAAAGTGGGATTTCAAGGTAGTCAGCAGCAGCACGAGCTACAGCGATAGACACACCAAGGATTGCGTTCGCACCCAATTTACCTTTGTTAGGAGTACCGTCAAGAGCGATCATTGCACGGTCAATAGCTTGTTGATCACGAACATCGTAACCGATGATTGCTTCAGCAATGATGTTGTTTACATTGTCAACAGCTTTTTGAGTTCTAAGACCACCGTAACGAGATTTGTCACCATCGCGAAGTTCAACTGCTTCGTGTTCACCAGTAGAAGCTCCAGATGGAACCATACCACGTCCGAAAGCACCTGATTCAGTATAAACTTCTACTTCAAGTGTTGGGTTACCGCGTGAGTCTAGGACTTCGCGAGCGTAAACATCAGTAATAATTGACATTTCTTACTCTCCTTTGAGTTTAAATTTTTTACACCTCTATGATACCTTAAAAATACGCGTTTTTCAAGAAAAAACGTTATCTTTGTGCAGATTTTCCTTAACTTTATCAAGAAATCGCTTTCTTTTTGTTTGGATCAGCCTTTATTCGTTTGGCATTTTCAACCTAAAGTATGATATACTATTCTTATGACTGATCTATCTAAAGAAATTATGGAAAAGGCTAACGGTGGCCTAAAATTAAATCCTGATGAACAGCGTCGCTTTCTAGGTACGTTTGAAGAGCGCGTTCTAGGATATGCCGATTTAAAAACAAGCAATAGTCCTCAGCTTCAGAAGGGCTTTTTGAAGGTGCTGAAAAGATTGAATGAACAAGCTAGCCCTCTCTTTGTAAAGATTTCTCCAAATGTTGATTCTAGCGTCCAGTTGAGCTATCTAAAACAAGCAAAAGAATTTGGTTGCCAGGCGACTATTGTTTCGGAGGAACACGACTCCTCTCCTTTTGGGCTCGTGATTCATACAGATGCACCAGTTACCACTACTGACAAGGACCTCCGATCTGCTTTTGCAGATCTCTGGGAGGAAGAAAAGAAACCGACCAAACCTTCTCTTTGGAAGAAATGGTTTGGTTGATCAGAGCTGTCCCTTAGACATTTTATTAGTATTTAACATTAGATAGAAAAAAGCGGTTTAACCGCTTGAGTATGTAGACAAGCTATTGTTTTACATAAAACAGTTAGATGATTATCAAAAATGACTTTTAATTTTTAGTTATTTACGAAGATCAAAAACTTTCCGCTGTGAGAAAAATGCCTGAAACATAATTGTTCCAGGCATTCGGAATTATTGAGACCTTAGGCTCAATAATTAGTCATGGAACTTTGAAAAAGTTCGCTGACGTCCGTACTCACCTAAGGAAAGTTTTTCTGAAGACTTTATCTTCAATTTGAAGCGGTTTAACCGCTTTTTTCTATGCTTAATAGATTTCCGATATTTCTAGCTGTAAAGAGAAGATTTTCCCTCACATCCTTCAGAAGTTGCTCTAAACTATCGGGATGTTTCGTAATAGAAAAGGCACCAACTATATTTTCAAATGGGAGACTTGGTAAATCATCTGCAAGACTACCACAAATGGCTATTACTGGGATTCCTTTTGGGGTTCGTCTCGCAACCCCTATCGGAGCTTTCCCGGATAGACTCTGATGGTCCAGTCGTCCTTCACCGACAATGACCAAGTCTGCATTGACTACTTTGGAGTTAAAGTCGATCAGATCTAAACAGCTATCAATCCCTGATACTAGCCTCGCTTGCGCGAAGTCACAAAGACCCGCAGCAAGACCTCCACCAGCACCCATCCCTGCTTGAGTCAAAATACTTGGACAATGCTTTTCGTAAAAGCTGTTAATAGCTTGATCCACTTGTTCAAACATATTGGGACTGAGCCCCTTTTGTTTTCCAAAAATAAAGGTCGCACCATCTAGTCCACATAAGGGATTGGATACATCTGCTAAGATCTGTATCTGGACATCATCTGGGATCTTGAACGCTTCCTCTTTACGGATGGAATCCCAATCTAAAAGACTTTGTCCACAGGCCTTTAATTCTCTTCCTTCTCGATCATAGAATTGGTAGCCTAGTCCTACTGCAAGTCCCAGGCCCCCATCATTGGTCGCTGTTCCTCCAACCCCGATATAAATCTCCTTTTTTCCCTGTTTGATTAAAAAACAAATCAGTTCACCAATTCCTCGGGTCTCTAGGTCAAGTGGACGGCGTTGATCAACTGGAATTTTTCCTAAACCGATCAAGTCTGCTACTTCAAAGAGAGCCAAAGAATCCTTCTCCATATACCGCATTTCTACTGGCTCTCCAAATGGACCTGTGACAAGGGTAAAAGTTTCCTTCAATTCCAATGAGTAGCTGATGGCATCCACTGTCCCTTCCCCACCATCTCCAACAGGACAGGTGACTGGTTCTACATCAAGGAGTGACTGACGCAAGCCTTCTGCAATAATTTCCGCTACATCTTTCGCAGGTAAGCTTTCTTTGAATGAATCTGGAGCAATTAAAACTTTCATGGACTCATCTCCTTTTTTCTATCCTTCCCTTTCCCACCACAGCTTCATCTCCATAAAAAAACATCCAGGAATATTCTCCTGGATGTTTTTGATTAGAATCGGATGGATTCTCTTGTTTTTTCAAATGAGGTAACAAATCTCTCTGTTACTCCTGGTTCAACTGTTTCCAATGCTTCTGAAATGACTTTGAATGAAGCAGGATAGTCATACTCTTTTTCAAAGATGTACAAGGCTTCATCAAACGCTGCTTGGACATGATCGTCGAATGAACGATAGCGATTTGAGTATTGAAGCAACTGCTCTGTTAGAGTAGCATATTGTACTAATTTGTAGGTTTCTTCCTCTAACTCTGTCATATCGTTAGTCAAAATATCCAGGAGACGGTTGGCGTTTTCAATATTGACACGACGACCTTCTAACTCAGCCAAGAGAGCTTCTGTGTTATCACTTGCAGTGAAGAAGATAGTAAGGAAGGATTGAGGAATTCCAGGTAAGTTCCGCTTATCCATGTAACGCTTAATGGCATGTAAACGGTTGGCGTAGATATTTACCTTTTGACGAGCATTTGTGTCGTCTTTCTCAATCTTAGACAAGGTTTCGCTCAAAGCAATTTGATCATCTTCAATCTCTTTCAGACGTTCTTCAATCGCTTCTAACTCTTCTTGAAGGATAGAGTAGGCTTTTTGAGTTTCAGATGTATCCTTCAAGGCATCTTCTACAACGAGCTCTTGAGCTGTTAATTCAGCTTCTAACTCCTTCAAATGATTTTCCTTAAGTTCTTTGCTTTCAAATGTTTTGCTGAGACGTTCAACTTCTTCTGCTAAACGCTTGTTATTTTCCTTCGCATGGGCAAGGTAACCTGGTAAGGCTTTGACCAATTTTTCAACAACTTTGTGTGATTCAATTTCACGAGTGAAAATATCATACAAGGCGTTGATTTCTTCTTGAATCTGCTCATTTTCATAGAGCGCATTATCTAATTCAAGAGCAGCAACATTTTGCAGGTTGGCTTTCAAAGCTGCATGCAATTGTTGGAAACGTGCTTCCAAATCAGTCTCTGTAAAATGATAACCAGATTCCAAAAGTTTACGATGACCAGCTTCTAAATCTTCCAATTGATCAGGAAGAGTTGTTTGGACATCCTTCACAATTGCAGGAACTTTTTCAACAATATGCGTCAAGGCTACAATGTGGTTTTCAGCCGTATCCAAAATTTCTGCAGCTTCAACAGGGTCACCTGATGAATTCAAGGTTACAAATTTTGAAAACTCAACTTGAATATTTTCAGCTTGCTTCTCGATTTCGGGAAGTGCTGGGCCGTATGCGTCTGGATCAGAAGCTACTTGTCTTTGCAAGTTTTCAAACATATCCAAGGCATGAACAACCCGACCGCTATTCTTTTCTTCTTTTTCTTTTAATTCAGATAAAGCTTGACGGATGGCCTTGATATCTTCATCAATCAATTGAACCTGACTCTCAATATTTCCAATTGCTTGCTTGGCTTTTAAAAAGCGGAAAGAATTGTTGTAGCCTTCTGCTTCAAAGAGGTTGTTCTCGATATCAGCAAAAGAATTGAGGGATAGGTCCACCCATTTTTGATTCCATTCACGAAATGCAACTTGACTTTGACCAATCAAATGCATATTCTTCACTTCTTCTACTTCATCATTTACCGGAAGGTTATACAACTGTTCTTTTCGTTCTTCCAGAGATGCCAGTAAGGCTTCGTTACGCTTTCTCAATAAGACTGCCACTACATATCCTAAAACCAAGAGGACCCCAATGACAATAATGAGAATAATTAGTCCACTAGACATATAAAAACTCCTTCATTAAATTACTTGAAAGTAATCGTAGTTATTATATCATAAATATTCGAATAATTGGCAAATATCGCAGAATTTTATACATCAAGTGTACTATATTCGGCATTTTCTTCGATAAATTCACGACGAGGTTCTACTCGATCCCCCATGAGCATATCAAAGATTTTATCTGCTTCTGCTGCATCATCAACTGTCACACGCGCCATGAGGCGATGTTCTGGGTTCATCGTTGTTTCCCAGAGCTGATGATCATCCATCTCACCCAAACCTTTGTATCGTTGAATCGTTGGTTTGGAACGACCTTCAGAATAGCGCTCCAAGGCTTCAGCCAATTCTGCTTCTTGGTTGGCTCCTGGTTGGATGTATTCTTTGATTTCACTACCGACTTTTACACCATAGATTGGTGGTTGGGCGATGTAAACATAGCCTGCCTCCAAAACTGGTTTCATATAGCGATAGATCAAGGTTAAGAGGAGGGTTCGAATATGAGCTCCATCGACATCGGCATCTGTCATGATGACTAATTTTTGATAACGGGCTTTCGATACGTCAAATTCTGCACCAAAACCAGTTCCCATAGCTGTGAAAAGGCTACGAATTTCTTCGTTGGCTAAAATCTTATCCATGCTGGCTTTTTCCACGTTGAGGATTTTCCCTCGAATAGGGAGAATCGCCTGGAACTCGCGGTTTCGACCTGATTTAGCAGATCCTCCGGCAGAGTCTCCTTCGACGATGAAGAGTTCTGTCTCAGCTGGATTGTTAGATGAACAGTCTGCTAATTTACCAGGAAGGTTTGAGATTTCTAAACCAGATTTCTTACGGGTGACTTCACGGGCGCGCTTAGCAGCAACACGCGCTTTGGCAGCCAAAATTCCCTTTTCGACAATTTTCTTAGCAATCTGCGGATTTTCCAACAAGAAATCAGAGAAGGCATCGCTGAACAAGCGGTTGGTAATCTTCACCACTTCAGAGTTTCCAAGTTTGGTCTTGGTTTGTCCTTCAAACTGTGGATTTGGGTGTTTGACAGAAATCACTGCCGTCAACCCTTCCCGGACATCTTCCCCTGTTAGATTTTCTTCATTGTCCTTGAGAAGTTTATTCTTACGCGCATAGTCGTTGATAACACGGGTCAAAGCTGTACGGAAACCTTGTTCATGAGTTCCCCCTTCATGAGTATGGATGTTATTGGCAAAACTCATGACGGTTTCGTGATAACCAGTCGTATACTGCATGGCTACTTCAACCGTAATATCATCCAATTCTCCATCGGTATAAATCGGAGTTTCAAATATGACATCCTTGTTTTCGTTGATGTATTCTACATAACTAGCAATCCCACCCTCATAGTGGTAATCTTTCGTTTGCTCCTGCCCTTCACGCTTGTCCGTGATCGAGATCCGTAAGCCACGGTTCAAGAAGGCTAATTCTTGAATCCGTTTGTTCAACTTGTCAAAATCAAAGACGGTTGTTTCTGTGAAAATCTCTGGGTCTGGAGTAAAGTGAACAGTTGTACCAGTTCGATCTGTTTCACCGATTACTTCAAGATCTGCAACGACTTGACCGCGTTTGTATTCTTGGTAATGAATTTGACCATTCTTATGGACGTGCACATCCAACTGAGTCGACAAGGCATTTACGACGGATGATCCAACTCCATGGAGTCCACCAGAAACCTTGTAACCACCACCGCCAAATTTTCCTCCCGCATGGAGAACGGTAAAGACAGTCTCAACCGCTGGACGGCCCGTTTTTTCTTGAATATCAACCGGAATACCCCGTCCATCATCGACGACTGTAATCGAATTGTCCGCTTCGATAAAGACTTCGATATGGCTAGCAAAGCCTGCAAGGGCCTCATCGATTGAGTTATCGACGATTTCCCAGACCAAATGGTGAAGACCTTCTTTAGAAGTGGATCCGATATACATCCCCGGACGCATCCGAACTGCTTCTAAACCTTCTAAAACCTGAATCTGACTGGCATCATATTCTTGACCAGTCGTTTCTTGCTTCAATTCTTCTGTCATTCTTTCCCTTTTCTAATTAAAAATATAGGCACTTAATTGATCCATTGAGTCGAACAAATAGGTCGCCATGCCAGCTCTCTGACCAGCTTCGATATCAATCGGGCGATCTCCAATCACCAAGCCAGACTCAATCGCATACTTGTCTTTTAGATACAACATGGACGTAGGATCTGGTTTACGTGGAAAACCATCATCAGCAGTCACAACTTCTGTAAAGTAATGACGAATCCCTGTTTTTTCTAAGATGGTCTCTACATGATGGTCACGGTGAGAAACCAAAAAATGACGGGCTCCTACAGCTGTTAGACGATGCAATAACTCCTCAGTCCCCTCGAATAAGCAGGGGATTTCAAGAGCTTCTTTCTCTCGCTGTTTATACTCTCCCAAAAAGTCTGGAAGGTCTGAGGCAAACTGCTGAACAGCATAATCCGTGGAAACCTTTAAAGCTGCATAAACGGAATCATGATCAGCCTCCCTTTGGAAATACTGTAAGGTCGCTACAAAAGCTTTTGTAGAGGTCTCATAATTGTCCAATAAAGTCCCACCAAGATCCCATATAAAATCATGATAATCCATAGCTTCAATTATACCATAATTTTCAAAAAATTGCTTGTAAAGTCAATGTTTTCACGGTTTTTTTACAGTCATCTCCCACCTGTTTTACTTTCATTCAAAAAGCATTTATATTTTGACAAAACTAGCCTATAAAAAAATGAAGACAGGAATTTTCCTACCTTCATTTTTCTTCTCAACAACTAAGGGGCCGATGTTCCAAAAACATCTTGATAGAGCATCCCTTCTCTCAATGCTGTGGCATCTCCACCAAAATGGTTGACCAGGGCATAGGAAAAAGCAAGTGCTGTCGCAGGACCCCGACTGGTCAAGATGTGACCATCCTGAACCACTGCTTCCTTCACATAATGCTCTCTTCCAATTTCTTTTTCGAAGCCATCATAGCAGGTATAGCGTTTTTCATCAAGTAGTCCAGCTCGATCCAACACAATCGGAGCTGCACAAATAGCTGCTAGACTTTTTCCTTGTTCATGGGCTTCTTTTAAAGACTGAATCAAGCCCTCATGGTCGCGTAGATTTGCTGCTCCCGGCATCCCTCCTGGAAGGACAATGCCATCAAAATGATCCAACGAACCGGACCAGACCTCATCAACCTTCACTGTGATCCCATGGGAACCTGTCACTTCTGGATCAAATCCAACCATCAAACACTCGATTGCTGCTCTTCGCAAAACATCGACAACGGTCAAGGCTTCGATTTCCTCGAAACCATTTGCTAACATCACTGCTACTTTTGTCATATCAAATTATTCCTTTCTCGTGTAGTCGACTCAATTGTTTCTGTCTCAATAGTCGACTTTCTTTTTTCCGTTCTTCACTCACCCTATTTTGATGGCTCATGGATAATAATAAACCAATCCCAATAAGGTTACTCACAATAGCGGATCCTCCTTGTGAGATAAATGGCAAGGGAATTCCAGTGAGAGGCAAGATCCCCGTTACAGCCCCAATATTCTCAAATATGTGGAAGACCAGCATCATGATGAAACCAGTTGAGATATAGGTGTAAAATTGATTATTAGATTTCAGGGTAATGCGCAACATCTTATAAACTAGAAACATGTATAAGAGAAGGAGGCACAGTCCTCCTACAAATCCAAAATCTTCCGCGATGACCGTAAAAATCATATCACTCTCCCTGACCGGGATCAACAGATTAGATACATTAAAACCTTGCCCCAATAGACCACCGCTGGCAATGGCCAGCTGTCCCTGAGCCTGTTGGAAGGTCATGGTTTGTGCATAATCAAAAGGATTCAACCAGGCTAAAATGCGGTTCATCTGATAGGTGGGCATCCCCAGAGTTTGATGGAGAAAGGCCCGCCCACCGTCGGATAGAAAGACGGCCAAAAAGAGAGCAATTCCACCTGCGAGGGTCAAAAAGACTGGTAAAATGATTTTCCAAGAGACCCCTGAAATAAGGACTACTCCTGAGAAGATAGCCATAAATACCAAGGAGGTTCCAAAATCATGTTGAAAGGCTAGAAGCCCTAGGACCGGTATGGTATAGGCAGCAATTTGGAGAATGAGAAAAAAGTCTTTTTTTAGCGTCCGATCTTCTTCCCTATTGTTTCGTAAAAAATGAACAATCGCACGAGAGACCATCAAGATATAAGAAATTTTCATAAACTCTGATGGCTGAAAAAGGCTGATCCCCTTGTAAGCCACCCAGTTTTTAGAACCGGTCGAAGCAACCAGGTTTGGGTTGTAAAAATAAAGGGGCAAGACCATTAAGACCAAGCCAAAGACATACAAATAGGGCGTTACTTTCCATAAAAATTCTGTATTAAAGAGCATAACGACAAAACTAATCATACATCCTAAAACAATCCAGGCAACCTGTTGGCCTAAAATAGACCAAACCAAGTCAGGATAATCATTCGAAACTGCAATGTAGACTGACACCACACCAAATGCTAATAATAACAAAACAGTGGTGATCAAGGAGAAATCTCCTCTAAGTTTGAAAGACTGACGTCTCTTCATTTCATCTCCCTTTCATTTAGATTCTTAAAACGTGTTGAAGTAGCAAACTAGAAATGGATACAGCTAGCCAGGCCACAAGTCCGATGAGGAGAGGAGCAACCCCCTGCTTACGGAAGGCCTGAATAGACACTTGACTTCCAATGCCAACCAAGGCCATAGCCATCAAATATTGGGACAGCCATTTACAGAAGGGAATCCAAGAACTCGGAAACCACCCAAAGGACGTCACTAAAGAGGCCAAAAGGAAGTAAAAAATAAACCAAGGAACAATTTTACTCAATGCCACTTGCTTGCCTTCTCGATCCTGTTTCGACCGTCCTAGAAGTTTTAGTCCCAACATCCCAAAACAGATAGGAATTATCATCAGAGCTCGGGTCAACTTTACAACCGTAGCCACTTCACCCGCTGCTTTACTATAGGAAAATGCGGCCGCTACAACAGATGAGGTATCATTAATGGCCGTTCCTGCCCAAAAACCAAATTGCCGGTCCGTCATAGCAAGGAGGTGACCAAAGAAAGGAAAGAGGAAAACCGCTAGGATATTAAAGAAAAAGATGGTCGACATGGACAGAGCGATGTCATTTTCATCAGCTTCTAGAACGGGAGAGGCTGCCGCGATTGCAGAGCCTCCACAAATAGCTGTCCCCATTCCAACCAAGGCTGTTAAGATCTTTGGAGCTTTTAAGAGGTAGCCCATTGCAAAAGCAGAGAGAAAGGCAATACTGATGGTCGGTAAACTAATGACCAAAGAAGACAGGCCCAATTGGGTCACCTTTTGAAAGGACAAAGTAAAGCCCATTAAAATAATGGAATATTGCAAGAGTTTTTTCCCTGAATAGGCTAGTCCCGGCCTGCTATTTTGAGGCAAGAGTTGACTAGCATTCAAGAGGATCCCACATAGGATAGCAAAGAGACTAGAGCCAAGGATAGGTACTGCTTTTCCTAACACCATAGATAATCCTGCTGTGAGAGCGGCTAGCAAGAGACCGGGAACATACTGAGTTCCATTGGGTTTTTGATTCATGTTAACTCCTAAATTGTTCAACAACTTCTTTTACTTCTCCTGTCTTAGCAATGACAAGAGGAGCTATTTTCTCTAAACTAGCTTGAATCTGCGAACCATATTGACGATTTAATAAGCGTTGATCTAATAAAATGACCAGAGATTCTTGCTCGCTCGAACGACTCGAGCGTCCAAGAGCCTGCTTCAAGCGTAAGATAGCTAGTGGCAAACTATAATCATAGAAAGGATTTTTCCCTTCTAGGCGCAAGGTTTCATGCAGCTTTTGTACAAAGAAATCACTTGGATTATCAAAAGGAATGCGAGGAATGACTTGAATGATTTTTGCTTGCTGGGCAAAATCGACCCCTTCCCAAAAACTACCGGATCCTAAAAGGACGGAAGCTTCCCCTCTATCAAATCGGCGTTTAATAGTTGCTGCTTCACCATTCTTATACTGAGCCAGATGCCCCACTGTCATCAGCTGAGAAGTTGCTAAAAGCAAGTCCTTGGAAGTGAACAAGGCAAAGAGAGGCAAGCCAGTAGCTGCTAGATCATCCAAATAACTTGCTAAAGAGCCAGCTAATTCCTCTTGCGTCAAATTGGTCAAATCAGGAAATTCTCGATCGATGAAGATGGTTTGCCCTTGATGATAGGACAGTTCTTTCCCAATGAATTGGTAATTCTCAATTCCTAAAATCGAGGCTAGATTGACCTTTTTACTAATGGATAAGGTAGCTGAGACCAAGAGAAGTCTGGTAGTTGTTGGAATAAAGTCTTGAAGGGAAACCAAGCCCTCTCTTCCAGACTGCAAGCGAATTATCGGATGCTGATTCTCTTGTGTACGATCAATCCAAAAAATTTGAAAACGAGGATCAAAGACCGTTTTTAATGCAGCCAAGACCGGACTATCTAGTTCAGATAAATCCTGGCGAATTTTTTTCACCTGTTCCGGTGTTAGTTCGACCTTTCTGCTACCCGATTCAAGATGTTTGAGTAGAGCATTCAATTCAAATTGGAGACTCTCAAGGATCCGTCGTTTCAGCAAGGATTTTTCTATTTCTATCTCCCGTTGCAGATCTAGCATGAAATCTGATAATGATAAGGAAGCCCTTGAAAACTGCTCTAATGAAAAATAAAGTTTTTGTGCTTCATCCACCACTAGAGTCCGATTTTCTACTAGAGAAGGATCATCCTCTAATCGAGTCAATAAATAGGCATGATTGGTGAGCAAGACTCGACTCATTTTGGCTTTTTCTTGACCGAGACGCCAAAAATCTTCTGTGTAAAATAAAGATTTTTTTGATAGCTTCCCATCATGACGGATTCGTTGAACAAAATTCCCGTAACGATGAAGCTGTCCCACTTCGTTTAGATCACCCGTCCTTGTTTGGGTCAACCAGACTAGCAATTGCATTTTGAACCGATTCCATAGACGATTTTCCTCTGGTTCATGCAAGATTCGAAAGAACTCATCTAGTTTTAAATAATTTTGAGGACTCTTTAGGCTATGAAAAGATGTCTGAAAAACGTCCTCAATCATCTTAGCCTCCTGCTGCATAATCTGGTCTTGTAAGACCTTGGTTGGAACACTGACGACAATCTGGTCCCTTGTATGCGATAGTAAGGAAAGAAGGTAGCCATAGGTTTTTCCAATCCCAGTAGGTCCCTCGACAAAGGTTGCTACTTCTCTCGAAGACTGAAGACTTTCTTCAATTGACTGGGCAAACTCTTGCTGCAAGGGACGGGGTTCCATACCCATTAACTGGATATTAATAGCAAACTGATCAGAAAAATTCTTGGCATCTCTTTTGATCAGAAGCTTACGAAGAAAAATCCCATGGTGAGATGTCAAGTCCTCTTTATGAAAAGCTCCCGTATCCTCGAACGCATCCTCTATCAAGAGTCTCGACTCGTAAATCAGATTATCAGAAAATGACAGCAAGGTTTCCACCAATTCTCTTGGTAAGGAAGCAATCGTTTCACGAAGCTTAAGAAATAGCTGGGCGGTTGCTTGCGCATCAGAAATAGCTGAGTGGGCATGGTCTAGAGGAATCGCCAATTCTTCACACAGGCTACTTAAATTATATCTTTCTAGGGTTGGGAAAAAGACTTGGGCCAATTCAACCGTATCGATCCGGGGGGTTATGAGCTCAAAGCCTTCCCAAAACAATGATTCTGCCAAGAGATTGGCATCAAATTTGACATTATGAGCCACAAAGACAGCATCTTCAATCAGTTCGTATACTTGTCTGGCTACCTGTGAAAAGTCAGGGGCCTTCTTTAGTTGCTGATTGGTAATCCCAGTCAGTTGGCGAATATGTTCGTCTAGTTCCTCATGCGGATTGACATCAGTCTCATAGGTCTCTACAATCTGCCCATCTTGAATGATGACAATCCCGATTTGAATAATTTTTGCATTGCTGCTTGCACTGGTCGCTTCCAGGTCCACGACAGCATATTTTCTTTTAACATTCGTCGTCATAGCACTTAAAATTATATCATTTTCCGACTCGCTTTGCTTGGTATTTTATGACATTGAAAGGACCAAATCCAGCCAAGCGACAATTCTTCGGTTTCTAAAGGCGTTTTTGTCAGCTATTTTACAATATTTTTGATAGACTAATAGAGAAAGGAGCTCTTATGAAAATCCACCGCATTGTCAATCCCATCGCTTATGAAAACACCTACTTGCTTGAAAACGAGGACTATCTTCTGGTCGTTGATCCCGGGAGTGCCTGGGAACAAATTCGCAGCCGCATCGATCAACTCGCAAAACCAATTGCTGCTATTCTCCTCACCCATACCCACTACGACCATATCATGAGTTTAGAGAAGGTGCGGGAATCTTATGGCCATCCACCTGTTTATGTAGATGCTCATGAAGCAGCCTGGCTTCAAAGTCCTGTGGACAATCTTTCCGGACTAGACCGCCATTCTGATTTAATGGATGTGGTCTGTCAGCCAGCCGAAGAACTTTATGACTACCGAACAGATTATCATTTGAAGAATTTCCATTTTTATGTCCTTCACACACCAGGACATTCCATCGGAGGGGTCTCCTTGGTCTTTCCTGATGACCACCTTGTCTTGACAGGAGATGCCCTTTTCCGAGAAACTATTGGACGGACCGATTTGCCGACAGGAAGTGGTCCCCAACTCCTTGAAAGTATTGAGACACAATTGCTCACTCTTCCATCCTCTTACGCAGTATACCCAGGACATGGGAATGATACCACTATCGGTCATGAAAAAATGTTTAATCCCTTCTTTCGAAATCGATAAAAAAGGAAGTTCATCTGAACTTCCTTTTTTGTATATTCTTAAATCTTCAAGAAACGTCTCATTGAAATAGATGAGCCAATCGCTCCAATTAAAATACCGAGACCAAACAGTCCTCCGACCATAATCGGAACAAGAAGGTTTGGACTATATAAGAACAATTTCTGATCTTGTAGGGTATTGTACATAGACTTGTAGACAATATTATAGACATAATAAAGCAAGAGAGCTGGTGGAATTGCACCAATCAAGCCAATCCAGGCACCTTCCAGAAGGAATGGCGCACGAATATAGCCACTCTTAGCACCTACCAGACGCATAATCTTGATTTCTCGACTTCGTGAAATAATGGTAATCCGAATCGTATTAGAAATCAAGAAGACCGCGATAAAGATTAGTAAAGCGGCACCAATCAAGCCCCAAATACGGATGAAGTTCCCGAGAGCAAAGAGACGTTGAGTATCAACTCCCCCATCTTTTACTTCAGACACCCCTTCGATTTTCTTAGCGGCCTTGGAAACTTCTTTTACATACTTAGGAGCCGTTGTCTCTACAAAATAGGCATCATAGAGTGGATTGGCATCTCCGTCAAAAATTTTCCAGTTATTACCGGCAGTCTTGATCAAGTTTTCATATTGTTCTTCCTTGCTGGAGAACTCAACTTTATCAACATTCTTCATGGCTGTCAACGCATTATAGACTTTCTTGTAGTCCTCATTATCAACCATCTGGCCTTCTTTTTCGATCTGCTGGCTTTGATCTTGGATATCCTTGCGCATATAGACAACAATCCGTACACTATTTTGAATATCATCTGATAGCTTGATCGTATTCGCAATAACTGAGGCAAAAATCGCTACAAGTCCAAGTGTAATCATCACCGAACTAACTGCAGCAATGGTCATCCAGCCATTCCGTTTTAAACTTTTAAATGATTCAATGAGATGGCGGAAAAATCTTCTAATCATCGTATCCGTACTCTCCTTCCGCTTCATCCCGTACAACACGGCCATTTTCAATGGCGATAACACGGTGACGAAGTGTATTTACAATTTGGCTATTATGAGTCGCCATCAAAACAGTGGTACCTTGCAAATTAATTCGCTCTAAGAGGTTCATAATTTCCCAAGAGTTATCTGGGTCCAAGTTCCCTGTTGGTTCGTCCGCAATCAATACTTTAGGATTGTTGACGATGGCACGCGCGATAGCGATCCGTTGTTGCTCACCACCTGAAAGCTCATTTGGGAAGGAACGAACCTTGTGTTTCAAACCAACAAGGTCTAAAACTTCCATAACGCGTTTTTTAATGTTGCGACGACGCTCTCCGATTACTTCCATTGCGTAGGCAATATTTTCATATACGGTCTTTTTAGGAAGCAATTTGTAGTCTTGGAAGACTACCCCAACGTTCCGACGCAACATCGGAATATCGCGTTTTTTGATTTTATCTAAATCAAAACCAGCAACTTTCAAGCTACCTTTATCATGCTTCACCTCACGGTAAAGCAAGCGAATAAAGGTTGATTTACCTGCACCAGAAGGTCCTACAATATAGGCAAATTCTCCTGGTTCAATATGAACGGTCACTCCTCGAAGAGCTGTCGTTCCGTTGTCATACTTTTTGACAACATCTTTCATTTCAATCATTGACATGTATTGAAAATTCCTTTCCACATTTTATATAGAAGGAGGACTTTAATTGAGACGCCATTTTAAATAGGCATCAATAAAGCCATCAATATCTCCGTCCATTACTTTATCAACTTGGGCTACTTCATAGCTTGTACGGTGATCCTTCACCATGGTATATGGTGTAAAGACGTAGGAGCGAATCTGACTTCCCCAGGTGATTTCTTTTTTATCACCTTTTAAGGAATCTACTTCAGCTGCCTTCTTTTCTTGCTCCAATTGATAAAGTTTCGCCTGCAACATTTTCATTGCACGGTCACGGTTTCCGTACTGAGTCCGGTCAACCGTCGAAGCAACTACAATCCCTGTTGGGATGTGAGTCAAACGAACACCTGTAGAAACCTTGTTGACATTTTGTCCACCAGCTCCACCCGAACGGAAGGTATCCATCTTGATATCATCATCTCGGACTTCCACTTCAATGGTATCATCCAATTCTGGCATGACTTCAACTGATGTGAAGGATGTATGGCGACGTTTAGCTGAGTCGAATGGCGAGATCCGTACCAAACGGTGAACGCCCATTTCAGATTTCAACAAGCCATAGGCATGCGGTCCTTCAAAAGACAAGGTAACGGATTTAATCCCAGCCTCGTCTCCTGCCTGGTAGTCCAAGACTTCCACCTTGAAGCCATGAGCATTTCCGAAGCGGGTATACATCCGTAGAAGCATATCTCCCCAGTCCTGAGCCTCAGTACCACCAGATCCCGGATGGATTTCCAAGATTGCATTATTATTATCATAGGGTTCTGATAAGAGAAGCGTCATCTCATAACTGGTCATCATCTTATCCAACTCTATCAACTTCTCTTCTAGCTCTTCGTGAACGGATTCATCTTCTGAGAGAAACTCAAGAAGGATTTCGGATTCATCAAACAAGTCTGTCATTTGATGGAAATTCTCATAGGTTTGTTTCAACTCATTTAATTCCTGGGATGTCTTTTGCGCCGCAATATTATCATCCCAAAAATCAGGTTCTGTCATTTTGTTTTCCAAAATAGCAATTTCTTCTTCCAGACCCTCTAAGTCAAAGAGACCCCCTGAAAGAAGCTAATTTTTCACGATTCGCGTCAATTTTCTGACGGATTTCTGAAATATCCATAAGTACCTCTTTCTAAGTATCAGTCTATTATACCACAAACCCCGTCATTTGCACATAGTAAGAGATAGTAAGAATAGTTTACCCTACAAAAATCGCATAAAACCAGGTCGTTGTCACCTCCCTTGTTACATAATTGTTAGATTTGTTACATGTTGGTTACCTTTCACTTTCTCATCAACTTATGATACACTAGTGATATGACACGTATTGGTTTTATGAGTGACCTGCACCTGGATTCCAATCAGTTTGGCGAGGCCGAACGCATGCAACTCCTGCAGGTCCTACAAGAAGAACAGATTGATCATCTTCATCTAGCTGGAGACATCTCTAATGACTTTAAACAGATAAGCCTTCCCTTCATTCAGGACCTCCAAAGACAGTTTCCTGTTTCCTTTAACCTGGGCAATCACGATATGCTATCTCTTTCAGAAGAAGAAATCAAGCAGTATGATTTTCAGGTCCAGACCTTTGGAGACAGCCATTTAGTATCTCTTGCTGGATGGTACGATTATAGCTTTGTTCCTGAAAAGAGCAAGGAAGCCCACCTGCGTACCAAGAATACTTTCTGGTTTGATCGAAGATTGGAACGTCCTTTAGATGATCCAACCATCACGCAAGAAGATCTCTTCCGATTGGATCAGGTCCTCGCTTCTTTAGATGGTAGAATCATCGTCGCTCTTCACTTTGTCCCCCACAAGGACTTCCTCGTTAGTCACCCCTACTTTCAGAAATTCAACGCCTTCTTAGGTAGTCAAGCTTTTCACGATCTCTTTGTAAAGCACGAGGT
Source organism: Streptococcus australis ATCC 700641 (assembly GCF_000186465.1). Lineage (GTDB taxonomy): Bacteria > Bacillota > Bacilli > Lactobacillales > Streptococcaceae > Streptococcus > Streptococcus australis. Next base: position 1,117,369 of record NZ_GL636091.1, on the reverse strand, counting down.
AGCGGATGTCGTCTTCGGACACTTGCATCATCGCCATCCTTCCAGAGCCATCGATAACGTCCATTATCACATGCGGCCTCTTGGCTATATTCGAGAATGGCAACTGACAGAAGACTTTTTCAAGGCCTATCCACAGTACAAGATCCCTCACATGTATCGTCTTCATAAACGCTACAACGCTGTGAAAGACTTACCTGAATTTCATCAATACAAAAGACAGCAGTTAGCAAGCGAATTTCGTCAGGCTTTAACCATCCTTGACTGCTAAAAAGAAAAAGATTTCGACCCCACAGGGAATCGAAATCTTTTTTTCGTTAAAGTAGCTTAAGCTTCAGTTTCAAGGAGATTCTTTGCAACAAGCGCTGCCAAGACACCACCAACGATTGGAGCAAGGATAAAGATCCAAATTTGTTGGAGGGCTGCACCACCTACAAAGAGGGCAGGAGCCAAGCTACGAGCTGGGTTAACAGAAAGACCTGTAATGTTCAAACCAACAAGAATGATCAAGGTCAAGCTCAAACCGATGACAAGACCAGCAATCTTCCCGTTTCCTTTAGAAGCTGATGTCACTGTCATGATGACCAAGATAAAGATAAAGGATGCAATCACTTCAAACAAGAAACCGCCAAATGGAGTTACTCCTTTAGCCAAGGCATTTTCACCAAGACTAGCTGTTGACATCCCTGAATTAGACAAAAGGAAGAAGACAGAAGCAGTCGCAAGGAAAGCTCCTACTACTTGCGCTACAATGTAGTTGACTAAGTCTTTAGATGACAAGCGTTTGTTGACAAACATAGCAATCGAAACAGCAGGATTCAAGTGAGCACCAGAAACAGTCCCAATAGAGTATGCAGCTGCAACAATGGACAAACCAAATGCCAAGGCAATTCCTAAATGCCCAAGACCTTCTGTCCCATTTCCAAAAACAACTGCGCCAGTCCCGATAAAGACAAGCATAAATGTGCCGATTACTTCAGCAAAAAACTTTTTCATAATATAAGTTTCCTTTCTTCAAACTGTTGTCTAGTTTATCAAAAATCCAGTCTTGCCTCAAGAAATATGCCCAGACATCTCTGCACACAAAAAAGCCATCCGAAGATGACTTTTGATACGCGTTTAAATGGCGTTTTTATCCTTACCAAGTGCACGTTGAACGGCTTTGACAATCTCAACCAAAACAACAATCATAAGGGCACCTACAGCAACAACTAACCATTGCGTCAAGCTCAAATGAGACACGTGGAAGAGTTTATTGAATCCAGGTACCATAATCGTCGCCATTAAGAGAATAAAGGCAACTGGGATGGACCAGTTAAAGGTCTTGTTCTTGAAGAGTCCCACTTTAAAGATAGATTGGTAAACAGACTTGACGTTAAAGGCATGGAGTAATTGGATCAATCCAAGAGTCGCAAAGGCCATGGTCAAAGCATCTGCATGGATTTCTGCTCGGGTAGAGTGTTCAGGAAAAATCAAAGCCCAACCGTAAACACCAAGAACCAGCATAGTTTGGAAGATTCCTTGATAGAGGATAGCTCCGAAAACCCCACCGTCAAAGAAGTTAGACTTACGTCCACGAGGTTTGTGGGTCATGACACCTGGCTCAGCTGGTTCCACACCAAGAGCGATGGCTGGAAGCGTATCGGTTACCAAGTTGATCCAGAGAAGATGTACTGGTTGCAACACATCCCAACCAAAGAGGGTTGCAAAGAAGATGGTGAATACTTCAGCCATATTGGCAGACAAGAGGTATTGGATAGATTTTTGGATATTGGAGAAGACCTTACGTCCTTCTTCTACCGCTACGATAATAGTGGCGAAGTTATCATCGGCAAGGACCATGTCAGAAGCACCCTTAGAAACCTCTGTACCTGTAATCCCCATACCGATACCGATATCAGCTGTTTTAAGCGATGGAGCATCGTTAACCCCGTCACCAGTCATGGCAACAACTTTACCTTCATTTTGCCATGCTTTCACGATCCGAACCTTGTGTTCAGGTGATACACGTGCGTATACAGAGTATTGCTTGAAGACTTTTTGGAATTCTTCATCAGTGAGTTCATTCAACTCAGCACCCGTGAAGACATGGTCTTCTGTATCATTTGGATCGATGATTCCAAGACGTTTGGCAATAGCTTCTGCTGTATCTTGGTGGTCACCCGTAATCATGATTGGACGGATACCTGCTTCTTTAGCGACACGTACAGCTTCTGCAGCTTCTGGACGCTCAGGGTCAATCATGCCGACCAAACCTGAGAAGATGAGGTCAGATTCAACAATTTCAGATTCCAAGGTTGGGATTTCCTTGCTTGTCTTATAAGCCATCATCAAGACACGAAGGGCTTGTTTGGCCAAGTCTTTGTTGATTGCAAGGATAGCTTTCTTGTCTTCTTCTGTGATAGGGCGAACTTCTCCATTGACTTCAATACGTGTCACACGCTTGAGCAATTGGTCAGGGGCACCCTTCACAGCGATAAAGTAAGAACCATCTGCTTCCTTGTGGATGGTAGACATGAGTTTACGATCAGAGTCAAATGGCAATTCAGCCACACGAGGCTCATCCTTCAAGACTTCACGAACGTCAAAATTGTGGTCCAAGCCAAACTGTACAAGAGCTGTCTCAGTTGGATCCCCAATCAATTTGCCAGATGGGTCCACCTTGGTATCATTGGCAAAGTTCATGATACGAAGGGTATTGTTGCTAGCAGCAATTTCAGCTGCCGAACTTTGCAATTGACCGTTGGTATAGACTTTTTCAACCGTCATTTGGTTCATGGTCAAAGTACCTGTTTTATCAGATGCGATGATTTCTGTTGAACCAAGAGTTTCAACCGCTGGTAATTTACGAACGATTGAATTGCGTTTAGCAAGAGTAGTTGTTCCTAAAGATAGAACGATAGTTACAATGGCAGGAAGTCCTTCTGGAATCGCCGCCACCGCAAGGGCTACCGCAACCATCAAGCCTTCTAATGGATGCTCTCCACGAACGAAGACACCAACTAAGAAAGTAATGACCGCAATTACAACGATTAAGTAAGTCAAGGCTTTAGATAATTGTTCCAAGCTTTGCTTCAATGGTGTTTCAGTCTCATCGGCATTAGCCAACATATCTGCAATCTTACCAACTTCTGTATACATACCAGTGTTGGTCACGACACCAATACCACGACCGTAAGTTACGTTTGAGTTTTGGTAACCCATATTAACGCGGTCCCCGATTCCAGCATCTGCTTCAACAAGTCCAGTCACATCTTTTTCAACTGGGACAGATTCCCCTGTAAGAGCTGCTTCTTCGATTTTAAGGGAAGCTGCTTCAAACAAGCGCATATCAGCAGGCACGACATCCCCTGCTTCTAGCAAGACGATGTCCCCAGGCACCAATTCTTTTGAGTCAATCTCAATGACATGACCGTCACGACGAACACGGGCCATCGGGCTAGACATATTTTTCAGCGCTTCAATGGCTGCTTCAGCTTGCCCTTCTTGGTAAACACCAAAGGCAGCATTCAAGACAACAACGGCCAAGATGATAATGGCATCCGTTAGACCGTCCATTCCTTCTGTAATCACAGAAAGTGCCGCTGCCGCAAGCAAGATGATAATCATCAAATCCTTAAATTGATCAAGGAATTTAGCTAGTAGGCTACGTTTTTCGCCCTCTTCCAACTCATTACGACCATAAGTCGCTAAGCGTTCTTGAGCCTGGGCGGTTGACAAACCTTCGACAGATGAGTCCAAGTTCTTTAGGACTTCCTCAGAAGATTGCGTGTAAAACAAATCTTTATTTTGTTCTTTTGACAAAACAGTCTCCTCCTTTTTGGCCTCTTTTTACAAAAAAAGAGACCTGTTTTTTAAAAAAACAAGTCTCGCTGTTTAATATAGTGCCGGAAATAATTCGGAATGACGACACTATCGCGGGAAATCCGCCAGCTACTCCCTTGAGTGGTTTCATTATACCACAACTCGTAAAAAAATCAAGAAAAACTACTGATAAACTAGTCTTCCCATGTCAATTCTAAACGATAGGTCGCAAACTGTTGACTTCCGTCTGCCGTTAACAACTGATAAGACAAACCAAGCCTATTTTGCTCCAATCTATATTCCTGAGTATCAATCACAAACTGCTGCATGCCTAGGGGAGTTGGAATGAGCGCATGACCTTTCTCTGAAGCTATAAATTTCATGATGGATTTTGGCGTTGAAAAGCGCGTCATGGTCAATTCTTGATTATGAAATTTCAAAGCGACTTTTTCGCCTTCTTCGTTTACGTAAAGCAGATAGTGATAGCCACCTTTTTCCTTCCATTCCCCTTCGTAATATTGGTCCATCACTTCCACTTGATCATCAAATTGAATCTGATTTTGTATTCTAATCTTCAAAAGTTCCCATCCTTTCCCTCTTTCCTTTATTTTACCAAAAACTTCTTTCTTTTTCCTATTGCAACCATCTCTCGATACCAATTTAGGCCGTTTTCTGCTATAATAGAGGTATGAATGAAAAAGTATTTCGGGATCCTGTGCACAACTATATTCACGTGGATCACCCAGTCATTTACAAGCTCATTAATACGAAAGAATTTCAACGACTACGTCGCATCAAACAGTTAGGAACCTCTGGGTTTACCTTTCATGGGGGCGAGCATAGTCGTTTTTCGCACTGTCTAGGAGCCTATGAAATTGCTCGGCGCATCCTATCAATCTTTGATGAGAAATACACCGACCAATGGGACTCAAGCGAATCCCTTCTCACCATGGTTGCCGCCTTGCTCCATGATATCGGACACGGTGCTTATTCGCATACCTTTGAAGGGTTATTTGATACAGATCATGAAAAAATGACCCAGGAAATTATTACCTGTCCTGAAACAGAAATCTACCAGATATTAATTCAAGTAGCACCTGATTTTCCTCAAAAGGTAGCTAGTGTTATCGACCACACCTACCCTAATAAACAGGTGGTGCAGTTAATCTCTAGTCAGATTGATGTCGATCGCATGGATTACCTTCTAAGAGACGCCTACTTCACTGGTGCTTCTTACGGAAATTTTGATTTAACTCGTATATTGCGTGTCATTCGCCCAGTAGAAAACGGAATTGCTTTTCAGGTCAATGGGATGCATGCGGTTGAAGATTATGTTGTTTCTCGCTATCAAATGTATATGCAGGTCTACTTTCATCCAGCCACCAGAGCAATGGAAGTCCTATTGCAGAACCTGCTCAAGCGGGCACGTCATCTCTACCTTGAGCATAAGGAGTTCTTTCAAGCGACTTCTCCTCGACTGATTCCTTTTTTTGAGCACCAAGTTAGCCTGGCCGATTACTTGGCTTTGGACGACGGCGTTATGAATACCTACTTTCAATCTTGGATGGAGAGTCCTGACTCCGTACTCTCTGATTTGGCCCAGCGTTTTATCAATCGCAAGGTTTTCAAATCCATTCTCTTTCAAGATAAGGATGAAGAACAATTAGCTGCTCTCAAACAACTGATTCAAGAGGTCGGTTTTGATCCAACCTATTATACGGCTATTCATCGAAACTTTGACCTTCCTTACGACGTTTACCGACCTGATTCAGAAAAACCTCGTACTCAAATTGAGATCATCCAGAAGGATGGAAATTTAGCTGAGCTATCCCTTCTCTCTCCTATCGTTGCTTCCTTAGCCGGTAGCAGACAAGGGGATAACCGCTTCTATTTCCCAAAAGAAATGTTGCTTGAAAATAGCTTGTTTACACCTCAACTACACTTATTCCAGTCCTATATTGTTAACGATACCTTCACAGGAGAAAAAGATGAACATTAAACTTGTTGCACTTGATATCGATGGGACCCTTTTAACATCTGACGGCCAAGTAACCCCCGAAGTTTTTCAAGCCATCCAAGATGCCAAAGCTCAAGGGGTCCATGTTGTCTTAGCAACTGGTCGTCCTCGTTCGGGTGTCCTTCGATTGTTAGAAGAACTTCATTTGGATCAACCAGGTGACCTGGTTATCACCTTCAATGGAGGGCTGATTCAAGACGCCCATACTGGCGAAATGCTCTATGAAGAACACCTCTCCTACAAGGACTATTTAGATATTGAAGCGCTAGCTCGCAAATTAGCTGTTCCTATGCACGCTAGTACCAAGTCTGGCATTTATACAGCTAATCGTAACATTGGTACCTATACCGTTCATGAAGCCAAATTGGTCCACTCAGATCTTTTCTACCGCACTCCAGAAGAAATGGAGCATCATACGGTGCTCAAATGTATGTATGTCGATGAACCGGAAGTCTTAGAAAGAATCATCTCCTCTATACCAGATAGTTTTTACGACCGTTTTACGATTGTGCGTTCTGCACCTTTTTACCTTGAGATCTTGCCTAAGACAGTTGATAAGGGCCAGGCCCTCTTACACTTAGCGTCCAAGTTACACTTAAGTCCAGAACAAGTGATGGCGGTCGGCGATCAAGAAAACGATCAGGCCATGCTAGAGGTTGCTGGTCTCCCAGTCGCGATGGACAATGCTAGTCCTGAATTAAAAAAGATTGCGAAAGTTGTTACGCGATCCAACGATGAGTCGGGTGTTGCTTACGCCCTTAGAAAGTGGGTACTCCATTAATGTATACATACAAAATCGGCATTACTGCCGAAGAACATGATGAATTCGTTAAAACTAGCCCCCAAACCAATTTGCTTCAGAGCGCCGATTGGGCAAAGATCAAAGACAACTGGGGCAATGAGCGCCTTGGCGTTTACCAAGATCACAAACTAGTCGCTGTCGCAAGTATTTTAATCCAGCCACTTCCACTTGGTTTTACCATGCTCTATATCCCACGTGGACCTATTATGGATTATCAAAACAGCGAATTAGTAGCCTTCATGCTCCAATCCATCAAAACATATGCTAAAAGCAAGCGTGCTGTCTTCGCCAAGTTTGATCCCTCTCTTTTCCTAAGAAAAGGACTAATCGGCCAAGAAACAAGTGATCAAGAGGCTACTTTGGCGATTATCCAATCCTTAAAAGAATATGGAGTGGAATGGGTTGGACGGACAGAAGACATGGGAGAAACCATTCAACCACGTTTCCAGGCCAATATCTATAAGGAATACTTCACTGAGGACCAACTGTCCAAATCCACCAAGCAAGCCATTCGGACTGCTCGAAATAAAGGAGTTGAAGTCATCTTTGGAGGCACTGAACTCTTAGACGAATTTGCAGCTCTGATGAAAAAGACAGAAGCACGAAAAGGCATCCATCTTCGTGGAAGAGACTATTATGAGAAACTGCTAACAACCTATGCAGGACAATCTTATATCACTCTCTCAAGAATTAACTTAGCTCAACGTCTTGCTTCACTCAAGGAACAGCTGGAAAAAAACCAAGCCGAAGCTAGTCGTTTTAACGAAAAAACAAAACCAGGCAAGATCGATAATAACCGTCAAGAAAAAGAACGCTTGGAAGAAGAAATCCAATTTCTCCATCAAGAGCTAAAAGCTGGCCAAGAGATTGTTTCTCTTTCTGGAACCTTAACTCTTGAATTTGGAGGCACTTCAGAGAATGTCTATGCAGGAATGGATGAGAACTTCCGCCGCTATCAACCAGCTATTTTGACTTGGTATGAAACAGCCCAGCATGCCTTTGACCGTGGAGCTACTTGGCAAAATATGGGAGGAGTTGAGAACCAGTTAGATGGAGGACTCTACCACTTCAAGTCAAAATTTAATCCAATGATCGAAGAATTTGTTGGCGAATTCAACCTCCCAACTAGCATGCTTTATCCCCTTGTTAACAAGGCCTATCAGTTACGAAAAAAACTAAGAAATAAACAGTAAGGTGACCTATGACATTCAAGATTATTAGTAGGGAAGAATTTTACCAACACTCTCTTACTACTTCCAATCACTCTTTTTTACAGAGTATTGAAATGGCTGATTTGCTTCATAAAAGAGGCGCAACCATTCACTATATTGGATGGGAAGAGCAAGGAACATTAGCTATCTCTGCCATTTTATACAGCCTACCTATGACGGGAGGCCTGCATTACGAAATCAATAGCGGGCCAATCGTTACGGATACTCGCTACCTACCAGATTTTTACAAAGCAGTACAGGCTTATGTAAAAGAAAATGGTGGTATCGAATTCATTTTAAAACCCTATGACCACTATCAAGTTTTCGATAGCAATGGCAATCCAACTGAAGAAGAACAAAAACAGCTTCTCCAATCATTACTGGATCTTGGCTATCAATTTGATGGCTTACAAGTGGGCTATCCTGGAGGAGAGCCTGTTTGGCATTATCTGAAGGACCTCACCGATTTTGATGCGAAATCTCTCTTAAAATCCTTCAACAAGAACTGTAGCCGGAATATTACGACTGCCCTCAACTATGATATCTCTATTCGAAATATTAGGAGAGAGGAAATCCCTCAGTTTAAACAAATTATTGAGGAAACTGGAAAACGTCAAGGCTTTGAAGACAAGAGCCTGGACTACTACTACGATCTCTATGATACCTTTGGAGACAAGGCAGAATTTCTCATTGCTGAAATCAATACAGCTGATGCACTCGCTTATTTAGACCAGAAGATTTCCTTGCTCAATCCTTCATCCAAACAATATGAGCAACAATTGCAAAAATTAGAGAAACAAAAGACAATTGTCCGAGAGACCTTGGCTGACGAAACAGTTGAAACAGTGCCCTTGGCCTGTGCCCTGATCATCTATAATCCATCAGAAGTGACCTATTTGTTTGGTGGTTCGTATACCAAATACCAAAAATTTTCTGCAGCCTTCTTGATTCAATACCATGCCATGAAGCGTGCATTAGAAAAAGGAATCACCTTATACAATTTCCTTGGTATTCAAGGGGTCTTCGACGGCTCAGACGGCGTTCTTCGTTTCAAACAAAACTTCAATGGCTATATCGTTCGTAAGATGGGAACCTTCCGTTATTACCCAAATCCTCTGAAATTTAAAGCCTTGTCCTTGATCAAACGAATCTTAGGACGCTCATAAAAAACAAAAGCCAGCTTACTAGCTGGTTTTTTTAAGATAAAAAAAGACGAGAAATCTCTCGTCTTATATATTTTCGATTAGTTTACGAAGTTCAACAATGCCAAGAAGCTTTCTGGATCAAGTGATGCACCACCAACAAGAGCTCCATCAACGTCTGGACAAGCCATGTACTCAGCAACGTTTTCAGGTTTCACTGAACCACCGTATTGGACACGTACTTTGTCAGCTACTTCTTGACCGAAGTCAGCAGCTACAACGTCACGAACCACTTTACACATTTTTTGTGCATCGTCTTGTGATGCAGATTTACCAGTACCGATCGCCCAGATTGGCTCATAAGCGATAACAGATGCAGCTACTTGCTCAGGAGTCAAACCAGCCAAAGCAGCAGATACTTGAGCACCTACGAATTCAGCCGCTTTACCAGCTTCGTAAGTTTCAAGACTTTCACCACAACAGATGATTGGAAGCAAACCATTAGCAAAGATTGCTTTTGCTTTTTTGTTGATGTCTTCGTCTGTTTCGTGGAAGTAATCACGACGTTCTGAGTGACCGATCACAACATAGTCCGTACCGATTTCTTTCAAAACTTGTGGGCTAGTTTCACCAGTGAAGGCACCAGCGTTTTCAAAGTAACAGTTTTGAGCAGCAACTTTAAGGTTTGAACCTTTAGCAGCAGCAAGAACAGTCGTCAAGTCAAGAGCAGGTGCAGCAATCCCAGCTTCAACAAGATCAGATGAAGGAAGTTTTGATGCTACTGCTTCAACGAATGCTTTAGCTTCTTCTGGGTTTTTGTTCATTTTCCAGTTACCAGCAATAAATGGTTTACGTGACATTTCACATACCTCGTTTTTCTAATTTTATACTAACTATTTTACCATAATTTTCGTGATAATGAAAGGTTGCACAAACTCTTTTACTTTATAAAACAATAAAAACCCCGTCTTCACGGGGTTTTCTGTCTGTCTATATAATTGTTAATCTGGGAACTAGATCGAATTAAGCTTCGATTTCAGTAACCATACCTGAACCAACAGTACGTCCACCTTCACGGATTGAGAATGTAGTACCTTGTTCAACGGCGATTGGGTGGATCAACTCAACGTCGATAGTCACGTTATCACCAGGCATTACCATTTCAGTTCCAGCTGGAAGTTCGATAGATCCAGTTACGTCAGTTGTACGGAAGTAGAACTGTGGACGGTAGTTGTTGAAGAATGGAGTATGACGTCCACCTTCTTCTTTAGTAAGGATGTAAACTTCACCTTTGAATTTAGTGTGTGGGTTGATTGAACCTGGTTTAGCGATAACTTGTCCACGTTCGATTTCATCACGTTGGATACCACGAAGAAGCACACCAACGTTGTCCCCTGCAAGACCTTCGTCAAGTTGTTTACGGAACATTTCAACACCAGTAACAACCGCTTTTTGGATTTCTTCTTTAATACCAACGATTTCGATTTCGTCGTTGACTTTAACGATACCACGGTCGATACGTCCTGATGCTACAGTACCACGTCCAGTGATTGAGAATACGTCTTCGACTGGAAGAAGCAATGGTTTGTCAGTATCGCGTTCTGGTTCTGGGATGTACTCATCAACAGTGTTCATCAAGTCCATGATGATGTCTTCGTATTTAGCATCACCTTCAAGAGCTTTAAGAGCTGAACCTTGGATAACTGGAAGGTCATCACCTGGGAAATCGTATTCTGAAAGAAGGTCACGGATTTCCATTTCAACCAATTCAAGCAATTCTTCATCGTCAACCAAGTCAACTTTGTTCATGAAGACGATCAAGTGTTTAACACCAACCTGACGTGAAAGAAGGATGTGCTCACGAGTTTGTGGCATTGGTCCGTCAGTTGAAGCTACTACAAGGATAGCTCCGTCCATTTGAGCGGCACCAGTGATCATGTTTTTAACGTAGTCCGCGTGTCCTGGAGCGTCGATGTGAGCGTAGTGACGTTTTTCAGTTTCGTACTCAACGTGCGCAGTGTTGATAGTGATACCGCGTTCGCGTTCTTCTGGAGCAGCATCGATAGACGCATAGTCTTTTGGTTGGTTAACTGATGAAGGCAAGCGACGTGCCAAAACAGTTGTGATAGCTGCAGTTAGGGTAGTTTTACCGTGGTCAACGTGTCCGATAGTACCAATGTTAACGTGTGGTTTACTACGATCGTATTTTTCTTTTGCCATTTGAGTAAAAGCCTCCAATAAAATATATTTTATAGATAGACAGTAGGCAATACAGTCTAACTTTCCTTACTATTTTATCAAATTTCGTCTAAATTGCAAGTGTTTTACTAGCTTTTTTTCTTATTTCTTTTTTCTTAAAGGAATTTACCCAAATGAAAGTTTGTGAAATCTCATTTCCACTTCTTTTTTGAAATAAACAGCTAGATATTTCATTCTTTGCGACCAATCTTCGAGTTTTTCACAATCATTTTCACTTTATTCCAGTAAAAAACCAATCCCTTTAATCGGGATTGGTTTTATGGTTCACGATTAACCAGAATTACGCAATCCTGTTGCGACACCATTAATCGTGATATGAATCAACTTGTCCTGATCAGCAGGCAATTCGCCGCGTCTCTGGCGTTTAATTAATTCTAATTGAATATAGTTTAGAACATTAAAGTATGGCATACGATAATCTAAACTATCTTTTAGATAAGGGTTCTCAGCTAAGAGTTCATCATGACCTTCAATCTGTAAAATAACATCCTTAGTCAATTGCCACTCGTCCAGGATAATATTGAAGATGTCACGAACCTCCTCTTCCTCACAAAGCTTGGCGTATTCAAAAGCAATGTTCATATTGGCTTTTGAGAGCACCATGTCTACGTTTGAAAGAAGAGACTTGAAGAATGGCCATTTTTGGTACATATAACGCAAGGTTTCAATGTTTTCAGGGTCTGCATCAATAAATTCTTTAAAACTAGACCCTACACCGTACCAGCCAGGGAACATCACTCGGCTCTGTGACCATGAGAAGACCCAAGGAATTGCACGCAAGCCACCGATTTCTTTGATGGTCTTACGGGCTGCTGGACGGGAACCAATATTGAAACTAGAAATAGCCTTAATCGGACTGGATTCGAAGAAGTAATCATAGAAATGGTCATTGCCAAACACCAGTTCACGATAAATATCGTAGCTACGATTGACAATCTGGTCCATAATCTCATTGTACTGATCGGACATGCTCTTTTCACTCTTCTTCTTAGCAATCATCCGATTAATCGTTGCAGATACCAACATTTCCAAGTTGTAATAAGCTGCATCCTTGTTCCCATATTTATTGCCAATAACCTCGCCTTGCTCCGTCAAACGAATGCGGTCATTAATGGATCTCAATGGTTGTGAGGTGATGGCTTCATAGGTTGGACCACCCCCACGACCAACCGTTCCCCCACGGCCATGGAAGAAGGTAATTTTGACACCAAACTCGTCGCCAATCGCTGTTAATTGTTGCTGGGCCTTATAAAGAGTCCAACAAGAAGATAGATAACCACCATCTTTGTTACTATCTGAATAACCAAGCATAATTTCTTGGTAGTTATTCTTAGAAGCAATCCAGCGTTTAGCAATTGGAAGTGATAGATACTTTCTCATTGTATCTTCAGATTGATCCAAGTCTTCGATCGTCTCAAAGAGGGGAACAATTTGCACACGTGCGCTTTCCTTGTCAATCAGTCCCACTTCTTTCAACATGATAGCCAACTCAAGCATATCCGATACACTGGTTGCATGAGAAATAATGGTTTGGCGAATAACATCTTCTCCTAAGCGGTCTTTTAATTCACGCGCTGTTTGGAAAATAGCTAATTCTTTTTCCAGCAATTCTGATTTTTCTGCATGGGTAGCAGATAAAATACGAGGATCTTCTAACAACTCTTGTAAAAGCAACTCGCACTTTTCGTCTTCTGACAAATCACTGTAATGGTCATTGATTCCAGCTTCTTTGAGAAGTTCCGCAACACAAGCTTCATGGACACTCGAATCTTGACGCATATCGATCGAAGCCAAGAAGAATCCAAAGACTTCTACTGCTTCTAATAACTCAGCAAACTCCCCTGAGATTAAAGCTTCTGCCTTATTTTCAATCAATGACTCTTGAATAAGGGTCAAATCCTGTTTAAATTCTTCAACTGTTTCGTAATAAGGAGGGCGATCTTCTGCCAACTCTTGGATCGCTCCACTGATGCGATTACCAATATAATCAGAAACCACTCCTTGTTGATGGGTGTGAGCACCGAGAAGACGTTCAACCGGATGACGGTCATCTACTGTTGAGCCAACGACAGACCATTCCTTAATATTCAATAAGGTTTGGACCAACTTGGATTGAATATAATGGAAGGCCCGACGGTAAGGCTCCTTCTCTCTAAAGACAGATGTATCACTGGAACGAGCCGCCATCTCTTCAACCGCTTGACTGGTTTTTGAAAGATTGGTAGAGAGGGAGAAGTTCCGATAAAGACTAGAGATTTTCTGAATATAATAGTTCAGAATGACTTCACTTTGAATCGTAGCTGATCGCTTCAAGGTCTCTGCAGTTACAAAAGGATTCCCATCCCGGTCTCCACCAATCCACATTCCCATCGTAATCGGTTTAGGGTGTTGCAACTCAATCCCTTGCTCCTTGGCAAGACGTTTGTATTCCAACATTAAGTTAGGAACAGCCTGAAGAAAGGAGCTATTATAGTATTCCATGACGTTGGTAATCTCATTGGTTACCTTGAGTTTCTTTTCACGGATCATATCGGTTTGCATCATAATTTCGATATTACGACGCAAATTATTGTACCATTTGGTCTCGTTCATCAAGCCAGCTTTTACATCCCGATGTTGGCGCAAAAGACTGTGAATGTGAGTGGTTAAGTCCAACATGGTTTTCCGTTGCACTTGGGTCGGATGAGCGGTCAGTACCGGTACTACATTGAGGTGCTCCAAGATTTCCTGTGCATTTTCAGTCTCAGCTACCTCACGAATGGTGGACGATAGTTTCCCTAGATAGTCCTGCCCCACATTATTTTGATGATTGATTTCAAAAGCCAAATCAACGTCTTCAGAGATATTAATCAACAAGGGGAGAATGGCAAAGTAGCGAGAAATCACGGTCATCTCTTCATTTGATAGCTCTTTGACAATTTGATCCAATTTTAAATAATCTTTTGAAACAGATAGTTTTTTCAATTCAAGAATCTTATCAAAGGTTTCTGGACTCACCAAATTTTTTGCAATATCTTCTAAAATAGTGGTTAAAATCTCAGCTTCTTCTTTGATAATCTCTTTGTTGGTGTAACTCTCTAGTTTTTGTAAAGTCATGATAACTCCTTTCTTTACTCACTCCGATTTAGTAATAGCTCTGAATTTTCTGAGGCTTCTCGTAAGAAGGGGCCTCTTGAGTAGCTAGGGCGCGCTTTTCACTCGCATCAATATTTAAGACAAGGGCAATCGCAATGGATAAGACCCACAAACTATTTCCTCCTTGTGAAAGGAAGGGGAAGGTCACCCCTGTCGAAGGAATCAGCCCAGAAATCCCACCAATGTTGATGAAGGTTTGGGTTAGGAGCATTCCTCCTATACCAATCGCCATCATCGAATTAAATGGATCTCTTGCCCGAATCCCGACAAGAATAATCCGCAAAATTAAGAAGAACAATAAGGCTAAGATGAGACTAGCTCCCACAAAACCAAGTTCTTCAATAACGATTGAAAAGACAAAGTCTGTATGAGCTTCTGGCAAGTACCCTTGCTTTTCAATCGAATTTCCAAGTCCCAAGCCAAACCAGCCCCCATTACTCATGGCGTAATAAGAATTGGCTAGTTGGTGTCCCGAATCTGATAAATCATTAAAGGGGTTGTAAAAAGCACTGAAACGTTTCGCTACATATCCAAAGACAGGGATTTTAGAGAAACGCTCTACCCCAATTAGCTGAATGGAATAAAGAAGAACGGTTGACCCCCCCACTAAGATAGCTAATAGGCTTGAGAACCAGCGGTAAGCTATCCCACTTGCACTAATCATGATTAAAGTTGTTAGTGCGAGAATAGTCGCATTTCCTAAGTCTGGCATGATGACTACAATAGCAACCAGGAAGAGCACCATCCAACGCCAATCCGACAAATCTCGAGGAAGCCATTGATTGTGGGTTAATGCTTGGTAATCATATCGCTGAATTTCTTCTTGCTTTTTTGAGAATACCAAAGCCAAGTACCAGACGATGATAATTTTCAAATACTCAGCTGGCTGAATCGAGAAACCTCCAAAACTTAACCATCCATGCGCACCATTTACCGTATCTGTAATGAAACGCGATAACAAGAGAAGGATCGTCTCAGCTATAATGAAAATTCCAATAAAGCCCTTTTTCTTCAGGACATTTAATTTCACCTTATAGGTAATCAGAATAGTGATCAAACTTAGGACAAAAAAGATCCCCTGGCTTCTAATCATCCCGAAAGGACTAACCCCTTTTTGGATGGCTAAGGCACTCGTTGTCGAGTAGACAATAATCAATCCCAATATTGACAAAAGGAGGTAAGGGATCAGGATTGAATAGTTTAAAAAATGACGTTTATCTAATTTCATGTAACACCCATACTTCTAATTTTCAGTTTTCATTATATCACCTTTCAATAGTAAAAAAAGGAAAGACCAAATAAGATTCGGTTTTCACTTTCAAAAGATGATAAAACAGACCAGTTCAACTCACTTTTCCACTTGTACTATTGAAAGAAGGTAAGAAAACTCGAACCTCCTATTCACTATAATATCATCTTGTTTTTCTTGTTTTCGAACCCTTTGTTTTGCCTTTTTCCATCTTTTGCGGTAAAATGATTCTGTATGAGAAAAAGGATTAAACCAATTGTCCTCTTTGTCTTTTTCGCAAGTATCTTTTCCTTTCTGCTAATTTCTAAGACAGTAGCAGATATCCAAAGGAATCAACTTGCTAGAAACAAGACCCTACAAGAGGCAAAGAAAACCAATCAAACAAAAATCCCGTCTTCCTCTTCTTCTGACTCAGTTGAAGAATTAGATCAAGAATTTTTGAATCGACCAATTATCGATATCTCTGGTTGGCAATTGCCAAGCGAGATTGATTATGATCTCTTAGCACAGAATGTTTCTGGAGTCATTGTTCGAGTTCATAGTGGTGCTCAAGCTAAAAAAGAAAATGCTGCGACTTATTTAAATGGAATAGACAAATCATACGAAACTCATATTAAAGAGTTTCAAAAACGAGATATTCCAGTTGCGGTATATGCTTACGTAGCTGCCAAGGACAAAAAAGAAATGGAAAAAGAAGCAGAAGAGTTCTATCAGGCATCCAAAAAATACAAACCAACCTATTATTGGCTGGATGTAGAAGAAAAAACGATGGGTGATATGAACGCTGGAGTGGAGGCCTTCCGTGCCAAGCTAGAATCATTGGGAGCCAAAAATATCGGAATCTATATCGGGACCTATTTCATGGAAGAACATAGTATCTCCACTGATAAATTTACCGCCCTCTGGATTCCAACTTATGGTTATGATGATGGCTACTACAATGCAGCTCCATCTACTGATGATGAGTATGACCTTCATCAGTACACCTCTCAGGGACAATTGAATGGCTTCACCCACTACTTGGACTTGAACCAGATTGCACCCACACAAGATCAAGAAAAAATCTACCGAAAACTATTTACTGTAGAAAAGAATTAAAAGAGGCAACTGCCTCTTTTTCTCTTGAACGGAAACTCAAAGAGTATGATATAATGTTAGGAAATTAAGAGAAAGAGAATGATAAGATGGCAAAAAAGCAAAAAGTAAAAAAACATTGGTTGAACAAATTTTGCAAAAAGCTAAAATCGACCATACAGGATTACAAATCAATGCCCTTGAGGGAATCATTCCAGAAGGGATTACGACTGAGCAAATCTATAAGACACTAGCCCTAACAGGTGATAAAACTGGTCCTGTCATCGGAATTGTTCCCATCTCTGCCCATTTGTCAGAGAAAAAATTGGCCAAACTATCTGGCAATAAAAAAGTTAGTATGATTCCGCAAAAAGATTTAGAAAAGACGACGGGCTATGTCCACGGGGCTAATAATCCTGTTGGGATTCGACAAAAACACAACTACCCTATTTTTATTGATCAATCCGCCCTGGACCTAGATCAGATGATTGTCTCTGCAGGTGAAGTTGGTCACAGTATTCAAATCAAGGCGCAAGATTTAGCTGATTTTGTCAAGGCTAGCTTCGAAGACTTAGTCGAGTAAAGGATCAAACACATATGAAACTATATTTTGTCCGTCACGGACGTACTGAGTGGAATGAGGAGGGCCGTATCCAAGGGGCAAATGGCGACTCCCCGCTGTTAGAATCTTCCATCCAGCAGTTGGAAGCCTTGGGCCAGCATCTATCTCAAACATACTTTGACGCTGCTTATTCAAGCGACTTGCCAAGAGCCGTCCATACTGCTCAAATCCTCCTCAAACAAAACCAGCATCCCATCACCCTTCAAGAGGTTCCTGCTCTCCGGGAATGGCGACTTGGTAGGCTAGAAGGTAGAAAAATTATGGAGCTGAAAGCTCTCTACCCAGAGGAAATGGAAGCTTTCCGCCATGATCTATCACAATTCCATCACAATCTATTCGATGCGGAATCTCTTTCTGATACGACCAAGCGGACCTGTGATTTTGTAAAAAGCTTGAAAGGAAAAGAACTCGATACCGTTCTTATCGTTGGACATGGGGCTAATTTAACAGCTTCTATTCGGACTCTACTTGGCTATAAACCAGAGGAACTCCGTAAAAATGGGGGCTTAGACAATGCCAGTGTGACCATTTTGACAACAGATGATTTTGAGCACTATCACTTAGAGACTTGGAATGATACCTCTTATTTGGAAGACTAAAAAACACTGATCTTGTGATCAGTGTTTTAGAATGCAGGCAAACTGTTTATTACCTATAATAGCTAGTTGAAACTTCAAAAAATGATCCTATTTTCTTTAATTAGTTTAGTGGATACAAAACTTTCCGCCGTGAGAAAAGTGCCTGAAACACAATTGTTTCAGGCACTCGGAATTATTGAGACATTAGGCTCAATAATTAGTCATGGAACTTCGAAGAAGTTCGCTGACGTCCGTACTCACCTAAGGAAAGTTTTTTAGAAGTCTTTTTCTTCAATCTGATATACTGATTGCAAGATCAGTGTTTTCTTATAGCTTATTTCATAGTTGGGAAGAGAAGAACATCACGAATAGTAGTCGTATCAGTAAGGAGCATGCAGAGACGGTCGATACCGATTCCCAGTCCTCCTGTTGGTGGCATACCATACTCAAGAGCTTCTACATAATCGTAGTCAATACCAGTTGCTTCGTCGTCTCCCAATTCTTTAGCACGCGCTTGTGCTTCGAAGCGTTCCAATTGGTCGATTGGGTCGTTCAATTCTGTAAAGGCATTGGCATATTCCTTGGTCATGATGAAGAGCTCAAAACGATCCGTGAAACGAGGATCCTCGTCATTCTTCTTAGCCAATGGTGATACAGCTACAGGGTGGCCATAGACAAAGGTTGGTTGTGTCAAGGTTTCTTCCACATATTCTTCGAAGAAGGCATTGATGATATGACCCACTTCAGTGTAGTGTTTTTCAACTGGCACATGTTTTTCTTTGGCAAGGGCTACTGCTTCTTCAAAGCTCATGTCTTGCCAGAAGTCAACACCAGCAATTTCCTTGATTGCATCCACCATATGAACACGCTTGAATGGTTCATTGATCTTGATTTCAGTTCCTTGGTAATTAACTGGACCATCCCCATGGATGGCTTTCGCAGCGTGTTGGATAATGCCTTCCGTCAAGTCCATAATATCTTGGTAGTCAGCATAGGCTTGGTCGACTTCAATGGATGTGAATTCAGGGTTGTGAGTAGCATCCATTCCTTCATTTCGGAAGATACGTCCGATTTCATAAACGCGCTCCATTCCACCAACGATCAGGCGTTTCAAGTGAAGTTCGGTCGCAATACGAAGGACCATGTCAATGTTTTGGGCATTGTGGTGAGTGATAAACGGACGCGCAGATGCTCCACCAGCCTCATTGTGAAGGACAGGAGTTTCTACTTCAAGGAAGCCTTGACCATCCAAGTAACGACGGATTTCTGAGATGATTTTTGAACGAGTTACAAAGCGCTCGAAACTTTCACGGTTAGAAATCAAATCCAAGTAACGTTTGCGGTAGATGGTTTCCACATCTGAAAGTCCGTGGAATTTTTCAGGCAAGGGACGAAGAGCTTTAGACAAGTGTGTGATGTGAGTAGCTTTGATTGAAAGCTCACCCATGTCTGTCCGCATCACTTCTCCTTCTACCCCAAGGAAATCTCCAAGATCTGCCTTTTTGAAAATTTCATAATTTTCTTCACCAACTGCGTCTTTACGAACGTAAATTTGGATTTGACCTTCACGGTCTTGAAGGTGGGCAAAACCAACCTTTCCTTTTCCACGTTTGGTCACAAGACGACCCGCAATAATGGCTGTTTCGTTCAAGTCATGAAGTTGTTCTTTATCTAATTCTGAATATTTTTCTTTCAATTGACCAGAATCTGCAGTACGTTCGAATCGCTTTCCAAATGGGTCGATTCCTTGTTCACGAAGGGCCGCCATTTTCTCACGACGGACAATCTGCTGGTCATTTAATTCTTCCATATGTTCAGTAGTCATTTGGAACCTCCTAAGTTATTCTCCCCTATTTTATCATATTTGACGGGGAAATACACTATTCTTGAGCAGGAAAAATGAAAAAAGGAATGGAAAGAAAGGGTTCCTTCTCCCTTTTCCATCACATTCCATTCATTCATGATCAAATTTTACTTCATCCGAATCAACTATGTAGGTCATTCATCCTTATTCATAGCGAAGAGCTTCAATCGGATCGAGTTTTGATGCCTTGCTTGCTGGTAAGATACCAAAGACAATTCCAACACAAGCTGAAAAGATGATACTTCCAATAGCCACCGACATAGAGACGACTGGAGGTCCTTCTAGAGCACCTGCAGCTGCTGTGGTGATGAGGGCATTGACACCATAGGCCAATCCCAGCCCGAGAATTCCTCCCATCATGGTCAATACCATGGATTCAATGAGGAATTGAATCAAGATTTTTCCACGAGTAGCTCCGAGGGCTTTTCTCAGACCGATTTCACGTGTCCGCTCAGTCACAGAAACCAACATGATATTCATGACCCCAATCCCACCAACGAGAAGGGAGATTCCTGCAATCGCACCGATGACTGTTGTCATAATTCCGAGCATTTGATTGGTCTGCTCCAAGATACTATCCATGTTAAAGATTTGGAATTCTCCTTGGCGAACTCCCGATAACTCGGTTAATTTTTTCGCTGCTTCGATTCCAGTTGGTTTAATCTGTTTGACATCCGGGATATGCACGACAATAGTAGAAATTTCTTCTGTTCCAAATTCTGAAGCGACTTGGGTATTAGCCATCAAGGCACTCCCTCCAGAAGAAACTCCATACAAAGCAGATCCAGCATTTGGATCCTTGAAGATCCCTACCACCCGATAGTTATTGTCTCCGACAGCAACCACTTGGTTGAGGGCACTTTCTGTCCCAAACAAGGTCGAAGCTAAACCTTCATCCAACATGATGACCCGTGAGAAACTCTGATAGTCTGAAGCATTTAGTTTTCTTCCTGAAACCAATTCAAATTTTCTGACAGAGAAATAGGTATCATTGACCCCCATGATATTCACCCCTTCAGATTTTTTCTTCTGAAAGGAGATAGTGGCATTGGCTGTATTACCAACATAGTAGCCATCAATGCCAGGAATCTTGGTCAGTTCCTTGACCCATTCTTCTTGAACGACGGGTGGTGTTTCAAGGATTGGGTTGTCAACATCTTCGCTACTTTCCTCTCCATAGCCAGCTGGCGGTGACATTCCTTGGTCTTCTTCACTTGCAACACCGCCTTCCCCACCACCTTCAGCGCCACCTTCTTCTGAGACAGGTTCTGGGCCAAGATTAAAACCAGTCATGTAGTCACTCTTTCGGGCGGAGTACGAAATCTGAACATATTGCTGATCCTTGGTAAAGGTCTTAGTTACTCCAGCTTTCATCCCATCTCCGAGAGCCATGATGACAACGACCGAGGCAACCCCGATGATAATCCCCACCATGGTTAAGAACGATCTCATTTTATGTCCCAAAATGGAACTAATGGCGAATTTCCAGTTCTGCATCAGGCCCTCCTTTCATTGCGGCTATCCGAGGATATAACCCCATCACGAATGACAATCTGCCGTTTGGCATAAGCGGCAATCTCCGTTTCGTGGGTTACCATGATGATGGTTTTCCCTTCTTGATTGAGTGCTGTCAAGAGCTCCATAATTTGATCGCCAGTTTTGGAGTCGAGAGCTCCAGTTGGTTCATCCGCTAAGATAATAGAAGGATGATTGACCAAAGCACGCGCAATGGCCACCCGTTGTTTTTGCCCTCCAGACAATTCCGAAGGAAGATGGTGCATCCGCGTATCTAGTTCAACTTTCTTTAAAAATTGTTCAGCTAATTCCTTTCGTTTAGAAGGATTCACTCCTGCATAAATCAAGGGAAGCTCGACGTTTTGAAAGGCATTGAGTTTTGATAGGAGAAAGAATTGTTGGAAGACAAAGCCTATTTGCTCATTGCGAACCTGGGCTAACTTCTTCTCACTAAGATTTCCTACTTCTTCCCCCTCTAGCCTGTACTCACCACTGGTCGGACGATCTAGAAGTCCAATGATGTTCATTAGGGTAGATTTCCCAGACCCGGAAGGTCCCATAATAGCTAGAAATTCCCCTTCTTCCACATCTAAATGGATATCCTTTAATACCTGTAAGGTTTGATCACCATTTTGATAACTTTTATTGATGTTTTTCAGCTCAATCAATTTTGTCATATTTTCCGACCTCTTTCCCATCTTCCAAATCGCCAGAAGGGTTGGTGATGACTTGAGCATCCTTGTTCAAACCAGATAAGACTTCTTGATTTTCTGCATCTGCATTTCCTAAGGTAACCATGACTTTTTTAGCCTTGCCAGCTTCAATCGTCCAAACATAGCTTTGATCGCCATCTGATAAAACACTTGTCACAGGAACCAAAGGATGGATGGTTGAACTTTTTACTTCAATATTGACAGAGAAACCTTGTTTCAAATCACCGATTTCACTGGTAATATCTACCGTAAATGGATATTTAGCTCCCCCTGTTCCTTGTCCAGAACCTGCGGCATTTGCACCAGCCTGACCAGCATCTGTCGGATAATTGGCAACGTAGCTAATCTTTCCAGTCCATTTTTTCCCAGGATAGACCTTAGAGGTTAAGGTCACTTCCTGACCAACTGAAATGTTGGCTAGATTGTACTCAGACAACTCACCTTTTACTTGAAGGTTACCGTTGCTGACGATATGAACAAGGGTTTGGTTGGTTCCGGTTGTTGATTTGGAGACATCTTTATTGACTTCTACAACCGTTCCATCTGTACTACTTTTTACGGTTGTAGCATCCAACAAAGCTTTAGCCTTTTCCATATTGGCTACAGCATCCGCACGGGCATCGCGTAAATCACCCACTTGTGTGTCCAAAGAGCGTTGGGCTTGAGAGGCTGATTTGCTATCAGCTTCCTCATCCCCTGTTGTATCAATGGTCACTCCATTGGTCATGAGATCGTTCAATTGACGATCTGCCTTATTGACCGCACGTACTGCCGCGTCATAGGCAGATTGCGCTTCTGTACTACTATATTGAACAATAGCTTGGCCAGCGGTTACTTGATCCCCGACATTCACTAGGATGGATTGCAAATCTCCTTTTGTTCCGTCAAAGTAAATATATTGTTCTTGATTGGCTGTGACCTTACCCGTCAATAAGACAGAGGAAGCAATCGAACCTTCTTTCACGGTTTGTACCATAGGTGTCATATCGACCATTTCTTCAGGGCCACTGCCTGATTTTCCAAAGGCAAGCCAACTCCCCACTCCTACAACTGCTATTGCAGCACCTGTCGCTGTAATAATTTGCCATTTTTTAAATTTCTTCATTTCTTTCCTCCAATATTCGAAAGCGTTTCAAATTATAAGTTTAGTATATCATATTTCCTCATTTTTCAATTCAGAATCATCTGTTTTGCACGTTTTTTTTGCTATCTTGTTTTCTCCTCCTATTCAACGATGGCAATTTCTTGATTTTTGTAACCTTTGTTGTTACAATGGAAGTGTAAATCAACAAAGGAGTACTAACCATGAAAGAATTTGATATTATCTCCATTGGTGGAGGTAGCGGAGGGATTGCTACCATGAACCGAGCTGGAGAACATGGAGCCCGCGCTGCTGTTATTGAAGAAAAGCAGCTAGGTGGGACCTGTGTCAACAAAGGATGTGTCCCTAAAAAAATTATGTGGTATGGCGCCCAAATTGCTGAAGCCATTCGTGATTACGGTCCAGATTATGGGTTTATTTCTGAACAGACCAATTTTGATTTTGCGACCTTAAGAAAAAATCGCGAAGCCTATATTGATCGGGCTCGTTCTTCTTATGATGGCAGTTTTAAACGAAACGGTGTGGAGTATATCCAAGGTCGCGCTCGCTTTGTCGATGCCCATACGGTTGAAGTCAACGGGGAAACCATCAAAGCTAAACATATTGTGATTGCTACAGGGGCTCATCCCTATATTCCTGACCTTCCGGGGGCAAAATTAGGAGAAACCTCTGAAGATGTCTTTGCTTGGGAAGAACTACCAAAATCAGTGGCTATTATCGGTGCTGGTTACATTGCGGTAGAACTGGCTGGTGTCCTCCATGCCCTTGGTGTTAAGACGGATCTCTTCGTTCGCCATGATCGTCCCTTAAGAAAGTTTGATTCTTATATTGTCGATGGTTTAATGGAGGAGATGGTAAAGCAGGAACTACCTTTCCATCCTTATAAGGTACCCGTCCAACTAACTCGTGAAGAAAGTGGTCAAATCCGTATCTATTTCGAAGACCAAACTTCCTTTGTTGCTGAACATGTCATCTGGGCAACTGGACGAAAACCAAATATCCAGGATTTAGGTTTGGAACTGGCTGGCGTCCAATTGAATGAACGAGGCTTCATTGCAGTCGATGCCTATCAAAACACTAGTGTTCCTGGCATCTATGCTCTTGGAGACGTCACAGGAGAAAAAGAATTAACTCCTGTCGCTATCAAGGCGGGGCGTACCCTATCCGAACGGCTCTTTAATGGAAAAACCGATGCTAAAATGGACTACGCAACCATTCCGACCGTTGTCTTTTCCCATCCCGCTATTGGTACAGTCGGTCTCACTCAAGAAGAAGCCGAAAAACAATATGGGAAAGACGCCATCAAGGTCTATACCTCTAGTTTTGCCTCTATGTATTCAGCTGTGACCCAGCATCGTCAGTTGGCTAAATTTAAACTCATCACTGCAGGACCGGAAGAAACCGTTGTCGGTCTCCATGGTCTTGGATACGGGGTGGATGAAATGATCCAAGGATTTGCCGTTGCTATCAAGATGGGAGCCACAAAAGCTGATTTCGATGCAACCGTCGCTATTCATCCAACTGGATCCGAAGAATTCGTTACCATGCGCTAATATCAGAAAAGGTTTGTTCGACAAGCCTTTTTCTTCTGTTTAAATTTTAATGTATCATCGCTGAAGCTTCCATAGTCTAATCTTTCATTTTACCTTTCTTACCTTACATTTTTGTAAGATAAGAACCTTCGAAAGAAATGAAAGCTAGCTTCACTAGTCATGTTCTTAAGATATTAAAAAAAGAGACTGGGACAAAAGTCCGGCCTCTCAATTGTCTTTGGATTGTCGAGTAAGACGCAGTGGTTGAGTGGGCTCTACTACGCTGATTTCATCAGCTTTTACAGCCCTACTCAACTGTGCGGAGGTAGGACGACGAAATCGAATTCTAACGAATTACCGATTTCTGTCCCACTCTCTCTGTTGTTTATGGCAAGATAGCAATGGCACGAACAGGTGAACCAGTTGCCTTATCCCAGTGAGGGAAGGCAATTGAAATCAAGGCACCTACTGCTGGTACTTGATCCAAGTGGTTCAAGACTTCAACTTGGTAGATATTTTGTTCCAAAAGGTAGTATTCATTGACCAAGCCATGCTCTGCTGCTGGAATACCTGCATCAGTATCGAAGGTTTCATGACCCACAGCCTTGACATGGCGTTCATGAATCAAGAATTCCAAAGCTTCTCGGCTCCATCCTGGACTTTGTTGAACCCCATTTTCATCTAGATTACGCATAGCATCTTGATCTGGCCAACGTTTTGACCAATCACTACGGAAGGCGACAAAGGCCCCTTCTGCAATTTGTCCATATTCAGCTTCAAAATCTAAAATATCTTGTTTTCTCAAGATAAAGTTTGGGTTGGCTGCTACTTCTTTAGACTTGTCGATAACATAGAGTGGCAAGAGAAGATCTTTGAGGTCAATCTCATCCAACCAACGGCCACCTTCTACAAAATGA
Source organism: Streptococcus australis ATCC 700641 (assembly GCF_000186465.1). Classification (GTDB taxonomy): domain Bacteria; phylum Bacillota; class Bacilli; order Lactobacillales; family Streptococcaceae; genus Streptococcus; species Streptococcus australis. The sequence continues at coordinate 1,091,836 of NZ_GL636091.1, read as the reverse complement.
ATCGGAGCATCAATATGCGTTCCGTATTGACCAACCACTGTAAATTTTTGGACATGGAAGCCATCTTTTAGTGTGAAAAGGTCTTCTTGTTGCAAAGCAGGGAGAGCTGGAAAGTGAGGACTTTCTGCATTGATCTGGTGACTCAAGTCCACCCATTTTTTAGCTTGCAATTCTTTATAAATACTTAGTAAATCTGACATATGGATTCCTTTCCTATAAGGGCTACATGAAATAAACGAATAAGGTTATTATAACAGTCCATCTCATCATCCACAATGATTTGCGTTAATCTTGTTTTCTTGAATGGGTTATAGTTTCAAGCTATAGTTATTGAAAGCATCAAAAAAGAGAGTGGGACAGAAATCGGTAATTCGTTAGAATTCGATTTCGTCGTCCCACCTCCTCACAGTTGAGTAGGGCTGTAAAAGCTGATGAAATCAGCGTAATAGAGCCCACTCAACCACTGCGTCTTGCTCGACAATCCAAAGACAATTGAGAGGCTAGGACTTTTGTCCTAGCCTCTTTCTTACTCATCCTATTACTGTTTAAATGCATCTAGCAAAACTTGGAATTCTTCGTTGGTCAAAGTGATCCCCTTGCCCATCTTCGTATGGTCAGGGCTCCAAGTTCGGATATCATACTTGGCAGGTGCTCCATTAAAGCTAACCCGGTTTAACTCCTTGGTCCATCCTTTTTCATTTTCAGATAAGACCAAGAGTTGTTCTTCAATTTCAAAACTAAAATCTGCCATTTCATACTCCTTTTCAATGTCTTTCACCTTAATAATTCGTAAAAAATTTTACAAAATGAATGAAATTTTCTATAATATATTGTATCAACTTATGGAGAATTATGCTATGAAAAGATTTCTTGAGCTTCTCAAGGACAGAGCCAATGAATTTTTCAACGATAAAACCTCTCAACCAGCTCCTTTAGAGGATGGTAAAACGATTCAGATTATTGAACTGGCCCTTCGAAAAAAACAAGGAGTCCATGTCATCTTCCAAAATAAGAGTTTTACAGGCGATATCGTGAAATATGATCAGGAACGAAAACAACTCATTGTCAAGAATTTTAAAAAGAGTATGTCAACCATCATTCGAATTTCTGACATTCAAAAGATTAGTCTCGTTCCACATACGATTCGAATCGCACAACAAAAAACACCGTAAACTTCCAAGCTTGGGAAGCATGCGGTGTTTTTTTTACGTTTTAGGCACGAACCGTTTGGCTGGTTCCATCTTCTTTATAGAGGTTGATCAAGCCTTCTTTAAGAGCACGGATCATATCACCTGGTTCAACTGGTGTTGGCATATGAATGGTCAATAACTCCATCGGATTTGGAGCCCGATCAATTTTATTGCCCTTGGCATCATGCAAATCTTCAATCACCGTTTCAAAATGACGGAACCCAGGTCCATAAAATTCCACTTGGTCTCCTTCATTGATGACATTCCGTTGTCGAATGGTCGCAATTTGTTGCTCTGCATCATAGGAAACCACTTCTCCAACAAACTTGTATTCTGGAATCTTCCGACGAGCCCCAAACAGTTGCTCGTTTTCAGATGGTGTTCCGTAATAGAATCCGGTAGCTAACTCACGTTGGGCTACCTTCCACATCTCATCAATCAAGTCTTGCTTAATCGCTTCAAACTTCTCAGGACTTTCCAAATAAGCATCAACAGCCGCCTTGTAGCAATTCGTTACGGTAGAGACATAGTGAATGGACTTCATCCGACCTTCAATCTTAAGGCTGTCCACTCCATTTTCAATCATATCAGGGATATGGTCAATCATCGACATGTCCACAGCTGACATCGAGAATTCTTCAGGGATTTCCCCTTTGAGACTCTTGCGTTCTTGGCCAAATGGCATATCGTAGAGATCGTACTTCCAACGACAAGATTGGGAACATCCTCCACGGTTGGCATCCCGCATACTCATATGATTGGACAAAGTACAACGGCCAGAGTAGGAAATACACATTGCTCCGTGAACAAAGGCTTCAATTTCAACATCTGTCCGCTTACGAATTTCAGCTAGTTCTGCCATCGAAACTTCCCGAGCCAAAACGACCCGTGTCAAGCCCAAGTCTTTCCAAAACTCGAGAGTTTCATAGTTAGTCGCACTAGCTTGAGTAGAGAGGTGAATTTCCAAGCCAGGTGCTTCTGTCGCTGCGATGGTAATCAAGGCAGGGTCTGAAACAATGACCGCTGCGATTCCGATATCCCGTAAGCGACGAAACCATTCACCAGCTCCAACTTCATTTCCTTCATGCATGACCATATTGGCTGCAACATAGACCTTGGCTCCATACTTGGCCGCAAATTGGACTCCTTCTTCCATTTGCTCGAAAGTGAAGTTCCCTGCACGGCTACGAAGACCATAGGCCTGACCACCGATGAAGACAGCATCCGCACCATAGCGCACAGCAACCTTTAGTTTTTCAAGTGTTCCCGCAGGTGATAGAACCTCAGGACGTTTCAATTGTTTTGTCATCATATCTCCTAGTATATTACAAGTATATTAGTTAGATTATCAATCTTGTCTATTTTATAGCAAATCCAGTCGAAAGGCAATGGTTTGGGAATTGTTTTGACAATTCTCATTCTTTACCATCACTAAAAAGGAAGGCCCGCACTCCTGGCAGGCTTTTCTCCTTTATTTAACCATGTCTGGATCGTAATCATAAAATCCAGTGTCAAGGAAACGATTCTTAGGATGCAATTGGTGAATCTGCTCATCCAATAAGAAGGCTTGATCAGATGTGAAAGTCCCAGCTTCTAGAAGCTCACGTGCTTTCACAAAACACTTGGCAATTTCCACAAAGTTTTGACCAGGTGTATAAATCCCCTCTAACTTCCAGTGGGTGAAACCATGCTCCACTAACTCAGAGAGTTTGGTCATCAAATCCAGGTCATTATTGGCAAAAATATGAGTTCCATGCTTGTCCTCAAAGATAGAATAGTGGCTTTCTGGATCTCCTGGTTCTGCCAAAAAGAGATCGCGCTCTCTCGTCTTTTCGTCATCGATGTGCGTAAAATTGTAGTAATTCTGCAAAAGAGGGCGTTTGGAATGATGAATCACACTGGCCCCATAAACCAATACTTCAGCAGGAATCTCTAAGATTTCTGGCATCTTGAAAAGCTCTGCAGATGGGATTTCTCGAGCAAGAACTGCTTCTGAAGCACCAGCCTTTTGTCCCCAGAAATTGATCTGACGGCTACTTGTCACCATGGTAGAAGCATCATAAATGGTTTTAAAGCTGTAGCCATCCCGCTTCAATACATAAAAGACGCCTGCATCTCCTACCGTGATATAATCGACGTTAATCGAAGCAAGGAAATCTAAAAATGGTTTGATACGATCCATCATGTCTTGGTGCATCAAGGCATTGACAGCCACTGTCATTTCCTTACCTGCCGCATGGACTAGATCAGAAATTCGACTTAATTCGTCATACGAGAAAGTGTGAGGAAGTCGTAATCCAAATTCCTTTTCTCCGACATAAATACGGTCCACACCTACTTCTAGAAGGGCTTGAACCTGTTCAATACTTTCAGCTGTAGCTGTAATAATTATCTTTTTCATGAAAACTATTATACCAAAAAAGTCATTTTGCTCTCTAAATTTCTTAATTTTGTAAAAATTGTAACAGTTTTGTAACATTTCTATGCTTGAAAACGTGTTAAAATAATAGAGTACTGTTAGGAGAGAGAAATATGCCCGCAAGAAAACTTAGAGTTGTTGAAGAATACGACTATGTCGAAGTCCCTCTTCAACAAGAGAATACAACAACTAATTATGATTTTAACCTTGATACTGAACCAGCTCCGCAATTAAGTGAGCTACTATTTTTCCTTAATATTGCTGTGTTTTGTGTCTTAACTGTTTTATTTAGTTTCGTCTTTTTATCAATGAAGATGAATACCTTTTTTGCTTTTGCCTCAGCAATTGCTTGTAGTTTGGGAAGTATCCAAGCTTTCCGCATTTTCCAGTTAAAACGGAAAAAGGACTAAGATGAATTTTTTAGCCTCCTTCGGGAGGCTTTTTGGCATTTCCCATCCACGTTTGTCATTGTATAAGAGAAATCCCTCACCAATGGTGAGGGATTATTTTATTCTTCTTCTACAGCTGTTTCTTTGATCTCTTCTTCCACTTCTGGAAGAGCTGTTTCTTCTTCCAATTCAAGGACAATCTCTTCACTTTCTTTTTCCTGTTTAGGCTGGAAAGGACTTGCTTGATTGCCGGTCTTTTGCTGGATTTTTTCCTTAATCGTTTGGATAGCATCTTGTGAAAATTCTACCACATCCTGCGTCTTATCTTTCACTGTCTCGATAACAGTGTCTTTGTTGATCTCGCCACTTTCAACTTTTTCCTTGGTTTGCTGAATAGCGTCTGATGCTTGCTTGGATAGTTCCATTGCAGATTGTTTCACAGAATCATGAACTTCTTGTGGATTCTCTTGGTATTCTTTTACAAAACCTTTGACTTTACCAGTCAACTCTTTCCCTTTTTTGGTTGTCAGGAAATAGGCGGCGGATGCGCCAGTGATCGTTCCAATTAATAATGATGATAAACGTCCCATAAGGTACCTCTTTTCTTATTTAAATAATTTCATAGCCATGCGAGCTGCTTTTAATCCGACGGATGTTTTAACAGTCTTTCCACCAACAACGACAGCTTTTTTGCTAATCTGACGTGCTTGATCATTCAGATCCGACACAGATACAGATAAATCTGCCACTGCTGTGAAGAGTGGATCAATGGTTGCAACTTTTTGATTCAAATCTTCTGTCAAAACATTCACTTTTGCTAACAACTCATTGGTTTGGTGTAAGGTTACATTTACATCTGATGTCAAGGTCTTAATCGTTACTTGAGTCTCATCTACAACTTTTCCAATCTTTGAAAACAAGATAATCAAGTAGATGACCAAAACTACTAAAGCTAACCCTAAAAGCCCATAGGCAATTTCAATAAACATTTCTTTTCTCCTTAATCTATTTCCGTTCTATAAAATGGTGCATTCTTTTTTCGTTGATAGATCATGATGCTGATTCCAAGCAGGATGAGGACCAGGGAAAGCCATTGTGAAACTCGAATTCCCAAAAACATCAAGCTATCTGTCCGCATTCCTTCAATAATCATTCGACCAAAGCCATACCAGATTAGATAGAAAGCAGTAATTTCGCCCTTTCTCAACAGTTTCGGACGACGACGCAAGTAAAGAATCAGCACAAAACCAAGCAAGTTCCAACAAGATTCATATAAGAAGGTCGGTTGACGGTAATGTCCATCAATAAACATCTGATTCCGAATGAAAGAAGGTAAATAATCTAAATTCTTAACAATGGCTCCGTAGGCTTCTTGGTTAACAAAATTGCCCCAACGGCCAATACTTTGAGCAATCATGACACTCGGTGCAGCGATATCTAAAAAATCAACTGGGTCAATCAAACGACTGCGTGAAAATAGGTAGAGGACTAGAGCCCCTGCCAGGAGTCCACCATAGATAGCAATCCCACCGTTCCATACGGCAAAAATCTCTCCTGGGTGTTCCCTGTAATAAGACCATTGAAAAATAACATAGTAAAGACGGGCCCCTATGATCGCTACTGGAAAAGCAATCAGAATGAAATCAATAATATCGTCTGACTCTATCCCTTTACGAGGGGCTTCTTTCATAGACAGGATAACCGCCAAAAGGAGACCGAGGACGATACAAATCGCATACCAGCGAATGCTAAAGGGACCAAGTTGAATGGCTACTGGATTCATACTTTCACCTCATTCTGATCAATCAACTGGGTCAATCGATCTTCAAAGGTTTTAGTAGCATCATATCCCATTTCTTTGGCGCGGTAGTTCATTGCTGCTGCCTCAATGACAACGGAAATATTGCGACCTGTCTTAACAGGGATGCGAATTCTTGGAATAGTCACTCCACAGAACTCAATTTCTTCTGCATTATTGCCAAGACGATCGTAGGTTTGTTCCTTGGTGTAGTTTTCTAAATAGACCGCGATTTGAACCTGTGAAGAATCTTTCACAGCACTGGCACCATAGAGACTCATAACATCAATGATCCCTACTCCCCGAATCTCTAGCATATGACGTAGAATTTCAGCAGGCTCACCCCACAAGGTCATCTCATCACGGGCGAAGACATCTACCCGGTCATCTGCTACCAAACGATGCCCTCGTTTGACGAGCTCTAAACCAGTCTCACTCTTCCCGATTCCACTATCTCCTTGGATCAGAACCCCCATGCCATAGATATCCATCAAGACACCATGGACACTAGTTCTTTCCGCAAGGAGAGAATCTAGGTAGCTTGATAGTTCACCAGATAGGCGACTAGTTGGAACGCGACTGCTTAAAATCGCGATTTGCTTTTCCTCTGCAGCTAGGAGCATTTCTTCAGGAACCTCTAGATCCCGCGCGATAATGAGTACGGGCGTTTCCGGCTGAAACATCTTTCTCAATACTTGGTGTCGATTGTGGGAGGTCATCTTGATGAGGTAAGACCACTCTTTCATCCCAACCAATTGAATCCGCTCTGGAGTATAGTAATCAAAATATCCTGTCATTTCAAGTCCAGGTCGTGAAATATCTGCCGTTGTAATCTCCTTATCAAAGAGACTTTCATTGCCATAAATAACCTTCAAACGAAGCTTTTTAATTAAATCTCGGACTGTTATTGCCATAGGCTTCTCCCTTTTTCTTTTCTCTTTCTATTATAGCAAATTATTCCCTGGTAAGACTTGCTCAAGCATCATTTTTTAGTATCGAAACTGAGGCTATTATTCTCACACGCATTCCAGTACCCTTTGATTTCCCTATTTATCCTTTTTTCCCATTTTTCAATCGTTTCTTCTTTTGAAAAAAAGATGAGAGTGGGACAGAAATCGGTAATTCGTTAGAATTCGATTTCGACGTCCCACCTCCGCACAGTTGAGTAGGGCTGTAAAAGCTGATGAAATCAGCATAGTAGAGCTCACTCAACCACTGCGTCTTGCTCGATAATCAAAAGACAATTGAGAGGCTAGGACTTTTGTCCCAGCCTCACATTCTTATTCGATTCATGAAAATTCTTTAAAAGAATGAATCGTCATCTTTGATCACTTGAGCATCCTTACGTTTGCGAGGTCCGAGGCCGTACTTTTCTCTTTCAAGATCTTCTTTATAAGGCAAGGAGAAGGCACAAAGGCAATAAATAGCTAAGCCTACAAGCCCATAAAAATGAAAGATACTAAAAAGCACAAAGAGAAAACGCAATAGGTTTGCATCGAGCCCAAATCGATCCGCTAGTCCAGCAAATACTCCAAAAACGATTCTGCCTCGACGTACTTTATAAAATATTGGATTCAAGGGCCTACCTCCTATTATTTTAGAACAGTATATCCCGAAATCAAGTCACTGTCATCAGACTCAAGGCCGATTTCCTAGTTTAGTTGTACCTTGATACCTGAGTAGTCCTCTGCACCGGCCACAGCGGTACTTTTGAAGATTAATCTGCCGCTTTCTTCTGAATTTTTGCCCACAGCTCGTACAAACATAAATCTTATAGTTTTCCTTATCAACTGAAGGGGCATAACGCAAGCCATCTACCTCTTTGAGCAAGGCCTTGAAATCTTGATCCTGATGACGATACCCTTTTTTCATATAGTAGAGATGATAGTGACACAACTCATGACGGACAATCTTTCGAAAAATCTCCCAGCCAAATCCTTCTAGTATTCTGGGATTGAAATCTAAATGACCATCTTTAGGAAAGAAGCGACCACCGGTCGAACGCAGGCGATTATTCCAGATGGCTTGATGAAGAAAGGGGCGGCCAAAATCTTCCAACGATACTTCTTGAACGTATTTAGTTAGATTCATGTGGTGCCAAGAGGGAAAGATTTACTTTTTCCCGTTCTAAATCAATCTTGTAAACCCAAACGGTCACTAGGTCGCCAACTGAAACAACTTGACTTGGATGCTTGATAAATTGCTGGCTCATTTGTGAAATGTGGATCAAACCATCTTCATGAATCCCAATATCGACAAAGGCCCCAAAGTCAACAACATTGCGGACAACCCCTTCTAGTTTTTGACCAATCTTCAAGTCCTTCAAATCAAGAACATCCTGGCGAAGGACGGGAGCATCAAAAGAATCACGTAAATCACGACCAGGTTTGAGAAGATCTGCGACAATATCTTTTAAGGTCTCAGGGCCAATTTCAAGCTCCTGGGCCATAGAAACTGTGTCAATTTGTTTTAATTTGACTTGGGCTTCTTCATCCATCTCCCTAATCCCTAGTAAGGTAAAGAGCTTCTTCACTGCAGGGTAACTTTCTGGATGGACCCCTGTCCGATCGAGGAAATTCTCACTTTCTGGAATCCGTAAGAAACCAGCTGCCTGTTCAAAAGCCTTGGCTCCCAGACGAGGAACCTTTTTAATCTGTGCCCGAGAAGTGATCAACCCTTCTTCTTCCCGGTACTTCACGATGTTCTCAGAAATGGTTTTATTGAGACCAGCCACGTGGGACAAGAGGGCTGGACTAGCAGTGTTAATATTAACTCCGACTTGGTTCACCACAGTATCGACAACAAAATCAAGGCTTTCAGATAATTTCTTCTGGCTGACATCGTGCTGGTACTGGCCGACTCCGATTGATTTCGGATCAATCTTGACCAACTCAGCCAATGGATCCTGCAAACGACGGGCAATGGAGATGGCTGAACGCTTTTCAACTGTCAGTTCCGGAAACTCATGGCGAGCCAATTCACTAGCTGAATAAACAGATGCACCACTTTCATTCACAATGACATAACTCACATTTGGAACTTCCTTGAGGACTTCCGCAACAAAGGCTTCGCTTTCTCGACTTGCCGTTCCATTCCCAATCGCAATGATTTCCACGCTGTATTGACGAATCAACCGTTTCAGTTCTTCTTTTGCAGCTTCAATTTGTGTTGCTTTAGCCGGTGCAACAGGATAAATCACCTGAGTGGTTAACATCTTTCCTGTTTGATCGACAACAGCCAATTTGGCTCCTGTCCGGAAAGCTGGGTCAAAGCCTAAGACCACGCGCCCCTTGAGGGGAGCAATCAGCAAGAGGTGACGAAGATTTTCAGAGAAAAGCTGAATGGCCCCATCTTCTGCCACTTCTGTAAATTCTGTCCGAATTCGACGCTCCATAGCTGGTAGCATTTTCTTTTTCAGAGCTTGGTTAATAACTTCTTCGATGTAGCTATTCTTCGATTTAAATCGAGCTTCAAAGTGACGAATCAAACGGTCTACAGGATGCTCAAATCCAACCTTTAATACCCCCAATTTTTCTCCACGGTTTAAGGCAAGTGTTCGGTAGCCCTGCATGTTTGCAATCTTCTCAGAAAAATCATAATAGATTTGGAAGACTTGCTTCTCGTCTTTGCTCTCATCCTTCAAGCTAGAAGTGATCAAGGAGTGTTTGCGAATCTCCTGGTAGGTGAGGTTACGCAATTGCGGGTCTTCTGCAATCGCTTCGACCAAGATATCGATAGCACCAGAGATTGCATCCTTTACAGTTGGAAATCCTTCAGATAGGAATTCTTCTGCTGAAGTTTCCAAGTCCTTTTGATCTTGCAAAATCATCCGAGCAAGTGGGAAAAGGCCTGCCTCACGCGCAATGGTAGCCTTGGTCCGGCGCTTTTCCTTGTAGGGAAGATACAATTCTTCCACATCTGCCAGTTTTTCAGCCTGCTCAATCGCTTCTTTTAAGGCTGGGGTCAGTTTCCCAAGCTCTTCAATCTTAGCGAGGACAGTTTCTTTCCGATCAGCCAAGGCTGTCAAAGACTTGTCCATATCGATAATAGCTTTGATGGCTACTTCATCTAGATTCCCTGTAGCATCTTTCCGATACCGAGCGATAAAGGGGATGGTGTATCCCTCTGCTGTTAAGGTTAAAACAGTATCAATTTGTTTGAGACTGACGCCCAGTTCTTGGGCTATTTTTTCATATTTTTCCATAGCTTCTATTATACCATAGAAGGCCTTCTATACTGCTTTTTCATCTCACTTTTGGACTTGATTTTCCCCTCTTTTTTGAGAATTTGATATAATGAGAAAAAAGAAAAGGAGACCTATCATGGCGATTAAATTTTCAAAAACAGACGATTTAGACAAACTCTTTGAGGAATTTGCTGTCTTCCCAGATCCCCCTCAAGTCACTTTACCAGATGACAAGAAGAATGAAACAGCAGGGGAAAAAGTGCAGAAGGATTCTGACAAATGAGTTTCTTCCAACAGCTGCCAACCAGTGTCCTTCAAGCTGGAGCAATTTTTCTTTCAATTATGATTGAAGCCCTTCCTTTTGTTTTGATTGGAAGTCTCATTTCAGGGGCAATCGATGTCTATATCACCCCTGAAAAAGTCTACCGAGCTCTTCCTAAAAATAAATGGGGGAGAATTCTGTTTGGGACCTTGATTGGCTTTATTTTCCCTTCCTGTGAGTGTGGCATCGTCCCCATTATCAATCGCTTTTTAGAGAAGAAGGTCCCTAGCTATACAGCTGTGCCCTTCCTAGTGACAGCCCCGGTTATTAACCCCATTGTGCTCTTTGCTACTTATTCTGCCTTTGGGAATTCCATTCAAATGGCTCTCCTACGGGCCATCGGATCGATCCTGGTGGCAACTGTTCTGGGGATTTTCCTAGGATTTTTCCAAACAGCTTCTATCCAACGGGCCAACCGTAAGGAAGTCCATGTTCATGACTTTTCAAAACTATCCGCCGGTCAACGCTTCTTTCAAGTATTTGTGCAGGCCATTGATGAGTTTTTCGATACTGGACGCTATCTGGTCTTCGGTTGTTTATTTGCCAGCGTGGTTCAGGTTTATGTGCCAACTCGCGTGCTGACTTCTATCTCCGCGACGCCACTCCTAGCCATTCTTCTCCTTATGCTTCTCTCCTTCCTCCTCTCTTTGTGTAGTGAGGCTGACGCCTTTATTGGCTCTTCCCTCCTCTCAAGTTTTGGCTTGGCTCCTGTCCTAGCCTTCTTGGTTATCGGACCTATGCTAGATGTCAAGAACCTCTTGATGATGAAGAATTATCTGACCAATCGCTTTATTGTCCAATTCATTAGCATCGTTAGCCTAGTTGTCTTGGTTTATGCTTGGTTTGTGGGGGTGGTCCTATGATTCGATTTGTCATTTTAGCAGGCTATTTCGAAATTACTATGTATTTGCAGCTATCTGGTAAGCTCAACCAATACATCAATATGCATTATTCCTATTTAGCCTATATCTCAATGATTCTTTCCTTCCTCTTGGCTGTCGTCCAGCTCTATATTTGGATGAAGAATCTGCCCGTTCATAGTCATCTCACCAGTAAAAAAGCCAAAGTCATGAGTATTCTTCTGCTCCTGATTCCCTTGATTGTAGGGATCGGCTTCCCGACTGTGACCTTGGACTCCCAAACGGTTTCAGCCAAGGGCTATCATTTCCCCATTGCGGCTGGCTCTTCTAAAGATATTCAAAATGACGAGGGAACAACCAACCAATACCTCAAGCCAGATACCAGCAGTTATTTCACCAAATCCGCTTATGAATCTGAGATGAGGGCTGCAGCCAAGAAGTACCTCAAGCAGGATCATATCCAGATCACGACAGAAAACTATATGGAAGTCATGGAAGTCATCTACGACTATCCAGATGAATTTGCTGGAAAAACCTTCACCCTAACCGGCTTCATTTATAAGGATCCCCAGGATCCGGGCAGTCAGTTCCTTTTCCGTTTTGGGATTATCCACTGTATCGCCGACTCAGGTGTCTATGGTTTGTTAACCAAAGGAGCCTCTCAAACCTATGAAGACAATACCTGGGTCCAAGCGACTGGAACTCTCAAGATCCAATACCATAAACAACTTGGCCAAAGCCTTCCTGTCTTAGACATAGAGGAAGCTCACTCAGTAGAAAAACCCGCCAATCCTTATGTTTATCGGGTATTCTAGGCAGTCTATCACTCAACAGGTTGTGACCTTTCGGTCCAACCTTTTTTCGTGGCTTCTCTCCTTTTCTTTCCTATGAAAGTCAGGATACTTTTACTTTCAAAGAGAAATTTTCTGAATTTTATGGTAGAATATGGTTTATCAAGTTAGAAAATAGGTATGAACATGTCCTCAAAAGTAATTGTAACCATTTTCGGGGCCAGTGGAGATTTAGCCCACCGCAAGCTCTACCCTTCCCTTTTTAGACTCTATAAAACTGGAAATCTTTCAGAGCATTTTGCAGTGATTGGAACTGCTCGTCGTCCTTGGAGCAAAGAATACTTTGAATCCGTTGTCGTTGAATCCATTTCGGATTTAGCAAACAGTCCTGAACAGGCGCAGGAATTTGCCAGTCATTTTTACTATCAAAGTCACGATGTTAATGACACGGAGCACTACATCAAGCTTCGTGAACTTCAAAATCAGCTCAATGACACCTACCAAGCTGAGCATAATAAACTCTTCTTCCTATCCATGGCACCTCAATTCTTTGGAACAATTGCCAAACATTTGAAATCTGAAGGCATTGTGGATGGAAAAGGTTTTGAACGTTTGATCGTTGAAAAACCATTTGGAACGGATTTAGAAACAGCTAGTCAGCTCAACAAAGAACTGGAAGAAACCTTTGAGGAAGAGCAAATTTTCCGGATTGACCATTACCTCGGTAAAGAAATGATCCAGTCCATCTTCGCCCTCCGTTTTGCCAACCTAATCTTTGAAAACGTCTGGAACCGTGACTATATCGATAATGTTCAAATCACTTTCGCAGAACGACTAGGAGTCGAAGAACGTGGTGGCTACTATGATGAATCTGGTGCCCTCCGCGACATGGTCCAAAACCATACCCTCCAATTGCTTTCTCTCTTAGCTATGGACAAACCAGCCTCCTTCACCAAGGAAGACATCCGTAAAGAGAAGGTGAAAGTTTTTGAACAATTGGTTAACCCTTCTGATGAAGAATTAAAGAAACAATTTATCCGAGGCCAGTACCGTTCAGGAAAAATCCAAGGAAAAAAAGACATCTCTTATCGCAGTGAACCAAATGTCAATCCTGAGTCCATGACCGAGACCTTTGCCTCTGGTGCCTTCTTTGTGGACAGCGATCGCTTCCGTGGAGTACCTTTCTTCTTCCGTACAGGAAAACGTCTGACAAAAAAGGGAACCCATGTGAATGTGGTCTTCAAACAGATGGACTCTATTTTTGGTCAAGAAATTGCACCAAATGTGCTGACCATCTACATTCAACCGAATGAAGGTTTCTCTCTCAGTGTCAACGGGAAAGAAGTCGGTGAACAATTCCAGATTGCTCCGATATCTTTTGACTATGAAACGGATGCGACAGCGACCGGTGCTTCTCCAGAGCCTTACGAAAAGTTGATCTATGATGTCTTAAATAATGATTCTACCAACTTTAGCCATTGGAACGAAGTAAAAGCATCTTGGAGCTTGATTGACCGAATCGAACACATGTGGTCTGAAAATCAAGTACCTCTTCATGAATATAAATCTGGAACCATGGGACCTCAAGCTTCCTTCGACCTCTTGAAGGATTACAATGCTGAATGGGTCTGGCAACCAGCAATTGAAGAATAAATCGTTCAACTGACTAAAGGTGCAACTTAAAAACTCATCTCCGAAGAGAGATGAGTTTTCAGATTGAAGATAAAGTCTTCTGAAAAACTTCCCTTAGGTGAGTACGGACGTCATGGAACTTCTACGAAGTTCCATGACTTATTAAGATACAAAGGGCGTCTGCGGATAAAGTCAAAATAGGAAGTTTGACACAGAATCTTTCGATTCTAGGAGAACTTATCTTTTTGACACAATCCGCAGCCCGTGTTCAATTAGTTTTGAGCCTCTTCGCTTTTATATTTCTAGGCTTAGGCTAAAACAGTTCGCCGAACTGTTTTACTCTCAAAACTCCCGAGTGCTAGAAACACTAGTGTCTCTAGCACTTTTCTCACGGCGGAAAGTTTTCAATCTTCTTAAATGGCTAAAAAATAAAAGTCATTTTTTGAAAATCATCTAGCCGTTTTATGTAAAACAATAGTTTGTCTACATTCAAAAAACTCATCTCTCTTCGGAGATGAGTTTTTTTGTTTATATCAAACCTTCTAACAAGCCACGCATAAAGTTTTCAGAATTAAATTCACCGATATCATCGATTTTTTCACCAAAACCGATTAATTTCACTGGAATATCCAATTCTTCTCGAATCGCAAGAACCACTCCTCCTCGAGCTGTTCCATCAATCTTAGTGAGAACGATACCAGTAATCGGAGTAATCTTTGAGAATTCCTTGGCTTGAACCAGCGCATTTTGTCCTGTAGACGCATCCAGGGCCAAGAAGGTTTCATGAGGGGCTGTAGGATCCACTCGCTTGATAATGCGACCGATTTTTTCCAACTCGGCCATAAGATTGTCTTTATTCTGAAGGCGGCCGGCTGTATCAATCATCAAAACATCGACTTGTTCTGCTACTGCCCGTTCCATTCCATCAAAGACCACACTTGCAGGATCTGATTTTTCAGGACCAGTGACAACAGGTACATCCACACGGCGTCCCCATTCGGCCAACTGAGCAACGGCGCCTGCTCGGAAGGTATCTGCTGCGACTAGCATCACTTTTTTGCCTTCCTTCTTGTACTTATGAGCTAGTTTTCCGATAGAAGTGGTTTTCCCAACGCCATTAACTCCCACAAAAAGCATGACAGTCAAGCCATCTTTAAAGTTGATTTGCTCATTGTATTGGCCATCCTTTTCGTAGAGATCCACCAATTTTTCAATGATCACTCGGCGCAAGACATCCGGTTTCTTGGCATTTTCCAAACGCGCTTCATAGCGGAGCTCTTCTGTCAGATTCGATGCGACCTGGACCCCTACGTCACTCATAATCAAGAGTTCTTCTAACTCTTCAAAGAAATCTTCATCGACAGAACGGAAGTTGGCAAAGAAGGCATTAAGAGCTGCTCCAAAGCCGGTCCGAGTTTTCTTCAAGCTCCGATTGTATTTATCTTGAACCGTTTCTGTTGGTTCAGCAATTTCTGGCTCACTTGTCGTTTCTTCTACTACAGGCTCTTCTTCAACCTCTTCGGAAATTTCAGGTTCGCTAGTAGGTTCTTCTACTGGTGATTCTGCTTCAAGCTCTTCGGTTACTGCCTCTAAACTTTCAAGTGTTTCTTCTTCAAGAATTGGTGCTTCCTTTACCACTTCCAATTCTGGCACAACTTCAGACTCTTCTTCAACTACCTCCTCAGGTTCTTTGGAAGGGCTTGAAGTCTCAGCTTCTATATCTGGCCTTACAAGAACTTCTTCTTCAAGGGCTTCTTGGACAAGATCTGATGAAGAATCTAGTTGCTCCTCATTCACACTCACTTCTTGTGAAGCTTCTAGTTCTAAAGTCTGGTCTTCAGTCACAGAAGCTGGCTCAGCTACTTCCTCAGGAGAGGTATCCTGCTCTACTTGAGAAGCGGCCTCTTCCTGGACAGCTGTATCCTGTTTGACAGGCTCTTCTGTAGGTGATTCTTCAATAAATGCTTTCGACTCTTGAGCTGATCGCGCTGATTCGGCAGCCATTCGCTCCTTCAATTCCGCATAGTAGGCTTCCATTGCCGAAATCTTAGCTTCATCACTTTGTGAAGCCTTACTTGTTTCTGGCTCAACTAAGGAACTTGCTTCCTCAGGACTTTCCACAAGCTCTTCTGTAAGTTCTTGGGCTTGTGGTTTTGTTTCTTCTTTTTTTCTTCCAAATAGTCGGTCAAATAATCCCATTATTGACCCTCCTTCAATACATATTCTTCAATCGCTCTTCCGACTGCATCTTCATCATTGGTGTAGCCTGAGACTAGTGTGGCAATCTCTTTCACCTCATCCACCGCATTGGCCATGGCGATTCCTAGTCCTGCCCATTTTAACATGCTGGCATCGTTGGCCTCATCTCCACAAGCCATGACTTGGCTAGCATCGATTCCTAAATACTCCACCAAAGCTTCTAAGCCTCGATCCTTTTGCACTCCTTTGGGGCACCATTCCAAGAGCATGTCTCTAGATTTAAAAATCTCAAAACGCTCTCTTAATTCAGGAGAAATCTTTGGAATAGCTCCATCCAAATAGTCCTGTTGAAAGGCCGTTACACACTTATTATAAGCTATCTGACTGGACAAATCCTCAATAGAAACAGGAATAAAGTTCAAGTAAGGATTATAGAGAGGGTAAAGAGATTCTTGATCAGATGCCAGTGTATAAACATCCCCCTCACTAATGGCGTCTAAGGGCAAACCAAGGGCTTCTGTCTCTTCATAAATGCGGACGACATCATCTCGAGAGAAAACTGTTTTCGCAATGATCTCTCCTGTATTCTTTTGTACCAAGCCTCCATTAAAGGTAATGGTGTATTCATCCGACAAGCCGGCTGTTCCAATCTCTTGGAGCAGAAAATCCATGGCCTTGAGAGGACGTCCCGTCGTCAAAACCACCTTGACCCCTTTTTCTTGTGCTGCACGAATGGCAGCCAGGTTCCGAGGGGAGATTTTCTTTTCTGAGTTTAAGAGAGTACCGTCCAAGTCTAGTGCGACAACCTTAATCTGACTCATAATTCTTCCTCCATATAGCGCAGGACAGATCCTGTCGAATGATGGGGCAATATGGTTTCAGCCAATTCCAAAATCTCTGGACGGGCATTTTCTGGTGCAATTGGATGGCCAACAACCTGCATCATATGAAGATCATTGAGATTATCTCCAAAAGCTAGGACTTGGTCTCGACTAATGCCCAACTGATCCATTAGGGCTTGAATGGCGACTCCCTTGTCCACATAATCCAAGACAATATCAATACACTCATAACCCGTCGTCATGGCCTTAACACCCTCAACATTTTGGGTAACCCAGGCTTCACCTTCCGCTAATACTTCTTGGTCAAAATTGGTGGTCATCTTAAAGACAAGATCATCAATTTCTGAAAAATCTGACACCATTTGAATGTTTTCATTGTAATTTTGCGAAGCAGTTAGATAGTCTGAATCAACGGTCTTTAAAACATAGCTCCCGCGTTTTCCCGTTAACAAGCACTTATTTTTATCGAAATAGGGACTTTCTTGTAACTTGGCAAACATAGCTTGATAAAAATCTGGACTCATGGTCGCTTCATAGACATCTTCACCATGAAACTCAACAACACTGCCGTTTTCAGCTATGAAAATAATCTGATCCTGGACCTCTTTAAAGATTGTCTTCAAAGAGAGGAGAGGCCGACCACTTGCTGCCGCAAAGTAGGTCCCTTTTTCTTGAAACTTCTTTAGTACCTTTAGGAATAAAGCTTGATCAAATTGATGATTTTCATCCAAAAAGGTCCCATCCATGTCTGTTGCGACTAATTTAATTTCCATTATCCATTCCTTCTATATCTTTCAGCTTCACAGATACAATCTTAGAGACTCCGGATTCTTGCATGGTCACTCCATAGATGGAATCTGCTGCAGCCATGGTTCCCTTACGGTGGGTAACCACGATAAACTGACTTTCCTTATCAAAACGATTAAGATAATCTCCAAACCGTTTTACATTGGCTTCGTCTAGAGCCGCTTCTACCTCATCCAAGATGACAAATGGAATAGTCTTGACACGAATGATTGAGAAGAGTAACGCCAATGCTGACAAAGCTTTCTCCCCACCACTCATCAAATTCAAGGATTGAATTTTCTTACCAGGCGGTTGGACAGAAATCTCGACCCCAGCTGACAAGAGATCTCCATCCGTCAAGATAAGATCAGCTGATCCTCCCCCAAACATCTGTTTAAAGGTGACTCGGAAAGATTCACGAATCGCTTCGAATGTAGATTTAAAGCGTTCTTTCACCTCATCATTCATGTCATTAATGGTTTCGAGAAGAAGATTTTTGGCTGCCAAGACATCTTCTCGTTGTCCGGAAAGGAAATCAAATCGCGTCTTGACCTCATCGTATTGTTCGATAGCATCAATATTGACAGGTCCTAAGGCTTTAATCGCTTTCTCCAAGTCTTTTAAGACTTGCTCAGACTGAGCTAGATTTTCTAGTTCGTTGGCCTGATTAGATGCCTCTTCAAAACTCATCTTGAATTCATCGGTCAGAGCTAACATCAGTTTATTTAGCTTATCTGCCAGGCGATCACGATTAGATTCTGCTTTAGCCTGGAGGCGAATCCACTCCTCATTTTGACGGCGGGCTTGTTCCATATGACCCGCTACATCTTCAGACTGGCCTTCCAAATCCTCTAATTCAAATTGCTTACGAATCACAGCTTGCTCCAGAGCGGTTTTCTCTTGAAGGGTTGCTTGCAGTTGTTTTTCAAGGACAGAAACATCGATTTGCTCATGTCGATCTTCTCCCTGCTCAATCGCGTATTGGAGAGCCTGGATTTCCCGTTCAGTAGTAGCCAACTCTTGCTGCAAGCGTTCGGCATCTGTCTGGTCATAGGTCAATCGACTCTTCAACTCTGTTTTCTGTAATTGGAGCTTGGCAATGGCTGCTCGTAAATTTTCAATTTTCTCGACAACGACATCTTTATTGAGCTTGACTTCTTCAATCTCAGCAGTGACTTGCTCTTTTTCCGCCTCAATTTCTTTCAGTCGCGCTTGCAAGTCATCCCGTTTTTGGAGGAGCTCCTGGTCGCTACCTTCATCCAGCTCTGTACGGATAAGTTCTAACAGTTCTTGGGCATCCAAGAGTTGCTGGTGAGCTTGCTCAAAAGCCAATTGAAGGCGTTGCTCTTCTAGTCGTGCCCCTTCTCCTTGACCTTTCAAAGATTCTAGTTTTTCTTGTGATTGGGTCACTTGGTCCTGTTGCTCTTGCACTTGCCCTTCTACTTCTCGCAAGTTCTTCTGAAGAGAGACCAATTCTTGGTGCAAGCGATCCAGTTCTGGCTTGATAAAAATCGAATTATTGCTTCGATTCGCTCCCCCTGCATAGGAACCACCCGTGCGCAGTTCGGTTCCATCGAGCGTCACGATACGAACTTGGTAGGCAACCTTGCGGGCAGCCACCTTGGCGTGCTCAATCGTATCAAAAATAGCTGTGACACCCAAAAGGTTTTGAAAAATCGACTCGAGGGAAGGATCATAGTCCACCAAACTGCTAGCCATCCCTAGGAATCCTGGACAGGATTCAATCAGTTCTTGATTCTTTCCTGCAAGGTAGCGTGGTTTAATAGTTGTCAAAGGAAGGAAGGTTGCCCGACCCGAGCGATTCTTCTTCAGATGTTCGATTGCCCGTGTTGCTGCTCCTTCGTCTTCTACGATAATATGCTGACTGCTGGCTCCCAGAGCAATCTCTAAGGCAGTCTGATACTCTGGTGAGAAGGAAAGTTTTTCACTGACAGCTCCCACGATTCCACCTAAGCGAGTCGCTTCTTGCAAGACACTCTTCACGCCCGCATAAAAATTACTATGATTTTTTTGAATCGCCTCTAAACTGTTAATGCGAGCCTGTTTTTCCTTACTTTGATCAAGTAGATCAAACATCTTGGCTTGCGCTTCTTGATAAGCCTTGCGAGCTTCCTCAAACCGTTTTGCCTCTGATTGATAGGTCTCAAGCAAGTGTTTCAGATGCTCTTGAGCTCCTTGATAAGCTTCTTGAGCAACCTGCTCTTTTTCCTGCAACTCTGTCACCATTTGGATTTGATTTTGGTAATCTTCCTTTTTACTTTGTGACAATTGAGCTGAGGCTTCCAATTGATTTTCAATGGTTGTTAATCCGTTTGATCGCTCCGCTTCATCCTGCATCAAGGCCACGTATTTTTCACGTAAATAATCAATCACCTGATCTGGATCTTCTGAGAAGCTGGCCAACTCCTTCTCCAGACCTTCAAGAGCTTCTTGGCTCTTTTCCAGTTCTTCTTGAAGACTTTTTGTATTGACTTGTTTTTCATCCAACTGATTCCGAAGAACTTGTAGGCGTTCTTCCAGACTATTGACCCGCTCTTGATTTTCCTGACGGCTTCGGGCGACCTGTTGCGACTCCAGGCGTGCCAATTCGATTTGTTTTTCCAAATCACTTAAGAGGCGAGTCAATTCTAAGAGACTAGCTTGATCATCCGATAATTGGTGCTGAAGGGCCTGACGACTCTGTTTCAAGCGGAGACTTTCCGCCTCATACTCTTCTCTTTTCTGGTAATAAGCCTTTAATTGTTCCTGAATGGAAGCTTCTTCTTGGACGGCTTGATCATAGTCTTTCTTATTGACTTCAATTTGTGCGATCAAAACATCCAAATAGAGAATTTGGCGTTCTTGATCCAATTCTAAGAAACGTTTGGCCACAAGCGCTTGCTTTTCAAGCGGTTTGATTTGCCCTTCTAATTCAAAAATAATGTCTTCCAGACGGTCCAAATTATCCTGGGTCTGAACCAACTTAGCTTCCGTTTCCTTGCGACGAGTCTTAAATTTAAGAACCCCAGCGGCTTCCTCAAAAATAGCCCGTCTCTCTTCTGGTTTGGAGTTAAAGATTTCTTCAACCTTCCCTTGGGAAATAATAGAGAAAGAATCTCTACCAAGTCCAGTATCCATAAAGAGATCATGGACATCTCTCAAACGAACTTTCTTACCATCAATCTTGTACTCACTATCACCCGAACGATAAATATGACGCTCCACTCGGATTTCCTTAGCAGCATGTTTGATAAAAGCGTCCCGGTTATCCAGTACTACCGTTACGCAGGCGTAGTTCAAGGGTTTCCGAGTTTCAGTCCCTGCAAAAATCACATCCGGCATCTTGCCACCACGTAGGCTCTTGACGCTTGACTCTCCTAAAGCCCAGCGCAGACTTTCTGTAATGTTTGATTTTCCAGATCCATTAGGGCCAACCACTGCGGTGACCCCTTGGTCAAAGATAACCCGGGTCTTATCTGCAAAAGACTTAAACCCTTGAATCTCAATTTCCTTTAAATACATGAGGGATCCACCTTATTCTCCACAGCTTTTTTAGCTGCCTCTTGTTCTGCAGCCTTTTTTGACCGGCCACGTCCTTGACCAATTATTTTCCCATTGACAGACACTTGCACTTCAAATTCTTTGGCATGAGCTGGTCCTGACTCACTCGTCACCTCATAGGTAATCAAGACATCCCCATGGATTTGAAGAATTTCTTGCAAGCGCGTCTTATAGTCAATCACTTGCTCAAATTGGCCTGCCTCGACTTTAGGAATCATGACTTGCTGAATGAAATCCCGAACAGTCTCCACACCCTTATCCAAGAGCAAGGCTCCTAAAAAAGCTTCAAACAAATCTCCTAAGATGGTGTCGCGGTTCCGTCCACCAGATTTTTCCTCTCCCTTGCCAAGTTTGATAAATTGATCGAAACCACAATCACGGGAAAAGCCGGCCAGGCTTTCCTCACGAACAATCATGGAACGCATTTTTGACAAATCACCCTCTGGCTTACTTGGGTAGAGGGCAAATAAATATTCGGAAATCACTAACTGGAGAATAGCGTCTCCTAAAAATTCCAAACGTTCATTATGTGAAATTTTTAAGAGGCGATGCTCATTCGCATATGAGGTATGTGTAAAAGCTGTTTCCAACAATTCTGTATCGTCAAAAGTCAGACGAAATTTCTCAGCAAGGAGGTTATATAAGGCTTGCATCACGTTACTACTTTCTTTCTTCATTTATGCATCTGGATCGAATCCTGTAACCTATTCTGTCCAAAAGATACACCCCTCTATTATACCAAAAAAGAGTGCGTATCGCACTCCTTTCCCTTGTTTTCAAGATAGGATTTAGGACCTATTCTTTCCTTATATTATTCTTCTTTATCCGGAATCACTTTGAACAAATAATAACTGATAAAAATAGTTAATCCCAATAGACCTAATTTCACAAACCAGAGTGGTGCCAGGTAAATGGAAATCCCCATCAAAAGATAAATTTGTAGAATAATTCTTTTTTTCCGCTTTTTAGAGATCGACTTGGTTTCCCGATAATCCGCTACATAAGTTTGGTACAGCTTGGTCCCATGCAACCATTTTTCAAAGCGTTGAGAACTCTTGGCAAAACAAGCCATAGCTAATAAAAGAAATGGGGTCGTTGGTAAAATAGGTAATGGAATCCCAATAATCCCTAATCCTAAGGAAATAAACCCTACTGTTATATACACATATTTCAAACTAACTGCTCCTATCCTTCCACTCATTTCAAGCTTACACTACTGACCTAAAAAGGAGATGAGCTCATCTCCTCTTTTAATCATCTAGATATCTACTAATGGAGTCGCTGTATCTGGAGATGTATCCAAGACGTCAAAATCATGCCCCACTGCTAGATCTGCTCGAGCCAGTTGATTAACCATGGTCATATGGGCCAATTCCTTGATATTGTTTTCTTTCGATAAGTGGCCCAGATAAATTTTCTTAGTCTTATTGCCTAGAGTCCGAATCATGGCATCCGCACCATCTTCATTAGAGAGGTGGCCCAAATCAGATAAAATCCGCTGCTTTAATCGCCAAGCATAAGAGCCAGCTCGTAGAATTTCCACATCGTGGTTGGACTCGATCAAATAGCCATCTGCATTTTCAATAATCCCTGCCATTCGATCACTGACATAACCTGTATCGGTCAGCATGACAAAGCTCTTCCCATCCTTCATGAACCGATAGAACTGGGGAGCCGCAGCATCATGGCTGACACCAAAACTTTCCACATCCAAATCCCCGAAGGTTAAGGTCTTGCCCATTTCAAATAAATGTTTCTGGGAGTCATCGACCTTCCCAAGGTATTTGCTTCCCTCCATGGCCTTCCAGGTAGCTTCATTGGCGTATAGGTCCATCCCGTATTTACGAGCTAGCACACCAACGCCATGAATGTGATCCGAATGTTCATGTGTGATCAAAATAGCATCAAGATCTTCGGGTTTGCGATCAATCTCTGCAAGCAAACCTGTAATTTTCTTCCCGGACAAGCCTGCATCTACTAGAATTTTCTTCTTAGGAGTCTCTATGTAAAAAGAATTACCACTCGATCCTGAAGCTAAAATACTATACTTAAACCCTTTTTCATCCATTTGTTTTCTTATTCACCTTCATTATCCCATCCATCATCTAGGATAGCATCTTTATCATATGGTAGAACAATCGTGAAAGTAGAACCTTTTCCATATTCACTCTTGGCCCAGATAAATCCTTTGTGCTGCTTGATAATTTCCTTGGCAATGGCCAGTCCTAAACCAGTCCCACCCTGGGCGCGACTACGTGCCTTATCCACGCGATAAAAGCGGTCAAAAATTCGTGGGAGGTCCTTTTTAGGAATCCCTAAGCCCTCATCCGAAATCGAGATAATCAACTGGGCATCTGTCGTTTTCATTCCCACACGAATTTCCCCACCATCTGGGGAATATTTAATGGCGTTATTTAAGATATTGTCTAAAACCTGCGTCATCTTATCTGTGTCAATTTCAACCCAGACAGGAGAAATGGGATAATCACGAACAATATCATATTTCTTCTCTCCAGCCTGACTCTTCATCTTATCGAATCGATTCAAAATGAAGGTGATAAAGGCTGTAAAGTTGGTCAATTCAACATCCAATTGACTGGTTTCATTATCAATCCGTGAAAGACTCAATAAATCCGTCACCATCCGCATCATCCGGTTGGTCTCTGTCAAAGATACTTTGACAAATTCCGGTGCGACTGGTTCCGAAATGGCCCCATCATCCAAGGCTTCCAAGTAGGATTTGACACTGGTCAGCGGTGTTCGGAGTTCATGACTTACGTTGGATACGAATAAACGACGTTCCCGCTCTTCCTTATCCTGTTCGGTTGTATCATGCAAAACGGCAACTAGACCAGAAATGAAACCAGACTCTCTCCGAATCAAGGCGAAGCGAACCCGTAAAGAGATGTACTCCCCATTTTCATCCTGCGAATCGATAGTCAGTTCCGGAACATTGGTAATCAAGTCTCGCAGTTCATACTCTTCACTAATACCAAGCAAATCCAGAATACTGATGTTCATGACCTCTTCGACCACGACATTAAGTTGTTTGGCAGCCATTTCATTGACCAGGATAATCTGCCCACGACGATTGGTCGCTAAAACCCCATCTGTCATATAGGAAAGAATGCTGGTCAAGCGCTTGGTTTCTTGCTCCAAATTTTCATGAGTCAAACGGATAACTTCTGATAAATCATTGATATTGTTGGAAATCTCTGTCAATTCAGGACCTCCTTGTAAATCAATGATATCGGAATATTCTCCAGCAATCAAACTCTTAATTTTATCATTCAACAAGCGTAGCTTCATGTTATCCCGACGATTTTCTAGAATCAGCAAGGCCACCACGATAATAAACCCAAGAGTGAGTAATATAAAAACAAAATTATAAGAGGTCATGACTTCTTTGATGTGATTAATCATTGTTTCTCATATAGTAACCGACACCGCGGCGCGTTAAAATATACTCCGGACGGCCTGGAATATCTTCGATTTTTTCACGCAAACGTCGAATCGTTACGTCCACTGTCCGAACATCCCCAAAATAATCGTAGCCCCAGACTGTTTCCAGCAAATGCTCACGGGTCATGACTTGGCCTACATGGGTCGCCAAGTGATAGAGCAACTCAAATTCGCGATGGGTCAACTCGAGCTCTTTGCCTTTTTTCTGAGCAAGGAAGGTATCCGGAATGATTTTCAAATCACCAATCACAATATCTGAATCTGATGTAGACTCTGTCTGTGATTCTACCGTTAGTTCTGTCCGACGCAACAAAGCTTTTACGCGAGCTTGAAGCTCACGATTTGAGAATGGCTTAGTCACATAGTCATCCGCACCAATTTCAAGACCGATAACCTTATCAAATTCTGTATCTTTTGCAGATAAGACAATAATCGGTACATTACTGGTCTTTCGAATGGTACGCGCTACTTCCAAACCATCAATTTCAGGAAGCATGAGGTCCAAGATCAAAATATCTGGGCTCTCAGCTTCGAAAACAGCCAGTGCTTCTTTTCCATCGAAGGCAGTCAAGACTTCATAGCCTTCTTTGGCCATATTGAATTTTATAATATCAGAAATCGGCTTTTCATCATCTACAACAAGAATTTTCTTCATACATGTACCTACTTCTATTTTTTCTTTGCTTCTTCAAATCTCTGTCCTTTCATTATAGCAAATTTCTTTGAAAAATGGGAGTTATACTTTGATTTGTAAAGAAAGAGAAAGAAAAAGGTTGTGCAATAGAAAAAATAATAATCACAACATAGAGGTCACTAAAATAGCGCTTGAATAATTATTTTCAATCCACAAAAAAGCTAGGTTTGAAGCCTAGCTTTTCTATCTGTTATTTTTCAACACGAGATTTGTTGGCGATATCAGCTAGGATTGCTGCAACACACTCATCATGTTTAAACATTAAAACGGTATCTTCTTTCAGAGGAGATACCGTTCTTCTTTCCTTGAATAAGGAATCTAAAATTTCTGACTTTCTCTATCTGTTCAATTGATAGATTTCTTCAGAAAAAGGCTGTGAAATTTTTGATATAATGTTAAGGATGGACTGATGGCTACTTAAAGGAAAATTTTCAAAAGAATAATAGGTGAGAATTTAAAGTATGTAAGATTGAACATAAGTCTCTCTACCATCATCCATTCAGAAACAAGATTATATGAAATAAAAGGAGTAACCAATGACCAGAAACTATTCAACACGTGAATTCCGCGAGAAACTATATGATGACCTTCATGTTCGATTAAGAGATACAGTGATTTTGATGTGTTCGATTTTTATTGCCTCTATAGGTCTAAATATGAATTCAACAGCTGTCATTATTGGAGCCATGCTGATTTCCCCTCTTATGACACCGATTATTGGACTGGGGTTTGGTTTAGCTATTTTTGATACGCGTTTAATCAAGCAATCTCTAGGGGTTTTATTTACTCAAGTATTGGTCAGTTTGCTTGTCTCGACTCTATATTTCTGGATTTCTCCCTTATCTTATGCAAGTAGCGAATTGATTGCACGAACCTCTCCAACCATTTGGGATGTTCTCATTGCTATTGCTGGTGGGATAGCAGGTTTTATTGGTTCAAGGAAAAAAGAAGCAAACAATATTGTGCCAGGAGTAGCCATTGCAACTGCTCTAATGCCACCTATCTGTACTGCAGGTTATGGTTTAGCTAATGGAAATGTACGATTCTTATTTGGAGCTCTCTATCTTTTCTTGATCAACTGTGTCTTTATCATGCTAATCAACATTGTTGGAACAAGAATTTTGATGAGAAAATCTCCCTTAAGTTCATTTAATGAGCTAAACATTAAAATGAAAATTGGGTTGATATCCTTGATTGTATTATTGGTCCTTCCAGCCTGCTATTCAGCAGTCACTCTGACGATGGATCAAGCGCGAAAAGAAGGGATCAAACAGTTTGTAGGAAAAGAGTTCGCTAATCATACGGTCATTAATCAAGTCTACAAGTCAAGGAATAATGAATTGGTCTTGACAGTTGTTGGAGATCCGATTTCAGAAGAAGAATTAGAAACCATTCGCCAAAAACAAGCCTCTTACGGTATTGAATCTGTTCAATTGAAAGTCAATCAAGTCCATAATTCGACAAAATTAGATAGTGAGGCGACCAAGGAATTTTACGAAAACATTGACAAGTATATCGATCAAAAACTCTCTGAAAAAGATTCACAAAACGATCTCGTAAAAGAAAATGAGGCAAACAAGGATTGAGGATAATCAACTCATCTAACTCATGGAAGCAAATCTTGGGAGGATATCCTATATCCAAAAGTTAATGGATAGAAAGGATTATTGATGAGGATACTATTTGTGGTGGTTTGACCAATCACTACTAGCTCAGGTTAAACAA